>ONIP01000025.1 GCA_900317955.1 uncultured Bacteroidales bacterium
ATAGCTGTCCATGCGCAGGGAGGGTACATCTGCGGTGCGGGTGAATATATACAGTCCAAATTTACGTGGGTCGTGATTAAAGTTTTCGTCGATGGCGGTAATAGTTCCGTAGTTGACTTGTCCACCGTGCCACCATTCTACAGGAGTTACCGCGTAGAAGGATTCGTCGCCTGTATTGTAATTGTTGAGATAGCCCTTAGTGATGATGGGTCGTGAGGACTGAATATAGAATGGTCCTTCGCCTGGCATCATCTGAAACCAGTTGGTTTCATAAGCATTAACTGTAATAATTCGGGTATTTCCGACAGTGCGGGAGGCATCACGGATGGTGATTGATGTATTGTTGTAAAGCCCTGTAAAGCGAATAGTGAAGGTGTCGGAGTAGAATGGATGAGGAAGAAGGAACTCTTTGCCTTCGTAGCGGATGGGAACAGATTGTTCAAGAAGCATGTCAGCAGTGCAATTAATGCAGCAATAGCCTTGGCTTTCGAAAACAGCGATACGTTTGCAGTCGTGTGCTTTGACACGGGTTCCGGACAAGTCAAACATGAATGTGTCAACCAACATGGATCCCATATCGAAAGAATGGCGATAGATAGCTTGACCATTTATTACGATGGGAGAGCTCCAATTGGGATCATAGAAATAATAGAAAGGGTAGAAAAGAGGATAGTATTTGTCTCTGAATTCTCCCTCAGCAAGATGATAGAGTTCGCCTTTGTTTAGGACAACGGAAAAAGTGGTGCCGGGACGACGGTTCATGAAATCCCAGTCAGAAACAGTGATGTCGACAACAGTGCTGTCTTCAACAGCGACAATATCTATACAATGATCGGGAGGATTGTGGGAAGTAGAATAAGGGGAGAAAGTAGGAGGATATTGAATATTTTCAATATAATCTGTATAATTTATGTCGAAAACGTTGGGTAGACGGGGATAGAGTTGCATTACGTATTCATCGCGCAACAGTTCGGTAGGGAGAACGTTGGTTACGGAACAGCTACCCATCGAGGTGATAGAAATAAACAATGAAATGGTATCTGTGCTTGTTACATGGAAGCCTTGAGGTTGCGGGTGATTGACGGGTTGCTGGGTATAGTCGTCGTCGTAGACCATGCTGTCAAGATCGTGGGTGGGGTAATGAACTGTGTCTAAGAAACGACATACAGATTCGGGAATAAGGATGTAGTTTGAATCAGGGCTGCACATGACGCGAGGCATGATGTGAGCGGTTTTCGACCAGTTTAGCTGTGGGGCCGAAATCGTAACATCGCATTCGCGTTCAGAAACGACATAAAGTTTTGTTTTATTGCCGTTCATACCGTCAACAGATCTCGGGAAACAGACCCAAAAATCGGTTCCTTGAGTGGCGTATTGCTCACCATAGTGGTCATAAGGGGCACCGTATTGAGGCATTGCCCATAGGGGAAGAAGCACCAATATATGAAGTAATAGCTTCTTTATGAAAGAATTATATTTCCCAAAAATACAACAACTCATTCAGCAATCTTATTATTGTTTTTTTAATAACGGAGAAATGTGATTTCTATTGTGCAATCAATTGGATCTTCTGTGAGCAAATCCACCCAGTACACGTTTCAGCAACACCCGTTCATTCCACGCTACAACAGCAACATACACCACAACCAGAAGACTGTTCCACGCGATTCTCCAGCCTAAAGCCTCGGGTTTCACCCACACCGTTAACCCATAAAGCAGCAACGCCAAGGCGAAATAGCCACCAAGAGTCCACATCCCGTAAGGAACTGGATTGCGACGCTGACCAACCAGATAGGAAAGCACCACGCATACACCATAGCCCGCAACACCTCCCCATGCACAGGCCATATAGCCCCAACGTGGTACACCTATTATATTAACAGCCAGCAGCACTGCACATCCTACTGCCGAAAAAATAGCCCCCCACCAAGTCTCGCCCGACAACTTATACCAGAACGAAAGATTAAAATAAACACTCATCAATATCTCGGCAATCATAACAATCGGCACCACTCGCAGCCCTTCCCAGTAATCAGAGTCTATAACATACTTCAAAACATCAAGATAAGCCATCACAACAAGGAACGCCAACAATGCGAACACCACGAAATATTTCATCACAACAGCCTGGCTCTCCTTGCTCTCTCGGTTCTGCCCGCCTCCAAACACAAATGGTTCGTATGCATAGCGAAAGGCTTGGGTTATCATGGCCATAATCATCGCAATCTTAACACATGCTCCGTAGATGCCCAACTGCACCTCGCCCTCGGATCCTGGCACCAAGTGCCTGAAACATATCTTGTCGGCCACCTGGTTCAAAATGCCTACCACACCCAACAAAAGTAATGGCCACGTATAACCAAGCATCTGCTTCAGCAAGTGCTTGTCCAAACCATGTCGCAACAAACGCATCTCCGGCAAAAAACCCAACGTAATGCACGATGTGCAAACCAAATTTGCGGCAAACACATAGCCCACCTGCCAGTTCGGGTCATACCATCCCATCAACTGCGGATACTTCGCTTGCAACCCAGGTGCCAAAACAAACACGAACAAATTCAGTCCGATGTTGAACACTACAAAAAGAAGTTTCAACAGGGCAAATTTCCACGGTCTGTCCTGAAAACGCAGCAACGCAAAAAACACCGCTTGAAAAGCATCCAACGCCACCACAATACCCATCATCACAACATATTCTGGATGCAAACCATACCCCATCGCCTTTGTTATGGGACCTATACCCACACACAACAACGTAACAAACAACGCGCTGACGCCTCCCACAGCCAAGGCCGCAGTCGAAAACACCTGTTCTGCCCTCTCCTTCTGCTTGTTGGCAAAATAGAAAAAAGTCGTCTCCATGCCGAAAGTCAGAATCACCAGCAACAACGCCGTATAGGCATACATCTCCGTCACAACGCCATACCCACCCGACGACGCAGCAATCTTATAGGTATACAAAGGAACTAACAGATAATTGAGAAAACGGCCCACAATACTGCTCAAACCATAAATCATGGTGTCCGAGAAGAGCCTTCCAAGTGAATTACGAGACTTATCCATAATAAATCATTTTCAAAAACAATGACTAACTGACCGCAGCCAACCTCACCAAGCCATTATATTTATAGTTTTATAACGCAAACCCACATATATTATTGTATCAACTCATCAATTAACACCAAACCACCATCCTCCCGCCCATAACTGCGATACCAACGCACACTTGCCCCACCCCTCTCCTTGGTTAATTATTCTTAACTCTCCCTCGGCACACACAACGTTACAGATTTTTTTCGTACTTTTGCAAATCTTTAAAAATCATGAACAACAAACACATCATCATAAAACTCCTGCCCATTTTGGCGCTCCTGCTGCTCGTCCTCTCATCGTGCGGCAAAAAAGTGCAAATAACCGAATACTCCATTATCCCTCAACCCCAATATCTTGTACTGAAAGGTCGCACCTTCACCCTCACCTCCTCCACCCATCTTTGCTTTGAAAACATGGGCCGCAACACTCCCACCGCCAAATACATCTCTTACACCCTCCGCAGGCTCCACATGCGTCTTTCCTACGTCGGCACCCCCTCCGACAACTGCCTGCACTTCCGGCTCAACGACACCATCAATCCCGAACTCGGCGACGAAGGCTACCTCCTCCTTGTCCGCCCCGAAGGCATCCAAATCAGTGCCAACAGCGAAGCCGGACTTTTCTATGCCTTCCAAACCCTCGTCCAAATGCTTCCCCCCGACATTCTGCAAAACACCTACCGCCGCATCACACTCCCCGAATGCACAATCCTCGACCATCCCACTTTCCCATGGCGCGCCAACTATCTCGACGTCTGCCGCCATTTCCTCACCGTCAAAGAACTTGAACGCCATCTCGACCTTCTTGCCACCTACAAACTCAACAAACTCATCCTACACCTAAGCGACGACCAAGCCTACCGCCTCGAATCTTCCCTTTACCCACTCCTCAACGACATCGCTTCCTGGCGTGTCGACCGCAGCAAATACCCTTGGGGTTCTGCTCCCCCTCCACGACAAGGCGAAGCCACCACCTATGGCGGATTCTACACTCACCAACAAATTGAACACCTCGTTGAATACGCAGCCCAGCGCAACATCGAAATCATCCCTTCAATCGAACTCCCCGCTCACTGTAGCGCCATCCTCGCCGCCTACCCGGCACTTAGCTGCGACGGTCATCCGCGCCCAGTCCCCGCAGGTCCCTGCTGGCCTGAGCAAACGCTCATCTGCGCCGCCGCCGACTCCACGCTCCCCTTCCTCTGCAACCTCACCGACGAAATAACCTCTCTATTCCCATCCGAATACATCCTCCTTGGATGCAGCCCCGCGCTTCCCACCTCTTGGGAGCAATGCCCCAAATGCCAGGCTCTCAAAAACCGTCTCAACATCGGTAGCGAACTACAAATGCAAGGGTGGCTCATCTCACAAATAGCCTCCAACCTCTCACGCAAAGGGAAACGCATCGCCGCCTGGGACAACCTCCTCGACATTCTCCCCTCCTCCCCCGCCCTGCGCGACTCTCTTCTCCATGACGCACTCATCCTTGCCTCCCGAGGCGACAGCATTGCCAACCTCGCCGCGCACCTCGTCCCCGGCGTCCTCTCCTCGCCCCCCGAATACTGCTCTCTTGATTCCTACCAAACCGACCCCGACAGCGCACTCCACTCCCCCCAACGCCTCACCCTCTCCCGCTCCTACCGCTTCACCCCACTCCCCAACACCCTCTCCAAACCCTTCAACAACCACCTCTGGGGCGGTCTCGCCACACTCCTCACCCACAACACCCCCGACTACAACTCCGCCCAATACCTCCTGCTCCCACGTCTCTGTGCTTTTGCCGAATGCGTCTGGTCCAACCCCGACGACAAAGACTGGACACGCTTCCGTCATAACATCGAAAACCACAAACAACGCCTCTCCGCCAACGGCTACCGCTACTGCCCCGGTTCCTTCAAGCCCATCGTCACCTACACCTTCGACGACCATTATCTTCTCGTAACTATCAACTCCGAAGTGGAAGGTTCATACATCTACTACACCACCGACGGCACACCCCCAACCCCCGAATCCTCCGTCTACACTTCACCCCTCCGCCTCCCGCCCGGCACCCTCCTTCGCACCATCACCCTCTACAACGGACAACCTCAAGAACAAATATACAACTATCCCCTTCCCAAACATCCTCGCTCCAACCCCTCCCACCCACGCACAACACCCTAACACATGAAAAAATCAACCGTCTATCCTCTCCTCACCCTTGCCTCAATTATCTGGGGCGTCAGTTTCATCATCACCAAACAACTCTTTCTCACCGAAAGCCACATCACCGTCTTCATCATCATGACCTTCCGGCTGTTCCTTGCCACAGCCGTAGCAGTCCCCTCCCTCCTCCTTCTTCACAAACTCGAACCCATCCGTCCCGGACACCTCAAATGGTTCCTCCTCCTCGCCCTCTGCGAGCCCTTCATCTATAGCATTTGCGAAACCAGCGGTGTTCAACTCGTCAGTGGCAGCATGGCCTCAATCGTCGTAGCCACCATACCCCTCTTTGTACCCTTCGGCATGGCCATCGCTTTCAAACAAAAAATCCGTCCCGTCACCCTCATCGGCATCGTGCTCTCCCTCGTCGGCCTGAGCGTCATGCTCCTTTTCGGCGGCCAGGGCAACCTCGACGCCAACCCCATTGGCCTCGCCTGGCTCTTTGGTGCCGTGCTTATTGCCGTCGTCTTCACCATCATGCTCGTCAAACTCATCGACCACTACCAACCCATCACCATCACCGTCTACCAAAACCTCTTCGGCCTTCTTTACTTCATCCCCGTCATGCTCATCGCCGACGGCAGCAACCTTCCCCTCCTCTCCTACTCTCCCCGCATGATTCTCCTTCTCCTCATCCTCGGCGTCTTTTGCAGCACCCTCGCCTACATCTTCTACAACATCGGCGTCGCCAAACTCGGTGCCACCTCCGCCTGCATCTTCACCAACGTCATACCCGTCTTCTCCCTCGTCGCAGCAATCCTCATCGGCCAGGAGCAACTCACCTGGTCAAAACCCATAGGCATAATCATCGTTGTGGCAGGCGTCATTCTCGCCCAACTGCCACCACGCAAAAAATAACTAAACAAAAAGGAACGGTGCCCTTTCTCTAAGCACCGACATCATGACAGCCTAATAAGACTTGTCGAAATCAAGCACTTCCATCTCCTTCGGCTCCCCGTCCACCACAAAACGCACCAACGTGGCCACTTTGTGGAATCCCACTCTTCCCGCAGCACCCGGATTGATATGCAGCAACTCCAACTCGCTGTCGTACATCACCCGCAAAATATGGCTGTGCCCGCAAACAAAAATATCCGGTTTTTCATTCACCAGCAACTGCTTCACCTCTTTAGGGTAATGCCCCGGCCAACCACCTATATGAGTCATAATCACCCGTAAACCCTCGCAGTCAAACATCTGCGTCTTCGGTGCCTCAAAACGCAACACATGGTCATCCGTATTGCCGTAAACGGCTCTCACCGGCTTGAACTTCTGCAAATCCTCCAGCACTCCCCATCCTATATCCCCCGCATGCCACAACTCGTCGCAGTCCTTGAAAAAATCATACACCTGCGGCGGCACAAAACCGTGCGTATCCGACAAAACACCAATCCGTTTCATCCTTCTTAATCGTTAGCCTTGATTTCTGCCAAATTCTCACGCACCATTTCCTTCAAATAGTCCATTATCGACACATCGTTCATACTCATACCATCCAACGCCTCTTTCACCTCGTCAGTGTCGAAAACAAACTCACCCTCGTCCGTCACATACGTAATGATAAAATGAATATCCTCATGCTGCGACACCAGCATCACCAGCCATCCCGCCAAATCGCCCATCGGCGGACGGTCCCAGTGGTCATGCTGAAACCAGAACTCCAACCGCGTACCCTTGCCCAACTCGCTCGTCAACTTCATCCCGCCGCCGCAATTCTCAGTATTCATCTTAATCAACGGCAGTCCCAATCCTACCTTTCTCGTAGTACGCGACGTAGTGTAAGGGTCAGTCACCTTGGCCAAAAACTCCGGCGACATACCCTTCCCGTTATCCTCAATTACAAAATGGAACACATTCTCGCGCAAACTGTCACGAATTGTCAACCGCACTTCAGTCGAGTTTGCAGCCGTCGAATTCTCCATTAAATCATACACATGCATCGATAATTCCTTCATAATTGACAAATATTTTTCAGTGCAAAGATACTAAAAAAAAATATAATGCGTTACCCTTAGACTATGAAAAAAACGAAAAAAAACACCATCATACTTCTTGCAGCACTGCTAACACTCTGCTTCAGCGCCTGTGAAAGATTCCAAGGTGACGTGCAAGTGCCTGCCTATCTGCACCTCGACCGTGTCAATATCGTGCCGCAAAGCCAAAACGCCCCCTCTGTCGAACCCGGCTTCTACACCGCCAACATCGACGCCGTCCAAATCATATACTACTTCGAAGGCGACCCCTCCGAATACAGCCTGGGTGTCTTCCAGCTCCCCTTCACTGTACCACTGCTTCGTCACGGCAACATCACACGCCTCACCATTGTTCCTGTAATTAAACAAAACGGCATCGCCGGCACCCGTATCGCCTACCCCTACTACAATACCGTCAAACTCGAAAACATCCGCGTCGCCCCCGACAGCATCACCAACATCGGCCGTCTCGACCCACAAAACAACCAGTGGTACATCAACGCCAACTACAAAACAGGCGACCTCATCCATATCCAAACCGAAGACTATTTCGAACCCACTGCCTTCTCCTCCAACTTCGATAGCACCGTCATCTGGGTCAAAAACGACCCCGACAATGCCTGCACCGGCCAAGGCTACGGCCGTATTCACATCAACGACAGCACCACCGTCACCACCTTCAGTATCCTAAAAGAGTTAAGCCCTGACCCCAAATCAGTACTCTACCTTGAGATGGACTACAAAAACGACTTCGAAATCTTCGTCAACATGGTAGGATTCCCTGTATCCTCCTCCGGCCAAGTCGAAACAAAATCCATCCAGAAACTCCACCCACGCAGCAACTGGAACAAAATCTATATCAACCTCGGCCGTGTCTGGGAACAATTCAACCACAATACCCCCCTCTCCATATTCTTCCAAGTCACCAACCCCGACCACAAAACCGGCGACATATTCATTGACAACGTCAAAATCATCGCCATCTAAATCTAACAAAACCTCAAATTAACGCCGCACCACTCACCCCCTCCCAACAGCAAACACTACTTCTGGTGCCTAAATCTACAACATCGTGAACACAAAAAAAATCACCCTACGATACATACTCTTCGACCTTCTTAGCGCCATGGCAGCATGGGCGCTACTGTTCCTGTTCCGCAAAGTGGGCTTCGAACACGTCACTTGGGCCGAACTCAACAACTCCCTGCCCGACGCTAACCTATGGCGCGGCCTCGTCATCGTCCCCTTGGGCTGGATAACTCTCTACACTCTCCAAGGCTCCTACAAAAACGTTCTGCGCAAATCGCGTCTCAAAGAACTTCAACAAACTCTACTCGCCACCCTCATCGGCTCCGTTGTCCTCTTTTTCGCCCTGCTCCTCGACGACCAGGTGGGTCCCTACCGCAATTACTACGTCTCCTTCCTTTTCCTTTTCTTTGTCCACTTTGGCCTCACTTACACCTGCCGCCTGCTCCAAACCTCATCACTCGTCAGAAAAGTGCATAACCGCCAGATAGGCTTCCCCACCCTCCTCATCGGCAGCCACAGCAAAGCCTACAAAACCTACCTCGACCTTGAAAACCAAGAGACCTACTCAGGCAATACCTTCGTCGGATTTGTCGAAGTGGAAGGCACTACCGATTGCGGTGCCTGCGAAAGTCGACTCACCGCCGTCATGCCCCGCCTCGGCACCACCAACGACGTACCCCAACTCATTGCACAACACCACATCGAAGAAGTCATTATCGCCGTCGAAGACACCGAACACACTCAAATACAACAAATACTCCGCATGCTCGACGGCTGTGGCGAAGTCATCATAAAAATCACCCCCGACGCGCGCGACATCATCCTCGGCATGGTACGCATCGACAGCATCTTCCACTCCCCTCTCATCACCATCAACACCCGCCTCATGGAGGAATGGCAATACAGCGTCAAACGCATGTTCGACATCATCCTCTCCCTGCTGGCCCTCATCCTCCTCAGCCCCGTCTTCCTCTTCACCGCCATCATGGTCAAATGCACCAGCCCCGGCCCCGTCTTCTACGCCCAAGAACGCATAGGCTACCGCGGCAAACCATTCAAAATGCACAAATTCCGCAGCATGTATACCGATGCCGAAGCCTGCGGCCCCGCCCTCTCACGCGACGACGACCCACGCATCACACCCTTCGGACGCTTCATGCGCAAAGTACGCCTCGACGAAATACCCCAATTCTACAACGTTCTCAAAGGCACCATGTCAATAGTAGGCTACCGCCCCGAACGCCAATTCTACATCGACCAAATAGTGAAACGTTGCCCCGAATACCTCCTTCTCCAACGCATTAAACCCGGCATTACCTCTTGGGGACAAGTAAAATACGGCTACGCCAGCACTGTCGACGAGATGTGCGAACGCCTCAAATACGACCTCCTTTACATGGAAAACATGTCCATCACTACCGACCTCAAGATACTCATCTACACCGTGGGCATCATACTGCAAGGCCGCGGCAAATAAAACACTCCTAAAAACCCTTGACAAGAAACATTTTTCAATACATAAAACACATGAAAAAGAACCAATTACTCATTACCATCCTCGCTGGAGCCATGCTTCTGGCCTCCTGCGGCAACAAAGCCTCGCACCCCGTCCTTGCCACCCAAGCCGACACCCTCAGCTGGGCCATGGGCGTCAGCCTTGCAAAAACCGCACAAAGCGGTTTCTTCGAGTTCAACCAAGACCTGCTTGTCAATGCATTCGAAAGCCAAATGGCAGGCAAAGAACAACCCCTTTCTCAAGAAGAAATAGACCTCGCCTACCAATACCTCGCCATGTTGGCCGCGCAGCAAAGCCGCCATATACAGGAACAGCAACAAAAAGAAGCTGAAACGAACGAGCCAGCACTGTTCGAGAAACTCAAATCTGAAAAGCCCAATCTGAAACAGGCTCCGCTTGGCTACTACTACGAGGTGCTTCAAGAAGGCAAAGGCCACAAAGCCACCGTGGGCAAACGCATCAGCATCGACTTCATTGCCTCCGAGCTCGCTACCGGCAAAGTGTTTGAAAACACCTATAACGACCACACCATTGTCCACGTACTTGGGAAACCGATGTTCGAAGGCATCCTCGACGGCCTCCAACTCATGAACGCCGGCAGCAAATACCGCTTCTACTTCCCCTCCAAACTAGTAAAAGGAGCCAGCGGCGTAGCCCCTTATACCCCCTTGGTATATGAGGTTGAACTGCACGAAATTTTCGAAGACTAAGCAACACAAACCCGAACCCAATACCCTAAACCGTATCAGGTGCATCCCGCCCGATACGGTTCCTTTTTGGCCTAAAGCCCACAACACCGAACTCTCCACCTCTCCCCGACCCAATACAAACACAGTAGTATAACATTACTTCCTCACTTGTTTCACACTCTAAAAGTGGAATACAAGTGAGGAAGTACGGTTATAATAATGCCCAACGAGATAAGTTAGGCCGTCGATATCAATAGCCGAGGATTTTGAGCATTGATTTATGGCTTTGCTCTTTGGCGAACAGTTTGGTGACATATTCTCCATTCTCATCCTTATCTATTATAATGTGCTTGGGTGCGGGGATGAGACAGTGCTGAATGCCGCCGTAACCGCCAAGGCTCTCTTGATAAGCCCCGGTATGGAAAAATCCAATATAGAGGGGGTCGTCCTTTTGTAGTTTGGGAAGGAAGATGGCGTTGGCATGTGAATCGGCGTTGTAGTAGTCTTCGCTGTCGCAGGTCAGACCGCCGAGGAACACGCGCTGGTACTCGCAATCCCAGTGGTTGACAGGAAGCATGATAAAACGCTGGTTAATGCCCCAAGTGTCGGGAAGGGTGGTTATGAACGAGCTGTCGATCATATACCAAAGCTCGCGGTCGTTTTGTTGCTTTTGGTCGAGGATGCTGTAGAGGGTTGCACCGCTTTCGCCCACGGTGAAACTGCCGAATTCGGTGAAGATATTCGGTTCATCAACACCACGGATGGTGCAGATATTTTTGATTTGCGCAAGCACTTCTTCCGACATGTATTCATAGTCGTAGGTGGCGGCGAGGGAGGTTTTGCAGGGGAATCCACCGCCGATATTGAGTGAATCAAGGTCGGAGCAGACCCGTTTGAGGTCACAGTATACATTGACGCACTTGGATAGTTCGTTCCAGTAGTAGGCAGTGTCGCGGATACCGGTGTTAATGAAAAAATGCAACATCTTTAGTTTGAACTTAGGATTGTTTTTGACCTGTTCTTCGTAGAAACTGACGATGTCGCTGTAGCGCATGCCGAGGCGCGAAGTGTAGAAATCGAACTTAGGTTCCTCCTCAGAGGCAATACGGATGCCGAGTGACATGGGCTGCTCTGGGTTTTGAAGCAGGCGGTCGAGAGTGTAGTACTCGTTTTTATTGTCGAGAACAGGCACCACGTTGGCAAAACCGTCGGAATGAAGAGCAACGATGTTCTCAATGTATTGCAACCGTTTGTAGCCGTTGCACACAATAAAGATGTCTTTGGTTACAAGCCCTTGGGCATAAAGTTCCTGTATCAAGTTAATGTCGAACGCTGAAGAAGTTTCGAGATTGATATCGTTCTTGAGGGCTTCTTCGAGCACAAAACTGAAATGGCTCGACTTGGTGCAGTAGCAATAGTTGTAAGTGCCCTTGTAGTCGGTTTTAGCAATTGCTACGTTGAACATACGCTTGGCGCGCTGGATTTGGGAGGTTATTTTAGGGAGGTAGGTTATTTTCAAGGGCGTTCCATACTGTTTGATGACCTCCATGAGGGGAATGTCGTGATAATAGAGTTCGCCGTCCTCAGTGCGGAATTCATCTTGAGGAAAGTCGAAGGTTTGGTCAACCAAATCGTAGTATTTGTTTTTCATCCGAGTAAGTTTGTTTGTTATTAAAAATAGTATCCGAGAGACCCAGATTGTACCTGAAGCACTGGATGCGATTGCGCTGCAAAGGTACATCTTTTTATAGACAAACAAAGAAAAAAAGTAGAAAAAAGCAAAAAAAAATCAGCCGGAATATATTTCCGGCTGATTTAAAACGATATAGGTTGGTACTATTTAACTATCAACTTGCGTGTGCAGATGGTTCCATCCGCATCAATGTTGACAAAATAGACTCCCTTGGGCAGATTTTGGAGGGAAATGGTGGCAGATTGTGCATTGGGTTTGGCACTGTAGACGGTCTGTCCGACAAGGTTGATGAGACGGAGGCTGGTGATGCGTTCGGCCTGGATGGTGACACGGTCGTCAGCAGGGTTGGGGAAGAGTTTGACGCGATCGTCAGCCTGTGCAGAATGGATGTCCAAACCTGTGATGGTAATATCTTGGGTTGAGCAGCAGCCGTTGCGGCAGCCAGTTACGGAGTATTGGCTACCCTCTTCGGGACAAACAACTATACAGGCAGTCGAATCGCCAGTGCTCCACTCGTAGTGCCAAGCACCACGGGCTTCGAGGAGCAAGCAACCGCCTACCACACGGTGTCCGATAGTGCGTATTTGCAATTGAGGAGCATTCACAACCTCAAGGGCAAGATAAGTATAGGGAACACTTGTGGTGTCGCAAAAATAGAATGAACCCACCTCATCGGTAGAGACTTCTTGACCAAAGACAGTATAGGGTTCGTTCTGGCAAATGGTGTCAACATAATAGTCGATGGGTGTACCGGCATAAGGAAGATAGATGTCGTCGATCCAAGCACAGTCACTGCCAGAGGCGGTATAGCGGTCCTTGGAATAGGAGAAGGAGAAGATGTGGGTACCAGCGGTAACGGGATAAGAAACGCGAGCCCAGTCCCTTTCACCTGAGGCGGAAAGAAACTCGTTGCCGTCGACAAAGAATTTCAATTTGTCATAGTTATTCTCGCTCGACACTTTGTATGCAAAACTGATGCTGTCGTCAACGGAGGAGGTCCAAGTAATGGAAATACGAGACTCTCTACTGTTGGGAAGATTCTGGGCACTGCGGGCTGAGAATTGACCGTTGTAGGGGTTTACATTGGTGATTTCCCAAGCATTGGAACTCAACTGCCAGTTGAACTTGGACAGGGTGCCGGTTTCGAAATCTTCGATGTCGCTGCCACCATGGCGGAACGATAAATTGCCGACAAGGAAGGTGTCTACACCGTCGGTGGCAAGGAGGGCAAAGGAAAGAAGGGTGTTGGGGAGGGAAGAACTCATGTTGATATTGAACGAGCACTGAGCCTCACGCCCGGGTTGGATTACTCCGATGGTCTGAGCAGCGGGTTGGTCGGCCATAAAGCCGTAGAGATTGGGGAGCAGGAAGGTGAGCGACTGAGTCGGAGCACTGCCGTTGTTGCGCAGTTGGCAGGTAATGACATTGGAGGAGCCCGTATGGAGAACCGGATCAACCTCGTAGTTGACCAATTCTAAAATCGGGGACGCGGCAAAGAGGCGGATTCGTTTAGTGGAGGTTCCTTCGCCAAAATCGACAAGTGCGGTGAGTTGGACGGAGCTTTTGTCTTTGTATGAGTCAGGAACATAGGAGAGCCAGACATCGGAGAGGACAAGGCTGTCGCCAGAGGCGATGTTGCCGAACGGGAGGTCGGGCTGGGCTATGACGATGCCTTCAGAAACGGGAGAGAGCGTGACGTGGCCATAGGTGGCATCGGTATTGCCGATGTTCTTGAGTACGACATCGAAAGTGGTAGCCTGGCCAGGGATGATTTTACCCGAGGAGGGGACACAACTGGAGACTACGACGAAGCAGCCATCGGTGACGACAACTTCAACAGTCTGGAAATAAGGTTTGTAGTTTTGAGCCCATACGGAGAGTTGATATTCTCCGACTTCAAGATCGGAGGGCAAAGTGAGAACGGCGGAGCCAGAGCCGTCGGCATAGGCTGCGGAGATGAGGTCAAGGGTTACGGGGTTGACTAATGCGACATAGGCATATTCGGGAACTGTGACAGAATAACTTTCGGTGCCATAGCTGATGAGAGATTGAGCGTTGACAGTCATTTCGGAAGCAGGACCAGCCCAAGGAATGAGCGAAGGATCGCCAAAGAGTTCGTAGATTTCCCAGTAGTAATGGGTATAGGAGCCATAGGATTGGACGGCAGTGTTACCGGCAGTTATCATGGATCCGGCAGTATTATGCCAGGCGGAGAAAGGTTCGTTGTGAGTGTGGAAGAGACGGTCGTACATGCCGAGGTTGTAGGGGTTGTAGGTGGTGTTCATAGTGTTGGAGAAGTTGCTGCGAACGCCTACCGCCCAGCAGAAGTCGTGAGGCCAATAGGTAGAGTTGGTTGCACCGATATAGGTTACAGCACCGGCATTGGAACCTTTGCGGAGCACTGCTTCGCCGAGACATGCATCATAGGAAGTTGTGTTGAACTTGCCTGACAGGCAGCAGTTGCCAATCATAACGGAGGGCATGTTGTTGTTGGTCATAGAACCAGCATTGGTGGCTGAGAAGGAGGGGGTGCTCCAACTGTCGTCATAGCCATGGGCACTGTAGTTTAACCATCCGCAACCATTGTTATAGATTTGACGGAGGGCACTGGCAGATGCTGAAGTCTGGCTGTTGCCAGTGACGTAGACTCCAACGGGAGCAAAGGAGACGTTGTTTTTATAGTAATAGATTGAGGAGAAATTGTGGGCGGTATTGATATAGGTGGAGGCGATATAGTCCATGGCTGGGTCGGCATAAGTGTAGGCATTGTCACCAACACGACCGGCATCCTCACCAGCTATAAGTGCAGCCTTACCGAGGTAGCGGTCATCGGGGAAATCATAGCGTTCGTAGAGGATGGTTTTATCTATCTGGGGCTGGAGTTCAGCACTGTTGCGGGCGGAGAAACGACCGTAGTAGCAATCGGGAAGATGGTCGCCATCGGTCCAAGAGGCGAAATATAGATCGGTGACATGATCGGTAGCGGGGCTGCTGCAGCGGGCGTTGAAAGCAGGAATCTGGTTGTGGTCGCCGACCAAAAGCAGATAGGTAGGAGCTGGCAGCTCTTCGGTTGCATTGGTATAGAAGCATTTGATATAGTTGGCAATGTCGGTGTTGGTAGTGCCGACGTTGTCATCATCGGTGTAGGCCACGGTCACAATGAAACCTTGACTTTTCTTCCAGTTGATAAGGGAGTCGAGCTGTCCTCTGAAACTTGAGTGGGAGACAATGAGATAGTGGATGGGAGCATCACGGCGGACGGCTTTTTCGCCCGGAACTGTGGCAAGAACCTGATGACCAATGGAGAAGTCGGGAGTATGGTAGAGGCGATGTAGGCGATGGGTGGCAGCAACATCGGCATTTTTATAAGTAAGCTTGATGGTCATGGAGAGTGTTTTTGCGAGTTCTCCGGTTACAGGATTGTAGGCAACCGGTGAGATGCGCAGGAGGGCAAGATTGCGGTCACGAGCGACACCGAGGGGTTCAATCCAGGCTAATTCTTGGGAGAAGAATTTGTTGGTGGAATAGATTGTACTGTCCATGACAAAAGGCAGGGCTTCACGGTCGGCCTTGGAAGGGGCAGGCTGAACGGGCATAAGGGGATACTCGCATGTGCCTTGAGGGGTTGTCTCGGTGCGAACGTCGGTGACTTCGACCTGCACAGAGGCTCCGGCAGGAATCTCGATGTACTCGGAATAGATGGGCAGGTTGGGAGTTCCCAACTGAGTGGAAGGAGTGGCACCCGGGAAGGATACCACACTGAAAGTTTGACCATTGGCTTGACGAGTGTCAAAGCTAAGGTCGGGCATAACAAAAGTGCACACGGCTGCATCGTAGCCACTGCTTTTCACCTTAAGGTTCTGAGCAGTAACAGCCTGCTGAGCGAGCATGAAGATGCACATTAAGATTGTCAATAAGCGGATTTTCATAAGAATAAGATGATTATTGAATACAATTAATTATTTTAATGTTAAAGAATGGTTTCGGTAGGGAACATTTTTTGCCAAGGCTGAGGCGCAGTGATGGTAACTGTCTCATGGCGGACAGGGTGCTCAAATGTCACGCTGTAGGCATGAAGGGAGATGCTGCCATCGGGGTTGGAACGGGGGGCTCCGTATTTCAAATCGCCTTTTACCGGGCATCCCATGTGGGCAAGTTGGCATCGAATTTGGTGATGCCGTCCAGTGTGGAGTATGATTTCAAGCAGGTGGTATCCACCTGTTGAGGTGGCAAGGAGTTTATAGTCAAGGGTTGCCAACTTGGCCTCTGGGTTGGACTTGTCGGCAGTGACAAAACTTTTATTGAGTTTGGAGTTGCGCACAAGGTAGTCTTCCAAACGGCCTTGTAATGCAGGGGGACGCTGAAGAACGACGGCACGGTAGATTTTCTGGAAGTCGCGCTCTTTTATCAGTTGGTTCATACGGGAAAGGGCCTTGCTGGTTTTAGCAAAGAGCACTACACCGCTGACGGGGCGGTCAAGACGATGGATTACACCACAGAATACGTTGCCGGGCTTGTTGTCACGCTGCTTGATGTAAACCTTGATGAGATCGGCAAGACAGGGGTCGCCGGTTTTGTCGGCTTGGACAATCTGCCCAGGAAGCTTGTTGAGAGCAAGGAGGTGGTTGTCTTCGTAGATTATTTGGTCAGAGAGATTCACGGCTTGACGCTTATTGAGGATTACTGTTCGGCTGTTTGAGGCTGTGGAGCATCGACTTCGGGTGGAGGTAGAATGGTACAAACGGGGGAGATGGCATTGCGGACAATGTCCTGAACCTCGACGTTGATGAGGAAATGCTTGGGAACGAAAATGTCCACACGTGAGCCGAACTTGATAAATCCCATTTCTTGATTCTGACGCACCTGCTCACCTTGGCGGGCATAACAAACAATTCGACGGGCCATTGTACCAGCCACCTGACGAATGAGGATGCGCTGCCCATCGGCAAGAAGAAGACCTGTGGAATGATGTTCGTTGAGGACGCTTGACTTGGGGTAGGAAGCCACGAAGTAGTTGCCTCGATGGAACTTGGTGTACTCAACGATGCCATCACAAGGATAGCGGTTGACATGAACATCGGTGCCATTCATGAAAATGCTGATTTGGAGGCACTCACCCTTGATGTATTCCTTTTCAAGAGTTTCCTCAATAGCGACAACGGTACCATCGGCAGGGGCGATGAGTTGTTGCTCGGAAGAGGTGAAAATGCGTCGGGGAATGCGGAAGAAGAGCGACACAAGCACCCAGAAGACCAGGAGTATAGTGATAAAGAGGAAGTGAAAGAAGGTCCAATGATCAACAAAGAATATCATGGCGGCATAGATAACCAGCACCACGGCCAGCAATCCAAGTATTAACTTACGTCCTTCTTTGTGTATATACATATTGTGGTATTTTAATTATTCATATAATAAATATATAACAATAAGCACTCACTACAGGGAGGATGAACAGGAGACTGTCAAAACGGTCAAGGAAACCGCCATGACCAGGCATGATGTTGCCAGAATCTTTCAGTCCTACTGAACGTTTCAGCATCGATTCGGTCAAGTCGCCAAGTGTTCCTACGACGCTGCAAACCACGGCAAGAACTAACCAGTCGTACCATTCTAAAGTGGTGTGGAAAAGGGGACCGACCAAGAGTCCCGTGGCGATGGCAGCGGCAACGCCAATGGCAGTGCCCTCCCAAGTCTTGCCGGGCGAATGGCGAGGCCACATCTTGTGCTTACCAACCAGCGAACCGCCCATGTAGGCGAAAGAATCGTTCACCCACACCATAATGATACACATAACCAACACATTCACACCATAATGGAGGAATAGCATAAGAGCCAACGGCAATGCTGCATAGAACATGGGAAGCAAGGTGTGCATAGCATCGGCGAAAGGCTGTTGCGACTGGCGCCACAGTTGAACGCCCAACGAAACCACAACCGAAACGCCCAACATCCATCTTAGGAATAGAACATTATGAAAAATCCACACGGCAATCATTAGTGCGACAAAGGCATAACCTAACGGTTTGACAGGGCGGGCATTCTGTTTTTCCACTATACGATAGTATTCGAAAGCACACCCTTCGGCCACAAAAAGTGCAAAGGCTGACAGAATGATGATGCCCCATGTATTTCCAACCAGGAGTCCACTGTAAATGGAACCAAGGAAGAGCAAAGCATATACCGTTGCGCTGGCAGTTCTAATCCAAAAGGTTTTCATATTGGCAATAATCTAATTGATTCAATCACTTATTATTTATGTTGTAGCGTCAGGTGTAGCGTCGGACTGCGAAGAAACGTCGGCGTTGTCCGGTTCTGTTGTCGGAGATTCAACGTCTTGAGAATCGTTTTTTTCAGCAAGTTCAGGAGCATTAGCATCCTCTTTTTCTTTAAGTTGTGCGGCTATGACATCCGCCTCTCTCGGTCCGTAGATGCGTTCTAAGTCGTCGCGGAACAGAACTTCTCTTTCATACAATTGTCCTGCCAACTCATCCAACTGGGAGCGGTGGCTCGTGATAATCTCCTTTGCACGGGCATAAGCCTCTTCCACAATACGGTTTACTTCAGAGTCAATCACTTCCGCAGTCTTGTCACTGAAGGGCTTGGTAAACCCATAGTCAGACTGTCCTGACGAGTCGTAGAAACTGATATTGCCTATTTTGGGGCTCATGCCATAGTAGACGACCATCGACTGAGCCATCTTGGTGGCACGTTCCATGTCGTTAAGGGCACCTGTGCCCACTTCACCGAACACAACTTCTTCGGCAGCACGGCCAGCCATGAGACTTGTCATTTCGTCGAACATCTGGGCGTAAGTCGTAAGATGTCGTTCATCAGGAAGATACCACGCAGCACCGAGTGAGTTGCCACGAGGGACAATTGTCACTTTTATCAAGGGGTTGGCCCAACGCAACAACCAGCTCACCGAAGCGTGGCCGCTTTCGTGGTAGGCAACAACACGTTTCTCATGTTCTGTCAGCACCTTGGTACGTTTTTCCAATCCACCCACAATGCGGTCTACTGCATCGAGAAAATCTTGGCGTCCAATCTTATGTTTACCTTTGCGGGCAGCACAAAGGGCTGCCTCATTACACACATTGGCAATGTCGGCACCCGAGAAACCAGGCGTTTGCTTGGCAAGGAAATCCACATCGACAAACTCGCTGTCATCCTTGTCGGTATTTAGTTTCAGGTTGCGCATGTGGACTTGGAAAATGGCTTTACGCTCTTCAAGATCAGGCAACTCCACATATATCTGGCGGTCGAAACGTCCTGCCCGCAACAATGCCTTGTCGAGAACATCAGCTCGGTTGGTCGCAGCCAGAACGATAACATTGGTCCCGCTGCTGAAACCATCCATTTCGGTAAGGAGTTGGTTCAGTGTATTCTCGCGCTCGTCATTAGCATTGCTGAGTCCAGCATGACCACGGGCCCGACCCACAGCGTCGATTTCATCAATGAAGATAATACACGGAGCCTTCTTTTTAGCCTCTTCAAAAAGGTCTCGCACTCGCGAAGCACCCACACCCACAAACATCTCCACAAAATCGGAACCCGACATAGAGAAGAACGGGACATTAGCCTCGCCGGCAACAGCCTTGGCCAGCAGAGTCTTACCCGTACCCGGAGGCCCTACCAAGAGCACTCCCTTAGGAATCTTACCACCAAGGTCGGTATATTTCTTGGGGTTCTTCAGGAAATCAACCACTTCCATCACCTCTTCTTTGGCACCGGCCAAACCAGCCACATCCTTGAATGTCACATTGGTGGGAGTTTTGCCGTCATAAACCTTGGCTTTATTCTTCCCTACTCCAAAAATGCCTCCTCCGCCGCCCATCTGACGCTGCGACAAACGGCTCATAACGATGAAGAAAAGTATCAAAATCAAGAACGGTCCGAAGACAATGAAAATATCGCGCCACATGCTTGTGCGCTCCTCCGGTGTGAGGTCTATTCTTTGTCCCGTGCGCTCTTCCACTTTCTCAAGGTCTTTTTCGAAGCTTTCAAAAGTGACAAACTCATATTTATAGAACCCGCCTTCTGGTATCTCTTGTCCCAACATGTTGCGGCCCACCAGGTCTTTGTAACTGGTATCAGACTGCAGTGCAGACTTCTTGATGTATACCTCGGCATATTTCTGATTGACAATAACTATCTTAGAGTAGTCCTGTTTCTCAAGTATCGACTCTAATTTTGCCCACTTGATAGGCTTTGTGGCACCGCCGCCATCCTGTCTGAAAAGCATCCCGCCCAGTCCTATGAGGATGACGCCATATATCACATACATCACCCACCCTTTCTTAGGCTGCGGCATCTTGTTGCCTCCTTGAGGCTTGCTATCGTTGTTCTTCTGTTGTGGCATTGTGTTTATTAATTAATTCTTTCGAAAAGCGATTTGCGAGTGGTGAATCAACTATCCACCTCTCATCCAATCACCTCATCCTTTCGGCATCCTCCCACAGTTGCTCCAGTCTATAAAACTCGCGCTTGGGCTGCAGGAATATATGGACAACCACGTCGAAATAATCCATCAAAATCCACTCGGCGTTCATATACCCTTCTACCTTCGACGGGTTAAGCCCGGTGGCTTTCTTCACCACTTCATGAACGTGGTCGCTCAACGCACTCACGTGTGCCGGCACATTTCCCGATGCTATTACAAAAAACGCAGCAGGCGCGCTTTGCAGATTACGCATATCGAGTATCTGTACGTCTATTCCCTTCTTTTCATCCAATGCTTGCGCGGCCAACTTGGCCAATACTTCCGATTCAGTCATTTATCTCTTTAGCAATAAGTGTTCTTTTTCCGTTTTGTTCTGTTATTTTGACCCTTACATAATGCTCGGGCAATAATTGTTCAATCTTTTCAGTCCACTCGGTGAAACAATAGTTTCCGCTGTAAAAATATTCCTCATAGCCTATGTCATACGCTTCGCCGGGATCTTTTATTCTGTAGAAATCAAAATGATACACCGGCTCACCCTCACTTGTGGTATATTCGTTGATGATGGCAAACGTCGGACTGCACACATTCTCTTCCACTCCCAACTGAGCACAAATCTCCTTTATCAGCGTAGTCTTTCCAACACCCATCTTGCCAAAAAAGGCAAAGAACCTCTCTTCACTGAAAGTACTCAGCAAATCCGATGCCACCGACGGCAACTGTTCCAAATTGTCAAAAACTCTTTCCAATGTCTTTTCTCTTTCCTATCTCAATCTGTCGGCTGCACGGACTTTTTCCTCATCTTTTTTAATGGAACGTTGTGCCAAGAACATCAGTACAATAGCCACAATCATAGCCCATGTGGCAATACCGTATGTCGTCTTCACATCTGTGCCAGCCATGGCCTGCGTGGCTTGGTCCACGAACGAATCCACTGCCCAGATAAACACCAGGAATATGTCTATCACGCCCAGCAGAAAACCAACTGCCACCACGCGCATCTGGCGTACCCTGTTCTTATACAAGAAGATACTGCCCAATGCAATCAGTGCGGCAACAATCGTGAGGGCTATCAGCGGCCACGTATTGACGTATGCCCGCTGGCCTATCTCAACCGGTTCGCCGTTAAGTATTTGCGACATTGTCTCAGGAACCTCCTTGGCAATGAGTCTCAAATGTCCCGTAACGGGCACTCCGAGCGGAGCCTTTGCCTCGAACGAGGCTATCGGAAACATAAAACTGACTGCAAATGCACATGCTGCCAATATCAGAAAGATGGTTTGTTTTCTCTGTATCATAGTATTATGTTATTTATTTTTTCAACTTTTTACTCGAACTTAAACTTAAAGTCGGCAATATCTGCGGCATTACGGTAATGCCACTTGCCCAGCACCTTACCCTTCTTCAACAGAATGAATCCCGGATTCGAACGCAGCATCGTCTCTATCGCGGTAGCGTCGGCAAAATAAAATTCCAGATTATCCAACTTGTTGTCATAAAGGAACATCTCCACATCCTCGGGCAACGCTGAACTGAGCACCACCATCTGCAATCCGTTCTCTTCGGCAATCTCCATCGCCCGCTGCATGCTCTCAATGCCTTTCGCATTCATCTTCTCCAAATGGTGTATCGTGGAAATCAGCAGATATTCGTCCGAACACAGCAACTCTTTCGCGTGGTCGTTCATATCCATGTCCAGCATTGAGAATCCATCTGCCTTAATCTCATGGGGATCAACCACCCGGCTGCTCTCCCACTCCCATGCCTGCTCCCATGTCGGGTCTTCCATCTTCTTGACCAACTCCGCCGAAAGGAACTCATCCATCTCACCTGTTTCTTTGTTCCGGTAGGTCACGTAACTCTTCACTTCGTCGTTGTCGCTCACATCCACCATCTGGTTGCCCACCTTCCAGGGTCTGAAATCTATACAAGGCTCATTGTTAATATTGTACACGCCGAATATCACCATTATCACGATGGCGAAAACCATTATCAGCACATCGCGTTCAAAGCGTTTCTTGCGGAAAATGTTCCTCGTCAGGAATATCCATACCGTCGGCACGTCAAGCACTATATTCTTCCAGAACGTCTGCCAATTTGTCAGTTTTATGGCGTCGCCGAAACAACCGCAGTCCGTCACCTTGTTGGTGATTGCATCCACCAGCGTCGTAACGGTGAAGAACAGCATCATCAGCACCAGCAGCCACGCACTCAAACGGCGAAAAGCGCCAAACAGCAACATCACACCCACAGTGAACTCTAACACAATCAGTGTCATCGACATCAACGGAGCCAGTGGCACCAACCACTCAAAACTCACACCGAAAAACGACCATGCCGTCAAATATTCTGTAATCTTGAATGCTGTCCCCATCGGGTCGACGCCCTTCACAAATCCGGAGAAGATAAACACCAACCCCACAAACACACGGGCTATCACATTCAATGTCCAGTTCAACTTTGTTTCTTCAATCTTCATATTCTTATCATTTTTTACTCGTTAACAATGGTTGCCGTAGCATCAGCCATTCTTTTCTTTTCCTCTTCAACCCCGGCACCCCTTCTTATCAAACAGAAGATGGAATAGTTGATAATGTCCATATATCCACCTTCCACTCCTTCCGAAACAAGCGTATGCCCTTCGTTGTCTTCTATCTGTTTAATTCGACGCAGTTTCATCAGTATCAGATCCACCATCGAACCCACCCGCATCATGCGCCAGGCCTCGCCATAGTCGTGATTCTTGTCCAGCATCAACTCGGCTGCACGAATCAAATGCTTGTCATACAACTCCATGGCTCTCTCCAATGGCAAATCCTGCCCGTCGTCGGGTCCCAACTCTTGCTGTATCAGTGCCATCACGGCATAATTCACCATCGCTATAAACTCAGCATCTAAATTCTCGCCTACCCTGTTCTCACCACTCTCTTCAATACTGCGAATCCTGTTGGCCTTGATAAAAATCTGGTCTGTCAGCGACGGGAGCCTCAACACCCTCCATGAGGTGCCGTAATCACGTGTCTTTTTCTCATATATGTCGCGGCATCGGGCCATCACAGCCTTGAACTCCCGCTTGGTCCGAGGAGTCTCTTCTGCCTTCTTATTTTCGTTTATTGTCGTCATATTAGCATAACCCAAAACGTCATTTTGTTTTTTTTATTGCTGTAACACAATTAAAAAACAAAAAAAACGTTTTTACATACAAAAAACAAAGATACACATTTTTTTCCATTCATGAACTATCCGATTCAATTTTCCCCTTTCACCATTCAATGCCTTCGGCGTTCGGCAACTTTCCAACGCCCAGCAGTCATGGGCATTCTCAACGCCACCCCTGACTCTTTCTACGACGGTGGCCGCTACAACACACCGCAAGCCCTTCTCACCCATGCCCGGCAGCTCCTGGCCGACGGCACCGACATCCTCGACCTCGGTGTCATGTCCTCGCGTCCCGGTGCCGACATCCTGCCGCCCGACCAAGAGGCCGAGAAACTCTCCTCTCTCGTCGCCCTCCTCCGCAGCCATTTCCCCGACACCCTCATCTCTGTCGACACCTGCCAAAGTCTCCCTGCTGCCCGTGCCGTCGAAGCCGGTGCCGACATCGTCAACGACATCTCCGGCGGTCAAATCGACCCCCAAATGCTCCCCACAGTCGCCTCCCTCCGCATCCCCTATATTCTTATGCACATGCGCGGTACCCCTGCCACCATGCAACTGCCCGAAAACACTCGCTACCACGACATCATCGACGACCTCTCCGCCTACTTCGAGGAGAAAATCAACCTCCTCCACACCCTCGGCTCCAACCAGGTCATCCTTGACCCTGGTTTCGGCTTCGCCAAAACCCTCGACCAAAACCACGAACTCCTCCACCGCCTCCCTCAACTCATCGCCCGCTTCCCCCAACTCCCCATGCTCGTGGCCCTGTCCAACAAATCCATGATTACCAAGCGGCTCGCCACCTTCCCCGACCTCTGCGGACCCGCCACGCCACCCCTCCCCGACTCCGAACTCGGCACTCTCGTTCTCAACACCGTCGCCCTCTGCGGCGGTGCCTCCCTCCTCCGCGTCCACACTCCGCGCCCCGCCCGTCTCGCCATCAACCTCCTTTTCGGCTGAAACACCTATTCCCCCCATAAACCTATATTTTTGTTGCCATACACAAAATAAAACAGGCGAAGGGTCGTTATAAATATCTAAAAAAAGTTGAATTAAAACGAATTGACATGTTCCATTTTCCAATAATACGCATCGTTGACATCCTCGACATATTCATCGTTGCCTTCCTCGTTTACCAGCTCTATCGCATGCTGAAAGGCACCAACATCATCCGCATCTTCTGGGCGCTCCTTGTCATGTACATTGCCTGGCGCATCTTCGAAGCCCTCAACATGCGCTTCTGCAGCCAAATCCTCGGCGGCATCATGAGCATCGGTCTCATTGCCCTCGTCGTCGTCTTCCAACCCGAAATCCGGAAATTCCTCCTCTTCATCGGTACCAAGACCCAACTCACCGGCGACACCATGGCCAAACGCCTCCAATTCTGGCGCAGCGATGTCAACAAACACAAAGGCCCCAACTTCGAGCCCTACATCCAAGCCTGCATGCACATGTCGCAGAGCAAAACCGGCGCCCTCATCATCTTCAAACGCTCCAACGAAGTTGAAGAGCTCGTCCGCACAGGCGAAACCGTCAACGCTGTTGCCTCCTCCGCCCTTCTCGAAACCCTTTTCTTCAAAAACTCACCGCTCCACGACGGTGCCGTCATCGTCAGCGGCAACCAAATCCTCGCCGCCCGCTGCATCCTTCCCGTCACCTCGCGCACCGACATCGACCCCAACCTCGGCCTGCGCCACCGCAGCGCCATCGGCGTCACCGAACAACTCGATGTCATAAGTGTCATCGTCTCCGAAGAGACCGGTGCCATCTCCTACGCCATCGAAGGCGAAATCCACCACAACGTCACGCCTGTGCAACTGCGCCACGCCCTCGAAAAATACATCAACAACAGCGAGGACAAAGACTCCGAAACCCTTTAGACCATCACCCCCTCCCACACCGCCGACCCGTTCCCCTTCAAATATGTAAAACATAAATTTTTTATCGAAAAACAATAAATTCTTTGTATTTTCAAAAAAAAAAGTATCTTTGCAGCATCAAACAAAAAGGAAATCTATCGGCAATAACTTTATATATAAATGAAAACCAACTATATAAAGCACGTAAGAATAGTCTATAGCCTCTTTGCAGGCATCCTGATAATCTGCTTTGGGCTCTTCTTCAGCAACATTATCTCAAGCGAAGACACTCCCCAAATGAGTGCCATCGCCTCCCCAAATTCCGACTACGCCTTCACCATCACCAACCTCAACGCCGCCCCTGAACTCTACAACACCGAGCGTCCCATCGCCAACACCCCCGACAGTGTCACAGCCCATGCCCACATCAGCCAATTCGACATGGACTTCTACACCCGCGACAAAGCCATCCGCAACGACTCACGCATTGGCTGGGTTGTCGCCCTGCAAACCATACAAATCATTTGCTTCATCGCCATTATCGTCCTCGTCACCATCACCCTCATTTCCTTCTACCGCAGTGCCAAACGCGGACACGTCTTCCCCGAGAAAAAAATCTCCCTCCTCCTTGTCATCGGGATTCTCCTCGTCGTCTCCTCCCTCTGTGCCGACACCGGCACCTACCTTGAGCGCACCCTCGCCCTCGACCTCCTCCACAACACCCCATGGCAACCCAAAGCAGCCTATACCATTCATTTCACCCGCATCTTCTTCGGTCTCACACTAATCTTCCTCTCCCAAGTATTCCGCATCGGTCGCGAACTCCAGGAAGACAATGAACTAACCATCTAATCCCTCCGCCCCGATGATAGTAGTAAACTTAGACGTAATGATGGCCAAGCGGAAAATATCGCTTACCGAACTCGCCGAACGCGTGGGTCTCACCCCTGCCAACCTCTCCATCTTCAAAACCGGCAAAGCCCGTGCCGTTCGCTTCAGCACCCTCGAGCGCATCTGCCGCGAACTCGACTGCCAACCTTCCGACCTCCTCGAATACCGCCCCGACGAACAAGACTCCTGACTCCATCCATAATTTGAAATAAACAAATAAAATACAAATCAAATTTAAACAACAAACACATGAAAAAACTTCTAACCATCCTCATGCTCCTCACCCTCATCGGTGGCATGAATTTCGCCCAGGCTCAGAAGGCAGGCGAAAAGAAGAGCGACCTCACCGCCAAGGTGCCGGTCGACAAAAAAGTGAAAATCGGCAAACTGGCCAACGGCATGACCTACTACATCCGTGCCAACAAAAAGCCCGAAAACCGTGTCCAGTTCCGTCTCGTCACCAACGCCGGTTCCATCCTTGAAGACGACGACCAGCAAGGTCTTGCCCACTTCTGCGAGCACATGGCCTTCAACGGCACCCAGTACTACAAGGGCAACGAGATGATCAGCACCCTCCAGAAAAACGGTATCGAATTCGGCCGTGGCATCAACGCCTGGACCTCCTTCGACGAAACCGTCTACTACGTCGAACTCCCTGCCGACAACAAAGAGCTTGTCGAAATGGGTTTCAAAATCCTCGACGGCTGGGCTTCCAAGCTCCTCTTTGAACAAGACGAAATCGAACATGAGCGTGGCGTCATCCTCGAAGAGTGGCGTGGCGGTCTCGGTGCCCAGGAACGCCTCCGCAAAGCCACTTGGCCCATCATGCTCAAAGGCTCCAAATATGCCGACCGTCTCCCCATCGGCCTTGAAGAAGTCATCCGCACCTTCAAACGTCCCGTCATCACCCGCTTCTACAACGATTGGTATCGTCCCGACCTCCAGGCCGTCATCATTGTTGGCGACATCGACGTCAACGCAATGGAAGCCAAAATCCACGAATACTTCGACAGCCGCAAAGCCGTTGAGAATCCCCGTCCCCGTCCCCAGTTCGACATCCCCGGCAACAAAGAGCCCCTCATCGCCATCGCTACCGATAAAGAGGCCACCAATGCCAGCATGATGCTCTTCTGGAAACATGCCAAAGCCCCCCAAGGCACCATTGGCGACTACCGCGCCAGCCTGGTTCGCACCCTTGTCAACGGCATGCTTGACGACCGCTACAACGAGCTCTCCGAGAAAGCCACCGCTCCCTTCATCTATGCCGGCGGCGGTTATGGCGGATTCTTAGGCCGTAGCTGCGACGCCTTCATCGGCAGCTGCGCTCCCAAGGAGAACCGCATCGAGGAAGCCACCGAGGCCGTCCTCGCCGAAATCTACCGCGCTGTCCAGAACGGTTTCACCCAGACCGAACTCGACCGCCAGAAAGAAGAAGTCCTCGAACGCTACCGCAAAATGGCCAAAGAAGCCAACAAGACCAACAGCAACAACTTTGCTCAGGAATACACCAACAACTACCTCGAAGGTGAAGTAATCCCCGGCATCATGGCCGAAAACCGCTATGCCAAGGAATTCATCCCCGAAATCACCCTCGAAGAATGCAACAACCTCATCAAATCTTGGGTCACCAAAGAGAACTTCGTCTATTACCTCACCGCTCCCAAACAGGACGGCTACAATGTTCCCACCGAGAAAGCCATCCTCGACATCTACAAGCGCGCCGCCAACACCAAATATGCCGCTTGGGTCGACAACTATAAAGACGAGCCTCTCTTCGACAAACAGCTCACCGCTGTAACCCCCAAAGTCACTAAGACCAACAACGTTCTCGACTACAAAGAATACACCTGCCCCAACGGTGTGAAATTCATTGTCAAGAAAACCGAACTCAAGGACGACGAAATCCAGATGAACTCCTTCGCATGGGGCGGCACCTCGCTCTATAGCGACGCTGAATACTACATGGCCAACACCGCTGCCGGTTTCATCGACGATGCCGGTATCGCCCAGTTCAGCAGCACCCAGCTCTCCAAGAAACTGAAAGGCTCCAACGTTTCCATCTCCCCCAACATCAACGACCTCACCCAAGGTTTTAGTGGCAGCTGCGTACCCAAGGACCTCGAGACCATGCTCCAGCTCCTCTATCTCTACTACGATGCTCCCCGCAAAGATGTTGAATCCTTCAACAAGAACATCGACCAGCTCCGCAACCAGCTCAAATTCATCGGCGAGAATCCTCAGGTCGTCTTCATCAAGAAGTACATCGAAATCGCCCGTCCCGGCGACCCCCGCGCTATCGCCATTCCCACCGAAGAGCACATCAACAGCCTGAACCTCGACCGCATGTATGAAATCTTCCGCGAACGTTTCAGCAATGCCGCCCACCAGACCTTCTTCTTCGTTGGTAACATCGAGGATGCCGACATCAACCTCATCGCCAAATACCTCGGCAACCTGCCCACCACCAAGGCCAAACCCGAGGCTTGGAAGAAACTCAAAGAGTACACCTACAAAGGCACTCCCCGCGCCACTGCTTACAAAGGCACCGACAACCAGGGCATCATGCTCATGAGCGGCACCACCAAAGGCTACAAACACAGCCCCAAGAACGCCGAAATCATCGACCAGCTCAGCGCCTGCATGGAAATCACCGCCCTCGAAATCATCCGCGAGAAGATGGGTGGCACCTACAGCCCCAGCGTCAACGTAAGCTACAGCCGTATACCCGAGGCTGAAGTCGACTGGACCTTCTACATCAACTGCAACCCCGACAGCACCGCTCTCATCGAGAACGCCGCCATGGAAATCCTGAAGAAATACATCAACGAAGGCCCCGATGCCGAGACCCTCGCCAAAGTTCAGGAACAGCAAATCATCAACCGCCAGAACAGCAAGCAGAACAACGGCTTCTGGATGGGCCAGATCATGGGCAGCTACCGCTTCAACGAGAGCCGCGACTATGTCGTCAACGACTACGACAACCTCGTGAAATCTGTCACCGCCAAGGATATTCAGGCTGCCGCCAAGAAATTCATCGACCTCAAGCACTACCTTGTCGTCTTCCTGAAACCCGAAGCAACTCCCGCCGAATAATCTATATTTTAGATATTTTTTTTCATGGCTCCGGGGCGTCGGCATTGCCGGCGTCCCTTTTTTATTTCAACCGCCCTGCTGAAATGCCAATTGCCCCCACCTGCCACGGACATAACTCCCCCTTCCATTTTCAGGAAAAGCCAATCATTACACTTTTTAGTCGGACTTTTTGTACAATCAATACACTTTTTAGTCGCAGTTTTTGCACAATAAATACACTTTTCAGTCGCAGTTTGAAAAATAATCGTATCTTCACATTACAAATAACCAGAGTTCCCTCCCGCAACCACTCCCTTTCCTCCAATAGCCCCCCATTCATACCACAGTTATTCCAAGTTGGTACCACACCTTTTAAAGTATGATACAAGTGTAGAACAAAAGCGACATAACAGCAACAGCATTGGAGGGGGACTATAATTCCCCATGGAAGTGAGACTATTCATAACGCCGTACAAGCAATGTACGGTGTCGCGACCAGAAGGGAGCAACATCGTATATTGCGCGGTGTAGGGTATCATTCGAGACACGCGTGTAAGAGCCTGTTGCGGCGGATGGTTTGTTGCAGGAGGATAAAGCAAAGTACATAGGGGTGCCTACAATGGCACTCCTTTTTGTGAGCAATCATTACATACTTTCAGGGACTTCTATTAATCACCCTAAGGGGATGTGGTATGAATAACGTTGCGGGAGTCGAGAGCAGAGTCGAACTTGTTCGAGCCATGCCGAGACAAAGCAACGTCTCGAAGAATCGCCGTACGCTGTGCGGTGATTATCAGTGATGAAAATGTGCATCCAGACAGGACGCGACACAAAAAGCAAATAAATAGAACACTTCTTTCAAAGAAATATTTATTGTTAATCCAAAAAAAACGTAATACCACACAAAATCACCATTTTATCAAAACAAAAACAAGATTTGACCGTCTTTCAAAACACTGGTTTCCTTAAAAATGAATGGAACTTTATCCTAAAAGGCATCAAGTATCAAAAAAAATGTGTATATTTGCAGCCGAAATCGACACGAGAAAAGTCGAGCAATGCGGAAAGCATTTGTACTGTCCGAAGTTGAAATTTCGCCAAAAAATCCAGAGGACAAGATACCGATGCCTTTTGCTTTTTCGAGTATGTATTGGCTTACCGCCTCTGCATATCGTTAAGCATAGGATGAAGTTCTTCCCTGTTTTATTCTGGAATGGCGTTTGGCGATGCCTCAACTTCGTAAAACAGGCAACACGAGTTCTATGCTTTCTTTGTATTTTATTAATTGCCCCACTGAGAACTCAAGGCGGAAAGGAAATAATATGAGTACAGAAAGATGTCCTAAATGTCACAGTGGCGACACTCGCCCTGCTTACGGTAATTATGCTAGCAAGGCATTAGACGTTGGATTCAAATTTGGAGTCGCGCTATTATTACATGGTACTCCAATGGGAGGAGGTCCACATCATGCAGCGACAGAGGCTATAGACAAAAAAATAAAGAAGCATCATTGCAATACGTGTGGATATGAATGGTAAGTATAGTTATGAGAGTATTTCAAGTGTGGCCGCGCCGTGCCAGAAGTTCAAACGGTCAAATCATTACGCCTGAAATGATAGTCACAGTCACATTAAAGTACCATGCACCGACCCCTTTTGCTCATGGAATTGGCGATGTGGCAGAAGCCTATTGGCGTATTTATCGCTGCGATATAAAAAAACTATGTTGTAGTTCTGGAGATTTTTACTATAAAGGTTTAGCATAATGAACATAAATGACTTTATCCATCCAGACGATGCGTCTGCTTTAAATAATCTAAAAAGTATACCCGCTTTGCCGACAATCATTGACAAAGTGATGCAATATGGGTATGAAGAGATTATGTGGAGCAGCAATGTCGCATCCAATGTCCGTCTTACAGAGAAACAAATGCCCGAGGTGTACAATAGATTACCTCCGATATGTCATCAATTGGGTATTCCTGTACCAGAGTTGTATTTGCAGATGAGTCCAATCCCGAATGCTTGGACATCAGGTACCAGTCGAGTGTTTATCGTTGTTACACTCGGTTTGATACGACGATTTACAGACGAAGAATTGGATGCTGTTCTCGCTCATGAGTGCGGACACATCCTTTGTCGTCATGTTCTTTATTCAATGTTAGCCAATGCTATATACGATTTAGGTGACTCAATGATGGAGGGCATATTGGGTACAATCGGCAATTTGGCCATGAAACCAATAAAACAGGCTCTATTTGGTTGGAGCAGAGCATCTGAACTATCAGCAGACAGAGTGGCCTGTATGATTACTTCTGTGGAGACCATTACACGTGTACTCGCAAAACTAGATGGAATACCACCTGTTATATTAAAAGGTTTGGATCTAGACGAATGGAGCAGTCAGGGTGAGGATTACGAACGGCTAAAAACAGGTAATGCATGGTCGAAGATTGTACGTTATATGTCTAATTCTGACATGAGTCATCCCTACGGACCGGTGAGGGCTTACGAGGTAAAGCGTTGGGCTGGAGGTGATCATTATGAAAAACTCAAAGCAAATATGCAGCTACAGATAGGTGGTAGCACATGTCCCAACTGCGGCTTTGCAATCAGTAGTGAGTGGGTCTACTGTAAAGGTTGTGGAACAAAATTAAAATAACAAATAATACTATGGCAACATTCAACACAACAAAGTTATTGAATGGGAATCCATCATTGATTCCCACTATCGCAAACCGTATCGTCCAAGAATTCCAATTGGAAGGTTTTACTGCAAAAAGCGATAGTTATTCGGGTGGAGTGTATGATATTTCGCTCGCAAAAGGTGGCGTGTTTAAAGCCGTGATGGGAATGAAGTCCGCTCTGAAGGTCACGATATCACCCGAAGGAAGCCAGATTTGCTTCAAGGCTGGGGTCGGAATCTTTGGACAGCAAGCAATTCCATCGGCAATCACACTATTAGTATTTTGGCCACTGATAATTACCCAGATATGGGGATTGGTCAAGCAGTCTAAACTGGACGATAAAGCACTCGCTATTGCTGAGCAGGTAATTGCAGAGAATCGTTTCTCCTCTTTCTGCCAACCCCCAACTTCCAATGCAGTATCGTTCTGTCCTAATTGTGGTAGCAAGGTGAATGGGAAGGCTAATTTCTGCCCTAATTGTGGAGAACGTATTTAATAATGAGTAATTAAATTGCAAGATGTTATGATTACATTATTAATAATTGTGATAGTTTTCGTGGTTATCGTGTCAGCAGTACGCCGTTCCCGTCAAGAACATGTAGTAAAGGAATCATTGTATGCCACTCAACAACGTAGTGAGAACAGTCGCACATCCAATATCGCATTCTTTATCATCTCTGTAATTATATTGTTTGTAGGTATCTCTATGTGTGAATCTGATTCCATAATAACTTCTCTCTTGGGAATTACTGTTCTTCTTACTGGCATTATTCTTTCCATCATTTCATTGGTGTCAATGTTGAAGAGTATTGGTAGAGCCTCATCATATAAAAACATGAATGAAGATGAATTCAAACAGCATCAAGAAGAAACTCGATTGCAGATTAAGCAAGAAGATGAAGCCACAGAACAAGCTATGAAAAATTATAGAAGAATGAGAACAATAAACAATATAACAAGGTATTTATTTGGAGGTTAGGACAATGCTACAAGGTTTTATTGCAAGAAAATGGGGCGATAAGATGTTCGAAAAGGAAATCGCCAAAATCGTCAAAAGAAGAGCCTTTTGGGGTGCAGTTATTATGGCTTTACCATTGTTTGGTATTGAATGGATTGTATTCATCATCATTCTATGGAATATGTATTCTGCACTAAGTGAAAAGGTCGGAACAAAACTTAAATTCAGTACAATTGCTGTTGGTTTTATTGTCAATATTGTTGTTTCGATTGCCATTGATGCGTTATTTACACTATTGCCAGTACTTGGTTGGTTGGGTACAGGTTTCCTAGTGTATCTTCAATTCTACCTATCAGGCAAGATGTATATTGAAACATTGAGAAAGGCATATCCAAATCATCCAACACTAACAACACAACAGCAAATTAGGTATCCAAATAATAATGCACAATTAGAAAATAAGAATCATATTGCAACAAATAATTACAAAGACAAAGTTGCAAAATTGACAGAGCTCCATAATGCTGGTATTATTACTCATGACGAATTGGTGAGTCAATTGTCTAAATAGCATCAAGAACACCGAAGATATTGACATAATATGCATTGTGTGCCAGTTGTAGTGATGAATCTGTCCTGACCATGATGGTCACGCAAAATAAAATTATCGCCCAGTAACAATTAGTTTATAATTATTAAAATGATAATGAAAATGGAAAACAACGTCAATCAAAAAAATATTGGAAAGAGTATCAATATTTACAAAAAGAAGGAAGAAATCTCAAAGGCAATGCCAAGAATAGGAATCTTGATAATTGGGATTCTCGTAGGGATAATCATTTGTTATGGTATTTATGATTTGGGGCTTGCAATAGAAACTTGGCTTGGAATAGAAAAAGAAAATGATTATTATTCTGGATATAACCACTTCTTAACTGCTGCCATCATTATTGGTATAATTGTTCTTATCTTCATTTCATTAAGTTGTGCCAAATTACTTGGAATAATCGCCAAAAACCAAGTAGAGTTGATGGAACAATTCGGATGCTCAAATAGTAATCCACAACCAGTAGAAACTGCCCATATTGAAACAAAAGAAGATGTTAATATTGCAAAGTTGAAGGAACTCCGTGATGCTGGTATTATTTCGCAAGTTGAATATGAAGCACAAATATCTAAATTGCAATAATATGACAGAAGAAGAAATAAACAAACTGTATGAACTGAAAAAGAGACTTGATGCAGAGATTATTTCAAAGGAGGAGTTTGAAATAGAGAAAACCAAGATTATTGGGAATCAACACAAAACCTCCAACGATGATTCCTTAACCACCACAGATAAGAATAGTAATATCTGGAAGAAGGTTTCTATTGTTGCTGTCGCAATCGTCACCATTACGTTAGTTGTATTTCTTATTATTCATAGCAATGACTCCAACAAAGAATTTGGCTGCGCAGGAGAGGATGACAATATGGAAATGTCAGATCCTGAGAATTCTCAAGAACAATATACAAGTAAAACGGACATTCAGAATAACATGGATGCAGAAAATCTACAGTTGGCAGTTACTGCCTTTGAATTTCTCGATGAAGAGTTTGAGAAGAAGGAAAGGGATAATAATGTGGTTGTTGAATATCCGTGTACAATAGAAGGAATTGTTGATTTTAGAAACAATATCTCGTTTACATATCTTATTCGTAACATCGTATCTGACATTGATGATTATCAATATATGTTACAATGTCCTGTATTAAAAACTACTCAGTACATGCCAATTTGTGGAACAATCTATGATATTGATGGGTACGGATACAAAATTTCTTTCTCATTCTTCAACGAGTCAGATTATAATATCAGAGTTGAAGTAAGAGGTCTCGAATATGAATGGATTTCACCTAATTTTAATTCCTTTCTATAGGAATCAAGGAAGGAAATAAGGATTGTTAGCCCCGTATTCTTATTTTTTACAAAACAAATAATTTTCAAAAATATGACTGAGGAAGAAATTAATTTATTGTATGAATTGAAACGCAAACTTGATGTTGGAGAATTGACTCAAAAAGAGTTTGATGATGCCGTTGCGATAATTCGAGGAACAAAGAAAAATACAAAGGATACAAACACATCGGAGTCAAGTCAAGAAACTGCACCGGTAAAGAAAGAGAATCAAGACAAGAAGAAAGGTGTTATAATAGCAGCCATTGTCGCAGCAGTGGTGTTGTTGGCACTTGGATTGTTTCTTATACTTCACAATAGTAGCACAACGAATGAGGAACAAAGCTCTTCCGAAACATCATTCCCTGACGAGGCCACGGTCCAAAATCTCATTGAAAGCTACTGTAACGCTATTTGTGAAAACGACTATGTGACGCTGTCCACACTTTATGCCCCAATGGTTGAACGGTTTCAAGATGCCTACAATAAGGACAGAGATTATGTTATAGGGTGTCATCAGAGATATGACAAAACATTTAAAGTGTATAGTAAACATAGTTCGATACGCTGGGATTCGTTTGAAATGAGAATGCTGAATAACGGACAGCTGAGCGTTACGGTTGTGGAAGATTATTCCATCGATAGAGAGGACAAGAACAAGTATTCGGTCTTCGTACTGGAGAAACATTTTATTTTCGACCCATCTTATCACATCGTTAGTGTGTACGACAATCAATTGAGCAAAGGAAAGGGAGTAAACTTGACTGTTGACCAATTGGCGATGATTGCATATTATTATGTACTTATAGACTATGCAAAAGGTTCAAACCCAATCGAGGTTGGAATGGTGTATGACAGGGTTGATTTTCGAAATAACGTTTACTTCCGAAACCTTGTACGACAAGTTGTAAAATCAGACAGCGACTTCCAAACCATGATGAATAGTAAGGTGAACTCCACTGAGTATATGGATATGGCGATGGGCAAGATTGGATACTTTGACATTCAAGGCTCTAATTACTCAATTAACTTTAGCCGATATATGGGAGAGGATCTGAGTATTACGGTTAATGTGAATGGACATGAATATGAATGGGAGTCTCCAGATTACATGAATTGTCCTCTCTATCCAATTGAGGATGAAAATAACAATAATTATTCAAAAAGTGGGTTGACAGAAGATGAAGTATTAGAGTTACTTATTAGAAGTGAATTCGGTGATGAACAGGCCACTATTATGCTAATCAATGCCATCATACAGGAACTTTCTTAATAGTCAAATGCCAACATAAAATAAAAGGCAGCAATATCTTATATTATACTGCTTGCTTATCATAATTTGGATGTTAGATTTTATATGAAAGGGTAGTTGTTTGAGAGGTTTACCTTTGGTGACTTGGCTTTGGCTCAGCATAGTGAGCAGCTATTTTCCTCTTTGTTTCCAAAAAGCATCCAATAGATGCTTTCTTCACGCTGTCGCCAGCGATTCGGAACTATTTTTATAATTGTCTGTAATCGGAATTGGAGACGAAATTATGCGTATCTTTGCTTGGGCATGAGAACAATTGGTGATATGTGTTCCGGATTTATTGTAAAATTGCAGGAAATTCCGAATAGAATTATGTCATATTCGGAATTATTAGTGTCCGATAAACGTGCTGAAAGCACTTAATCCTATTAACCCCACACGAAGCGAAGTGCCGTGTGGGGTGGGGACAGAAAACCTAATCTTGCGTGCCGTAGGCACGCTACTTTGTTGATTGTTATATTGTGGCGTATCTCCGACACGCATGGAGATGAGCACAGTTTCTCCCACACTGCACACCTACGGTGTTTAGTGCGGGGTTAATAGGATTGTGTGCCTTTGGCACACTCAAGCCTTCGTAAATCAATGCATGACATATAATATTGATATTATATAACTTACATTGATTCCTTTTTGTCGGACAGCAACGATTCGGAATTTACTGTATTTTTGCAAAAAAAAAGAATAGAATCCAATTCCTATTATCTGGATTTTAGAACGTTTTCAATAAGACGAACGGAGATGGCAAATCACGGAGTGTTTGCACTATCCAGAGGCGAGAAAACGACGGTTGCGAAGAAACCAACTTTTTCTATAATTGTCTATAATCGGAATTGGTGTCGATATTAGGTATATCTTTGCAGAAAAACAATAATAAGGTCTCAAGAGGAAATGATTGACGCGGTTGGTTATTTGATTGATTTTTAGCCAATTTGAGCAACTGTGGATAAAGTGATGTTTTTGAGATATTGATGGGGATTTCGAAGAAGGACCGAAGAAGGGTCGAAGAGGGATCGCCGAAGGGAGATGAAATTGAGAATTGAAAGGTGAAAAAATGAATTCGTTAATTCGTTAATTCGTAAATCGACTAACACATTCACACGTTAACACATTAACACATTCACGCTCTATCATTGATGCTGTCGAAAATCAGTCCAATACCAAGCTAGAGCCTTGTTGTTTATGTTTGATTTTTGAGAGGATAAGTTGGGGGGTAAAAGACCTTCTTCAGCATACCATCCATCTGGGAAATGGCATATAGGGGGCAAATATGCACGTGACGTAGTGTTCCACCGTCTTTGTTGTCTTCATAGTCGAAGGCTCCGAAATTCTCTAGCGAGCATCTGATAGCATTGGTGATCTTCTTCTCACGCATAAACATCCACAGACTTTTCATGCCACCCTGTTTCTCTGCCTTCACTTCAATGGGCAGAACGGTCTGCCGATAGCTAGATATGTAGTCCACCTCGGCTTGCGAATTCTTTGCGTGGCGTTGCCAATAGTATAGTTCATGACGGATATTAGGTGTACGGTAATGCAACAGCTCCAGTCCGGCAATTATTTCCGCCATGGGTCCTTTGTTAACGAGGTCAGAGACATCACTTGTCAAAATATGTTCAGTGAGCTCAGAGATGTCGCCTGTGGTCATATTCAGTAAACGCAACATCAAGCCTGTGTCGAGCAATAGCATCTTTTGGTACGATGTGTCGGCTTCACTTTCCAAGGGTAACCCGTTGGCATTGCTATGTGTTACAGGTATTACAATTCCTGCCTTTGTGAGCATGTCCAGTGCTTTCTTTATTTCAGCAGCTTTATAGTTGCCTCCAATGGCGGAATAAACGAACTTTTTTGTGGCTTGCACTGCAACACTCCGCATGGTGAGGCGAAGCAATGTGGGTTCAATCTTTTTGCGGTATTTTGGGAAATCATCCTCATAGGTCACCACTATGTCATCCTGAGCCTCTTGGCACGCTATATAGTCGTGTGTTTCTACCCATTTGGCTACTACCTCGGGCATTCCCCCAACAAGCATGAATGTCCGCATGAGGCCTACCAGTTTCTCATAAAGGGGATGTGCAAGTGGATCGGAAGAGGTTGAGTTGTTGCGGGCCTCCATCAAGAGTTGCTCACCGTTAGCGACAAGAAACTCATCAAAGGTCATCGGGAACATAAACATGGAGTGGATGCGACCTACGCCAAAAGAAGGGAGGTCTTCCAAAGCGAATTCCAGCAACGAGCCTGCGGCCACTACATGTAATTCAGGCAAGTCTTCCTTGAAGAACCAAAGCGACATGATGGCTTCTGGGCAGGCTTGCACTTCGTCCAAGAAAAGCAGTGTTTTACCCGGCTCAACACATTTTCCCGCGATTGCCGATATTTGGGAGATAGTCTTTTTTACGTCTAAATCCCTCCCATTGAACAAAGATTTATAGGATGCTTGTTTTTCGAAATTGATTTCCACGAAATTCTCAAAGTTCTCGGCCAAATGGCGGATTGCTGTCGACTTGCCGACCTGACGTGCACCACGAAGTAGTAGCGGCTTATGGGTCTTGCGTGATGCCCATTCTAATAGGTAACTATCTATAAGTCTAGGGTAATACATGCCTTTATTGTCCTCCTATTTATTTTGCAAAGATATAAAAAAAATTTTATCCAAGGAAATAAATTGTCAAAAATAGACAAAATCCAAGAAAATAATTTGTCAAAAACAGATAAAATCCAAGGAAATGTGCGTCTGTGGCTGACTTTCCCGGAAAATGGTTGACTTTCCCTGAAATTGGTTGACAGATTTAGGATGGTTAATCTGAATCTGTTTACATTGTTTCGTACAAATCCCTAACCCAGGTTACATTATCACTGTTCCAATTTACAGTTCTTCTATTATTGTCCATAATCGAAATTGGTAACGTTTTTTTGAAGTTATTTCTTTCTTGTGAGAATAAAGTTGCATTTTTGAATCGAAATTTTACGGCTGTAAAATTTACGGCCATAAAAGAATGGGGATATGAAATAGTTCTACGAAAGGGAATTGGAGAGGCAAAGGCTGCAAGTCACTCTGCGGTAAGATATAGCAGATTTGTGGTGCTGACGGGCAGAAGGCGCGTGGGTAAGACAAGTATGGTGTACCGACTTATGGAGGAAACGAAGGAGGTGGCTCAGAGCCTTTATTTCTTTGTGGGCCGCAAATCGGAGGCTGCATTGGTGACGGCTTACCGCGAGGGGGTGCGATAGAACCCGAACGAACACCGTAACTGGGATGGGCAGAGCGTCATTTTACGGAGTTGAGTGATGCTGCCGACGGGAGACAAAAAAATCCCCCAGAGCAGAATGGCTTGGGGGACTTGATAATAATATAATTATAAAAGGTTACATATTGTGTGTGATGCAGACCTTGAAGCTGAGGGTGGACTCAAGCAAGGCGGGGTCACAGCCGTCGAGTTCCTGGATGATAAGCGTCACGACGCCTTTCTCCCACTCAAAACGGAGGTTTTCGGGTTCGATTTCAAGGTAGCGTGAGCCGTCGTCGGCAGTCTTCCAGACCTCGAGGGGATAGAGGAATGGGAGGGTGTTCCATGCGCCGAGGTTGTTGTTTACATCATAGATGTTCCACACAAAGACCTGTACTGTGCCGTGGTCGAACACTTCGTCGGTAATGGCGGGAACCTTGAGGGTGCAATAGAGGTAATTGTCGCTGCCCTGTTCGTATTGGCCTTGTACTACATTCCACTGGGCAGGGGTTACATTAAAGCGATAAGTTTCCACCTGTGCGCCGTAGGTGTAGGAGACATACTCCTTCTTACAACCTGTGGCCAGAAGGGCCAGAGCCAAAATCGGCAGGATTATTCTGTTCAGTTTCATGGTATTGGTGTTTTTATTGATTAATATTCGTTTGTTTTTTTCACGTTGCAAAGATAGGACTATTTTTGATATAAAATTCCTTTAACATTACATATTTTTCCGAAACTTTTATTTGAGTTGCACGACGGTGATGCCGTCGCCACCCAGTTCGAGGCGTTCGGAGCGGAAGGAACGGACGTCGCGGTTGCCTTGCAGATAGTCGCGTATTATCTGCTTGAGTATGCCGAAACCCTTGCCATGGAGTATGCGCAGTTCCTTCTCGCTGAGGAGCTGGGCGTCGTCGAGGAAATGCTGGAGGTTCTCGAGGGCTTCGTCGGCACGTTGGCCGCGGAGGTCGAGGGTTGGGTTGAAGGTTTTGCGTTTCTCGTTGATGTCGTCGTAGATGGATTGGAAGCGCGAATTCTGACGGCTTGTCTTGTCGACGGGTATACTTTTCTTCTTGGTGACGACGAGACGGCTGAGGGGGATGGTCATGCGGATACTGTTGCTCTCGACCACTGCTTTCTTGCCTTTGACTTCCACCACCTGGGCAAAAGTGTCCTGTCCGTCGATGCGCACAATGCAGCCCGGGGTGACGGGGGCATTGAGGATGTCGTTGTCCTGGGCGGGGGTGCTTTGGGTGTCGGGGGCGTCGGCCGCGGCGGTCTTGCGGTGTGCCTTGGCATGGGTTTCGTCGTGGCGTTCCTGGTCGAGGGCTATGCGCTCGGCTTCGGCTTTCATCTGCTGGCGGGCTTTGATGGTGGCCTCGCGTTCGGCCTGCGACTCTTTAATGGCGTTGATGGTGTGCTCCACGGTGCGGTTGGCGTCGGCTATAATCTGCTGCGCCTCTTTACGGGCGGAACTGAGTATCTCGTATTTCTTGTCTTGCAACTGCTGGTTGAGACGTTGGTATTTGTCGGTGACTTCGGCGAGGAAACTGTCGGCCACGTCGAGTTCGGCCTGGCGGCGCGCAATCTCCTGTTTATCGAGTTCCATTTGTTGCAGTTGGTGCTCGAAATTGAGCATCTGCCCGCCCACCTTGCTCTCGGCGTCTTTGAGCACCTGGGGCGGGAAGCCGATGTTGCTGGCTATCTCGAAGGCAAAGGAACTACCGGGATGGCCGATGGAGAGTCGGTAGAGGGGTTTCATTTGCTGGGTGTCGAAGAGCATGGCGCCGTTGCAGATGCCGGGGCAGGTATCGGCCATGAGTTTGAGGTCGGCGAAGTGAGTGGTCACCACACCGAAGGAGCCGCGACGGTGCAGCTCTTCGAGCAGGGCTTGGGCGATGGCACATCCCGAGCGGGGTTCAGTGCCGCCACCCAACTCGTCGAGAAGGAAGAGGGTGTTGGCGTCGGCAGTCTCCAGAAGCTGTTTCATGTTCTGGAGGTGGGAGGTATAGGTGCTGAGATCGTTGTCGATGGACTGCTGGTCGCCGATGTCAATGAAAATGGAGTCGAAGATGCCGAATTCGGAGGTTTCGCGACAAGGGACGAGCATACCGCACTGTAGCATATATTGTATCAAGCCCACGGCTTTGAGGCAAACGGACTTGCCGCCTGCGTTGGGGCCGGAAACAATGAGGATGCGCGAGTCGTAGTCGAGGTTGATGTCGAAGGGAACCACTTCGCCTTTGTGGTTGAGGAACAGAAGCGGGTGGCGGGCTTGGAGCCAGTTGATTTTGGTTATATTGTCGATGATAGGGCGGCCACAGCGTAGGGTGAGTCCGAGACGGGCCTTGGCACGAATAAAGTCGATTCGGGCAAGGAAAGTATAGGCGTCGATGAGTGCATCGAGACGGGGACGGAGGCTGTCGGTGAACTGGGCGAGGATGCGACGGATTTCGTGCTGTTCGGCAAATTCAAGTTCGCGCAGGTCGTTGTTCAGTTCCACCACCTCGGAGGGTTCGAGGTAGGCGGTTTGGCGGGTAGCGGACTCGTCGTGGATGAGACCCTTGATTTTGCGGCGGTGGGTGTCGAGCATGGGGATGACCATGCGGCCGTTGCGGATGGTGACCTCGGCGCCCTCGGGAGACCAGCCTTCGCGCTTGGCATGAGCCAGGGAGCGGTTGATTTGGACATCGACTTCGTTGCGTTTGCGCGCCATCTGGCGGCGTATTTCAAGAAGCTGCGGGGAGGCGTTGTCATAGATTTCGCCTTTGTCGTCGATGATTTTGGCGATGGATTTGGTGAGCGCAGGGTCGAGGTCGACGCGCTTGGCAAGGTCGTAGAGGAGCGGGTAGCGGATGGGGTCGTCGCGCAAGAGGAAACGGAGGCAGTCGGCTATGGTGTGGAGAGAGCAGCGGAGGTCAAAGAGGGCTTCGAGTTCGATGACGGTGTTGGCCACACGGAGACGAACAAGCTCGGGGGTGAGGTCGATGAAATCCTGCGACGGGAAAGAGTTTTCGAGGACGAGGATTTGGCGGAATTCCTCGGTTTGCTGGATTTCGCGGACGACATGGTCGTAGTTGTTGGAGAAGGCCATTTCGTGCACCATGCGGACGGCAAGTTCGTTGGAGCATTCGGCGGCGAGGAGTTCGCGTATTTTGGTAAAACCTAATTTGTCTTCAATGGTCATAGGAATGGGGCTTAATCAAAGTCGAGAAAGAAGGGCCAATGTTGGCGGAAAGTGTTGAGGGCATCGGGGTTAAGGACGGCGGTGGCCACACCGGGGGTGGAGGGAGGAAGGGTGGCGATGTCGAGTCCTTTGAAGTCGACAACGGCACTGTAGCCTGAGTAGGGTATGCCGACGCCGTCGGTGCCTACACGGTTGACACCCACAGTATAGCAGAGGTTTTCGATGGCGCGGGCGCGGAGGAGTGTGGACCAGGCTTCGTGGCGCGAGCCCGGCCAGTTGGCACAAAGCAGAAGGAGGTCGTAGTCGAGGGGGTTGGCGTTGCGGAGCCAGCGGGGGAAACGGAGGTCGTAGCAAACGGCGGGCTTGATGCGCCAACCGCGCCACTGGAAGATTTCGCGAAGGGTGCCGCGAGCCAGCTGTGCATGTTCAGTGCTCATACGGAAGGTGTGGGCCTTGTCGTAATAGCCATAGGAGCCGTCGGGTTGAACCCAATGGAGCCGGTTGACGACGGTGCCTGGGGCGATTTGGACGGTCCAGGTGCCGACAAAGAGGGCGTCGTGGAGTTGTGCCATGCGGTGGGCGAAGGTATAGGTGGGACCCTCGGGAGGCTCGGCCATGGAGGCCATGTTGTCGGAAAAGCCAGTGGTGAAGGTTTCGGGCACTATCAAGAGGTCGGGGGCAGTGCCGAGGGGCGCAAAGGCCTCTTCAACCATGCGGCGGTTGGCGTCGGGCTGTTCCCAGGCTATGTCTTGCTGGAAGAATGCTATGTTGAGCGGTTGCATGAGGATTGTCTATAGGTGGGTTCTATTGTTTCCTATTGGGGGTTGGTGAATGGCGGAGGGGGTTGTGTTGAGGGATTGTTGAAAGTTCTTTTAATCGCCGCAGTTGCAGGCGTTGTACCAGTCTTTCTTTACGGTTGGGAGGAGTTGTTTGATGGCCTCCTGGTCGTCGAGGGAGAGGGGGCAGTTGCGAAGGTCGATGAGACGCAGTGTCTCGTCGAGCTTGGAGAATTCGGGCGGCAGGGCATAGACCTGGGTGGACCAGAGGATGAGTTCTCGGAGGTTAGCCATGGCGGCCATGGCGGCGGGGAGAGCGGCGAGGGGGTTGCGACTGAGCTCCAACCGCTGGAGACTGGTGAGAAGGGCGATGCTGTCGGAGAGGTGGGCGATACGGTTGCCCCGGAGGTCGAGTTCGCGGAGGTTGGACATGGCGTAAACTTGGGGAGGGATGGCTTTGAGACGTTTGTTTCGGAGACGGAGGATGTAGACTTGGTCGGGGTCACGGACATCGTCGAGCGACTTGTAGACGCGGTCGGGCTGTGCCAGGGTGACACAGGGGAGTGCCAGAAGGAGAAGAGCGATGTATGAGCGAAGGCGGAGCGTCATTGGGCTAAGGAGGTTGGGTCGAGGGCAAGGAGTTGGCGCGCCGCGGAGCGGTCGGCGTTGAGTTGCTCGACGAGGGTGGGGATGCTGTCGAAACGGCAGATGTCGCGCAGGCGGGGACCGAACTCTACAGTGAGGTTGGAGCCATAGAGGTCGCCGTCAAAATCGAAGATATTGACTTCGAAAACGGGCTTGTCGAGGCCAAACGTAGGCTGGGCTCCGAAGTTGGCCATGCCCTTGAAACCGGAGGTACCGTCGGGGAGGGTTACCCAAACGGCATAGACACCGTCGGCGGGCCATACTTTGGAGGTGTCGGCAAGGGAGACGTTGGCCGTGGGGAAACCAAGTTGGCGGCCGAGTTGGCGGCCTTTCTCGACGGTGCCCCACATGCGGTAAGGACGGCCGAGCATGGCGGAGGCACGGTCGGTCTGCCCTTGCTGGAGGGCTTTGCGGATGCGGGTGGAACTCACCTCGCTGTCATAGTAAAAGACGGCACTGTCGTTATATAGGGATACTCCGTGTTGTTCCGCAACAAGGGGCAGGCGGTCGAAGTCGTTGTGGCTGCGGCTGCCGAACATGTTGTCGAAGCCGAGCACGAGCGCCTTGGCATGGAGTTTTTCGACAAGAATCTGTTGGAAGAAACTGCAAGCGGAGAGTGCGGCCAGTTGTGGGGTGAACTGAACTTCGATGACGACGGCAACACCGCAGTCGGCAAGGAGGCGGTAGCGTTCGTCGTTGGTGGTGATGCGGAAATGGGTGGGGACGTCGAGGGAGAGCACCTGGCGGGGATGGCGGTCGAAAGTGACCACGACGGGGGCGAGGCCACGGCGTGCAGCGACATCGCCAAGGAGGGCGAGGATATGGCGGTGGCCGATGTGTACACCGTCGAACATGCCGACGGTGACTGCCGTGTCGCCGATGGCTAAATGATTAATATCGCTTAATTTATATATATTCATTCAATTTGCAATGGTTTTGCAAAGGTACGAAGAATAATGCATCAACGAAAAAAAAATTTCCGACAGGTGGTTGACGAGGTGACAACCGCAGCTGAAAGGAGCGGGAAACGGGACTTGGAGAGGGGGCGACGGGGAGCCGGGAAGAAGGAATTTGAAGGCGGCACCGGCAGCGGGAACGGGGAGAAAAAAGAGAGCACGAGAAAAAAAATTTGCACAGTCGAGAAAAAGTGTGTATCTTTGCAAATCATTTCAAACAAAACAATTTATAATAACAATTTAAAAAACAAACAATTATGCCTACAAGAATCAGATTACAGCGTCATGGTAAAAAGAATCAACCTTTCTATCATATCGTTGTTGCGGATGGTCGTGTACCTCGGGATGGTAAATTTATCGAGAAATTAGGCACGTACAACCCGCTGACAAACCCCGCTACCATTGAACTGAACGTTGAGCGCGCCGCCGAGTGGATTGGCAATGGTGCCCAGCCGAGCGAGACTGCCCGCCGCATTCTCTCTTACAAAGGCGTTCTGCTGAAACATCACCTGCAAGTTGGTGTCAATAAAGGTGCCATCAGCCAGGAACAGGCCGACGTGAAGTTTAACGAGTGGCTGCAGGCCAAAGAGGCCAAGATTGCCAACGCCAAGAGCGAGAACGACAACAAGCTGCGCAATGTGAAGAAAGACCGTCTCGAAGCTGAGAAGAAGCACAACGAGACCATCGCCGCCGCCGTTGCCGCCAAGCGTAAAGCTGCTGCCGAAGCCGAGGCCGCTGCCAAGGCTGAAGCTGAAGCCGCCAACGCCGAAGAGGCTCCCGCCGCTGAAGAAGCTCCTGCTGCTGAATAATGTAGCATGAAAATAGAAAAAAGCGTGTTCGTGCGAGGACACGCTTTTTTTGTAAATAAACAGATTGTTGAAAGGACGGTACCAAGAGTGAGTGCAGTCCTGACCACCATCAAAACAGAAGAAAACACCAAGAGATGACAAAAGAAGAATGCTACCGGCTGGGCAATATAACGAAACCTTTCGGCTACAAAGGCCAGATGGTTATGTATCTTGATGTGGACAGCCCTGAAGAGTATGTCGACCTGGATTCGGCCTTTGTGGAGGTGAAGGGGCATCTTGTACCCTACTTTTTTAAAGTTGACAACATAAACGGGAACAAGGCCACCGTTACTTTTGAGGAGTTGACCGCCGATGAGGCACATGCGTTGGCCGGGCATGACGTGTACTTGCCGTTGGAGATGCTCCCAAAACTTACGGGGAATCAATTCTACTTTCATGAAGTGACCGGTTTCAAGGTGGTAGACGCCCAGCACGGGGAGATAGGTAAGATAGCGAGTATCATTGAATACCCTGCACAGCCGTTGTTCCAAATCATGCAAGATGGGACAGAAATACTGATTCCGGTCATTGACCAGGTGATAAAAAAGGTGGACCGAGAGGAAAAGACAATCTTCATTGAAGCACCTAATGGGTTGATAGACCTTTATTTGGGAAGTTAATAACATGATGTTAATATCTTTTTGCCTCTATTTGAGAAAGTATATGTACTTTTGCACCGAGAATTAAGTGTGAAAACCACAAGGAAATATTAGTTCGACATGGAGAAAAAAGAAAACCAAACAGAGAAGACATGCTATTCAGCAGAAGAGCTCCAATTCTTTAAAGAATTGATATTAAAGAAGAGAGAAGAAGCCATAAAGAGTTTGGAGTTATTGAATGAAGCCGTAGCGGGCAGCGAGAACGATGCTTCGGACACCGCCCCGACATTCAAGACCCTTGAAGAAGGGAGCAATGTGTTGTCGAAAGAGGAGAATTCCCGTTTGGCAGCGCGCCAGCAGAAATTCATCAAAGACTTAGATGCAGCCCTCATACGCATTGAAAACAAGACTTACGGAATCTGCCGTGTTACGGGCAAATTGATTCCGAAAGAGCGCCTGATGATTGTGCCTCACGCCACCATGACGATAGAGGCCAAGATGCAGGAAAAGAAAAAGCGATAATTCGCTTGCATCCTCCTTTTTTTACAGGCAAGCCCGTTACTTGCCTGTTTTTTTATTGTACCTGCGGGAAGTGGGCGATGTTCACACGATATTAAGTACTTCGGACAAATAGATAGGGGACACAAAGCACCAATCTGTTGTTTTACTCGTGTATTGAGAGGAGTCTCAGAACCTATCTTCCTGCCACTTTTCCTTATTTGCCTTCCAAAACTTCTCTGGTGAAAAATTAGGACTTGGACGACTATCGATGTCTAATATCTTAACACCAGTAATACTGGACAATGGCCATATTTTATCCTCACGATAGTTGCGTCCTAATACGTACCAAACATAATCCTTCAATACCAATCCTAATGGCTCAAAGCAATCTTGTTTATAGGGAGCCCTGTTTCTCAGTTGATAGTATAATTCAACGCATTTTTGCTGACGGATTGCATCCAGCAAAATATTCATGTTCTCTATGCCAGTTGCCTTACAATCAATATACATATACTGCTTAATCTCTTCTGAATCCTGCAACTGTTTGATTGCAGCAGCAGTTTCAAAAGCCATGAGAAAAGGCATCGACCATTGTTCATTGTCGCTTTTAGAATCTTGTACAATCCGATAGCGATACCTTTTATTTTCTTCTGACAATGCTTTCCGCACAACGTCATATTGCAGTCGCTTGTCGCACTCAATCTTGATACCGAATCTGTCACGAAGTTCTTTCAGGTAGTTATGGAAGGTACGCTTGGACATAATCTTGTCCATGTTTGGTTCATCGACAAGTTTGTCAACCAATTCATCAAAGGTAATACCTATTTCTCCTGCCCTGCGGAATTGGCCAACCAGCCATGACAGCATCTCCAAGTTTTTATAGTCCATTTGATATGTTGTTTCTCGTTGCAAAGGTACGAATAATAATTCATGTGCAAAATTAATGTAATACAAAAGTTAATGTATTCTTACTATATTCTAACCCATATTATTCACATTCAGCGATATATATTTTTACCGGAAAGATATCAATCAAAGCTCTTCGTATTACAATAGTAGGAATTAATCGCAACACGATATGGCAAACGAAACAAAAAACCAAAATCTGAATGTCCTCGATGAGGCAATCGAAAACACCCCTCATGCATGCAGTATTATCTGCGACATCAATTACCGCCTAACGCAGCATGGTTTGCTGCCGCTGGTGGTGAGCAGTTCCCATAAGATGATGCCCGGTGCCCTCGGCATCAACAGGGAAGATTTGGCAATTCTCGACACCTACAGTATGAGTGAAATTGTCAGACTCTGCAAACTGGCAGTCAAAATCCAAAAGCGCGGCAACTACCCCTACCCTCCCATCAATGTAATTCTCAGTGGCAACACCCGCAAAGGAATGCTATGGGTGAAACTGATGGACGAGCTGATGCCCCTTAAGCTTAAGAGCCTCCCGTTCACCAATCTGTACAGCGGCAAACACTATGACGGCAAAGGCCTCTTCATCATCGTCTCCGACCTGCCTGTGGCGGAGCTAAAAAGGGGGTTCCCAAAACTGTACTCAGATGTTATACTCCTGGAGTGATCCAGGAGTATTCTTTCTCTATCAATTGGTCGTACAATAATAAATAAAAAAAACTGTTAAATCGGAATAATTTCGTATTTTTGCAACGTAAATAAAACAACAATATGATTAAATGGTTCTACCATAAAAAAATTGATTTTTTTTAAACTAAAATAATAATAGTATATGGCACGTATTTTAAATGAACAATTAATGAAGAAACTCCGGAAAGGTGGTGATTGGGAGTTGATTTGCAAAGAGGCTATTAACGATCCAGATTTATCCCCCGAAATTAGGGATGGTAAACTAATCATTTATTATCAAAAAGGGAAGATTTTGACATTAGAAGGTAAAAAAGAACGACCTGAAGTATTATCTGAAGGATATTACAAAGGAATACCTTTACTTGATATTAACACAAAAAAACCAAAAGAGTATTTTATGTGGGCAAAAGAAATGATTGGCAAACACAATATAAGCAAAAGAGAGTTTATTCTACAGCAACGAATCGCCAAAGACAATGCTACACAGTCATCAAGGTATCTTGTTGTTGATATGGAATACCAGTTTGCACAAGCAAGTATTCCAAATGAAGAGCGTATTGACAAAACTCGTGTCGATATAGTTGCTGTTGAACAACAAACAGGAAATGTCATCCTATTCGAATTAAAACAAGGAATAAATGCATTAGATGGAAAATCTGGTATTGAAGATCATATTCGAAAGACTAACCTTCTGATTGGCAATACTCGTTTTTGTGATGAATTACGTAAAGATATTTCACAGATTATTAGACAAAAAAACGAATTGGGCATTTTAAAATGTGGAAAAGACCTACCTTCCAAACTAGCTCAAATCAAGATGGGTATTATTTTTATTTCGTATTCTAAAGAAGAACAAGAAAGGTTTAATAATCTAATGAAAGGGCATGACATTCTAACCATTAGCAAAGATTTTAGCTGTATCTTATAAAATATCAGCACCCTCTATCGTGGAATTAACTAGATTAGCCATGAGCAATGTGATACATGAAAACATTAAAAACTGAGCGAAAAGCAACTACTTAACATGGAAAAACTTACAAAAGAACAGCATAAAGCACAGATGGAGGAAATGAGTTCCTTCGACGAACAAATGCCATGCGTGGGTATCTTTTGGTACGACCCTGAGGACCATACCCTTTTTGGTGTTCGCAAGAAAGAACTGACACCGCGCGAAGTGGAGGATGCCGCTGAGAAAGGGAAGCCTTTCATCAACTATCCCCATCTGCACCGTCAAGTATGGGCAAGAGAATACTTCCGTGCACAGGCCAAACATTCTGAAACCAAATTCAAAGGCGACTATACGTGGAACAGGAGTTCTCTCTGCCCTATTTCGAGTTTGTATATGACGAACATTGGGACCTAGGCCACGGTTGGTCGGGAGATATGCCCACAAGTAAGTAATCGAAACCATTATGATTATTACCATACATCGCGGAATTAACCAAATTGGCGGGTGCATCACTGAGATAGCATCCGCTTCTGGCACTAAGATACTGATTGACCTTGGGCATAATTTACCTGATGGCGACGATCCTTCGGAAGACAAATATGACAACAGTGCTAATTTGTCAGCCTTGCTGGACGGCGTAAAAGCTGTGTTCTACACGCATCCGCATGGCGACCATGTTGGTTTTGAGACTGAGGTGGCAAAAAAAGATATAGATCAGTACATCGGCCATCTCAGCAAGGATCTTATGCTGCTTCTCAAGGGACATTTGGCTTATAGAGGCAATCCTAAATACAAGGGAGAGTTGGAGGCTTTTAAGAAATTCCTCACCTTTGAGGCAAAAGAGAAGATAACAATCGGCGATATTTCGATTACCCCGTATTTTGTAAGTCACTCGGCTCCGGACGCATATATGTTCTTGATAGAGTGTGACGGGAAAAAGGTGCTGCACACCGGCGACTTCCGCGAACACGGCTATCGAGGAAATGGGTTGATGCCAACAATTAAGAGCTATATTGCACACCGCAAGATAGATGTCCTTATCACCGAAGGTACTATGCTCAGTCGCAACGACTCTCGCCTAATGACGGAGAATGAACTCAAGTACAAAGCCATAGATTTGTTCCGACAGCATCGGAACCTCTTTGTCATGTGTTCCTCAATGGATGCCGACAGGTTGGCCTCGTTTTATCAAGCAGCACAAGCAGTGGGTAAGATGTTTGTGGTGGATGGATTTCAATGGAAAGTCCTCGAAACCATAGGGAATACTCTTGGAACAAAAAGCGACCTCTACCGTTTCCCCAAGCGACGATACTTTGATAAACACATGGATAATATACGGAATGCCTCGCAGGCAAATGGATTTGTTATGATTGTGCGGAACAATAAGCAATGCAGGGAATTCATTGAGGCTATTTATCCTACACTCGACCCAAAAGAAACATGTTTTCTCTACTCGCAGTTTTTAGGCTACATATTACCGACACATTCGGCATTCCAACAACGAACATACGATTTTGTGCATTCCCGCGAATGGCAAATTAATTATCTCCACACTTCAGGTCACGCATCGCGCGAAACAATAGCTGCGGTTTGCACAAAGGTAAATCCACGTCTGGCAATCATCCCCATACACCGCGATGCCGATAGCGACTTCCGTAGTCTTGATATTAGCCAGGAGCTGAAGAACAAAGTTACTACAGAGAGCACCAAGATTCAAGACGTAGACATTATCATCAAGTGAAGATTCTTCATATTTCTGATACACACAACAAACATCATGAATTAGACTTCATGCCAGAGGCCGATGTGCTGGTACACAGCGGAGATTTCACCTTGGGCGGTAGTGACATGGAGACTCTCGACTTCCTCGAATGGTTTTGTGACCAGCCATACAAACACAAAATCTTCATTGCAGGCAATCATGATGACTGCATGATTGATGCCACCTTGGAAGGATTGCCAAACAACGTGCATTATCTTCACAACAATGGTACAACTATAGATGGTGTATCATTCTATGGCGTTCCGATGTTGGCTGAGTATGTTGATGGAGAAATGAAACTGATGGAACACTACGACCTTATACCCAACAAGGTTGATGTGCTAATCACCCATAGAGCTCCACTGGGGATTCTGGACAGTACTGACAATAACATACACTATGGTAGTTCATTGCTTTTGGATAGAGTAACTGCACTGAAACCCAAGATAAACCTCTTCGGACATACACATGATGCTTACGGGATAACCGACTGGAATGGTATGTTATTCAGCAATGCCGGAGTTACTGACTGGAAATATAATATCCGTTATTCTCCTCGGATAATAGTACTCTCCTGAAAATGAGAAATAAAGTTGTTTGATGCGGAGATCCGGTCATGTTTCAAACTACGACGAAAAAGTGTAATGAGGGTACAATTCAGGAAAAGGGGAAAGGTGTTTATTTCATTAAATGGGCTCTATTAACTTGATTTTGAGAGCGCGTGTCTCCGACACGCAATGAGATATTTGCATGATATACCCACACATAAAAAGGGGTTGTTCCCATTCAGTCACGACTCCTTTTTATGCGGGGTTATTGAGAGTTTGCCCCTTTGGGGCAATTTATAGATGTCATCAATAGTTGTTTTCTTATCGCGCCCCGTTCGGGACGCAATCCGTTGCCAAAGATAAACACCGCACTGCGGATGGCGTTTTTTCGAGACGCTGCTTTATCTCGACATAGCTCGAACGATTTCGACTCTGCTCTCGACTTTCGCAAAGTTATTCATATCTTACCCCATCGGGGTGATTGACAGGAGTCAACAAAAGAGATGGTTCGCAAGCATTCCCAATAGTTGCCCATTTAAGTATTAGAATGTGTAGACATACTTCTTTCAGATTTGCCTTTTAGACTTCTTATTTATTGTGAATTGCGTAAAAAAACAGCATGCGGTGTTGTGTGTTACTGGTATTTTACGTATTTTTGCAGGACGTTTATAAAATGCTTGTATAACATAATATGTTGATATGCTGGGCATTGATTCGTTAGATATTGATACGTTGATATGTTTATCTGATACAAAAAATCAACTCAACTATAATTCAACAATAAACTTACAAACACATAAAACGGTTAAAGAATACTTGAATTAAATAGTTTGTATAATATGAAACATGTTTTATTACTTTTTCTTTGCAGTGTCACATTGCTTTGCGGCTGCGGTGGCAGGAATCAGGACACAGGTTGGAGAGATTCTGTTACCGTTCGTGTGGCGGTAGTGGACGGTGGTGAGAACATGCACCAACGCGAATATGTGGGCTCTATCGGCTCAGAGGTGGAGATGGATTTGTTTTTTCCCCTTGGCGGTCGTTTGACCAAGGTCGCCGTTCACAACGGGCAACGGGTGAAAAAAGGTCAGGTGCTGGCTGAAGTGGATGCCACGACGGCACGCAGTCTGTGGGGTTCGGCACGCGCCGCCCTGCGTCAAGCCGAAGATGCTTACGGACGTATGCAGCGTGTGCACGAAGAGGGTGGCATCAGCGATGTACGCTGGGTGCAGATGGAAACTGACCTTGAGAAAGCTCTCCAAGCGGAGACTGCTGCCCGCCAACGGGTTGATGATTGTGTGCTGAGAGCCCCCTTCGACGGTGTGGTGTCGTGCGGGAACCATCATGCAGGAGAGGATCTGAAACCCGTTGAACCCTTTGCCCGCATTATTGACTTGAGCCGGCTGCGTGTGGCGTTTTCCGTTCCCGAGCACGAGGTGGGTCTACTGTCGGTGGGTACCACAGCAAAGGCTGTAGTCCCTGCCTTGGACGACAAGGAGTTTGCGCTGCGTGTGTCGGACAAAAGTCTTGTGGCCAACCCACTGGGACATACCTACAAGGTTTATGGAACAATGGTATCGCAGGGCAACGCCGATGTGAATAAAACAGGGTTGTTGCCGGACATGGTGGCAAAGGTGAAAGTAGATATTGACACGAAAGAAGGCATTGTGGTTCCAGCCGAATGTGTGCAGGTGATGCCCGAGGGTACAATTGTGTGGGTGGTTGAAGGGGGCAAGGCGTACCATCGCGTTGTGACCGTTGGTGACTTTATTCGCAACGGTGTACTGGTCGAAGCGGGGCTGAATGCCGGTGACTCGGTGATTGTGTCGGGACAACAGAAACTGTATACCGGTGCCAAAGTAACGGTGGAAAGTGAAAAGAACTTGTAAATGCGTTAATTCGTAAATGCGTTAATTCGTAAATCCGATTCACACGTTAACACATTTGCACATTGTAAAAGCGTTCATTCTGAATCCGATTCACTCGTTAACACGTTAACACATTCCCATTAACATTAACACTTTTAGAAATGGCTCGAAGAACCAATATGATAGAGGGGGCGATGCGCAGTTTCCCCATTTTGGCACTCAGCATTATTGCTGTGGTTGCCATCGGTATATATGCATTGCCTCATTTAAATAAGAACGAATTCCCCGATGTGACGGTTCGGCAGGGCGTTGTGGCCGTCATTTACCCCGGTGCCACCGCCGAGGAGGTGGAAGAACAGGTGACAGGCAAAGTGGAGAACTTTCTTTTCACCTTCAACGAGGTGGACAAGACCAAGACCTACTCTTACAGCAAGGACGGCATGCTATATGTATTCGTGACCATGGTGCACAGCGACGGAGATGCCAAGGTGACGTGGTCGCGCATCAGAGAGGGGCTGTCGTTGTTCCGTATCACCGACCTGCCGCAGGGCGTGGCTGCCACGGCTGTGGTGGATGACTTTGGCAATGCGTCATCGCTGCTGATAGCCATCGAGAGCGCCGAGCGGGCACCAAGGGAGCTTGAGGAGGTGTCTAAAACCCTTTCGGCACGACTGCGCAATATCCCCGAATTGGGAAGAATCAATGTGGTAGGAGACCAGAAGGAGGAAATAGCGGTGCACATGGATCCCGTGAAGTTGACACAGTATGCCATCTCGCCGTCGATAGTGTCGGCAGAACTGGCGGCGCAAGGGTTCCGCACCATCTCGGGCAAGCTGGAGAACGACGAAGGTCACGCATTGGTGCATGTTTCAATACCTTATGGCGATTTGTATAACCTCAACGAGTTGGTAGTGTTCTCCGACCCGGTAACAGGACAAGTGCTGCGTCTACGCGATGTGGCAAGGCTTGAGCCACACTATCCGGACCAGGTTCCGCATATAGTATACAGCGACTCGGTTACGGACAACACCCGTTGCATCATATTGTCGTTAGAGATGAGAAGCGGGAACATCGTGGTGGAGTTTGGCAAGAAAGTGGAAAAGGTGATGGCAGAATATGAACAGACACTCACTCCCGACATCCATATACATCGCATCACCGACCAGCCACAGGTGGTGGACCGTTCAGTAAGGTCGTTTCTGCGAGACCTTATCGAGGCCATCCTCGTAGTGATTGTGGTGATGTTGCTGCTCTTCCCGCTGCGCACGGCGTTGGTGAGTTCAACATCGGTGCCTATCTGCATTGCTGCCACGCTTGGCATTATGTATTTCCTCGGATTCGAGCTGAACACGGTGACTCTTGCCGCACTGATAGCCGTACTGGGCATGATAGTGGATGATTCGGTGGTGGTGATAGATGGGTACACCGACCTGTTGAGGGCAGGACATTCTCGTTGGTATGCAGCGGCGGTGTCAACATCGAAACTGGCGAATTCGATGCTGTTTGCCACAGCTTCGATAGCCATGATGTTTTTCCCGGCAATAGCCATATTCAAGGGGAATATGCTTGGTGATTTCATCAAGTTGTTCCCCTGGATGATATTGATAGCACTGGCATGCAGTTTCTTTTACGCCATTCTTGTCATTCCGTTCCTGTCTGCAAGGTTGATACGGCAGAATGTCTCGAACAAAAAGACCCGTGTAGAGCGGGTGCAGGAGCGTTTTTTCACTGCATTGCAAAACGGCTACCAATGGCTACTCGACAAGTGTTTCCGCCACAAGAAAACCACATTGGCAGTGGGTGCTGCCTCGGTGGTTGTCGGAGTGCTGCTGTTCGCTGCAGTGAATATTCAGATCCTGCCCAAGGCTGAACGTGACAGTTTTGCCATCGAAATGCGTTTGGATGCTTCCGCTTCGCTGAAGGAGACCAGTGCCGCTGCCGACTCACTTAGGAAGATGCTGATGGCAGACCCGCGCATAACAAGTGTTACTTCGTTTGTGGGCATGTCGTCTCCGAGATTCCATATCACCTACGCTCCTCAGTTGCCTTCGGACAATTACGCCCAACTGATTGTCAAGACTGTTGACGACAATGCCACCAAGGCGGTGATTGAAGAGTATGCGCAACGCTATGAAAATGTCTTCACCAATGCACAGATGCGTTTCAAACAGCTGGATTACCAGATGGCTCTTTCGCCCATTGAGATTTACATTAAGGGCGACAATTACGACAGTCTCGCCATTGTGAGAGACTCGCTGATACGGTTTATGCGGGAGAACCCCAAACTGTTCTATGTCCACTCCGACTATGACGAGACAGAGGAGATAGTGGACGTGGTGTTGAAAAGCGATGTGGCGAACAGCCTCGGAATTACACAATCGGCATTGTCGGTATATATCAGCGGTGCCCTGTCGGGAACGCATCTTTCCTCGATGTGGGAAGGCGATTACAATATCCCTATCACAGTCTACAGCGATGGCTCGCAGAATCTCGACTACAGTTCGTTGGGCGATTTGCTTGTGCCATGTGCCACACCGGGCATGTGGGTCCCGTTGCGACAAGTAGCGGACATACATCCTCGATACCATCACAATAACATGCCCCATCGCAATGGGGTACGCTGCATTACCGTCTCGGCGGATGCCATGATGGGGGCAGGGCAGCTGAAAGAGCTGGCCTCCATCGGGCGACGGATTGAAAAGATGAAGCTCCCCGAGGGCGTCACATGGGAGTATGGAGGGGCAATGGAGTATTCGCGCGAGCTGCTGCCCGGTCTCATTCTTGCGGTCATTGCCGCACTCTGTGTCATGTTCCTTGTGCTGATAGTGCATTATGGCAAGATAGGCATATCGATTCTCTCCATCTCGATGGCTGTACTCTGTTTGTTTGGTGCCACCTTCGGGCTATGGCTTTTCGGTTACGATTTCTCTATCACGGCCACCCTCGGACTCATCTCGCTTGTGGGTATCATTGTGCGCAACGCCATTATTATGTACGACTATGTGGCTGAACTGCGCAGCAAGGAGCAGATGTCAGTAAGTGAAGCGGCCTACCAAGCCGGCCTGCGCCGAATGCGTCCCATCTTCCTCACTTCGGCTACTACGGCTCTCGGTGTCATCCCGATGATTACGGCGGGAACCCTGCTGTGGGCACCCATGGGCGTGGTGGTATGCTTTGGAACCATCTTCACCCTGCCACTGGTAGTCACCATCCTCCCGGTAGCCTACTGCGTCGCATTCGAGAACAAGAAACGTGTCAACCATCGTCCCATCAAAATACGATAATGATTGCTTGATTGTCTGATTGCTTGATTGTCTGAGTAATTTGACCACATCAGCACTCAAGCATCAACACAATCAAGCATTCAAGCAATAATTCACACATTAAATAAAAACTCATGAATAGACATAGATTTTTCCTTCCCTTTTGCTTTGGCTTGTTTTTCATTTTTCATTTAGCAATCTTCAATTTCATCCAAGCTCAGACACTGACGTTGGACAGCTGCCTGGCACTGGCGAGACGGAACAATGCGGACATCCGCATATCGCAGCTTGATGTTGAGAAAGCCCGGGCTGTGAAAAGCCAGGCTTTCACCCATTACTTCCCCCAGCTGCAGTTGAACAGTATGGGCTATGTTGCTGCACGGCCTATGATTAGTTTCGCCCTCGAGGACATTCGCTCCAACGACATGCGCTCATTGCTGGAAGCCATCTACAATATCTTCTCAGAAGAGACTGATGTGAACGACCGCCTTGAATTGATGAAACACGGGTTCAGTGTTTCTGTTATCGCCACCCAGCCTGTCTTTGCCGGTGGACGGATAGTGAACGGCAACAGATTAGCCGCTCTTGGAGAGGAGGCCGCTGTCCTACAGTCGAAAATAAAGATGCGCGATGTGCTTGAAGATGTCGAGGCGACATATTACCTTGTCGTCGGGTTGAAGGAAAAGGAGGCCGCTGTGGAGGCTGCAATGACATTGATTGATTCGCTGGAGCATGTGGCAGAATCGGCATTGGCAAACGGACTGGTTACACGTGCCGACATACTACAGATAAGCCTTAAGCGTAACGAGATAAACGCCAAGCGGCAACAACTGGCAAGCGGTATCAGAATGTCGCGCCAACTTCTCTGCACCCAGATAGGCATAGCGTACACTGACGATATTGATTTCGGCGGTGACAATCTTTTAAAAATGTCGCCTGCTGAAATGGACTTGAACAGCGGCAAGCTGTCGCCAAAGGAGAATTATCGTCCGGAGAGCCGTCTTCTCCAAATTAATGAAGAGTCGCAAGAACTGTTCAAGAAGATGGCCATTGGCGAAACTCTGCCCCAACTTGCCATCCTTGGTATAGGCTATTACGGCAATGCGGTGCGCAACGATGCCTCAGCCAATGCTGTGGCGGGGCTTAGTCTCTCGGTGCCGTTGTCCGACTGGTGGAATACGTCGCACAAAATCAGGGAACACAATATCCGCATCGAGCAGGCGCGTGTAGCAAAAGAACAGTACGGCAAACTGATGTCGCTTGAGGAGGAAAAAGCTTACAATGACATGGTGGATGCCTTCATGCTTATCCGCAGTGATTCGGCAGCCCTTCAGCTTGCACGTGAGAATTACCGACTGGCGGAAATTAATTATTCTGCCGGAGTGGCGACTGTCTCGGATGTGTTGCAGGCTCATGCTCTCCTGCTACAGGCTGAGAATGCCGTCACCGACAGGCGGGTGACCTATCTGGCCGCCCGCCGCCGTTTGACAGATTTGAGGGGTGATTTGAATTCGTTAACTCGTTAATACGTGAATTCGTGAATCGATTAACACATTAACACATTCAAAGAATTCGTGTTTAATAATCAGTATTGATTTTGATGAATGTCTCTTCTCAGGAGCAATTATTGGAGGTTGCCAGCAGTGTTTACTGCACTTTCTTCCAATAGACGCTCTCGCTGAAAGCAAAAACCGACCCTTTGAGGCGAAGACGGCCGTCCTTCTCGAAGGTTACGGTAAGGCGCGCTTTAATGCCACGCTGGGGGTCGTAGATTTTAGTGCCGTCCCAGCATTTCTTGTCGGCATTGTACTGAAGACCTGAGAAAAGGATGATACGGTCGCAAGGGGTGTTGCGCAGACTCTTGTCTGGATTTTTTGTGTCAAGGCGTTTGTTGCCGTCAGCGTCCTTGTCGTTCTGCATCCAGACAATCTGACCCTGGTATGTACCGTCGGGCTGTTTGGTGATTTTGGCACGGAAACTTTCGCCGTCCTGCGTGCCGGAGTAGGTACCAACGATATTGTCGGCAGCGTTATTCAGTGCGTTCTGAGCACTTGCAAGGCCGAAAGTCAACAAGGTGATGACAAGGAAAAAAACTTTTTTCATTGGAATAAAAGGGTATTGAAATTAAAAAACAAATACTTTTCGGGTGGTTTTGCCGACCTGAACAAGGTATAGGCCACTTTTGGGCATCATGATTGTAACAGTGCCATTGCAGCGGATAGTGTTGAGAATGCGACCGTTGATGTCGTAGATACTTGCATCACTATTGTCGGTCTCAATGCGCAGTTGGTTTCCTCCAAGGGCATAAGCACAAAAACCGGGTTGGTCAACATTGGCAATGCCTACAGCAGTACCAGCCACGATGGGGGCGTTGGGAGTGGTATTATAGGCACAGGCTACCCAGTTAAGATTGATGTCATTGCCGGAAGTTTCGACAACAGCCTCAGCCCAGCCAAAGTGTATGCCGTCTGCCAGCGAGATGCGGAACCCTACAAAGATACGCTCGGGAGCAGTGGTGAGGTCTTGGAATGTGGCATCGCCATATCCGGCAAAGTTGCTGTTGGCGTCAATGACTGTGCCAGAAGTGAGGATGGCAACGTAGTCCCACATGTCAGGGTCGGCAACAATATTGTTGCCATTCTCTGTCCAATTGTACGAGATGTAGGCGTTGGTTTGTGTGCCGGTAGCACCGCTGAAATCACTGAGACGGAACTTGAGTACGCCATCATTGTTGAAGTCGATACCGTAAACATTAGTCCATTCTGTTCCTGCAATGTTGATGTTTCCATTGCCGATACGGCCATTGGCGATTTGTGCATTACCGATGCTGAAAAGAAGCAATGCGGATGCGAAAAAGAGTGTTTTTTTCATACTTTTTGTTTTTTTATTTTTATTAAGGGATTAATAATTCTCTAACGATATTATGGTACTGAATTTCATTGAGAAACTCGTAGGCGCCTTCTGTGCGGAGGAGGTCTTCGGGTGTGTGGGCGTCGGTACTGACTATGACAGGGATGTGCAATTCGTTCATGTGACACAGCAGTTCGCGCGAGGGGTAGTAGTCGTCGTGGCGTTTCTTGTAGATGCCGCGTGTGTTGACTTCGGCAATGCAGCCCGTTTCGCGGATGAGTTCGATGGTCTCGTAAACGAGGTCGAGATACCATTTGTCGTGCTCTGAGAAGTAGCGGTCGCGGTTGTGCATCACTATCTTGTTGAAGTGAGCGACAATGGTGGGACGCTGGCTCTCGATCATGGCATTGGTTTGATGGAAGAAGGCGGTGACGCCGCGGCGTATGTCGCCGTGGAAGACCCGTTGCAGTCCTTCGTCGTAGGTCTCCTGCCGCGGGCCATCGATGAACCAGATGCGCTGTGCGGCTTCGTCGTGGTGGCTGCACAGCCAAGGGGTGTCGTCGGGGTCGGTGACCAGATGTACCCCGCCTATGAAATAGTCGAGTTTTCCCTTCTCAATGAGCGGCTGGAAGTCGTCGTTCACTCCCGGCACATAATCTATCTCCAAACCCAGCAGGATGACGATGCGGCCGCGATATTCCTCTTGCAGTTTACGCACTTCGTCGCAGTAGGCGAGGTAGTCTTCGTTGTGAATAGAGAAGGTGTTGTTGAACGGCAACGGTGCATGGCCGGAGAAACCAAGGGCAGTGAAGCCGTTGGCAAGGGCGAATTCGACGTATTCACGTGGCTCGCCTTTGCCATCGCAGAAACGAGAATGGGTATGATAGTTAGAACGCATAGACGGCACTTAAAGAAAGACGCAGGTTGCCAACAGGCTCTTCGTATCCTGCATAGGTGTATTCGGCTTCGCCCACGAAGGAGAGGCCTTTCTGTGTAGTGTAGGTGAGGCGGGGTTGTACACGCCAAAGGTAGGCGAGGTCGTGACCGCGGCCAAAGCAATGGGTGTAGTCGGCGTTGCCAAAATCAAGGTTCTTGGCATAGCCCATGAAGAGGCCGGGACGCCAATGTCCACGGTTGCGCTCGATGTCGAGCCACACGGTGTTGAAGTGCCAATCGCAGAAGGAACCATCTGTCAGCATCAGGTAGCCACCCAGCGAGCAGCCTTCGTAAAGGCTGTTGTTGAGCAGGGTCTGAGCCTTGATAGTGACGGAACCCAGCGTAACCTTGCCGAAGAGGCTCCACGAGAAGGAGGAGTGGAGTGTACCGGTTGGGTCAGGCACCACGGGCTGGATAGTCTTGAGGTTGGCGGCAGCACCAAGAAAGAGATGCTTGGTCTGGTAGCGGAGCTGTGCGTTGAGTTCGGGTAGAAGACTATGTCGGGCAAAGAGGGTGCTGCTTTGAGGGTTGCCGCTGAGCAATCCTTGGCTCATGTTGTCCAACTGCCAGCAAGCCACGGCAACAGCCTCCCACCGACCAACGTTATAGGAATAGCGCACCTGTGGCTGGCGGGCGTAGCAATGGAAAGGAGCTCCCATGTTGAGGGGGTTGGTCATAGGCATGATTTCGTGGATGACCATGGGGTACCAATACTGTCCCATTATCAGCATGTGAGGAGTGCGGTACAGGTCGTCGACCACCCAGCGTCTCCACCGCAACGTAATATAGGCGTGGCGTAAGCGCAGGTTGTCGATGGTGGCGTTGGTGGAACCTGTGAAGTCGCCCTCGATAAACGCCGATGTCTTTGCACCCAGCATCTCGGGACCCGTGATTCTCACATTCAGCCTAGCGGTGATGGCAAGCATATTAGCCTGCCAGCCGTCGTTGATGTCGTGTCCAAGGCTGTCGCGCACAATGGGCTTAGGGTAGAAGAGCATCATGTCCTCACGGCCACCGACGACGCTTCGGCTGTCGGCATAGTAGTGTGGGTTGACAAAGCCGTGAAAGTCGAAGTGAAAGCCCTCTTGAGCTTCTAGTCTAACTAGTGATACTACTAGTAGTACTAGGACAACTAGTATCTTCTTCATTTCTTGCTTCCTCCGGCCAAGGCTAAGATGAGACCCAATGCCACGCCCAGCAGTGCGGCAAAGAGCACTTGGAAGGTCGGGGGCAGGATGAAGGTGATGGTGTGGGCGGGAAACCAGAAGAGGGGGATGGTCTTCTTAAAGACCACGTTCCACTGCACGTCCCAGTTAATCTTGTTGGCGAAGATGTCGCGCATGTGCATGGGGCGGAGCAGTCCGCGCACAGTGCCGCCATTCTCAAGAATGTGGATATCGGTGCATTTGTGGAAGGTCATCATGACGGGTGCGAAGATAGTATTCATCAGCACGCTGACGGCAAAGGCCACGCCCACCTTACCCCAAGTCAGTTCGGAGGCGGCAAAAACCTCGGCGGGACAATTGCAACCACCTATTGCTCCAAGGAATGCAGGAACACCACTCTTGAAGATAATCATCGCCATGGCAATGCACATGCCAAGGAATCCCCACACCATCATGCGCGGCACGATGCCGAAGCCTTTCTTGTTGTACACGCCCTCACGGATACGCAGGGCCAGCATCTCGCCGAAGGTGGCAAGGATGGCAAACTTGAAGAATGCCATAATGAAGGGGTGAGCCTTGGTCGAAGCCTCGAACCAAGCGAAGAATCCCGTGGCAGGGATAAAGAAGGGGGCCAGTACGACCACAACAATCAAGATAACTAACCAGTCTTGTTTTTTCATGATATTATGTTTTATTTGTTATTATCGAGTATATTGATATGACTATTCAGAGTATTCAGTTGCTATTTCAATAAAGTCTTTGTCATTGCTGCTTAGGCCTACCAACAGGTGAAGCTGGGTGCCGGGCTTGGGGAGTTCCATCTGTCCATTCGTTTCGTTGAAACTCCGTAGCCAGAAGGGTTCAAGGGTGATGCTGAAGAAATCGTTATTGCAATAGGCAATACCAACAAGTTGTTTGCGAGGATCCTGCGGGTTGTTGCCCACAAGGTAGACCTGAACAATTTGGCTCATTCCTCCGGCAGGCGACTCACGGTCGGTAACAATACGCCCTTTGACGGTCATGTGCTCGGCATTGTAGGAAACATCTTCAAGGTGATACTTTCCGTAGTTCAACCCATAGCCGAAGGGGTAAAGCGGTTCCTCTGTCATGTAGCGGTAGGTGCGGCCCTGCATGTTGTAGTCGGAGAAGTCGGGCAGTTGGGCGGTACTTTTATAGAAAGTGACGGGCAGTCGTCCGAAGCAGTCGTATTCGCCCGCCATGGACTTCGCTATGGCAGAGCCCATGGCTTCCCCGCCGTACCAGCAGGCCAATATAGCATCGCAGTTTTGAGCCGTTTTGTCGAGTGCTATGGCACTGCCACTGCACAATAGAAGAATGACTGGCTTGTGCTTGCGTTGCAGTTTGTGGAGTTCTTTGACTTGGTCGTCGGGCAGTTCTATGCGAGTGCGGTCGCCTTTGTAAAAGCCTGGCATATCGACTGGCAACTCCTCCCCTTCCAATTGGGGGCTGAGGCCTCCGGCATAGACAATAACGTCAGCATCACGAGGATTGTCCACCAATGTAAATAGTTCAGACAGACCTTCCCGGATGTTCACCGTATGGGCAGGGGTACCGTTATAATTGCCAAGGGGCATAAGTGTGTCTACGGCGTTGGGACCGGACAGGTAGATCTTGGTTTTACCCTTGGCAAGTGGCAACAAATGTTTGCCCTTAACTTTTGACAGACAGTTGGCAGGTGCATTTTTCAGCAGTACCAGACTGCTGGCAGCCATGCGTTCGGGAGTCAGTTCCCCTTGCTGAGCAGGGACTGGTATTATGGATTTCTGCTTCACATTGAGAGGCATCATGGTGCGCATACGGGTGCGCAAGACACGTCGGACGTGCTCGTTGACTTTCTCCTCGCTTACGAGACCCGAATCCACTGCCGTGCGTAGAGCTTCGAGACCGCTGCCACACTCCAAGTCCACTTCGGAGCCAAAGGCGGCACCTGCCGTCAGGGCAGCGGAGGCATGGGTCTTGTGACGCGGGATGACGGTGTCGCGTTCCCAGCAGTCGTTCAACGCCCAGCAGTCGGTGACGATGATGTTGTCGTATTTCCACTTGTTGCGAAGTATATCGAGCAAAAGGTGTTCGTTGGTGCAGCAAGGTTCGCCGTTCAGACGGTTGTAGCCACACATAACCTGTTGCACATCGCTGTTTTTAATGATATACTCAAACGCAGGCAGATAGGTTGTCCAGAGGTCGCGGGGTGACACTTGGGCATCGAATTCATGGCGCAAGGCCTCGGGACCGCTGTGGACGGCAAGATGTTTCAGACAGGCTGCTGCAACGAGTCCCTCGCGACCGCCATTAGGTTGTTCGTACTGCAACCCTCTTACACAGGCCAGCCCCATTATGGCGGTTAAGAAAGGGTCTTCGCCATAGGTTTCCATGCCACGACCCCAACGAGGGTCGCGGAAGATATTGATATTTGGAGTGAAGAATGTCATGCCGGTGTAGTCGGTAGGTTCGAACAGGCTTTTACAGGTGTCGGCACTCCGTACCTGGAAGAATTTCAAAAGAGCCTCGTACGATACCAGAGAAAACATTCTCTGCACCGTTTGAGGATTGAAAGTTGCCGCCAAGGCTATGGGCATCGGCCACACCGTAGCCAGTCCGTTGCGCCCCACGCCGTGCAGAGCCTCGTTCCACCAGCTGTATGCAGGCAGGCCGAGTGAAAGAATTGCCGGGTTACGATGCTCCATCATGGATAGTTTCTCGTCAAGCGTGAGACGCGACAGGAGGTCTTCTACCCTTTCGTTGACGGATAGAGCGGTATCTTGGAAGGGGAATGTCTGCGCTGAAGACGCTCCGGCAAACAAAATAATAGCAGTGAGAATGGCAAAGAGATTCTTTTTCATTGGAGTGTAAAGAGGTTATTCTTCGTTGGAGCGACCCAGTAATTTGGTTTCGACAAATTGGTTGAAACGGGCGTCGAGATGCTTATCATACCACTTGAAGAAAGGCTTTTCGAGACATTGAATGCGGAGGTAGTCGATGAGGCTGCATATTGCAAAGATGGCGAAAACCACACAGAAACAATACAGAACCAGCTGACCGAACGGGAGGGAATAATGTCCTATACAGTCGACGGTATCGCCCCATAGCCATACACGCATGGCGTCTGAGTTGGCATGAATAAGCAGAACACCGAAACAGGTGGAGCCGACAGCATTGATGAAGTTGCTCTGCTTGATATTAAGGTTTTTGAACCAGAGGAAGGAGCAGAACGCCACCAAAACAGCAAAGATCTTGTTACTATCGTCTACGTATTCAAAAACCTTGAAGGTGATATGTTGCTGGATGGCTACCGATGCCATAGCCGCTATTACTGAGAGCAATGTGAGCCATCCCCAGAGCTGTTTTCTCTCGAAAATAGGCATGGGATGGAGCCGTATGAAGGATGCTATGAAGAAGATGATGCTAAACCAAGTGATGTAGTTGAATGTGACATCGAAGAATGAAATGGAACCAAGAAGCGTATAACTCACTATAAACAGAAGTATGAGAAGAAGGTGCTGACGCCGATTGAGATGTTGAACCAATATGGTGAGGAAAGGAATCAAGAGATAGAAGATGATGAAACAAGGAACAAAATTGTTGGTGAAATCCCAGAAGGGCAAGAGTTGTTTAATGAGGTTGTGGGCGGTTACGGTTTGGTAGCCCGCAATTGCAAAAATGATGAAGATGACCCAATTGTACAAATAGACCTGAAGAATTAACTTGAGGAACTTTTTGATGGTGATTTGATTCTTGCACATAAAGTAGCCGGTTATCATGAGGAAGCAGTTAATGCCCGTTTTCCCCCACATGCCAAAGAGCCATAGAAAGATAGTGTGGATGGTGTCGGGATGCTCGAGAAGCGGCGCTCCACCTTCCATCAAGCCTGAATTCACCACATAGTGGTGTGCTACTATCATAAGCATACATACAATACGATACAGCTCCAGATTCGAACTGCGGGGTTTCTTTGTGGCAGGGAGGCCTGCTGTTGCGTCGGGCGATGTCATGTCGTTTTTGTGTTTATTCTTTCCGGACAGTCATTCTACCGATGGTCGGGAGGGGCTTTTTTATTCCCGGCCAAGGGGTGATGGCTGCCGTCTACTAACGGGATTACTGACGGTTGTGTACAATAATAATTTGCAAAGGTACACATTTTTTTTCATTTACCGACATTTTTGAATGTGTTAATGTGTTAATTCGTTAATGTGTTAATTCGTTAGTCCTTGAATCCCTAATAAGCGACTAAACTATTAAGCGACTAAGCGATTAAACGATTAAGCGACTAAGCGAATTAACGAGTTCAAAAGTCTCTTAATGCAAAAGGGGACTTCTATTAATTGCCTCGAAGAGGAACACTCTCAATGACCCCGCACGTAGTGTGAGGATAATAAGCAACATAGAAACAGCGTCCAGGAGGGACGCGCTCTCAAAAGAGAATTTTTAGAAGTTACCAAAAGTAAAGGGTGGCAGTGCAGCGACTGTCACCCTTCTATAGGCATTGGTATTATGAAAATCATTCAAAGGAAGCAATGGCCTTTTTGATGATTTCGATGGCCTCGCGGAGTTGTTCCTCGGTGATGACCAGCGGAGGAGCAAAACGGATGATGTGCTGGTGGGTGGGCTTGGCCAGAACGCCCATGTCGCGCATCTTCAAGCAAACATCCCAAGCCTCCTTGCCGTTGTGGGGCTTGATGATGATGGCGTTCAAGAGACCTTTACCGCGAACCTTCTCAATCATCGGGCTCTTGAAGTTGGTCATTTCCTCACGGAAGATTTTACCCAAACGCTCGGCATTCTCCATCAGATGTTCTTCCTTGATAACCTGAAGTGCAGCGATGGAAACTTTTGCAGCAATGGGGTTGCCGCCGAAAGTGGAGCCGTGCTCGCCGGGTTTGATGTTGAGCATGATGTCGTCATCAGCCAACACGCAGCTGACGGGAACCACGCCGCCGCCAAGAGCCTTGCCGAGAATCAGAATATCGGGGCGTACACCTTCGTGGTCGCAGGCAAGCATCTTGCCGGTACGGGCGATACCGCTCTGCACCTCGTCGGCCATGAAGAGAACGTTGTGCTTCTTGCAGATGTCATAGCATTTCTTCAGGTAGCCGTCGTCGGGAACGTAGACACCAGCCTCGCCTTGGATGGGTTCGAGGAGGAAACCGGCAATCTTGTCGCCATGCTCATCGAGAACTTTCTCCAATGCGCTGGGATCATTGTAAGGTATGCGGATGAAACCGGGAGTCATGGGGCCGTAGTTGGCGTAGCTCTCAGGGTCGTTGCTCATGGTGATAATGGTGATGGTGCGGCCATGGAAGTTGCCTTCGCAGCAGACAATCATGACTTCGTCGTTCTTGATGCCTTTTTTCACTACACCCCAACGGCGGGCAAGTTTCAATGCAGTTTCGTCGGCCTCGGCACCACTGTTCATGGGCAGCACCTTGTCGTAGCCAAAATATTCAGTGACGTATTTTTCCCATTCGCCAAGGCAGTTGTTGTAGAACGCGCGGCTGCTGAGAGTGAGCTGCTGGGCTTGGTCGCAGAGAGCTTTGATAATCTTGGGATGGCAGTGACCCTGGTTAACGGCAGAGTAGGCCGAGAGAAAGTCGAAATAGCGCTTGCCTTCACAGTCCCATACAAAAGGACCCTCACCTTTGGCGAGGACAACGGGCAGGGGATGATAGTTGTGAGCACCGTAACGGGCTTCCATTTCCATGAATTCTTCAGATTTCGTCATAATGTTGAATCTTTATTTGTTGATGTATTGTTGTTTAGGTTTTCCTGTAATCGTTGCAAAGCCTGTAGGAAAGACCTTGCATTAAAAATTTTTGCAAATTTACGCATTAAATTTCAAATAAAAAAAATATTTTCGCGTTTTAGAGAAAAATTATAACTGCCACCAAACAGGTGTCGTCTCTTAGTTTTTGAATAATAGAGTATTATAAAATAGCGATATGGACAAAGGTAATTCTTGCATGCCCGACAAGGTTTTGGAAGTAAAGCATCTGCACGTTGATTTCTATCACGACGGAGGCCACAGCACCGCCGTAAAGGATGTTAGTTTTGACGTTTTCCGCGGTCGGACGCTGGGGATTGTAGGAGAATCGGGGAGCGGAAAATCAGTCAGTTCACTTGCTGTCATGGGGCTGCTTCCCAAGGAGCCGCTGTGCAAAGTATCCGGCAGCATCAAGTTCTATCCCACTCCCGGAGAAGAGGCAGCAGAGAAGATTATCCCCGGCTCGCATGTCTCGATGATTTTCCAGGAGCCGATGTCCAGCCTCAACCCTGTGCACCGCTGCGGCGACCAGGTCATGGAGATGCTTCTGCAGCATGAAAAAGTCTCCAAGGCTGAAGCCAGAAAACGTGTACTCGACCTTTTCGAGGAGGTGATGCTGCCCCGCCCCGAAAAGATTTTTGACAGTTACCCGCATGAAATCAGTGGCGGCCAGAAACAGCGCGTCATGATAGCCATGGCGCTGATATGCCGTCCGGCCATTGTCATTGCCGACGAACCTACTACCGCTCTCGACGTCACTGTGCAGAAAACCATACTCGAACTGCTGCGTTCTATTCAACACAAATATCATATCGGCATCATATTCATCACCCACGATTTGGGTGTTATTGCCCAGATAGCCGACGATGTGGCGGTGATGTACAAAGGCGAGATAGTGGAGCAAGGCTCTGCCGAACAGGTGCTTTACCACCCAAAGCACCCTTACACAAAAGGACTTCTTGCATGCCGTCCACCCCTCGACAGTCGTCCGCGCAGGCTGCCCACCGTGAGCGACTTCCTTGAAGGGAGGAACTCCGATGTTTCGGCCGTTGATGCACAGCACATCGAAACTTGCATTCCAGAAACCGACTGCAATAGCAATGGGGACCAACTGGATAATGAATTGACAATTAACGAAAAGGGAGCCACCCCGCTGCTGAGGGTTCGCGACCTGGGCGTAACCTATCCGTTAAAAAAGAACATCTTCGGCAAGACTTTGCAAGAATTGAAAGCCGTCGACGGCATTTCCTTTGACATTTTCAGGGGCGAGACCGTAGGCTTGGTAGGCGAATCCGGATGCGGCAAGAGTACCCTTGGTCGGGCAATTCTCCAACTTATTGAGCGCAGTTCCGGGACGGTAGAATACGACGGCAAGCCCCTCGACAAACTCTCCAACTCCGAAAAGAAATCGCTCCGACGCAAGATGCAGATTGTATTCCAAGACCCATATTCTTCTCTTAATCCCCGACTCACCATTGGGCAGGCCATTCAGGAGCCCCTTCGATGCCACCACCTCTATGACAATGAAGAAGAACGGCGCCAACGGGTGTTGCAGTTGATGCAGCAAGTGGGGCTAAGTGAAGAATGGTACAACCGCTACCCACACGAATTCTCAGGCGGACAGCGGCAGAGAGTCTGCATAGCCCGTGCACTGATACTTCAGCCCGAACTTGTGGTATGTGACGAGAGCGTCTCGGCACTCGATGTCTCGGTGCAGGCTCAGGTGCTGAACCTCCTTAACGATTTGAAAGAGTGCTACGGCTACACCTATCTTTTTATCACTCACGACCTCTCCGTGGTCAAATTCTTCTCCGACCGCATTATGGTCATGCAGCAAGGCCGCATCGTGGAGCAGGGGCCTTCCGACGAACTCTTCGCCCACCCCCAACATCCCTACACCCAACGCCTGCTTGCTGCCATCCCGCGCCTGTGAACCTTCTCCCCTACCCTTGGCTGCACCCCAGACAAATCAAACATGAAAGAAAAAGAGACCGCGAAAAGCCGTTCATCATTGCCTGACAGGCTTCGGGGAAACAGGCAGAAGACCGTTTGCCTTTCAATATGTTAAAAACCGAACAGGTGGACAATAAAATAGCAACAATGGCGTTATTGTGGTATTAATCAATAAAATCAAACATTATGTTGGGAATTCTATTTACTGTTATTGTTGGAGCCCTGGCTGGCTTTTTGGCTGGCAAGTTGATGAAAGGTTCCGGATTTGGTTTCTTGGTCAACCTTCTGGTTGGTATCGTTGGTGGTTTTCTGGGTGGCAACCTGCTTGCCTGGTTGGGCATCCACTGGGGTAAGACTTTTATCGGCTACCTTGTCACCTCACTGATAGGTGCCGTAATCCTGCTGTGGGTTGTTTCCCTCCTCACCAAGAAGAAATAGCCATCACACATTCTTATTTCCCGTACACTTTTCCAGACAGTAACTTCGAACAAAAAGAGCGGTGCCTTCCATCTTGAGGCACCGCCCGTTTTGTTATAAAAGGACTTCTATTAATCACCCCAACGGGGTGTGATATGAATAACACCGTACGCAGTGCGGTGATTATCAGTGGTAACAATATGCGTCCCGACGGGATGTACAAAGGTGGTGTCGATTCCTTTATTCATGGTGTTTCCTTTTTGGTCTATTCTTGGTCGGGGAAGAAGGCTTTCCAACCGCTGTGGTCGGTGGTTTTGCTGATATAGGTGTCGCTGTACAGCCAGTTCCCGTTGTCTTCAATGATTACGCCGCCCCCCATGTTTTGGTGTACGCGCACATAGTCTATCAAGGCTTTGTGCTTGGCGGGAGCTTCGGAGTCGGAGTTGGCGCTCTTAGTGTCGAACAGCAAGATGCGGCCGCTCTTCATCCTGATGATAAAGTCCACATAGAAGAGGCTTTTGCTGCCGTCGCTTTTGGTATAAGCAATGGCGTAGTGGTCACGGCCTTTGTCACCGTTCTTGTACCACCAGTCTATATACTCCTTATGCTCTTCGAGGAAAGTTTCAAACCGCTTTTCGGGACTGGAGGCTCCTCGTTGACTGATGAAGGGGAGAAGCGCGTGGTTGTCCATTCCGTTGATGGCCTCATTGGTCTCCTCTTCGTAGAGTCTGTCGGCAGGCAGTTCCCAATGTATGTCGTTTATGGCACGCTCGGCGGCCTTGCGTTTGCGTTCATCGTGGTGTCGTGCATAGGTAGAGATGGCTTTGTTCACGATGTCGGCATATTTCCGGTTGTTGTCGTTCTTGGTGCTGAGGATGATTTTCACGGCTTCATTCTCATAACATTCAAAAAACTCTTCCATCAGTTCTAACAGACAGCGTCCCAAGGTGGCGGAAGAAAGCTTCTCGAATGGTCCTATATGACTGGTGCAGAATATCCCGAATAGTTGGCGCAATTCGCTGCCCCTTCGGGCAAAGCCCACTTTGTGTCCTGCAAGTTCGGTAACTCCTTCAAGGTTTAAATCTACATTTTCGGGAATCTCCACCTGCACCTGTTTTACATCGAAGGTGACATGTGCTTTCAGCTCCGCACTGCGTCGGTTGACGGCATAAGGGCTTTCGTCGCCGCAAGGAAACGGGTCGTCGTCGAAGTTCATTCTGGTTTGCGTCAATCCCCAGTGGTCTATGAAAGTTTGGCGCAGGGTTTGTTTGAAGTCGCTGCCCAGACGGTTGCGGGTCTCGCTGAGACGGCTTGAGGCTTTCCCATCAAGGGAGATAAGGGTGATGTCGTCTCGTCGTTTGGCTACCAGACGGCTGATGTAGCCTATGCCGTCCTGCACTATCTCGATGCGGTCGCTGCTGACATCGGTATATACATAGCCTTTGTTTAGCAGCGGAATGGGGTAGAAGTGCTGCTCAGGCATACGCAGTATACGACCAACAGTCTGCATGGTGAATTCCGAGCTGTTCAGCCGTCGGAAGATGAGCAAAACGGCTGCACGCGGGCAATCCCATCCTTTGGCTATAGCCTGTTTGAAGAGTAACACATTGACCATGCTGTCTGGGTGCTCTATGCCGTTGAGGTTTTCTTTCTCCTTGCTAAGCCATACGGCTAATCGGCCGTTGTCGATGGTCATGCTCCAGTTGGTCAACTCAAGATAGTTCTTGATGGACTCTATCAAGCGGTTGTCGTCTTCGGTCAATTTGTCGTTGTTGTCGTTGGGCAGCTGGATGAGCAACAGGGGGTTGATGTTTACCTCCAGTTGACGGTAAGCCTCGGCAATTTCCTGCCGTTTACGCAGTGACAGTTCGAGAAGGTGTTGTGTTAGGCTCCTCTCGTCGTTAATGTCTTTGCGTACCTCCTCGTTGAGGACGATGCCCTCTTTAATCATCTCTTCCTCCACCACGCGTTCGCGGGGTATGTTAACCAACTGTTCACCTGTTGTGCGTGGGGTGGCGCTTACCCGCAGTTCTATCTTGGGGTCAATCTTGTCCAACACCTGTTTGCTCTTGTCGGCAGTAGCGGACCAGAAGTCATGCTCTTCATCAATGACAACGATTATGGGATGTCCGGCTTCGCGGGTGCGACTGGTTATCTCGAAGAGGGAATAACCTTGTTCCGACTCGCGCACCATGATGTTCTTCTCCTTGTTGATGCTCTCCCAGTTGACGAACAGCACTTCACCAGAGTGCAGTATTCCCTCAGTGTGGTCCAGTTCATCGTACATTACTGGGTGTAGTTCGCGGGTTTCAGAAAAATAGTTCTTCATCTTGAAGTAGCTCTGCTCGTGCAGGGCATTAGGTGCAATCCATATCATGACAGGTTCATGCCCATTGCCACGGGTCTGCAGGGTTATCTGCTCCAAAGCCATGGTGGTCATCACGGTCTTGCCGCTGCCTGTGGGGGCGCGGAAGACAAGGGTGTGTCGGCTGCCGTTGAGGGTGAGCATCTGCAGGGTGTGGCGCAGCAGGTCGCGGACGGCGTCTTGCTGATAGTCGAAAGTCTTCATGCCTCGTCCTCCTTTCCGTCAATAGGTTCGTCATCGTAGTATCGGTTTTCTTTGGGAAGCACACGATGGTAGGCTTCGTAGATGGCGGCGGGCAAGGCGCAGAGCTGTACACGGTCTTCCACTTCGGCAAAGTCGTCATCGTAGGCGTAGTTGTTGTAGGAGAAGGTATAAACTTTGATGCGTTCCTTTGGTAGGAAGTCGCTTGTGGCTATCCATGGAACTACTCTTGGGATAGCCTCTCCGTTGTAGATTATAAGCATTCTGCGTTTATCGTTGCCATAGAAACGCACATGGTGGCGGATGTTTTTGATGGGGAGGTCATGGATGGGTATTTCGTCGTAAAGGTTTTCTTTGATGCAGAGCAGATCGGTGGCGGCATTCATTAGGTCGTGCATGTTGCGGTTGGTGCGTTGGCGGGGCAGGAGTTTTGTTTTATAGTACCTGAGACTGTTGTCGTTCAAACCTATGCTTTTCCCATATCCGTTTATGACATTACGGCATCTTATATATGTTTTTTCTGTGCAAATATTATTCTCATTGTTGGTTACTATGATACACTTCCGCTTTCCTCCATCCTCCTTGTTCAGTTGCATTACTGCATCTATTGTGGTTCCTGAACCTGCAAAAAAATCAAGTATTATTGTATTTTTTGACGAATCAACGGAATCAAGTAATTGTTTTAGGCTATGTCACAACAAATGGTTGATTTTTGATGAGAAATAGCGTATAATAATAGGAAATAGTATCACCGAAGGAGGTAATTGGATATGCCTACTATCA
>ONIP01000010.1 GCA_900317955.1 uncultured Bacteroidales bacterium
AATTAACTTTGCAAATAATAACAAATTCTGGCGAAGCGGCTAAAGTAGGCTCTCCGCTTAAACCAGAAACTTAAAATAATCAATTATTAGAGCCTACCAATAGTTATTGCTTTGGGGTTTGGGGGAGAGATGGTTTGACCATAAACTCATATTGGGTTCGCGAGGGGCTTCGCTTCATGAAAGTAACATGCTCATTTGTCATAAGAATGTGGTTAATTAAAAAGAAAGTTGTATCTTTGCAGCATGAAACGTAATGCTCTTTTTCTATGCCTAACACTTATAGGCTTTGCCGTGCAGGCGCAACAAGAAGGTTCGTCTCCTGAGCCCCAGTTAGATTCTGTCATCGAAGTGGTTCATAGTTCGCTTCCACCCATGGAGGTTTTTCCAGACCTTTATCTGCTTACCGATGAAATAGAACCTCTTGGCGTCCGCCACACCAAAAGTTGGAAGCGCCGTTGGCATGTCGGTGTTGATGCGACGACTTTTCTGCGCGACGCCGCTTTTTCATTGCCCTATACACGGGGCTACACTGCTGTCGGTTATTTCCTTACGCCCTATGTCAAACACTCCATCGGTCACCATGCCCGTGTTACCCTCGGCGTTAATTTGGCGGGGGCGGCGGGCTACGACGGCATAAGAGCGTGGCAGCCTCTGGTTCGTTTAGAATATGAGCCCTTCTACAAGTTTCGTCTCGTAATGGGTTCGATTTATGGCACCCTCACCCACGGCCTTTATGAGCCGATGTTGGACCGAGAACGTTACATCTATGCTCATCAGGAGGAGGGTGTGCAGTTGCTTGCCGACTACTGGCTTGGCGGGCACCAACGCTGGCGCATGGACACATGGCTGCATTGGGAAGACCTTTTGGAACCATGGCAACCCAAACAGGAACGTTTCACTTTAGGCAGCAGCCACCTTTTCACTCTCTATACCGACCACAGCCAAGAGCCGGGCAAGAGCAGTTTTGGGGTCAGTGTACCGGTTAGTTTCGTCGGAAGCCACCGCGGGGGACAGTTCTCTTCGCTCGACACATGTATCCAGTCGCTGTTCAACGAGAGCGTCGGGTTGCGGCTCAATCTTACAGTTGGTATGTCGGGTGCTCTTTCCTTGGACGTGCCAGTTTTCTTCTATCAAGACATTTCGCCGACCAAATGTATGGCTTATAACGACGGTTGGGCGGTATGGCCGCACCTCTCGTTCGATTGGTGGTTTGCGAATTCCGGCAATCGCGGAGCAAAGGAGAATTGGTGGCACGGAGATTGGAGAATGCTGGTGCAGGCCGGTTATTGGCATGGACATCAGTATATTGCCCCGAGAGGCAGTTATTTGTTCCAGAGTGTAAGCTGGCACCGCCTGGATTTTTCAGTTCCTGAACGGCGGATGGTTACTGCCAAGTTGGCTTTTGAAAACCGTTACAACCGACGTTTGTCGATGGGCCTTGACACGGAGTACTACTATGACATGAGGGAGAAGGCCATGGACTTTGCGTTTGGTCTTTATCTGCGGTACAATTTCTCCAACTGAGGGTTGCAGAGAGTACGCTTTATTGGTTCGGGATCGGAGCGGGGGCGACTTAGTTCAGATGGAAAACTTTGTCGTCGATGGGGGTGTTAAGAAGCGGGTTGTGCTTTTTGCCGTTGGCGTCAAGTCCCATGGTGTATTTGTGGATAAGGCCGAGTTTCTCTTCTACTTCCATGTAGTCAATGATGCAGGTCTTTTTGTCGTATTTTAGGAGCATTTTGGTGATGCCTTTGTTGTAGTCTTTTTTCACGGTGAGGGTGATGACGTAGTGGGTTTGGGTGGTGGCCATCTGGAAGTCGGTGTTTAGGTTATTGTAGATGCTGTAGATGTCGCCGTTCATTGCCCAGGCGAGAGCGTTGCCAAGGAGTTTCATGAGGGGGACGAAACGGTAGTTGAATTTTAGTTTGTGGCCGTCGATGCCGTTGTAGAGGTGGGTGGTGTTGATGATGTAGTATTCGTTGGCGGGGTCGGAGTAGCGCATGGCTATTTTGGCTTCGGTGTCGCCTTGTTTAGCGGGTTTTACTTGTTCGTAGTAGAGGGTACCGTAGCGGTGCTGGGTGGTGTTCTTCTTGATTTTGATGAGGTCGTGGCGGAAGTTGTTCTGGATGGAGCGGTATTGTTTGTTTGTGGACAGGAGTTTGTTCAGTATAACGCTGTCGTTGGAGTTGATGGTTTGTGCCATGGCTGCGGTGGAGAGCAGCAGGGCGAGTGCGGCGAATGCAATTATTTTTTTCATAGAGTGAGTTTTTTGTTATGTGATAGAGAAAGTCCCCCGATTTAGATTTGAATCAGGGGACTTGGTTTGTTTCGTATAATAGAGAGGTTTTATTTGACGGTGAATTTCACGGCATTGCCATTGAGGCGGTAGATGTAGATGCCGGGGGCATAGCCGTTGAGGTCGAGGCGGTATTCTTTAACACCGCCGGGGATGACGCGGTTGTCGACCATCTTGCCGTCGGCGGCATAGACGGTGAGGGTGGCGTTAAGAGGAAGGTCGGCGGGAATCATGAGGTAGTCGGAGGCAGGGTTGGGGTAGCAGTTGGCAGTGGTGTAGGTTGTGTTGTCGTTAATGCCTACGGTATTGGGGTGGATCTGGTAGACCATGGCGTGGCCGGAAGAGAAGCGGTAACCACCGGCCTCTTCGATGGAGGAAGCGGGGGCGAGGGTGAAGAATCCGTCGCTGCCACCGCCCCAGCCCCAGCGGATGTAGAATTTGGACTGTGAGGAGGCGGAAGAGCCTGCAATGACGAAAGCGTGACCAGCAGCGTCGCGGCCAGTACCGTTAGGATCGTAAGCACTGTAGTAGACGGGACGGGCGTGGTCGTCTAATTCGCTATGGAGTATGTCAAGCCATTCGCTGTCGGTGTAGTTGTGTCCGACGGCACCGGAAGAGGCGGGTCTGCGATAGAGGTGTGTTGCTTCGGGGGAGTATTGGAACCAATCGGCCAAAGCACCAGGGACGAGGTAGCTTTGGGTACCGCTGCCATCAACATCCCAGTCCATTTTAACGGTGACACCGCAAGCAAAGAGGAGTTTGCCGATGGCACGTTTTTGTTCGTATGGGCTGGAGAAGGTGAGTTGGTTGGGCATGTTCTCATATACAAATTTGTTGGAGTCGACTTTGAATTTGTATCTGAGGGTTTGACCGTTCCATGCGGTGGTAGCGATGGAGCCGTTGGGACCGCCACCTACTTCGGGGAATTTCCAGAAATGGATGATTTGACCCATGGCGGTGGCTACACAGCCTGCGGGGCAGAGGACACCGTTTTTGGAGGGGCACCAGTAGTTATAGGGCTCCACTTGGTTCCATCTGGACTGAACCAAGACACCTTTGCTTCTGGGGTCGCAGGTAAAGGTCTTGTCGGTGAGTTCTTTCCAGAGGAGTTTTGCCTGGTCGGAAGGGGTGGCATCCATGTTCTGGTTGTCGCTGATTAATCTGGCGTAACTGTCGAGAATGTATTGGCAGGCGGGGTTGACAGATTCGGGGTTGAGGTCGCCTTGGGGGGAGTAGGCAAGGACAGGTTCGGTGCAGCCGGAGGCTGAGACAACAACAAAACCGCCGTTGGCTACGTTGAAAGCATACAGAGCAGGAATGCAGAGGGTAGGATTGTCAATCTGTTGGGCTAATTTCAACTGATCGGCGTCGACCGGAGCTTTGGCACCTGTTGCTACGGTGAAGAAGTAGGAACCGATTTGTTTTGCGGTCTGGAGGTCGATGTTTTGTGCTTTTGCATTACCGAGCAGCAACACGGCAATGATGAAAATTGATGATAAGATTTTGGTTTTCATATTGTTGTTGTGTAATATTATTTTAATTATTGTTTTATTTCAAAAAGCAAAGATACAACTTTTTGCTGAATAGTTGAGAGAAAAAATGTTATGGCTGGTTGAATGAGGTGCGTTTTTGGGTGTGGGCGGGAGCATTCAAATACTTAGGGAGCAAGAAGGAAGAACAAGCCAAGTCCTAAGTAATTGCCTACAAGGTAGCCTATTAGGCCGATAGTGATGCCTGTGACGATAAGTTCGCGGTTGCCCAAGAGAGCCGCCACCAAGGGGACGAAGGGTGGAGAGTTGATTAGGGTTACCGAAGTGACGAGTGTGGTGTCGCCGTCGAGATGGATAAGGCGGGCGAAGAGGATTTGCAGTATCAGGGAGCCGAAAATGATGAAGAGAATGTACCAAAGGATGTTGAGGCTGCCGGTGAGGTCGAGTTGGCGAATGTCGCAGGCGTTGGCGATGGAGAAGCAGAAGAGGTAGACGAAGTAAAGCCCCACGGTGAAAGCGACGGGTTGTGAGCCGCGTTGGTTGGCTTGGTTGTTGACACGGCGGACAAGGGGAATAAAGGAAGCAGCAATAGAGAGGGTGGTGAGCAGGAGGATGAGCATGGGGGTGGAGAGGTTGTCGGGGAAGAGGGTAGAGAGGAGGTAGGAGGCGACGGCGATGGCCAAGGCGATGGCGATGACGATGGCAGTGAAAGAAGAAGGAAGGGGAGGTTGAGAATCGTTGGCGGAGGATTGGGTATCGTTGGTGGGGGAACTGCTGCCGGGGTTGAGTCGTGAGGGGAGCAGTCGGCGGAAGAGGGGTTTGCCAAAACAGATGACGAACATGAGGTATAGCCCGGTGACGATGAGGTCGTAGGAGGTGATGTAGAGGTAGGTGGTGTTGTCCATGCCCACTCCGCGGGCTATGGCACCCATGTTGGGGATGCCTCCAGTGTAGATGCCTATTGCGACGGCACTGATTTGTGCAAATTGTTGGGGGTTGTTGTTGTGCCGGAAGAGGAAATAGCCTGCCACGGAGACTATCAGGACAGAGCAGAAGCCAGTGATGCAGGCTTTGGCTGCGTTGCCCGCACGCCAGTTGGTGAGGCTACAGGAAATGAGCATGAGGGGAATGGAGAGGGGAATGCAGATGTTGCCGACAAGATTGTTGGCTTCGAGAAGGCCGGGCTGGTGAATCCAGTCGGTGAGGTTGGCAACAAGGAGGCCTGCAACGTAGAGCACAGCCATAGGGCTAACTTTGTCTATCCAGGTCCATCGACGGGCCAAGAGCATGATCAGGGCGGGTACGGCCATAAGATAGACAAGGTAGAGTATCATGATTTGGACTCGTTAAGTTCTTCTTTAAGGTAGCGGCCGGTGAGGTTGTCGGGTTGTTGGGCAAGGTCTTCGGGAGTGCCTTGGAAGGTGATGGTGCCGCCTTTGCGTCCCCCGTCGGGGCCAAGGTCGACAATCCAGTCGGCAACCTTGATAACGTCCATGTTGTGTTCGACGACAAGGACGCTGTTGCCGCGGTCGACAAGTTGTTGGAGGACGGAGAGGAGAACGCGTATGTCTTCGAAATGGAGACCGGTAGTGGGTTCGTCGAGGATGTAGAGGGTGTTGCCGGTTTCGGGGCGGGACAGTTCGGTGGCGAGTTTGATGCGTTGGGCTTCGCCGCCGCTGAGCGTTGTGGATTGTTGGCCGAGGGTGATATAGCCGAGGCCTACCTGCTGGAGGGTTTTGAGTTTGCGGTAGATTTTGGGATGGGGTTCGAAGAAGGGCACGGCTTCGTTGATGGTCATTTCAAGAACGTCGGAAATGCTTTTGCCTTTGTATCGTATTTCGAGGGTTTCGCGGTTGTAGCGTTTGCCGTTGCAGACCTCGCAGTTGACGTATACATCAGGGAGGAAGTTCATTTCGATGGTGCGAACGCCCGCGCCTTTGCAGTGTTCGCAGCGGCCCCCGCTGACATTGAAACTGAAGCGGCCGGGTTTGTAGCCACGGATGCGGGCAGAGGGCAGTTGGGTGAAGAGGGTTCTTATCTCGTCGAAGACGCCGACATAGGTGGCAGGGTTGCTGCGAGGGGTGCGGCCAATGGGGGATTGGTCGATTTCGATTACTTTGTCGATATGCTCGATGCCGGAGATGGAGCGGTAGGGCAGGGGCTGGCGGGTGGAGTGGTAGAAATGTTGGTCGAGGATGGGGTGGAGGGTTTCGTTGATGAGGGAGGACTTGCCGCTGCCGCTTACACCTGTAATGCAGACGAAACGGCGGAGGGGGAATTGGAAGGTTACATCTTTGAGGTTGTTTCCGGTGGCACCTTCCAGAACGATATAGTCGCAGCCTTCCATGGGGCGTCGTACGGGCAGGGGGATTTCTTTTTCGCGCCGCAAGTATTGCAGCGTCAAGGTTTTCTTTTTGGAACTGAGAAGTTCGCGGTGAGTGCCGCTGAAGATTACTTTGCCGCCGTGAACACCTGCACCGGGTCCGATGTCAACCACGTAGTCGGCATTGAGAATCATGTCGCGGTCGTGTTCCACCACAATGACGCTGTTGCCCATGTCGCGCAAGGATTTGAGCGAATCGATGAGTCGCCTGTTGTCGCGTTGGTGAAGCCCGATGCTGGGTTCGTCGAGGATATAAAGGACGTTGACCAGGCGGGAGCCGATTTGGGTGGCAAGGCGTATGCGTTGGGACTCTCCGCCGGAGAGGCTGCCGCTGTTCCGGTTGAGGGATAGGTATCCGACGCCGACGTCGATGATGAATTTGAGGCGAGAGAGGATTTCGCGCAGGATTTCGTGAGCCACCGGACGTTGGGACTCGTCGAGGCGGTCTTCGAGATGGAGCAAGCGGTCGTAGAGTTCGGTAAGGTCGAGCGAAGCCATCTCGCCGATGTTCATGCCGTCTATTTTGAAGGCGAGGCTTTCTGGACGGAGCCGGTAACCATGGCATTCGGGGCAGGTGACGCGGTTCATGAAAGAGGCTGCCCACTTTTGAAGTGCCGCAGAACTCTCGTCGGAGGCCATTTGCATAATGTAGTTCACGATGCCTTGGAAGGCGGTGCCGTGGTTCATTTCGTAGGCGTCTTCCATTCCGGTATAGTCGCTGGTGCCGTAAAGAATGGCGTTCATGGCGTCTTCCGAGAAGGTTTCTACGGGGTCGTCAATGGTAAAGTGGTAGTAGCGGCCGAGTATCTCCAACTTGCGGTAGAGGTAGTTGGTTGGGCTGTATTTGCCGAGTACTTCAAATGCGCCTTCACGGATGCTCTTTTTGGGGTCGGGGATAAGTTTTGACAAGTCGATTTGAGCCACTTCGCCCAGACCGTTGCATTTGGGACAGGCTCCATAGGGGGAGTTGAAAGAGAATGTGTTAGGTTCAGGGTCAGGATAAGAGAGACCCGTTGAGGGATCCATGAGCTGACGGCTGAAATAGGTTGGTTTGGGGATTGGCTTGGGTATTGGCGAAGGTTGTTCGTATTCCATAACCATCAGGACTCCTTTACCTTGTTTCAATGCGATACGCACCGCCTCTTTTAGGCGGCCGCTGTTGGGAAGGCGCAGCCTGTCTATGACCAATTCGATGCTGTGCGTCTTATAGCGGTCGACTTGCATGTTGTAGGTCAGTTCCTTCACTTCACCGTCCACCCGAACACGCAGGAAACCTTTCTTGGCCAGTTGGGCGAAAAGTTCGCGGTAATGACCCTTGCGGGCTTTGACCAAAGGCGCCAGAATCAGGACGTCCTTGTTGTGGTATTTTTCTTCGATTAATTCAAGGATATGCTCTTCGGTGAAACGCACCATGCGCTCGCCGCTCAGGTGAGAATAGGCCGTACCGACACGGGCATAGAGCAGACGCACAAAATCGTAGACTTCGGTGACGGTTCCCACGGTAGAACGTGGATTTTTGTTGGTGGTTTTTTGCTCAATGGCAATGACAGGGCTGAGGCCGTTGATGCAATCCACGTCAGGCCGTTCAAGATTGCCCACGAAGTGGCGGGCATAGGCAGAGAAAGTCTCCATATACCGCCGTTGGCCCTCGGCATAGATGGTGTCGAAAGCAAGGCTTGACTTGCCGCTTCCGCTCAATCCGGTAAACACCACCAACTCATCGCGCGGGATGTCGATGTCTACATCCTGTAGATTGTGTTCCCGTGCGCCTAATATCTCAATTTTTGCCATTTATCAACTTAAACTTAGAGCTTGTTTTTTCCGAGTAAGATGGTTCTCTTACATTTTGGTAATCATCTCCGTGCTGCGGTTTCCTTTGCCGATTATGGAGTGTAGGGTGCCGTTGGCCACGGGAAGTTGTACGGTATAGGTGCGACCAGTTTTGTTCTTCAGCACGTCGGTCTTCAGCCATGGGTTCATTAAACGGAGCATTTTGTAAGTAGTCCCGTTGGAGCGGGCAAAGTCGTAGAGATTGACATTTTGCCCTTCCAATTTGACTGTGCGTGTTGGGATGGGGGAGTACAAATCGCAGTGGCGCAAAAAATAGCCATATTGGCGAGGATTCTGCATGATGGCTTTTACCGCTATGATGCGGAACACATAGCGAGAAGTTTCGCTGTTAAGCCAAAGATCGTAATAACTTTTAGAACCTTGCTTCTCGATGCGTCGCTGGAGACCATTCTCACCACAATTATAAGCTGCCGCGGCTTCAGTCCAGTTGTCGAATTTGCTGTACAGGGTACGGAGGTATTTGCATGCCGCCTCGGTCGAGGCAACGAGGTTGTCGCGCATATCCACCTCGTCATTTATTTCCAGTCCATATTTAGAGCCGGTGCTGGGGATAAATTGCCAGAAGCCTTGGGCTTTGGCAGGAGAGGTGGCGTTGGTCAGCCCACTTTCGATGACACACAGATATTTGAAGTCGTCGGGGATGCCGTTTCGTTTGAGGATAGGCTCGATAACGGGGAAATAGCGGTTGGCGCGTTTGAAATAGAGGACGGTGCTTGACTGCCGGTACATGTTCACAACCAACTCATTGTCGAGAGCCTCGCGTACATAAAATTGCTCCAATGGAACCCTTTCGCCAGCAAAGGTCAGAGTGTCGGGGATGTAGGGTGAATAGACGCGGTAGTCTCTCATAATGGCTTTGCGCCAAGTTTCCTCGGCGTTCTCCTTTATCTCTGCACAGATCAGCACTGCGCCGCAGACAATCAATCCTGCCACGACAGCACCAATCATTAACAGCTTGTCTTTCCTTTTCATCTTGTTAGAAGGTTTAAACAATGGACTTTCCGCGTTTAATATAATTATGAATTAAGCGTCGGCAACAGGTTTTGTTCCCTATTTGCCAACACCGACGAGGCAGTGACGAACGATTTGCTCTGCCACCTCTTGCTTGCTCAGCAGGGGGGTGGTTAGTTCCTTGCCGTCCTTACTGATGATGGTCACCCTGTTAGTGTCGACGCCAAAGCCGGCACCCTTGTCGCGCAGAGAGTTCAGAACGATGAAGTCCAGATTCTTTCGTTCCAGTTTGCTCTTTGCGTTGGCCAGTTCGTTATCGGTCTCAAGGGCGAATCCTATCAGCTTTTGTTCCTGGGTTTTCATCTTGCCGAGGGTGGCGAGGATGTCGGGATTTTGTACCAGGGTCAGGGTCATGCCCTCGTTGCCGTTTTTCTTGAGTTTGTGGTCGGCGGTAGACTCAGGTCGGTAGTCTGCCACGGCAGCCGAAAGAATGGCGGCGCAGCATTGCGGAAACAGTTCCGTGGCGGCGGTGTACATCTCACGGGCGCTTTCCACATCGGTACGGTGGATGTGAGGATGGTCGATTTTCAAAGCTGTGGGACCCGTGACCAGTTCCACCTCGGCACCCTGTTCGGCCAGTGCGGTAGCCAGGGCAAATCCCATCTTGCCGGAGGAATAATTACCGATAAAGCGTACTGAGTCTATACGTTCGTAGGTGGGGCCTGCGGTGACGAGTATGCGTTGCCCTTTCAATAATTCAGTCTTGGCAGGGCTTGAGAGGTCGCTGCTCAGACATTCCATGATTGTTTCTGGCTCCACCATGCGGCCGGCGCCCTGGGTGCCGCAAGCAAGGTCGCCCTCAGCAGGGCCGATGATATGGACTCCCATGGAACGCAGGAATTCGACATTCCGTTGCACGGAGGGACATTCCCACATCTGGGTGTTCATGGCGGGGCAGACATACAAAGGCTTACGGGAGAAGGCCAAGAGCAGAGTGCTCAAGGCATCGTCGCCAATGCCAGAGGTCAGTTTGCCGATAATATTGGCTGTTGCAGGAGCCACAATCATTATGTCGCCCCAGTCCTTCAACGAAATGTGCTCGGTAGTGTGGTCGTTGGCCGGAGCGAACAAGTCGCTGTAGAGCCGGTTACCCGACACCGTTTCCAATGTCAGGGGGGTGACAAACTGCAAGGCATGCTCAGTGGCCACGCATTGCACCTCGTGTCCTGCCTTCTTGAGTAGTCTCACCAGCATGGGAGCTTTGTAGGCAGCAATCCCGCCGGTAATGCCAACTATCACTCTCATAACGTTGATTTGTTGAAGTCAATAGTCTGTGGCCAGAAGCACCCGTTGTTTGAACATGGTGGTTCAAGACCGACGGGGAGGGTTTTGCCGATGTTTGGGGCGTTGTTCCCGTGCCGTTGTCGGGTCTTTTGACCGCAGGTTGGTACTAAGAGATTTTATTGGTTGTCGGCTATCAACGCATTCTCCATAGCCTCCATGCGCTGCTGTTCCTGATCCTCCTTGGCGGGGTTGCGGTAGTAGAGCTGGTGGTCGAGGTATTCCTCGGTGGCTACGAGAGTGGGTTTGGGCATTTGTTCGAAACGGCGTACCACGTCGATTTGTTCGCGGTTCTCATAGTATTCGTCGATGCCGTCGTTGTTGTTGGCAAACTCTTCGATTTTTTTGTGCAGTTCTTTCTTCTCCTCAGCGGCAATCTGGTTGGCGCGTTTAGACAGGACGGCCACGGTTTCGTAAATGTTACCTGTCATCTGACTGAACTCGGCGGTGTTGCGGGTGATTGTAGTGTTGGGGATTTTTTTCTTCTCTTCCATAACTATGTGTAAAAAATGTGTTTATTGATTCGTGAGATGTTGACCTTGGAGACGGTATGTTTCAAAGGCCTCGCAGGGGTAGGGGCTATTTTTGGCTGCTGACGGGGTTTGCTGCTGTGCGGGTTTCGAGAGCGGCCAGTGCTTCGCGGGTCTTGGTGTAGATTCGCTGTGCCTCGCTTATGTATTTCGAGTTGGAGAACAGTGTGGCAAAACGGTCAAAGTCGTTAATTACCAATTGCAGACGTTCTCTCATTTTCTCGTCGGTGCTGTTGATGCCATATTCGTAGCCGGATGAGAGCATGTAGAACATGGCGTCCTCGCGATAGGAGGAGTTGGGGTAATTGTTCAGGAAGGACTGCATGGACACGTAGGCAGCATGGTAGTTGCTTGTGAGGTAGTAGCCGTAAGCGATGTCGTATTCCTTGTGCATGAGTTTTTCCTGCAATTCGTCGAGGCAGGTGTTGATTTCGGGGATGTGGATGCTGGTGGGGTAACGGTCGACGTAGGACTCAAATTCCTGGATGGCCTCTTTTGTCAGCTTTTGGTCAAGATAGTACTCGGGCGATTGCAGGTATTTGCATTTGGCGGCAAGGAAGAGGGACTCCTCGGCGCGTTCGCTGTAGGGGAATCGTTTGTTGAAGTTCTTGAACTGGTATCCTGCGGAGTAGTAATCCTTTATCTGCATAAGAGACATGCCATAGTACCAAGAAATGTCTTCGGCGTTTTCGCGGCCGTGGTAGTGCATAATCAGGTTTTCGTACAACTGTATGGCTCCTGAGTAATTCTTCTCGTTGTAACATTTCATGGCGGCTTTGAACTGGGCATCGAAATCGTGCCCTTTTAACAATTTGCCGTTAGCGCTACAAGATGTTAGTATCGCGATGGTTAGGATGATAATTCCTATTCTGAATGCATTTTTCATAACTTGCAAAGATACACTTTTTTTTGCAATAATTATGTGTTTGTTATATTTTATTTTTATTTAAGGGCTTTTTAGCAAACAAGATAGGCAGAATAGGGGCTGAATGCGACACGAATTATGTCCTGATGAGTCGGGACGATGGTGCGTTCTTTCGTTTGATTTACAGCTTTTGAGGTGTGGGAGTTGATGGCTGCTGGAGCAAGGGTGGGGTGGAGGTTGTGCGGTTTATGGGAGTCTTTGATGAATTGGTTTGGGGAATAATTAATGGGTGAGTGGTTTTTGGTAATTTTTTTTATTAGGTGGGTCAGGTATGCTTTGTCGGGGTGAGGGAAGGGCAGTGTATGGGGAGCGTTGGAAGGAGCATTTGGGGTACATTTAAGAATTAATAGTTCAATTATCCAATTTTTATTTGTATCTTTGCTTTTTACAAAGTGAAACTAATATGGATACAATCATTGTCTTAGATTTTGGTTCTCAGTATACTCAGCTTATTGCGCGCAGGATACGTGAATTGAATATTTATTGTGAAATTCATCCTTATAACAAGATTCCTGTGTTGACCCAAGAGGTGAAGGGAGTTGTTTTTTCGGGCAGCCCGTACAGTTGTAACGCCGCTGATGCGCCCGTGCCGGATATGACGAACATTAAAGGAAAGTTGCCGTTGTTGGCAGTGTGCTATGGTGCTCAGTATTTGGCAAAATACGGTGGCGGAAGTGTGCAGCAGTCTAAGACAAGGGAGTATGGCCGTGCCAATTTGCAGTATGTTGACTATGGCAATCCGTTGATGAAGGATGTGCCATTAGGGAGCCAGGTGTGGATGAGCCACGGGGACACCATCGAGCGACTGCCGGAGGGCTACCGTGTTATCTGTTCCACTGATAGCGTGAAGTATGCCGGTTATCAAATTGAAGGCGAAGAGACCTACGCTATACAGTTCCATCCCGAAGTGCACCATTCTGTTGACGGTTTGACGATACTGAAGAACTTCGTAGTAGGAGTTTGTGGATGTGCACAGTCGTGGACACCAGAGTCGTTTATCGAGACTACTGTTGCCGAGTTGCGTGCCAAGGTTGGTGGCGACAAGGTTGTGCTGGGTCTTTCGGGTGGAGTTGATTCGACGGTGGCTGCTGTGTTGCTGAACCGTGCCATCGGCCATCAGCTGCATTGCATCTTTGTAGACAACGGTCTGCTGCGCAAGAATGAGTTTGAAGGGGTGTTGGAATCGTACAGGGACATGGGATTGAATGTGAAAGGTGTTGATGCCAAGGAACGTTTTTATGGAGTGCTGGCAGGGGTTACCGACCCCGAGAAGAAGCGCAAGGCGATAGGCAAGATGTTTGTTGATGTGTTTGACGCAGAGGCCAAGCTTATTACTGATGCCAAATGGTTAGGCCAGGGTACCATTTATCCAGACGTTATAGAGTCGAGTTCGGTGAAAGGACCTTCGCAGACTATTAAATCCCACCACAATGTTGGCGGGTTGCCGGACTATATGAAGTTACAGTTGGTGGAGCCGTTACGAAGCCTGTTCAAGGACGAGGTTCGCCGAGTGGGTCGCCAGTTGGGCATTAAACAGGAGTTGATAGGCCGTCATCCTTTCCCGGGTCCAGGCTTGGCAATCAGAATATTGAGCGATGTGACACCCGAAAAGGTGCATGTATTGCAAGAAGTTGACGACATCTTTGTGCGTGGATTGCGCGAGTGGGGCCTTTACGACAAGGTTTGGCAAGCAGGTTGTATGCTGCTGCCGGTGCAGTCGGTAGGCGTGATGGGTGACGAACGCACCTATGAGAGTGTCGTGGCATTGAGGGCAGTGGAGTCGGTGGACGGCATGACTGCTGACTGGTGCCATTTGCCATACGTTTTTCTTGCCAAGGTGTCGAATGACATCATCAACAATGTGAGAGGGGTGAACCGCGTGGTTTACGACATCAGTTCCAAGCCACCAGCAACTATTGAGTGGGAGTAGATTACAGTTTAGAGTTTTGTTTTGGCTTGCTTTATAAACAGTACAAACAATTAAAATCCAATACGCGTGAAAAGGATAATCTTAATAATGGTGCTCCTTGTGACCATGAGCATTGATGCAATGGCGCAGATGCCAGGCGGTGTGTCCGTGAAAGTGTCGCATAAGACGCAGGTAATGAACGGACGCAGGTTTTATATTCATGTAGTGGAACAGGGGCAGACGGTGTATGCTATTTCACGTGCTTATGGACTGAAAGAGGTGGAGGCTGTAACCAAGAAGGATGTGCATTTTTTGCAGGTTGGCGACACTGTGTGGCTTCCTTGCAAAGGGCAGCGTTTGCCCGACGGTACGGTAGCCCCACCGGCAGTAGACCCGGTGCCTACAACAACGCCGACGCAAGGGACAGCTTCCTATACTGAGGGTAATGGACAGGGAGTGTCCTCGACGGCAAAGCAGGATACCGAGCCGGAGGTGTTAGGCCCCACAGCCGAGATACGTCCGAGGATAGACCCGAGGAAAGTGGTGGTGTCGGTAATGATGCCATTGAATTTAAGTCAGATGGATAAGATTTCCACCTCTAAATTCGATGTGGAACAGCGTGGCAAGATAGTTTACAAGAGTTTGGAGTTTATACAGTTCTATGAAGGTCTGCTGATGGGTTTGGAAAGTTTGGAGCAGCGAGGCTATGATGTGGTAGTGAATGTGGTAGATGTAGAAGGGGGGAGCGATGAGGTAGTCGAGGCAGCGTTCCGCAGCCACCATGTGGCGGAGAGCGACCTGCTGATAACCATGCTGACACGTCAGCCTTTTGAAAAAGCCAGCAAACTGGCGCAGATGGCCAATTTGTTTGTGGTTAATCCTGTGTCGGACAGACAAGAGATAGTGAAAGGCAACCCGTATGTATTCAAGTGCATGCCGTCGGTTGAGGCTCGTGCCAAAGCCATTGCGCAGGCGATACATTATTCTTTGGCAGGGTCAGAAGTGTTTGTGATACATTCCGGTTCGAAGGCTGAGAAGAACACCCTGCAGGCGTTGACGGCAGAGTTGGAGCGCGAGGGGCTGCACTATACATTGGTTGACTGGGCAAAAGCCCAGAAGTTGACGTCGATGTTGAAGAACAGCGGTCGTGCGGCAGTTGTGAGTATTTATGACCAAGAGCGTTCGAAGAACCGCATTTATGCGTCTCAGTTGCTTAATAGACTTGCATCGGTCAAGTCGGGGACACCTTATTTGTTCACCTTTGACGACTGGACATCACTGTACAGCGACATAGACTTCTCACAGTTGCAGAGTTTGAATTACCATACCTTTTATGGCGACTGGCAGATGAGCGACCCGTTGCAGAAGGCTTTTGTAGAGCGTTTCCGCGAGAAGTTCAAGACTGAGCCAGTGAGTGGATATGCAGGGATGGCCAACGATATAGTATTGTATTTTGTGAGCGGTTTGCAGCAGAAGGGGACAGATTTCTTCAGAAATCCGTCGCTGAGTAATAGTCCCGAAGGGGTGATGTATCCTTTGCGATTCGGGCACAGCCGTGAGGATTGGGGTTTTGAGAACCAAGAGGCTGTCCTGTACAGGATGAGGGATTATCAATTTGAAGTAGTGAATCCAAGCCGCCGCTGAAAAAAGAATAATTGATGAAACAGGCAACGATAGGTAAGGAATTCCGTATGACGGGAATGGGGCTCCACACAGGCCGCACGGTTACGGTCACAGTGCGTCCGGCACCGCCCGATTTCGGTATCGCTTTCCGGCGCACCGACCGTTTCAATATAGTTACCCAGAGGGCGCAGGCGTCGAATGTGAGTGAAACGAAACGTGGCACCACGTTAGGCGGAGGCCGTCATGGGGTGGCGACGATAGAACATTTGATGTCGGCATTGAATGGGTGTGAATTGGACAATGTGCTTGTGGAGTTGGATGGGGGAGAGGTGCCGATACTTGACGGCTCGGCACGACCGTGGATGATGCAGCTTGCCCGTGTGGGCAGGGTAGAGCAAGAGGCAGAGCGGAAGGTGCTGAAGATTGATGAACCGTTACATTTTGAGCACAAGCAGACGGGGAGCGTGTATGAAGCCACGCCTTCGGAAGGTTTTTCGGTGAAATGTGTGATCGATTTCCCGGGGAGTGTAATAGGCCGCCAGGAAGCAACACTTGACAGCATGGAGCAGTATTCGCAAGAGATTGCACCGTGCCGCACGTTTGTGTTTTTGCACGAGATAGAGCCGTTGTTGCATCTTAATCTGATAAAAGGTGGCAGTTTGGACAATGCTTTAGTGTTTGTAAACAAAGAGTTAGGTTCGCGACAACTGAGACGGTTGGAGCGTACTTTCCATAAAGATGCTTCGCAGTTTAGGGTGCATGACGGGGTGCTGAACACCACTGACCCCTATTTCGCCAACGAGCCAGCTCGGCATAAATTGCTCGATTTTATTGGCGATGTACGGTTGGCTGGGCTGCCGTTGCAAGGACATTTCTCCATCTATAAACCCGGACACAAGGCTAATGTGGCGTTTGCCGGATTCTTGGCATCGCATTTCGGGTTAGAGAAATAATGATTCAGCGTGTGTAAGAAGTATTTGAACAGAGATTATAATATACATATCAATATAAATTAGAATCGGAGTATTCCGAGAGAAAAAGAGAAACATGAAATTAAACGACATACATCCAAATGCCCAGATAGGGCACAATGTACAGATAGGGAATTTCACTACCGTCTGCGACGATGTGGTGATAGGCGACAACACGGTGATAGAGCCGAATGTGGTGATATACCCGGGAGCCAGAATTGGGGCTAATTGCCATATCTTTCCGGGATCGGTGATTTCGGCAGTGCCGCAGGACTTGAAGTTTGCCGGGGAGTACACTACGTGCGAGATAGGCGATTACAATGTGATAAGGGAATGCTGCACGTTGAACCGAGGGACATCTGCCTCTGGTCGCACGGTGGTGGGAAGCCACAACCTGCTGATGGCGTATGTGCATGTGGCTCATGACTGCGTGGTGGGTAGCAACTGTGTGTTTGCCAACAACGCCACGTTGGCGGGTCATATTGTTGTGGGAGACTATGTTATTTTGGGAGGAAAGACGGCTTGCTTGCAGTTTATCCATATAGGTTCGCATGTGATAACGGCGGGTGGTTCGCTGGTGGATAAAGATATTCCCCCATTCGTGAAGGCTGCACGTTATCCCATCTCATACGCTGGAGTGAACTCGCTGGGACTTCAGAGGAGAAATTTCAGCAGAGAGGCTATCAACCGAATTGCCGACATATATCGTATTGTGTTCCAGAAGGGATACACTATATCTCATGCGGTGGAAGCCATCAAAGAATTGTATGGTCACACCGACGAAGGCAAACAGGTGTTGAGTTTCATCGGAAGTGCGAACACTGGGCTGATGAAGGGATATACTTTTATGAAAAAGAGGTAGTTTTGCAAAATATTGGACAATTAATCGATTCTGAACGGAAAAATAGTTGTATCTTTGCAAACGAAAAACAGATTGTTGTACAACGGTCTTGCGGCAGGTAAACGGGTTCGGCCTGTAGTGATGACGGAAAATGCAAAATAGAGCCCATCGTAATTATAGATAGATGAAAAAGAAGATTGTATTAGTAAGTCTGGCAGTTCTGTTCTTGTGCTTTTTGGCAGGTTGCAAGGAGAAGCGTTGTAAGTGCACGACCAATCGTAGAGGGAAGAAGCCTGCTGTGGGATTGGAACTAAAGGGTAACCACCGCGATTGTTCGGAATTGAACGCGGAATGGATGGCTTCGGACAGTACGCATGAGTTGTTGACGAAGACTTGCGTTGATGAAGAGTAAGTGGCTTAAAGGCCATGCTTTTTACGCAACAGCGTAACCCTGTGGGGGGTACGGCTGTTGTGTAAGTATTTTCATTCTTGTTTAATATTTTACCCGGTTTGTTTTCATGGCTGGGTGTTTGGTTTTTGGGCTATGGGAAGTTTGGTAGCGACCTTGCTGTCAGTAATTTGTTTTCACAGTCGAGTCCTTTCGGGACGCTTTACTATAGTTGCTGATTGACATGGCACTGAGGCTAAAGGCAAAGGTCTCACTTCTCCGAGGTGATTTATAGAAGTACCTTATTATGGCTATTGGGGAGACGAGAAAGAATTAGCGGCTTTGGGAATTTATTTTTAGTTATTAGTGTCCGATAAACGTGCTGAAAGCACTTAATCCTATTAACCCCACACGAAGCGAAGTGCCGTGTGGGGTGGGGACAGAAACCCTAATTCTGCGTGCCGTAGGCACGCTACTTTGTTGATTGTTATATTGTGGCGTATCTCCGACACGGATGGAGATGAGCACAGTTTTCCCCACACTGCACACCTCCGGTGTTTAGTGCGGGGTTAATAGGATTGTGTGCCTTTGGCACACTCAAGCCTTCGTAAATCAATGCATGACATATAATATTGATATTATATAACTTACACGCCAAAATACGTTATTATAACGCTTAGGAAGGCTGCGATGCACCATATATGGAAGGATAGGGTGGAGCGTTGGCTGTTGTTTGTTATGCTGAGGGGAAATAGATAGAGGAGGAGCGTGATGAGTGCCCAGACTTCTTTGGGATCCCACGACCAGTAGTTGCCCCATGAAATGTTTGCCCAGAGGGCTCCGACTATGATGCCCAGGGCAAGCAGTGAGACTGCGGGGTATAGTAGCAGTAGGTTGGTGCGGTGCATGGGGGTGCGCAGGGCGGGGCGAATGAGGGCGGCGATGCTGCCCAGCATGGCAAAGAGGAAGAGTGCGTAGGCGGCCATGATAACGGTGACATGGAGTGTGAGGAGCGGGTGGGCGAGTACGGGCATGAGGTGTGTTACCGGGGGATTGGAGCCACTCATCATCGCAACGAGAAGGCAGAATCCCATGGCGAGGAGGGCGACGGAGGGGGCTGTGGGATAGCGGCGATGGATGCAGAGAGAGATGATGCCAGCGGCGATAGCCATGAGATGCATACTGTCGAAGCCCCCTGCCATGGGCACGTGGCCGCCTGCAATCCAGCGAAGCACGAATATGAGAAGAAGGAAGAGCGTTAGGAGGGATACTATGAGCAAAGGTAGGGTGTGGGAAGAAAGAAGGTGGATGCTTTTTGGGGATTTGTTGCGAGTGGGGAAGATGGCAGCGGCGAAGAAGATGAGACCGAGGGTGATGCTGAGTATGGCCAGCCAGCGACCGGTGGTGAGGGCGTTGTAAAGCCTTTCGGCACGGACACGGAAGGGGGAAGGAAGGACAGATGCGGCGTGTTTGCTTTGGTAGAGGATGGTTTTGTCGAAGACGTTGTTCAGTTCGTCGTAGTCTCCACGGATGACAAGTTCCTGGCAATAGCTTAGTTGCTTCCGGATGAAGAGGTATTCGTCGTCGGAGGTGGAAAGGGGAAGGGGGGAGTTTTGGGAGTACCAGTTGAGAGTTCCGTTGCTGTCGACGAGGGGATAGATTTTGAGCAGTTCGCTGCCGATAAGCATTTTTACAAGGTTGTATTTTTCGTCGGTGGCACGTAGGTCTTTGGGAAGAGGTTGGGTGGAGAAGAGGTCTTGATGGTCGGAGAGGTTATTGAAGGAGGTGTAGCGTCCGTTGATGTTCAGTTGATTGCGGAGGGATGTGCCTTTGATTTTGATGATAGGTTCGTCGCACCATTCGGAGGTGAAGAAAAGCCAGCCACTGAGTACTTGTTCGGGAGAGAGGCCTTGATAGGAGGCGTTGCCGTAGAGTTTTGTGGTGAAGTCTTTGGCAAGGGTTTGCAGCGGGCAGATGCGACCTTTGTAAAGGACATAGATTTGCCCCATACGGTCGGCAGAGGATTTTGGCAGGGTGGAAGGGGTGGCCGAGGCGTTGCCGACGACCATGAGCAGGAGGAGTAGGGTGGTACCTTTGAGCAATCGGCGGAAACGCGAGCGCGGGGTGAGGAACATCCAGATTATACCGGCAATGAGCAAGAGGTAGCCCGCATAGGTGACGGCGATGCCGAAGGGGTCGTGTGCGACACTGAGGGTGGAGCCTCCTTGCATGTCGTAGTCGGCTTGGTAGAAACGGTAGCCTTTGTGACGCAGGATGCTGTTCATGGAGATGTCGGCTTTCTGCCCTTCGACGGAGATGTGGCTGACGAAATCCATGGGTGATTGGGTACCGGGATAGTTGACCACTTCGAATTGGTTGAGGGTAATGGAGAAGGGCAGTTGGTGGTTGTTGCCGTTGTCGTCGACGAAGGTTTGTGCGGGAGTGTTGGGAGCAAGGACAAGAGAACCGTGTTGACCCGTCCAAGTTGTGAGTCCGCCCCCAAGAAGAATGAGTGCAGCAGCAGTGTATAGGAGCATGAGGTGCGGTGTGTGCCAAAGTTTGAGGCGAATGACAGCTGAAATGCAAAGAATGCCTACTGCTGAAAGCAGGAGGATGAACCACCAAGAGTTGTAGATGTGGTCGACGGCATAGGCGTTGCCATGGTATTTTTCGATTATGGTACCTGCGGCGAGAGCGAGGATTACCGGTATCAGGAGGAAGGAGGATGTTTTTTTCATGTTATCCGGATAGGGTTTTAAAAAAAAAGAAAAAAGGAGTTCCGGGCAGTGTGGGTGTCCGGAACTCCGATGAAATAATGTTTAGATGGCGTTAATGAATTTCACGACGGCATCGCGTTCAGATTTAGATAGTTTGCGGAATTTTTCGACAGACCAGCGGGCATCGCTGCCGGGGCAGCCGTGCCACATGATGGCTTCGATGACGTTGCGGGCGCGGCAGTCGTGGAGCCGGTCGCTGTGGCCGCTACAAATGGGAGAGAGACCGCGACCCCAGAGGGGAGTGGTGCGGCACCAACCGGTACGGATGTCGTTGACCATTTGGAGGCGGTGTTGAACCATGTCGGTGTAGGGCCAGATTTTCTGGAAGGGGTAGCGAGGGAGGCGGTTGTCGGCAGTGGTGAAGAAACCGTTAGGGTCGGTGAAGTTGTCGGGACCGGTGGTCCAGCTTGGGCGGTGGCAGGAGGCGCAGCCTAAGTCGCGGAACAGTTTGCGGCCTTGCTGAATGGTGGGGTCTTTGAGGTTACGGGCGGCAGGGACGGCGAGACCGCGGTGCCAGACCATGAAATTGACGTAATCTTTGTCGGACATCTCGATGGGGAGGGTGTCGCAAACGAGGTAGTTGTAGATGTCGGTGGCAGGGTCGCCGGTTTTGTTCCATTGGGGGAAGTAGTGATAAAATTGCTGCTGGACTTCGGGGTCGGCAGCTGCGGCACGTGCGTAGATGGTTTTGTCGAGGCTAAGGTAGTGGCTTCGGCGGTCGCTGCGGGTGACATTGGGGATGTTCCAGATGGCGTTGGCACCGGCAGCATCCTGAAGGGGACCTCGGCTGAGGGCGTAGGTGAAGCGTTTGGGGTGGGAGGTTCGGCCGTAGAGGGAAGCCCAGTCGTTGCCAGCCCAAATGGCGGGATTGAGTTCTACGCCTGCTTCGTATTCTTTCTGATATTGAGCCTTAAGAGAGTCGTCGGGGATGGCATCGAGGAGGCCGGTGCCGTATATGCCGATGGTACTCTCGAGGCGGAAGGCAAGTTGGCTGTAGGGGACGGAGAGTGGAGCGTAGAAGGCATCCTCGGGGATGGTTACTTCGGGATAGATGAGGCTATAGGACTCGCCGTCGGGGAAGCGGTTGCCCCATTCGTCGGTGTAATCCAGCCAAGCGATGTTGATTTTGTTTTCGTCGATGGAGGGTTTGAATGGGGGGACGGCTTTGGTTTGGGGCATGCCGGCGACGGAGGTTTCGTAGGCGTTTGTATTCTTGTTGTAGACAACTAAAAGGTAGCCGTTGGCCCAATCATCGGCACGGTAGCGCTCCATGCGACGGCCGTGGCCGTAGCCGGGATGGCAGTTTTCGCAGGAAGAACGGACGTAGAGAGGGCCGAGACCGTTGAAAGGAGGGTTGTTTTGGGTGATGGTGTGTTCGAAGAAGAATTCGCCGTATTTAAAAGCGTTGGTCATGCCGCTGTATTCCACGGCAGGGGTGGGGTCTTCGAAGGCAGAGGCAGATTGGTTGAAAGTGGTACCGAGTTGACCGCCTGCGTAGGTTTCTTCTTCAATGCCCTCGGGCAGCGGGGGTTCTACGGGGTCGTTCTGGCAGCTATAGAGTCCGGAGAGGGCCATGGCCAGGGTAATAATGGCAAAGGTATTGATTTTGTTCATGGCAGTGAGATTTTATTATTCGTAACTTTTGATTAGTTCGACGACTTTGTCGAGTTGCGAGCTGAGGTTGTCGCAGGCTTGGATGGCGGCCTCGTTGGCGGGGTCGGTGTAGTGGAGGACAAAGGGAGCGGGCATGAGGTTGATTTTTTCGATGGCATTATCGATGGCGGAGGTGACGCTACCGTCGAGAGGTGCATTATGTTCCTTGACAAAGTTGTGGAGCGATTTGCTTTCGTCGCGGCGACCTTCTATGCCACCCATGTATACGTTGTGGATGCTGATAATGTTGTTGCGAAAGTCGATGATGGACTTTTGGCTGTAGGGAGATTCGATGTAGGTGATGTCCTCCTGGCTGAAAGCGGAGCCGATTTTGGAGGTGCCGACTTCGTCGGCGATGTCGATGCAGCCTTGAACCATGGCCATAAGAGCAGCGAGGCGGCTGGCGTAGGTGCTGCCCGCTTTACCGGCGTTCTTCATGTTGTCGCCATAACTGTGTCCGGTACCGGCCACGGTGTAGGCCAACTCAATTTCGTCGAGTTTCTCGATGTGGGATTTAGGGGCGTTGCTGCCAAGCCAGCCCACCTCAAGTTGATAGCAGCGGTTGCGGAGGTCGCCTGCCACGGCTAAAGCATAGACCCATTGGTCGGAGGAGATGGCATTGGCGGGTTTGGGTTGTCCGTCGGCAAAGAGGATGAATTCCATGGCATGGAAGCCGAGGAGGGCGTTGCCGAGTCGTTCACCAGCCACTACGTCGCCATCCTCGTTGTCGAGGTCGTGGAGCATGCTGGGACTGTTCATCAAGGTGTTGAAGGCGTTCTCGTCGAGAGGCCAGCTATCGATGTGAGGGTCGATGCCGAAGTCGCCCGCGGCCCCGAAAAGGAAGGCTTCGCTTTTTTCCCACTCTTCGCGAGCAGCGAGGAAGGTTTCGCAGGCGGAACGAAGTCCAGCGTCGTTGGGATTAAGTTTGAGAGCGGCAATTTGTTGAGCCAGTTGTTCGGTTTTTGCGGCCAGTGCCTGATAGGTTGGTGAGACGGTGTTGTCTACAAATTGTGCGGCAATAGTGGCAGCAGCGGTGTCTTCGTTGTTGACAGAGTTGTCGTCCTTGCAGGCAGAGAAGCTTGAGGCGGCAGCCAGTAGAAGGGTTGCCATGCCCAAATGTAATAATGTACTTTTCATAGTTGATTGTGAATTGTTTGTTTTATAGATAATGATGTTGTTATCGAGAGAAGAATCCGCACCAGGTGATTCCGACGGCAACGTAGGGCTCGTTGTTGTAGTTGGAATTGAGAATACGGAGGCCGGTTTCGGCTTTGACGGCAATTTGTGGGATGGGGTAGTAGTTGATGCCCGTTGAGATAACTTGACGTTGAGCCCAGCCGATATCGTCGAAGCCAGCGGCGGGGAGGAAGCTGTCGTAGTGGTCGTAGCGGCCGAATAAGTAGAGTTTTTTGTTGCAGGAGGGGTTGTGGTTCCAAGCGAGGAGATTGAAGCCGGCCTCGATGGAGGCGTCCCAAGCATCCTTGCCAACGGGGGTGTGGGGGTAGGGGTTGCCCGTCATGGTGGTTTGGTTTTTGTTGCGTTGAGAAATGAGGGAGGCGTCGTTAAGATGGCCGTAGTCGAGGTTTCCGCACACGGTGATGAAATGGTTGTGGTAGTCGAAATCGAAGGCGGCAATCATGACGGTGCCGGTAGCGCCGTAGTATTTGGATGTTTCGGGATATTGGACGGTGGTGATGTCGTTGTTGAAGCTGTTGCCGATGTAGCCGCTAAGGCTGAGCCGCAGATTGGGGATGCCGCGGAAATCGACGCGAGCGGCACCTGCTAAGGAGTTGGCTGGACGGAACTCGTAGGGCGAGGCCGAGCCGTTGTGAATCCAGCCAGACTCATTGAACAGGTTACTGTTAAGGCCTGGGAGTAGTTGGAGCTCGTAACGCCAGTTGCCATAGTTTCCCCAGAGACTGATGCCGGTTTCGTGCCAAGTGCAGGGCATGATGGTGTTTTCACCTTCGGGACGGTAGACGGTGAAAAAGTGGTCGGGGGTGTGGTTGTTGTTGGTCATGCCCACAGGTACGACAATGTGCCCCATGCGGAGGTTGAGGGATTTGGAGAAACTTTTCTGAACCCAGAACTGCTCCAATGCTACCTCGCCACCGCGTTCAATTTCTTGCTCGAATTCGCCAGTTTCTTCAGTCTCTTTCTCGACGGCTGCTTCGGTGCCGCCGTGTTCAAACTCGATTTCGGTGCCGACAGACCATCCGTGGCCGAAGTCGTAGCCGAGCATAATCACGGCATGAGGGATGTCGACACGACCGTGTCCCTTATTTTGGGTATAGCGGTCGCTGTGGGAATAGCGAAAAACGTTGTCGCTATAAAAATTGTAGTTGTAAACGGCTTCGCCATACCCACCAATGGTGAGTCGCGGAGCTTTTGAAATACTGTCTTGCTGAGCCGATGCAGCTGTTGGAATGGAAAACAGCAACATTGTGGTACATAGTAGTTTACAAAAGAATTTGTGCATGGTGTGTTTATTTTCTTTTCGAGAGCAAAGATAGTTGATTCCACAGAAGGTGGGAATACCTAATTTTGGGTATTTTTTTGACCTGAGGGATAGAGGGAAATGCAGTATGTCGAAAAAAAATCGTAATTTTGCACCACTTGTCCAGGACGTGTCAAGTCGTTAGTAAATAGATATAATCAACCTAAAAATAAGACAATAATATCGATATGAAGAAGCACATCCTTTTAGCAGTAATGGTAAGTATGCTGTGCGGAGCCGTAATCGCGCAGAAAGACCGGGAACCCGAAACCGATCCCGTTATCCTGAATCGAATAGACCAATGGCAAGATTTGAAGTTTGGATTTATGATGCATTGGGGGATGTATGCCCAATGGGGCGTGGTGGAATCGTGGAGCATTTGCTCAGAGCCGTGGATAGACCGCAAGGGAATGCCATACGTAGAGTACAAGCAGCGTTATCAAGAACTAAACAAAACGTTCAATCCCACGAGTTTTGACGCTGTAGCCATGGCCGAGGCCGCAAAGAAAGCTGGGATGAAATATATGGTGTTCACTACGAAGCACCATGACGGATTCTGTATGTTCCGCAGTGCGGAGAGCGATTATGGAGTTGCGGGACCGGAATGCCCCTACAGCAGGACACCTCAGCCTGACATAACGCTTGACCTTGTGAACGCCTTCCGTGCCCAAGGGATGTGGATAGGTTTCTATTTCTCAAAACCAGACTGGCACCACAAAGATTACTGGGCACCCGAATGGGCTACACCTGACCGCAATGTGAACTACGACATATCAGAGCATCCTTCACGATGGGAGAATTTTAAACGTTTTACACATAACCAGATTAGGGAACTGACCCATAACTACGGAGATATAGACATACTATGGCTTGATGGGGGATGGGTGAGACCGGAATGGAGTATCAACGACGAAACACGGCCATGGCTGGGTTGCAGCCAGAGGGTACAGGATATTGACATGGAGACGTTGGCCTCGATAGCGCGGGGCGACAATCCAGACTTGATAATTGTTGACCGTTCGGTGGGAGGCCGTTATGAGAATTACCGTACGCCCGAGAAACAGGTGCCCGACACGTTGCTGCCTTACCCTTGGGAGACTTGCATGACGATGGGTGACAGTTGGTCGTATGTACCGGGAGACCATTATAAAAGTACTACGCAACTGATTCACATGTTGGCCGATGTGGTGGCCAAGGGCGGTAACCTGTTACTGAATGTTGGGCCTGACGCACAGGGCAAGTTGCCGACTGAAGCTTTGGAGCGCATGGAGCAGATTGGGGGATGGTTGGAGTGCAACGGCGAGGCTATATATGGTACGCGTCCGTTGTATCCATACTGCAAAGACAATGTGCGATATACGCAGAGTAAAGACGGCAAGCACAGATATGCTATCTGTTTGATAGACGGAAAGACAACGCATGTTACATTTGAGATTCCGTTCAAGGTGAAGAAGGTGAAGTGCATTGCTCCCCGCAACAAGCGGACGGTGAAATGCACTGCTACGGAGACGGGTACGATGGTGGACATTACCGCTGCCGCTCCGCAAATGTATGCATTGACGGTGGAATTCTGAATTCGTTTAGTCGCTTAATCGGTTAATCGGGAGTCAAGGACTAACACGTTAACACATTTGTTGAGGGGTCATAAGACTGTTATTTGTAATAGAGAATGCTTAGATTGTCCTCCTGGAGGTAGCGTTGCGCTGCTTCCTGTAAGTCGGCGGGGGTTATGGCGAGGATGTCGCGTTCCATTTCTTCAAGGGTGTCGGCGCGTCCATAATTGAGACATGCTTTGCCGATGCTCTGCATTTCGTTGAGACTGGAGTCGTTGGTGATAGCCATTTGCCCGATAAGTTGAGTTTGGGCAGCTTTGAGATGCTGAGGGGATAAGGGTTGTTCGCGGAGGTGGCGCAGTTCATTGAGGATGAGTTCGGTGCTGCGGTCGGCGGCATCGCTGTCGACGCCTGCATAGATGTAGAAGAGACCAGAGTCGGTGAAGGGGACGTATTGTGATTCGATGGAGTAGCAGAAGCCTTCGCGTTCGCGCACGGCGACGTTAAGACGTGAGTTCATGGCAGGACCACCGATGATGTTGTTGAGAAAAGTGAAGGCAGTTTTGTCGTTGTCGAAAAGGGTGGGGGCTGGACCGCCGGCAAGTAGATGGACCTGATGGGTGTGCTTGTGGCGTGTGACGTTGAATACGTTGGCGGTTGAGGTCACTTGGGGCTGTGGCAATGGGCTGATGTCGGAGACAGGAGCGGGCAGGCTGGGGCTGGCGAATTCGAAATGTTTTTCGCAGAGATGGATGAGACGTTTGAAATCGACGTTGCCTACCACGCTGATGACCATGCGGTCGGGGGTGTAGTGGGCGGTCATGAAGGCTTTGAGCATCTCGGGTGTGAAACGGCGGACATTTTTCTTGTTGCCCAGAATATTGTGTGCCAAGGGATGGTTGCCGAAGTAGAGTTCTTCGAATTCGTCGAAGATTAGTTCGGAAGGGCTGTCGCGATAGAGGTTGATTTCTTCGATTACCACATCTTTCTCTTTCTCAATTTCGTGGGCTGGGAAGGTGGAATGGAACAGGATGTCGGCGAAGAGTTCGAGGCAGCGTTCCAGATGTTCGGTGAGCGCGGAGGCGTAGACACAGGTTTCCTCCTTGGTAGTGAAGGCGTCGAGTTCGCCGCCTACGCCGTCAATACGGTTGCGGATGTGGTAAGAACGGCGGTGTTCGGTGCCTTTGAACATAGAATGTTCGATGAAGTGGGCAATGCCCTCTTCGGATGGTAGTTCATGTCGGGAGCCGACGTTGATGTAAACGCCTGCGTGGGTGACAATAGAGTCATTGTGGCGGAAGATGATGCGGATTCCGTTATTCAGTGTGTGGTATTGGTACATGTTTTTTGAGGATGATGGGATGGGGTGTGAGAAGGGGAGGTGTGGAAGGCCAAGAGGGTGAGGCCAAGAGCCACGAAAGTTATGCCGGCAAGGGTTTCGAGGGTGTCTTCGCTGGTGAAAGAGATAAGAATGATGCAGAGGACGGCAGTGAAGAGGGGATTGATGCAAAGGTGTCCGCGGCGGATGGCTCTGAAGAATGAAAAGACAATGAGCAGGAATCCCAGCAGACCGAAGGCGAGGAGGAAGTTGAGATACTGGTTGTGTGTGTGCATGCCGTTGTTGGCCAAAGGGGAGTCGGAAGCCTCAAGTTGCTGGTGGAGGGCTTCGACGGCATCGCCGGTGCCAACTCCGAAGAGGGGATGTTGCAGGAATGCACGCCATGCGTGTTGCCACAATTCGAAGCGTTGCAACAGAGAGAAGTTGCTCACATTGTGGAAGCATCGATAGTTCTCAAACTCGTAGAAAAGGACGTAGAAAAGTTTTCGCGGCCCAGGTTGCAGGTAGACGGGATTAGCAATACCTTTCTCTATGGCATAGATGTCGTTGGGCTGGAGGTGCGTCATGCCGAGGCTGTCTTTGGTGAGCCCCATGGCACCGAGGTAGCGCAGTAGGGCAGGGTAGATGGTGTAGCCGGTGGGGGTGAGAGAGTCGAAGGGGTAGTCGCTTAACTTGTTCCATTCCTGGCGCATTTCTTTTTCACAAACATAAAGGTGAACGTAGTTGCCGTTTTCTATCAAGTTGTCGGAAAGGTGGAGATAGGGGTTGCCGTTGACTGTACAGGCGGGTGGAGTTTGGGTGGAGAGTGGACGGAGGTGGTAGTAGTCGTAGCTGTAGCAAATTGCAAGGACAGAGGTTGCAGCGATGATTGCACCCACCGAAAGGGCTGCGATATTAAACAGACGTTTCGTCATTCGGTGACGGTAGGCGAAGAGAAGTACCACGACCGTAATTCCCAGAATGATGTATGCAGTGTAGGCGTGAAGCAAGAATAGGAAAGCCACAAACCAAAGACTAACAACGGATGCGGCAATAATGATGCCCGGCCGACGAAGTTTGAAGGCTGCATAAGCTACGATGAACAGTGTGAGGCAGACGTTAAGTCCGAACCGGATATGTGAAATATGCGGGACGATGTTGCGGTAGGGCAGATCGGGGATGGTGAGGTAACGCACCAGTCCGATGACTGAGACCACGAAAACTGTGGCACAGTAGGCAGCGGCTACGGCTGTGCGTTCGCGCGGCTTCAAAGGAGGAGTGGTGAGGACAACTAGCGGAATGACCAGTAGGGGAAGTTTTTTCTGCATGTCGAACAGGGCATATTCCATGTTCTGGGTTATGAGGAGCCCAAGTACGTGGACTAAAGCAAGGATAAGGAAAGCTTGGAGCAGGTGCGAATGTTTAAGCGCGGAGACTTTTTCTTTCCAATTCCATTCAACAACCCAATTGGCCAGCAGTAATACCCAACAAAGATTGGTAAGGAATACCGAGGTGGTCATACTGACAACCAGCCCTATGAGCAGGGTCAGATAGATGTATCTATGAACAGCAGTACGGATTGTGTGTGTTGTTTTAAAGTGTGGTTGTAAGAAAAGTAAGTGGTTTTGCGAGAGCTATTTGTTTAGGATGCGGGAGTATTCGGCCGGTGAGGAGAGAATCTCGATAGCCTTCTTGACATCGGGATCCTGTGTGAGAGCGGCTTCGATGCAACCGCTGCGGTAGTAATAATGCAGCAAGATGGCATCTTTCAGCAATCCGCTTATCTCCTCGCGGTTGCGTACAAGGTCTTGTTGTTTAGCGTCTTTATAAGTCTTTTCCAGCTGGTCTATTTGTTGTTTCAGGTTATCCATGTAGTTCTCTTCTTCGGCAACCTTGCGGAGGTCGTTGATGAAGTTTTCGGTGTAGGTAGTATATTCGTATGTCTTGTCGGACAAGTAGTTGATGAAGTCTTGGTAAATCTCGTCGGTTATGGTGAATTGCGAAGGGGAGGGGATGGATTCGTGTTCGCGGCTGAATTTCATGGCGTAGTTGAAGAAGTGGAACCGGTTGTAAAGTGCCACGGCAAGAAGAGAGGAAGTAGGATGTTCAACCTCAATGTCGGGCTCGATGCCGAAACCGTCGTATACTGTGCGGCCGTTGAGGGTAGAAAATGCCGTCTTCAACGAGTCGGGCACGGCAAGAGGACGCCCGTTTTCATCGCGGTGTTTGTAATCCAAAGCCTGAATGCAACGTCCTGAGGGGATAAAATATTTTGAAACAGTAACTTTCATCTGGCTATTGTAAGGAAGGTTCAATATGTTCTGCACCAAACCTTTCCCATAGGAACGGGAGCCGATGATGACGGCACGGTCCAAATCCTGAAGACTTCCGCTGACAATCTCACTTGCCGAAGCACTCTGGCCATTGATTAACACAGCGAGGGGAATGTCAAGGTCTTCTGGAGTCATACGGGTGCGAGATTTTAAGTTGCGGGAGGCTACTTTGCCCTTGGTTTCAACCACCAACTGGTTCTGCTTAACCCAAATATTGACTATGTCGACAGCCTCGCCCATCAGTCCTCCTCCATTGCCGCGCAGGTCAAGAATGAATCCTTTCATGCCGGGGTGTTCACGTTTGAGTTTAACAAAGGCTTCGCGCACATGTTTGGCAGCGTCCTGGGTGAACTCGTCAAGCCGGACATAGCCTATATTGCCATCCACCATGCCGTAATAGGGTACGTTGGGCAGACGTATTTCGGCGCGGGTAATGGTGGCGTCGAACTGTTTGCCGTCGCGTTCAAGGCGTAAGGTGACTTGTGTCCCGGCCTGTCCGCGCATGGCGCTGCTCACGTCGCTGTTACTCTTACCTTCGGTGCTCTCGCCATTGACAGCCACAATACGGTCGCCAATCTTAAGGCCTGCTTTGTCAGCGGGAAGTCCCTGGTATGGTTCGGCTATGTATATGTTGCCCCCGTCTTGATGTATCAGAGAGCCTATTCCGCCGTACTGCCCCAGCACTTGCATTTTGACATCTTCCATGTCGCTCTCGGCAAAGTAGTTGGTATAGGGATCCATCGAAGCCAGCATGGCGTCAATAGCCACTTTCATCGTCTTGCCGGGGTCGACATCGTCAACGTAGTTGGTATGCAGGTTCTTGTAAACGTTGGCAAAAATCTCCAGGTTCTTGGCAATCTCAAAACCTTTGTCGCCGGTGTTTCCTTTGGCGGTGGCGCTCTGTGCCCATGCTCCGCTTGCCAGTCCGGCAATAAGTAAAACAAGTGTCAGTATTCTTTTCATGTAATGAATGTTGTAAAGTTCTTTCTAATCATTTAAATATGAGCCATCGCATCGGTGACTGGAGCCGACAAGTCGTTCACTTTCAGCTCAAGCGGAGAGACAATCCACACAAAGTCGCCAAGATTGAACACGGTGTTGGCAGGAGGGTTCACCATATAGTCTTTGCCTCTCTCAATGGCTATCACCATTGCCTTGAAATTGTCCATCAAGTGCGAATCCTTTATACTCATTCCCACAAAGTGGCTGTTTGCTCCTACTGCCAGGCGGTAGGTGTTTATCTCGTTGTCGGAGTGGTCGTGGATCAGCATGTCCGGTTCCACCTCGACGGCGGCTCTCACACGCGACAACTGCTCCTCATTTCCCAGCAAAGTAAGTCGGTCGGCAGGCATAATCAGCATCTCCTTGTCCGGAAGGTCATACACTTTTCCTGCCCGTTCTATAGATACCAGATTCACGCCATATTCCTGACGCATATTGGAGTCCATCAATCGTTTGCCCGACAGTGGCGAATAAGGGGTCACCGTCATGCGTTCCATCACGAAATTCTTCTCCAGTGATTCGGGAATCTTAAAAGAATTCTGTGCTTGACGTCCGTAGAAGTTGGTCACAAAGTGGTCTTCTATACGGTTGTAGAAATTTGTGGCTCTCCTTGACAGCAGCACTACTGCCACCACCACGATTGCCGCCACCACCACGAGGCCGGCAGCCAGATGCATATAGCGTGAAATAATCCAGCCCACCATAAAGAGTGCTATAAAATAGCGCAGGGCAAGCAACGGTATCACTGCCACCTGGCTGTGGTTGTAAGTATGCAGCATCTTGCGTATGCGGTCGCGGCTCACATTCTTTACGGCCAGAGCCCAAAGGAACGGAGCCATCGCCACCAGCGTTACCATCATACCCAACAGCCTTCCCCACAACTGGGCTATGCCCCACGACTCGAAAAGACTGTCAATGGTTGGTCGCAACAGCAGGATGCTCAGTAGTCCCAGTGCAATGGAGATTGCACTATACAGCAATATAGAGGTCAACTGTTTTCGTACAAATGTGCCCAACTTCTTCTCGTGCGTTGTCACACGTCCGCTTGTGCTGTATCGCTCCATTGCCTCTTTCAGACGGTTCGGCAGCTTTGGCCATATCAGTTCGTAGGCTGGCAGACCTGCTTTTATCATGTAGGGGGTGACAAAAGTAGTCAATATCGAGACTGACACTATTATCGGGTACAGCGTGGGATTGATTACATGGAAACTAAGACCAAGCCCCGCAATGATAAAGCTGAACTCGCCAATCTGGCAGAAACAGAACCCGCCTTGCATGGCACTGCGCAACGGTTTCCCGCTCAGCAGAATGCCCAACGTGGCGGCACTGCTCTTCACCACTATCACCACTGCGGCTATCACTACTATGGGGAGCCAGTGCTTGACAAGCACACCAGGGTCTACCAACATGCCCACCGACACGAAAAACACCGCCCCGAACAGGTTCTTCAAAGGTGTGATTATTCTGTGGATAACATCGGCTTCAATCGTCTCGCTCAGAATGGCTCCCATCACAAATGCTCCCAATGCAGTGGAGAAACCGGCAAATGCTGCCAACACTACCATCCCGAAGCATAAACCCACGGCTACCACGCAGAGAGTCTCTTCGGTCATCCATCTCCGCATCCATCTCAGGAACGTGGGTATCAGAAAAATACCGAATGTGAACCATACAATCAGGAAGAACACAAGCTTCACCATGCTTAATGCCAGTTCACCACCGTCAAAACTCTTTCCCACACTCAATGTCGAAAGAACCACCAACAGCAGCACCGCTATCAGGTCTTCCACCACCAGCACGGCCGTCACTGTTCCGGTAAAGCGTTGCTGTTTCAGTTTCAAGTCTTCGAACGACTTGATAATAATCGTTGTCGATGAAATCGAAAGCATGCAGCCAAGAAACACACAATCCATAGTTCCCATGCCCAGCAGGTGACCAACTGTGTTGCCGGCCACAAACATCACTGCCAGCTCGGTCAGTGCTGTGATGGCACCCGTAGCTCCCACACGTTTCAACTTCTTGACACTGAACTCAAGACCTAAGGCAAACATCAAGAATACAATTCCAATGTCGCTCCATACATGCACGTTGCTCTCATCCGTCACGGCAGGAAACCATGGAAAATACGGTCCGATAAAGAAACCAGCCACGATGTACCCCAGAACCAAAGGCTGCTTCAGCCACTTAAACACAACTGTAATAACGCCCGCAGTTATCAGAATCACGGCAAGGTCCACAAAAATCGGAGGCAACGATGACATATTCTACTCTTTTTCTTTGATATTGTCAATTTTTTAATGATTCTATAACGCAACCTTTCCCCTATTATTGTCCACGCTAACGCCCCTTTGCCATTTTTTTTTCAACTCTGACAGAGAAAAACCCATTTTAAAACATAATTTATCAATATAATTTCGTATTTTTGCAGATGTCACAACTTAAAACTTTTATTGATATGACTTTGAAACAAAAAACTTTACGTCTGTTTGGCCTGCTCTCCCTGCTGGCTATATCCGCCTCTGCTTCCGCTCAGGTTGACTTCACTCCCATATTCACTCAGATTAAACTCGAAGCCCGTACCGACTTTGACTATTATCACAACACCAACAACTTCGACAACACAGTTGAAAACCCCTACGGTTTCCACGGCCGTTATTTCAATTTTGTAATCGGCGGACCCATTGGTGAAAAATTCAGCTATTTTTTCCGCCAACGCATCATTGCCTCTCCCGGTGATGTCAGCCTCTTCGACAACACCGACTTCCTCTACATAAACTACTCTCCAACCTCCAACTGGATGTTCCGTTTCGGTAAGGACGCTCTCGCAGTCGGCGGCTTTGAATACGATGCCCCCCCAATCAACGTACTCTTCAGCACCCACTATTGGGACAATTTCTATTGCTTCCAACCTGCTGTGGCTGCTGCCTATAAGAGCGACGACGCCTCCCAGATGGTGCTCCTACAGGTGGCCAACTCGCCCTATGTCCACTATGGTGCAGGTCTCGGCTATGCCCCTGGTCAGGAATGGAAAAGCGGACTTATGTCCTTCAACCTTTTCTATAGCGGCAAAATCGGTCATCTTAAAATGCTCCATTCTGTCAACATGTTCCAGCGTCCCGACCGTAAGCTGATGAATTATATCGCTATTGGTCACGAACTGGAATACGAGAAATGGGACATCTACCTTGATCTCATCCACCACGCCAATGGTCTCAACGACTGGGGCAACAACTTCGCTGTTGTCAGCTGCGCCAACCTTTATTTCAACAAAGAGTTCAACATCTTTGTAAAGGGAGCCTACGAGCAGAACCGCTCAGAGAAAGCCCTCCCCGGCTTCGGCGACATCACCACTGGTTTCTACGACATCTTCTGCGAATCCGCCCACAGTTACCTCACCTATGGCCTCGGTATGGAATACCATCCCAAAACCTGTCCCGACTTCCGTTTCCATGCCTTCGTGGCCAACTGCCGCACCACCGACTACTCCCTCCCGACCCCTGCTGTCTTCAACTCCCTCCGTGCCAACATCGGCATCACCTGGAGCATGGAAATCTACCGCATGTTAAAAAACCGTATGGCACGTATCCTGCAAGAAAATCAGCAATAACAATCAATAACACTCTTGGCGGGAGTATACCGCCACACACAACATGGCACTACACGACCACCGTAAAAACAAAACCACCCAGTATGCCAACTGGGCCGAAAAACTCTTTGGCGGAATTGAACGGCGCCTTAAAATCAAGAACCCTCTCAAGTTCACCAGCAAACGCTCCATCGAGGCTATCCTGTTCTTGATTCTCTTTGTGGGATTCTTCTGGATTCTTGCCTACCACATGACCCTCCCCCACATGCTCAACACCTTCATGCAGACTGCCTACCAGCTCCTGCTCGAAACCGTCTTCTACATCATGGCTATCTGTGTTCTGATGGGCGGTATAAGCAAGCTGCTCATCGAGTTCGGCGTTGTCCGTCTGATGGAGAACATCCTGCGTCCCCTCATGAAACCTCTTTACAACCTGCCCGGTGTTGCCGCCCTTGGTGCAGTCATGACATTCCTCTCCGACAACCCCGCCATCATCTCCCTTGCCCACGACAAAAACTTCTCTCAGTATTTTAAGAAATACCAGCTTGTCTCCCTCACCAACTTCGGCACCGCCTTCGGCATGGGTCTCGTGGTGCTTGCTTTCATGATTGGCAAGGGCTTCGGTAGTGGTGCTGCTGTGGGCATTCTCGGTGCATTCATCGGCAGTATCGTCTCCACCCGCCTCATGCAGCGTTTCACCCTCAAAAGCTATCCTGAAATGGATGCTCCAGTAATTGAAGGCGCCACCGAAGGCAACGAACAGAAAATCTCCTATAAGAGCGAAGGCAGCGTCCTCCAGCGTTTTCTCAACGGCGTCCTCGACGGTGGCAAAGAAGGTGTCAACATCGGTCTTGCCATTATCCCCGGCGTCCTCTGCATCTCCACCATCGTCATGATGCTCACCTTTGGCCCTTCTGGTGAACATGGCGAGTATACCGGCGCCGCCTACGAAGGTGTCCCCATCATCACCATGCTGGCCGACAAAATCAACATAGTGTTTGAATGGCTCTTTGGTTTCAAGTCTGGTGCCCTCATTTCCTTCCCCATCACCGCCCTTGGCGCCGTGGGTGCTGCCCTCGGTCTTGTCCCCCGCTTCATCTCCGAAGGAATCATTGACAACAACGCTATCGCCGTCTTTACCGCCATGGGCATGTGCTGGAGCGGCTACCTTTCCACCCACACTGCCATGCTCGACAGCCTCGGCTACCGCAACCTCATCGGCAAAGCCATCGGAGCCCACACCATCGGAGGCCTCTGCGCAGGCATCGCCGCCCACTGGCTCTGGGTTCTGTTTAGTCTTATTTTCTAAGGCATGAACCTGAAAGAAACACTCGGACGTTTCCGCACTTGGCAGAACAAACCCTATCACAATTCCGAAGAGGAACAGGAGGAGCACCGTTGTGCCAACTGCGGTAACGTGTTCAGGGGAAACTACTGCCCTGTATGCCGTCAGGATGCCAAGGACGGCCGCATCACATGGCGTTGGGTGGGCAAAAGCATCCTCGACGTGTGGGGCTTGGATTCCCGTTCTCTGCCGAACACCCTCCTCCAGCTTTTCATACGTCCCGGACGCCTTATCGGTGCATATCTCGACGGCCAACATCAGATTTGCTACAAGCCTTTCAATATGCTCTTCATTCTTGCCATCTTTTACGTCGTGGTGCAGCAACTGCTTGGTTGGGACTATGCGGCCACTCCTGATGACAAGGGAGGCAAAGTCGTTCAAATGGTCTTTGAATGGGTTTCCGAACACCCCGCATGGAACGCCATGCTTATCTCTGTGGCAATGATTATCCCCACATGGCTATTCTTCCATTTTGCCCCACGCCATACACGCCACACACTCCCCGAAGGCATCTTCATCCAGCTTTTCATGAACATCCTCATCCTCGTCATTGTTTTCCTTTCCGATTTCTTTATTTTGCTCTCGCTTCTGATACCAGTTTACTACTACATCGCTTACCGCCAGCTTTTCGGTTACCGGCCTTGGGGCACTATCTGGCGTATTCTTTTGTGCTTCGCGGTCTGGGGCATCTTCTTCCTCATCTTTATAAACTTGTTATATATCGTCACAACCCACCCCGAGAAACTCCCGCGAGTCGCAATAGGCCTTTTGCTTTACCTTGTCGCTCTTGCAGGCATCCTCGCCTTTGGCTATTTAGTCAGCAAAAAAACCGCACAATCCAAGACATGAAACTCAAAGAATCACTCAGACGTTTCCGCGCTCGGCAGAACAACCCCTATCAATATTCCGACGAGGAGCTGGAGGAGTGCCGTTGTGCCAACTGCGGTCACGTGTTCAGGGGCAACTACTGCCCTGTGTGCCGTCAGGAGGTCGGCGACGGACGCATCACATGGAAGTGGGTCGGTAAAAGCATCCTCGACGTATGGGGAATGGACTCTCGCTCCCTTCCCAACACGCTACTACAGCTCCTTTGGCGTCCCGGCCTACTGATAGGCGACTATATCGGAGGCCACCGCCAGGTGTGCTACAAACCCGTCAACATGCTCTTCATTGTGGCACTGGCCTATGTCATCCTCATGCAGATAATCGGTCAGGATGTCAACATTAGCGAAATCGAAATTGCAGGCTACGACCGGACTGGATACTTCAATGTATTCAATACCTGCTATCATTGGATGGTGGCTCATCCGGGATGGGCCATGATGATACTGACCATGATAATGATATTGCCCACCTTCATTGTGTTCCGTTTTGCCCCGCGGCATCCGCACCTCTCCTTTCCCGAAAACATCTTCATTCAGGTTTTCATGAGCACATTGATGCTTGTTGTCGCCTTCACCATCCGTGTCAGCAACGGAATTACCATCTTCCTTATCCCGCTCTATTATTACATCTGCTATCGGCAGCTGTTCGGTTACAAGTTTTGGGGAACAACATGGCGTCTTGCCGTCTGTTTCTTTGTGTGGTCCTGTCTTGCATTCTATCTCATTGTCGTGGTATTGGTGGTAGCGGTACGCCAAAATGAATTGGCCAATCCTGTACGCGCCACAATCTATGGTGTCGTCATGTTGACTTTAGGCACGGCAGTGCTGGTTGCTATACCCCTTTCCATAGCCTACTTCATCAGCAGGAAAAAGGCTAAAAGAAGACAACAACCCTCGCTTTAGTGCTGTGCACGCTGTTGTCGGACATTGCTTTTTATTACCCTACACCTGTCAGACTATCAGGCACTAAACACTCTTTCCCGCCCTTCCTGATAAAAAAAACTCTCTATGTCCGAAAAAAGTTGTACTTTTGCAAAACAGTTTAACCCTAAAAATAGATAAAAATGGCTTACAAAATCACTGACATCTGCGTTGCTTGCGGTACCTGCATCGACCAGTGCCCCGTCGGAGCCATCTCCGAAGGCGACATCTACAAAATCGACGCTGACGCTTGCGTTAGCTGCGGCACCTGCGCCGGCGCTTGCCCCACTGGTGCTATCGTCGAAGGCTAATAAAGCAATGATGTAAAAGTTAAAGCCCTGCCTTATCGCAGGGCTTTCTTGTATCAGACAAATTCTGAATGTGTTAATGTGTGAATGTGTTAATGTGTGAATGTGTTAATGTGTTAGTCTTTGGTTCGCGAATAAGCGACTAAACGATTAAGCTAATAAGCGATTAAGCGACTAAACGATTAAGCTAATAAGCGATTAAGCGACTAAACGAATTCAAAAGATTCACTAATTAACGAATTTACGAATTATCGAATTCAAAAAAAACGTCATGAACGAACGTCACCGTGTCAAACGACTCACCCTTTTGCGCTATGTTCTGGCTTTCCCCCGTAGCGTGTGGCTCAATTTTCGCTTGCTGCCCTACCGTCAGGCATGTCGGCTTCCTTTGCTTGTATCCCACCGCACCAAAATCCACAATCTCTCAGGCCATATTGTCCTCCATGCTGACCAACTGCGTGTAGGACTCGTCAAAATAGGCTTCTCCACCTGCCAGCAGACCGATTTCCGCTATCATCGCCCATTACTCAACATCAGGGGCACACTACACATTCTTGGGGAGTGTACCGTGGGGGCGGGTGCAAGCATCGAAGTGTCTGAACACGGTGTTCTCACCCTTGGCGACCATTTCAACCTTGGTCCCTCGTCCCTCATTGTCTGCAACCACCAAATTACTTTCGACCACCATGTGCAGACCTCTTGGTGCTGTACACTCATGGACACCGACCAGCATCGTCTTTTCGGCAGCGACGGCAATTGGTGCAACCCCGACCGCCCCATTCAGGTCGCCCATCATGTCTGGCTTGGATGCCATGTCGTGGTAACCAAGGGAACCGTCCTCCCGCCCCACACAACCGTCGGTGCCATGAGCTGCCTCCACGGCGTTTTTGAAGAGGAACACACAGCCATTGGTGGCAATCCAGCCAAAGTGTTGCGCCGCGGTGTCACCCGCGAATGGTAATAGCATATTTTTTGCTTTCCGCCCTGTCTGAGGATTTTGCCAAATACAATTTCCGTTACGCTGTAATCACAATCGAGGTCAATCTGAGGGTTGCAGAGCCTTGAGCCGTTGTTTGTACTGGGCGGCGAGTTTTTTGTTCTTCATTTTTGTATATACCGAGACAATACGTTCCAGCACAACTGGGTTGTTGGGGGCTATTTTCTCTGCCCTTAGCAAATAGTGCAAGGCATTCTGGTAGTCGCCCACAATGCTGTGGCTATAGGCCAGATGAATCAGTATGATGACATCCGAGGGGAACACTTGTGCGGCGCGGTGGGCAATGCGGCGCATTTCCAGTACAGTGACCGAGTCGATGGTGGCTCCAGGCTCAGGATTGGCAATGTCGTATGAAATGGTGTGGAGGTAGTCCTGCACCCCCTCAAGCATCAGTTCGCGGCCGCCCCCTTCAAGGTTCGGAAACTGCCAACGGTGGTTGATAAGTTCTGAACGGTCAAGGGTTTGAACAATCTCGTCTGCATAGGGCTTCCAACGCCGTATTTCTCCAAGAAAATAAATCTTGCCGAAACGGAGGTCTAATCGGTCGGGATATTGTTGTATTGCCTGGTCGATAACAAAAACGGTGCTGTCGGCAGCCACAGGGGAGGAACTTGCAATGCTTTGTCCCATGTGATAGTTGAATCGTGCAATGTATAGGTCTATATCGTCGGGCGAAGCCTGTCCCCATTCGGCAAGAATCTCTCTCTGCAGGGAGAGATTGTCGCTGTTCAGCGCATCGTAAAACGTTTCGGAATAAGACTGTGCAGCAACACTGAATGCTGTCATAATGCACATTACAAAGAACGTAATTTTCTTCATGTTAACAATGTTTTATGGTCGGACTGGGGTAACAAGGGATTGTTTTATCAATCTGCAAAGATACAAAATATTTTTTGATTCCCAACGTTATAGAGATTAGAGTATGAAATTTTTGCTTGTTACACCGCCCTTGACCCAACTCAACACACCGTATCCCGCCACGGCAGTGCTGAAGGGCTATCTGCAATCCCAAGGCTATGAGGCTGTGCAGGCTGACTTGGGTATTGAACTGGTTGATAGGATGTTTACAGCCAATTGGCTCCGAGAGGCTGCCAAAGGTCGGCACAAGGAGTTTATGCTGAAGGCCTCCAGGGTAATAGAGAAGGTGGTGCAGTTCCTGCGCGGTGCCGACAACACAGTTGCTTGGCGCATAGTGAATGGCTCCCTGTTGCCAGAAGGACCTCGTTTCGGACGTATAGAGGACATGGAATGGGCTTTCGGAACAGCAGGCATTGAGGACAGGGCAAGGTATATGGCAACTTTGTTCTTGGAGGATTTGGCAGATTGTATCCGTGAGGATGTTGACGAGCATTTCGGCTTGGTGAATTACGCTGAACATTTGGCGACGTATGCACCTGAGTTCGACGAGTTGGCGGCTGCATTGGAACGCGAACCTACCGTGGTGGACATTCTAATGATTGAGTTACTCAAGGGGTATATGGAGCAGGAGCGGCCGGATGTGGTTTGTCTTTCGGTTCCTTTTCCGGGTTGTTTATACGGTGCTCTGCGCTGCGGGCAGTGGCTTAAGTGCGAGTGTCCGTCAGTACAGGTAAACTTGGGCGGCGGTTTTGTCAATACTGAGTGGCGGCACCTAAGTGAAGAACGAGTTTTCGACTACTGCGATTCCATTGTTTTTGACGACGGCGAGTTGCCTCTCAAGCGCATAGCAGAATGGCTGCAAGGAAAGTGCAGTGAGCTGGATTTGGTGCGGACGCTGTGGCGAAGGGAGGACGGCTCCATTGTGTGGGAACTGCTGAATGCGGACGCTGTGGTGGAGAATGGTGAACCCGATTTCGGCGGATTGCCGTTGGAGTTGTATCTCTCTACGGCTGATATGACGAATGCCATGCACCGCATGTGGAGCGACGGGCGGTGGAACAAGGTGATGATGTCCCACGGCTGCTATTGGCATCGCTGCGCTTTCTGCGACACCAGTTTGGATTACATCGGTCGCTTTGCGCCCCCAACGGCAGATAAGGTGGTGAATATGATGGAACGGGTGTCGAAACAGACAGGTGTAAGCGGCTTTCATTTCGTGGACGAGGCTTTGCCACCCAAACTCTTAAAGGAGGTGTGCGAAGAAATTCTGAGGCGAGGAATGGTGGTGACTTTTTGGGGAAATATCCGTTTTGAGAAGGCGTATAGTGAGGAGATGTGCGACCTGTTGTCGCGGGCGGGCTGTGTAGCGGTGAGCGGAGGACTGGAGGTCGCCTCCGACAGGTTGTTGAAACTGATGGACAAAGGGGTGACCATAGAACAGACAGTGCAGGCATGCAGGCATTTCCGCGATGCGGGTATCATGGTGCATACTTACCTGATGTACGGTTTCCCGACGGAGACGCTTCAGGAAACTCTCGGCGCGTTGGATACTGTGCGGCGCATGTTCGACGAAGGCATTGTGCAGAGTGCTTTTTGGCACCGCTACGCATTGACCTGCCACAGCCCATCGGGACAGCACCCCGAGAGGTACGGCGCACGACGTTGCGATACTGAGTTTAATTTATTCTGCAATAACGAGGTGGACTGGATGCCATTGAATGGTGGTGAGCAGTTCGACTACGACATAGAGGAGGTGGGTCGTGGCCTGCGCGTAGCAACCTACAACTACATGAACGGCCTCGGCCTCGACCAGCCGGTCAAAAGCTGGTTCCCCGGCATAAGATTCAAGAAACCTAAGAAGTAATAACAAATTGATGCAGGTTTGATTATTACCTGAGAAAGACATTTCTTTTTATGAAAAAAGAAACTCAAAGACATTCACATGGAGGCTGGTGGATAGTGCTGTTTCTGGCAGTCTTTTCTCTTGTCAGTTTGCTGATGTTTTATTTCCCTCGGCAGCCGGAAGACCTTGTGCCGTTGGTTGAGTCAAGCGACCGCTGTGAGTGGACTGGTAAGAAAGATGTCTTCCCTCTGTCGGGTATATTGCTCGGAATGGCAGACGGCTGTATGGATGTAAAGGTTGTTGGCGGTGTCGGTATGCCTCCTGTTGAGGTCTATTCCGATTTCCAGATGCCTGATTTGTACTATTGCGACAGCGTACGTGTGTGGATAAGGCAGGGAGACTATGACCGTCTGTTGAAAGCAAATGATAAACGCAGCGATGAGCGGCTGAGTGTCAAGACGTACAGGATAGATGTGCTTGACAGGTATGATGGCTGGCAACGCTATGTCGCACAGCATCCCCACGGCAGCGGAGGCTGGTTTGCCTTCGGTGCGTTGGCAGGAATCCTTTGTATAGTGCTACTGATAAAGAAAGTCTTCTATTCCTGAGAAAAAGCATGACTCCCAGCCCATCCTACCTCCCCAGCCCTATCATAAGAAAAAGGAAAAGGGTTATCCCGAACTGTAGCACTATAGCAACTGCAACACGTCGTTGAGGATACCTCCTTACGGCCGTCGGTAACCCGATTTGGGTTAAACCTCAGCTTGCACCCCTCTGTTAATGAAAAAGTGCGTTTTGCATGCCTTTATTATCGGAAAAGTGTATTCTTTGCCATAACGGCATCACCTACCTGCCAATATACTATACCATATTCCTGCAGCAATAGCATAAGTCCAGACTAACACATTCTTACAGTGACTCACTTTATAAATTATTTATTATAGTGTTGCCCCTCTGCGCTAATTTTGATTCATTGATGCTCACGACCTATGGTTTGCAGCATTCGGCACCCACAAGGGTAAGGTCTTACTAGATTCATTGAAACTGTTGGATGCATTGAATGCCGTATATCAATTCCTCTAAATATGCTTTTCTGTTTTCTCAACACACTTATATACAAATACATTAAATGATATATGAAGATATAAAACCATATTTCTTTTTATGATTTACCCATATTCGCAAGGAGCGAAACAATATTTTACCAATTAAAAAAAACTTCGTATCTTTGCAGTATTAAAAACATATTAATTTTTTTTATTGAAAGTATTGATATTATGAACAGTTATCGATTCAGGCTAAACAATTATCATGCAATATCGACAGCAGATATTGCAATTGATGGCTTGACTGTCTTGTCGGGGATAAATGGTTGTGGGAAAAGCACCATATCCCGCTGGCTGTATTATTTGGTCAATGGTTCTCTGCGATATGAAGATTTTGTATACAAAAGGTATATCAAAACACTCTTATCATTCTGCCGAAAATACGATCGGGCAAGACTTGAAATGAATTTCGATGACAAATACAATTATGCTATCCATATAAAAAATGGCACAGAGAAAAATACATATCAATCTCCATTAATTTTTCAACGAGTCGAATTAAAGAACAGATATAATGAAGAAGGAGCAGAACTTACTACAGAGTACTACACAAAGTTTGTTGACGATTTTTCAAACAGATTAGAAGGTTTTCTTGCAGGCGAAATTCCTGACACTACAAAAAAGCGAGTACTGCGTTACCTCAATATTAATGCTGATTTTGATGGGAATGATATTTTACAATATAGTCCAGTAAATGATTTTCGTGAAGTCAGTGAAAACGTTTTGCAGAATGCATTACAACAACGAACCCTTGATTTGAAAAAACGGCCCAAACCTCTTCTTTTTGAATTCGTGAGGGATGTATATGAAGATGAAATAGAAGAACCAACAGATATGGATTTGACAGAAGATGGTGTAAGCATTATAGAAGGAGACAGACTTGCAGTATTGCTTGGATTGAGACGAGCCATTTATGTTGACACCCCACTTGCACTACGAGCCGATGCTACTGGAAATCGTTTTTGGGAGGAGCTGAAAAACTATATGGACACCAAAATTGCTGACATTGACATTGAGGGTAAAAAGTTGTTGCGGCGTGTCAAAGACACTTTACAAGGAGAAGTCCGATTTGTCAAGTCCGACTCTCCTTTTGATACCGGGGAACTGCATTTCTTCAGTGCTGATAATTCTGTGGAAATTGGCATTGACGATACTGCAACAGGCTTCAAAACATTCATATACCTTCAAAGATTGATAGAGAATGGGCATCTTGATGAAGAAACACTATTTCTACTGGATGAGCCGGAGGTACACCTGCACCCTCAATGGATCGTGGAATATGCCAAATTATTAGTACTCCTACACAAAAAACTGGGCGTAAAAATAGTGCTTGCTACACATAATCCTGATATGGTTGCAGCCATTCAATCGATAGCAGAGAGAGAAATGATACTTGATAGGACTCATTTCTATATTGCTGAACCTGGACAGAATCAAGGCACATTCATGTTCAAAGATTTGGGGTCAGGTATAGAAGAAATATTTTCGTCATTCAATATCGCATTGGAAAGAATTGCAATGTATGGTGGAAGCTATATACGATAACAACACACTCAAAAGACATTCACTATACAGCCAATGTAAAACCAGCCTGAACGACATCTCTATAAGAGACTATGGCAAAGGTTGTTACTTTGATGTACAGATTGAGTGTCTTGATATGGACACCTATGAGGCTGCAATTTGTCATGGACAGCCAGATTGCACGGTAGATGCTGTAATAGGAATTGCCGATTGCAACAATAAGCAAAAGAACAACTTTAGACTGCTACTTGTTGAATTGCGACTTGATTACAAAAGTGCTAATAATCTGTCCAAGTCAAATTTGGAAAGCAAAGTGACACATACAAAAGCTCTGCTTGGAGCCGAGGTTCCTATAAACAAAGAAAGTGTCTATGTATTCAGTGATGACGTGGCTGAACGAGCCAGACATTGGGTGGAATCAAGAAAAAATGAGGGTGGAGAGTTAAAGAATTTTGTTGTGAATTCCTTATCAGCATTCAATGCCAATATTCGTTCCTATGACTCTTTGCCATACATACCCATCAACAATCCAAAAGCCACTTATACAGGATTACTTAAGTTGTTGGATAACAAGGAATATCACAATTTTACTATCCAATTCCGTTATTGGGTGGAGCAACGGGAATACTATAGATACCGAAACGCATTTGAAAGTCGGAATATTGAGAATATCCTAGTTGATGTCTGGAAATATGCATCAGCAATTTCCAAGGTTTTTTCCAACGTTGATGAGGAACTGGAATACATGATTCTTGAAGAAGATGTAGCCTCATTGTTTTCCTCATTTGCTCCCTGAAGCCATCAAGGGTAAGAAGATAGTAAGAAGAGTTGCACGCACTTCTATACAGTTTATTCCTGATTTAGTTGACGGATTTTGCATTTTTCATGATGAGGTTGTCACTTATTGTACTGGAGAGGTTGACATTTTCCTGACATCGTTGACCGTATTCCTGAAAAGGTTGTCAACGGCATGTTTTCCGTGTTAGTCCCCTCCTTCTATAACTTGTATAAGAAAGCTTCTACAAATTGCCTCTCAGCGTCGAAGAGGGTTTGTCTGCCTGTGTTTTTGAACTTGCTCATGGGTGATGCTGTTTGTACATCATTTCGTCTGTTCCAACTTGGTCATTTGTTTCCTTGTTTAAATCCTATTGGTTTACGCGGTTTGGCCTTTTCGTCTCTCAACTGGTCGAGGGCGTCGTTGATGGCTTCTATCTGTAGTGCCACTTCTTTGTTGGTCTGCTCTTGCTGCTCGTTGATGTCGTTCTGGTCATGCGGTAGCTCTTCGACGTAGGCGTTCAGTTGGTCAACCTTATGGGAAAGCTGCTCATAGCGTAGGTCGGCAGTTTGCATGGCAGCCACAGCCTGACGGATGGCAATAAAGGCTCTCATGATATTTATGTTCACCTGTATTGCTATGTCAGAACGCAGTACTGAGCTGAGCATTGCTATGCCATATTCAGTAAAGGCATAGGGTCTGTAACGAGTGCCACCTCGCTTTGAGGTCGCAATTTGTGACCTCAAAGATTCGTCATCCATGTTTGAGGTCGCAATTTGCGACCTCAAACGTTCAGTAAGCACAAACATAAAGTCCTCCGGGAAACGGTTAATATTGCGCTTTACGGCCTCGTTCAGCCTTTTGGTCTCTACACCATAAAGCTCTGCAAGGTCGCGGTCAAGCATTACCCGTTGCCCTCTTATTTCAAGTATCTGGTCTTTGATGGCCTCGATATTTGAGTTTTTTATTGGTACCAGCTCATTGCTCATAATATGCTGTCTTATATGATGTGCTCACGGTTTGTGATGTCATCTTTCTTTAAGTAGGTTCTATTATTCCTTTTCAACCATACTAACAGATAGGGTCCATTAATCTGCCAGGCGGTCGTGTTGTTATAATCGGTTTTCGAGTGCAAAGATGCGATTTTTTGCAAACTACACAAGTATTTTAAAAATTTATTTTATTAATAATCAAGTTTTTGATACTTTTTGAGGCTCGACTAAATAGCGAATGACTTGGTTGATTAAAGATGTTTATGGTATAAGGAAAAATGAGTGAATAATACATGGTCGTTTTGTAATAATCACTCTTCGATGTATTTTTCAAGAAGTGTGTTTGACCAGCCGCAATAACCAGGTCGGCCTGGAATTCCTGAAAATCCAGGTCGTCCAGGTCGACCTCCCAACCCAGGCATTCCTGGGGTACCACCTATACCAGGTGTAAATGGTAAGTGACCAGTATGGTCACGAGTAAATCCTATGACACGATTGTTCCGATCATAGAATATCCCATCTTCATACCACCCAACATGCTGTCCGTTTCTATTGTAAAGGTTGTTGTCTGAAATCCACAAACGCAGAATCCCTTTATTAATTATATACCGAATCTCCACAATTCAAAGCTGTAGCAAATCCATTTCTATTATAAATCCATGTTGCCATATTTGATATGTTTATCTGTGGTAAAAAAATTATGTTTACGGTGGGTTTATACTTTCGCCATAAAATCCTGTTTGATGATTTCATGGAAGTAAATCGGAGGAAGGATGAAACGATTGATAGGAGTATCCATTGTTTTGGTATGGATAATCCCTCGCATGGTTCCATAGCACAGCGACGCAAATTGTATGAGTATAGGCGCGGGAATCACGATATTCTCATCTTGTTTCATTTTATTAACAGAATCGGGTTTTAACTCAAAATGACAATCTACCTCGCTCTCCATTAAAGGATTTTCATGTTGTACCAGATTGACACGCAGACGGCATCGTACACTATGCTGAGTGTTGTTGTAGGCGAACTGTACCTCGGTTTGGAATGCAGCTTCCCCATCTTTAAGACCCTCAGGGTGAATGTCGAACTTGTTAATGTCGATTTTCGCCAATCGGTATTCTATCTGTATCTCTTTAGTATGTTCCATTGTTTGTTTTTTTATTTATGCAACTTCTTCCCATTGTAGTGTCACGAATGATTCTGCGGGTGAAGGTGGCAGTACTACAATCATTTCGGAGGTGTAAGGTCTTGGAACAGACACAAGTTCTACACCAGTGGCTTCCTGTAATTTGCAGATTGTTTCGAGTGAGAGGTTTTCTCCACCTTTTAGCACTTTTGCTATATAGGCAGGTGATACGCCCATGCATTCCGCAAGTTCTTTCTGGGTGGTGCCCGTGGTGTGCAGGTAATCAAGCACGAGCAGGGCGATACTCTGTGACATGCGGAGCCATTCGCGGTTCTCCCGTCTCCATTTGGCTCTGTTTTTCGCCTCTTCGCTGCGCGGCTGTGCTATTTCGCGCAGTTTATCTATTTTATTTCCCATGATTTTTATAGGTTTTATATGTTTGCTAAATCTTCTTTATTTTCAATCCCATGTTCTATTAACCAGTTTCGTACAAGGTCTATGTTTTGAATCACATGTTCTTTCAGCCCAGGGGAGTTTTGTATGGTGTCAGCGAGTTTTATTCCACCACCTGTTATCAAATATACATTCGTTTCTATCTTAATCGCATATAGCCGTAGCATGGATGGTTGGTCAGGTCCGTAGCTTTTTGCTGGTGTTAGAGTGTATATGTTTCTGTATTTTCCGTCTAAAAACTTGAATAGTGAATCCAAATCCGGTATGCTTCCCTCATCGCTGTTTTCGCATAATTCATAGATGATGTCTTCTAATTCTTCTGCTTCTTCCATTACCTTTCTGGTTGCCAACATAGGAGTGTTTGTCCTTTTCCAAGTCTTACGTTGTAACTCTTTCTCGTTCTCCAGCATGAAGTTGTACACGGTTTCGATGTCATTCCATTCGTCAAACAACCTATCCATCTCATTGTCGCCAGCATTTTCATACTGGACGGCGTACAGATGCCCTTCATATATTGTTTTGACTTCCACTTCCATAAATTAACCTATAGGTTTATTTGCCTGATTCATTGATGTTGCAAAGATACGAAAGTTTTTTTAATTGGCAAAATAAAATTGTGATTACACAAAAAAAATCAGAGCAAGCCTAGTGTAATTCTGATATGATTCTAAATTGGGACTGTTGAGAATGTGAATTGTGAAAAAATAAGTGGTTTTGAGTCTTGTGAGATTTAAACAAAAAATGTAAAATCTAAATGAGTGCTATATGTAAGTATAGCATATACAGAATTGTAAAGGATTGCAAGATTTAAACGAGATTACACAAGGAAAGTGTCCCAGCGGCTTTTCGATAGTCTCTATATCAAATCCAATGTGGATGTTAATATAATTGGTTCCAATGCATACATGCTATCTGGAGAATTGATGACATTACTGATAGGGCGCAATGTCAAGATTAATATAGTGTCTCTCCAATTTTCGGAATACCATAATTCTGGTGGGTTCTATTAATTCTTTTTCACTGTCGCGTTCCTTCGGGACGCTTTACAATAGTGGCTGATTGTCACGGCACTGCGCCTAACGTCTTGTACCGTGTTATTAAAGGTCTCACCTCTTTGAGGTGATTTATAGATGACCCCTTCTGTTTTACAAAATCGCTAAACTTGTCAAAAGAAGAATCTATGGTAATCTTTATCCATTACAGTGGTGTTCTGAATATAAAAATAACTACAGAAGACCAGAACATTCTCAAACTCTAGGAATTCTTTAGGGAGTCGGAAAAGGATAATTTGAATTGATACATTGTAACGCTGTACGGTTTGATGTCCTTCTTTATACATTAATCTCCATAAAGCGCCATTTATTCATGTTTTATGTTAGATGTTGATATGTTGCGAGCCGTTGAATCTCGTCCAGGGTTCTACTTTACATGGTAGAACCCCTGCATGTATTAACACCTAAAAAACATGCTTCTCATTGTTCATTTGCAGGTGAACAGTGAGAAGCATGTTTTTTGTAATAAGTTAAGGACGTGTGTCCTTGCCTTTACGGTCTTATTATTCTCCTATTTCGATATCTTGGCATTTGCCATTTTCGTCCACTGTGTAGGCAAAACGAATCGAACTATAGTCACGACCATTGGAGGGCTTTATGCCGGTATAGGAGATTGTGTTTTTCGCTTCTTTCAGATTAGAAGTAGAACCATCGGAATATTTGGCGACGATATTAAATATGAAAGATCCCTCAATGTTGAACTTCTCAGTCTCGGATACACCTGAGAGGTCTGCCTTACGTGTTACGTAAAAACGGAAACCGGCATTGCAGGGGAAGTTGGTGTGGGTGCAAGAGGTGCTCCATTCAAGGTTGCTGGCACTGTATTCGCGGGTGGCAATCTGGTTCTGGGCATCGAAATAAATCACTTTCACGTCGTAGGCGCGGTTAAGGGCATCCACGCTATTGGAGTTAAGGTTAAGGGAATAGTCGACTTTGACTTCAACAAGTTTTTTACCGGGGTTCGTTCCAGAATCGGATCCTCCGTTATTTTCCTTCTGGCAAGAAGTGAAAGTAGCACCGCAGAAAAGGATAGCAGCAATCAGTAATGAGATTTTTTTCATGTTATGTTGTTTAAAAGGTTAACAGTAGGCTCTAATGATTCATTTTATGATTAAACTGGCTGTACGGAGAGCCTACATTGACCGCTTCGCCAGTTATTCTTGGACAAAGTCACATAAATTGTGTACAATAACGCCATTGTCCTGCTTTTATTGTTCAGGTATATGCAATTTCTTCATTTTTGTTCTTTTTTTCGCTATCAAGTGCAAGTGGATTCAGTTGTATTTTCTGTTTCTTGAGTATTTATCGCATTTGAATATATTGTTTGTAAGATGTTTCAAGGTTAAAAGCTCCGTTGGATTATCAATAACCCCTCACGCTCCACAAACAATACATGCAGCAACTATGCAATCTAAAAACAGAAGAATCACACATTCTTCGGTACTCAACCCCACACTGCGGGCGTATGGTTACAAGGTTGAGAAGACTTTATGTTTGTGCAGACTGAAGAAGAGTGGCTGCGTTTGAGGTCACAATTTGCGACCTCAAAGATTTTATCTACAGCTGTTCTGATTCCGTATCCATTGCGAATGCCGTATGCGGTTGAGTGCGGTGTGCTTGGTGGCGTGTTTGAATGCGGTTGGGTCTGCGTCTCTAAGTTCCTCCAACTCCTTTTTGTGCTCGTCGGTGAGTTGGTAGCGTACTGCAGCCGACTGGTTGTAGGGACATGCCAACTGGCAGATGTCGCAACCGAAAGCAAACTTGGAAAGATGAATGTCGGGTGGCAAACTGTCTGCACAGTTCTCGATGGTATGATATGAGGCGCAGCGGTTGGCATCGAGCAAGGGGATGGGGGAATTCTTTAATTCGTTAATTTGTGAATTCGTTAGTTCGTTAATCTGGGAATGTGGGAATGTGCTAATGTGGGAATGTGTGAGTACTTTATTACTCCCTTCGGTCGTGACCATGTTTTGGCTCGGCATAGCAGACAGGTTTGCTCTGCTCTCGCTTAATGCATGGTTACTCCCTTCAGTCGTGACTATGCTTTGGCTCGGCATAGCAGACAGGTTTGCTCTGCTCTCGCTTAATGCATGGTTACTCCCTTCGGTCGTGACCATGCTATGGCTCGGCATAGCAGACGAGTTTGCTCTGCTCTCGCTTAATGCATGGTTTGGGCAGGCATCAACACAGGCATGGCAATCGCCGCAGCGGTTCGCTATGGGGGTATCGTATTGGTCGGTAGGGTAGGGGGTTACCAGTTCCCCAATGTTGCAATAGGACCCGAGGGTTGGATTTACGAGGAGTGTGTTGCGTCCTATCCAGCCAAGGCCTGCCCGTCGAGCCCATTGCTTGTCGCTGATGGGGACGGTGTCGACACAGGGCTTTGCTTCAAAGTCCGGGTATCGATCCCGTATGGCGGTAATTAGTTGGAACAGCATCCGTTTTATACGTTCGTGATAGTCTTCTCCGTAGGCATATTGTGCAATCCTTGCAGGGCCTTGCATGGTTTGCGAAGGCTTATAACCCACAAGGAGGACAATAACACTCTTCGCCCCCGGAACCAGCAGGGTAGGGTCGGAGCGCATATCACGATGTTGCTCCATAAAGGCCATGCCGGCTTGGTAGCCGTTTGACAGCCATTCGTTATAACCCCATTCTTCCTCGGTCAAAGGTGTTGCCGCAGCAATACCGCAGGCATCGAAACCAACCTCTATGGCTGCCTGTTTGATGAACGGGGCGTGGAGTTCCATTGCAAGTGGAAGGCTGAACGGTATTTGCGATGAAGCAAAGGTTTTCGAGAAACTTTTACTCTTCTGTTTTTTGTTTGTCTTTCAGGCTTCCTTCGTAGAGTTCGAACTGAAGGAAACGGCAGTCAAGCTGTCCGTTGAGGAGAGGAATCTTTTTTGAAGGCTTGAGACCGATATGCTTCATGGCCTCGAAGTCGGAGGTAATCAGCCACACCTCGCAGTCTTTGCCATATTTGCGCTTAAAAGTATCCCCCAGTTGTTGGTACATAGCGTTCAGGTCTTCAATCTTGATGCGCTCGCCGTAGGGTGGGTTGGTGATAATGAGCGTACGGCCTTCGGGTGGGTCTTGGTCTTCGAACGAACCGTTGAAGAGCATCACATCCTTGTGAAGTTTCGTGAATTGGAGGTTCTTCTCTGCCTGATTGAGCACGGTCAGGTCGATGTCGTTGCCCCAGATTTCGTGGTCGAAGTCGGTGGCTCCGATTTTCCGGTCCTCTTCCTGCTTGACGCTTTTCCATTCGCCGAGGTTGAATTCTTTCCATCTGCGGAAAGCGAAGTTGTCGCCGCGGTAGTATTGGGCTGGGATGTTCATGGCAAGCATGGCGGCTTCGATGAGCAGTGTGCCGGAGCCGCACATGGGGTCGTAGAAATTGCAGTCGCATTTCCAACCGGCCAGTTTTATCATTCCGGCAGCAAGAACTTCGTTGATGGGAGCCACGCCAACGGCTTGCCGGTAGCCTCTTTTGTGCAGCGAGTCGCCCGAGGAGTTGATGAGAAGGGTGACGTGGTTGTCGCGTATATGGAGGTTGAATTTATATTCGGCGTTTTCGGTGTCGATGGATGGACGCTGTCCAAAATTGCGTCTGAACCGGTCGACAATGGCATCCTTGGTCTTGAGGGCAGCGTAATAGGAATGGGTAAAAATTTCGCCCGAAGTGGTGCTGTCTATCATAAAGGTGCAGTCGACATCAAGAATCTTCTCCCACCGTATGCGGTATACTTGGTCGTACAGCTCCTGGTCGTTGTTGGCTTCAAACTCGGCAAAAGGTTTCAATATGGCGAGGGCAGTGCGGCAGGTATAGTTGGCGCGGTAGAGTAGTCGCATGTCGCCTTCAAAAAGAACGGCGCGGTTTATGCACTCAATGTTTTCGGCTCCGATTGCGCGGAGCTCGTCGGCAAGGACTTCTTCAAGTCCCATCATGGTCTTGGCGACCATTTTGAATTTTTCTTTGGCAGAGTTCTGGACGGGTACTGCTTTACCGTTTTGTTTCTGGATGATCATGGAGGTTGGTATGTTTGTGATTGTTATGTTATTTCGTTAAATGTCGTTGAGTGGTTGTGGCATGTTTTTTTCGACGGGCGCGGCCGTCAGCGATGGCAACGTTGAGTTCGTAGCCCAGCATAATGACAAAGCTGTTCAGAAGCAGCCACAGCATAATGAGCAGCAAGGTTCCGATAGAACCATATAAGAGGTTGTAGCGGTTAAAGTTGGCAAGGTAGATTTTAAATCCCCAGGACAGGAGTATGAACATCAAGGTGGCGAACATTGCCCCGGCTGAGAAGAACCCAACGCGGAGTTTCTTCATCGGTATCAGGTAGTATATTAGGCTCAAAGTAAGCAGCGCCATGCCCACCAGGATAACCCAGCGGCCTATCCCGATGATGATGTGGGTAAACGAACCCGGTATCAGAATGCCGTTTCTGAACAGCCAGATAAGGATGGTCTTGTATCCGATAATGAGCACCAAAACCAGCACCACCATGATGTAAAGCAGAAATACCATCGCAATGCAGATAAGGTAAGAAACCACTATCGAGCGTTGTTCGGTGTGGCGGTCGGTAAAATAGGCCATCATGCCGTTGAGACCGTTGGCTGCAAACAATATGGAGAGGGCCGAGCCAATAGACAGTAGGCTTGTATGTTTATGCCCCATCACATCGTTGATGGTGTTTGCTACTGGGTCGTAAATATTTTCAGGAACAATAAGCTGGAGTTCATATAGCAATTCGTCCTGCAGTCCGTCGAACGGCAGGAATGCAATGAGCGTGAACAGGCAGATGAGCAACGGCGGTATAGCCGTAAGAAACGAGAACGCCAACCCTTTCGACGCCCGCCACAGGTCGCCGTTGAAAATCCCGCGCCACAGATAATGGGCTATGTCGTATAGCGGCACCCCTTGGCTTCGGGGCAGCGACATGCGGTGCACCATCACACGCGATTTGCGCACGGCTCGGCTGTGCATGATGTTCTCCCCAATATGGCGGAAACGTTCGGCCAGATTATCGAAACGGGCGTTCACTCTCTCGGCTGCTATTTCTTCACAAGCGAAATGTCCATGCTTTTGATGTGGTGGGTCAAGGCTCCCACCGAGATAAAGTCAACCCCTGTCTCGGCATAGCTGCGAAGTGTCTTTTCGGTAATGCCTCCCGAGGCTTCGGTCTCATATTTCCCGTCTATACGCTGCACGGCCTTGCGCAGCGTGTCGGTGTCAAAATTGTCGAGCATTATGCGGTCCACGCCTCCGTGTCGCATCACCTGTTCCAGTTCGTCAAGGTTGCGCACTTCTATTTCTATCTTCAAATCCTTGCCTTTTTCCTTCAGGTAGGCACGAGTGCGGTCTATGGCGGCTTCTATGCCCCCTGCAAAGTCAATGTGGTTGTCCTTCAGCATGACCATATCGTACAGCCCGATGCGGTGGTTGGTACCCCCTCCGCACTTCACGGCATATTTCTCCAGCAGACGCATGTTGGGCGTGGTTTTGCGGGTATCCAAGAGGCGGGTGTGCAACCCTTCAAGCATCTGAACCATCTGGTGGGTCTGGGTGGCAATGCCGCTCAGCCGTTGCATAAAGTTAAGAGCTGTCCGTTCTGCTGTCAGTATCACTCCCGAAGCACCCTCTATAGTCATCAGTATATCGCCTTTTTTCACCAACTCCCCGTCATGTTTATGCAGGGTGATGGTCAGCGGAATCTCGCTGTGGTAGAACGAGTCGTTCACAAACCGGAACACCCTTTCTCCTACCTCCATGCCGCAGATTATACCATCCGCTTTGGCAACCATTTTGGCTGTGTTTGTAGCGGTTGTTGGGATGCATGCCAATGTGCTGTGGTCGCCGTCGCCCACATCTTCGAGCAGTGCCATGCGAATCAATTCGTCTAAATTCGGGATATTGGTCATCATGTCAAATACCTTATTGTTTCAAATTGCAAAAATACGAAGATTCTTTGAATTATCTAAAATATTCTTTCTGTTTTCTTTTTTTTTCGTACTTTTGCACTATGAAAGCTACGATAATCAACATAGGTGACGAACTGCTTATTGGGCAGGTTGTCAATACCAACGCCTCCACCATGGCACGTCTCCTCACAGGTGTAGGCATCGAGGTTGTCCGCACCGAGGTTATAGGCGACAACCGGCAAGACATCTGGGACGCTGTCGACAAGGCCATCAACACCACCGACGCAGTCCTCCTCACGGGCGGCCTCGGCCCTACCAAAGACGACATTACCAAGCACCTTCTCTGTGAATACTTTGGCAGCGAGCTTTACGAAAATGAAGAAGCCCTCAATAATGTGAAGCGCATTTTCAAAGCCCGCGGCTATGAGTTGACTGAGGTCAACCGTCGCCAGGCTTGGGTGCCCCGCTGTTGCCAAGTGCTCAACAACGACCTTGGCACCGCCCCTTGCATGTGGTTCGAACGTGGAGGCAAAGTGCTCGTTTCCATGGCCGGTGTCCCCTTCGAGATGGAATGGCTCATGAACAACCGTGTCCTCCCCCGCCTACAGCATCATTTCCGCACAGGAGCCATCCTGAACAAAAACATCCTCGTCCAGGGCATTGGCGAATCCTTCCTGTCCGACCTCATCGAACCTTGGGAACTCGCTCTGCCCTCCTTCATCCGGCTGGCTTACCTCCCTGTGGCAGGCATGGTCAAACTGCGCCTCACTGCCCGCGGCAACGACGAAACCCTTCTCCAGGAAGCCATCGATAAAGCCGTCTCAGAACTCTATCCCATTGCCGGACAATACATCGTTGGTGAAGACTGCGAAACCCTCCCCGAGCTTGTCGCCCAAAAACTTACCTCTGCAGGCTGCACTCTTGCTGTTGCCGAAAGCTGCACCGGTGGCACCATCGCTTCCCGCCTTACCGCTCTCGCAGGTGCTTCGGCCTATTTCAAAGGCGGCATCGTAGCCTACAGCAACGAGGTGAAAGAATGCGCCTTGGGTGTCAGTCACGACACTCTCGCCGCCCACGGCGCAGTAAGCGAGGAGACTGTTCGCCAAATGGTCGATGGTGTCCGCTCACGCCTCGACAGTGACTACGCTCTGGCTACTACCGGCATTGCAGGCCCCACCGGCGGAACCCCCGACAAACCCGTCGGCACCGTCTGGATTGCCGCCTGCTCGCGCAACACCACCGTCACCCAGCTCATGCACTATGGCGACCGTCGCCAGCAAACCATCGACCGCACTGTAAACCAAGCCTATGCTATGTTAATACGACTGCTATGCCAAAAGGATTAATCACCATTTTAATGCTCATCTGCTCCAATGTCTTTATGACCTTTGCCTGGTACGGCAACCTTAAACTCCAGCAGATGAATCTTATTAAGGACTGGCCGTTGATAGGCATCATCGTCCTCTCGTGGGGAATGGCCTTCTTCGAATACACCTTTATGATTCCCGCCAACCGCATCGGCTCGCAAATCACCGGAGGCCCCTTCTCCCTCATGCAGCTCAAGATAATACAAGAGTGCATTTCCCTCTTTGTCTTCACTGTCATAGTGGCCACTGTATTCAAAGGGGAACCCATCCGCTGGAACCACCTTGTAGCCTTTGGCTGCATCATCCTGGCTGTATTCTTCGCCTTCTTGAAAACAGAATGACATAAAACCCCGAATTCCCCTACATTATGAAACTGAAACACATACTTTTCGTCTTTTTAATGCTGCTCTTGGTCGCAGGCTGCAAAAACGACATGGAGACGATAGAACTCGCTAACTGGGAGTTCCAGTATAACGACCAATGGTATCCTGCCAAGGTTCCCGGCTGCATCCATACCGACCTTATGGCCCAAGGCCTCATTCCCGACCCCTTCTACGGCACCAACGAGGACTCCGTGCAGTGGGTTGGCAAGCAGGCTTGGAAATACCGCACCACCATTACCCGCGACATGTGGGAGGGTTTCGAACACTGCGACCTTGTGCTCGATGGAGCCACCTATTGCGATGTGTGGCTCAGCGGTGAGTCGTTCGGTACCAAATTCCAAACACGAGTGATGACCATCGATAACATGTTCCGCAAATATCGGGTGTGCCTCTTCGATGTTTTGCTCGACAACAAGGAACTGCCCGACCTCGGCGACGAGGCTACACTCGAGATAACGTTCTACCCCATTGAGCAAAACAACGAGGACCACTTTGCCACCGAAGTATGTGAAGAGGATGGCTACCCCTGGCCTGATATGGACTACGACCTGCCCGACCACCGCGCCATGAGCCGCATGGCTCCCTACATGCTGGGTTGGGACTGGGGTCCAAAGCTCAGCACCGTGGGCGTTCTCGGCAGTGCAAGATTGGAGTGCTACAATGACGACTTGCCCGAGAAACCGGTGACAAAACCCAAGTCGTGGGGTGTTACCCTGAGGCAGGAACAAGACTCCATCGGCCAAAGCTTTACCTTCTATCGCAATGGCAAGCCTCTTTTTGTGAAGGGTGCCAACTGGATTCCCGTCCATTCATTCCCCGTGCTTGATAGTGCCAACCGCGCCCGCTACCGCCACCTGCTCACCTCGGCCAAGCAGGCCAACTTCAACATGCTCCGTGTGTGGGGCGGTGGAATCTACGAACCCGACTATTTCTTCGACCTCTGCGACTCGTTGGGTCTTATGGTGTGGGTTGATTTCAATTTCAGCTGTGCCCTTTACCCCTCCGACAGTGCTTTCCTCGCCAACGTCAAAGAAGAGGCCGAGCAGCAGGTGCGTCGCATCTCGAAGCATCCATGCGTGGTGCTGTGGTGTGGCAACAACGAGGTAAAGAACGGCTGGGAAGACTGGGGCTGGCAAGAACAGTACAAGTGGACTCCCGCTCAGTGCGAGACTCTCAAACATGGCATTGACACCCTTTTTGGCAAAAACGGCATCCTTGCCCACGCCGTCAAGCAATACGACCCGCTGCAACGTCCCTACATCACCACCTCGCCGCTCTTCGGTTGGGGGCATCCCGAATGTGTTACCCACGGCGACAGCCACTACTGGGGTGTATGGTGGGGTGAACAACCCTTTGAAATGTACAAGGAGAAAACGGGTCGCTTTATGTCCGAATACGGCTTCCAGAGCTATCCCGACTACAGCACCGTATGTCGTTTCTGCCCCGAAGACCAGCGCACCATCGACTCGCCCACGATGAAGAACCACCAGAAACATGGCCGTGGTCGTGAGATCATAGACAAAGCCATGCAGCAATACTATGGCGTGGACAGCCGCTCGCTCAGCCTCGAGGACTACTGCTACGTGAGCCAGCTGCTCCAAGCCTGGGGCACGGGCTACGGCATCCTGTGCCATCGGCTGGCGCAGCCCCACTGCATGGGCACTCTCTATTGGCAGTTGAACGACTGCTGGCCTGTGGCATCGTGGAGCAGTATCGACTGCTATGGCAACTGGAAAGCCCTCCACTATCGCGCCCGCGACCTCTTTGCCGATACCGTCGACCTCTCACGCTGGGAGAAATACTATAAGACCTACCCCAAGAACCTACACCTGCCCAATGCCCGATACAACCTCAGCCATCACATGGAAAAAGGTACACTTGTAGTTGAGTTGAAGGCGCAAAGCAACCTTCGCGACGTAATGTTGCAAACCGAACCCCATGTAGACGGCCATTTCGACCTCAACTATTTCGACCTCCCCGCTGGCAGTTCGGTGCAAGTACGCTTTATTCCCGCAGACCCAAAGGCCAAACTCTCCCGCACCAATGTCACACTCAAGTGCCTAAACCAAGTCCTGAACCACTAAAGTCAATACAACCAGCACGGAAAGTTTTTTTACCAAATCAAAAAAAAGACGTATATTTGCATCATCATAACGTAGTAAGTCCGTTTAGTACCCGTCAGTGCAAAGTGGTGAAAACCAATTGAATTATTGTTTAATACAACGGCTAAAACCACAATAAACGGGTACAGGCGAACACAAGCGGAAACGATTGTTTAACATTATTATAAATTCCTATCACGATGAAACTACAAGGAAGACGCGAAAGCAAGAATGTAGACGACCGCAGAGGCCGTACTGCCAAAACTGCCGGTATCGGTATTGGAGGATTGATTATCGCTGGTATTATCGCCCTGTTTATGGGTGGCGACCCTTCGAGTGTGTTGCAGCAGATGGCCAGCAGCAATATGCAGACCACGGAGAATACCGGCTATGTGCCTACTGCCGAAGAGCAAGAGCTGGCCAAATTCGCAAGTCAGATTCTCGCAGGCACCGAGGATGTGTGGACTGCCGAGTTCAAGAAAATGGGACGCACCTACCAACCGCCTGAGCTGGTATTGTTCAAAGGCTCTGTTCAGAGTGGTTGCGGTGGCGCAACCTCCTCGTCGGGTCCGTTCTATTGCTCCGCCGACCAAAAGGTATATATCGACCTTGAGTTCTTCTCGAGCATGCGTCAGAAACTGGGTGCCGACGGCGATTTCGCCTATGCCTATGTGATTGCCCACGAAGTGGGTCACCATGTGCAATATCTGCTTGGAACCCTGACCGAAGCCCACCAGCTTATGAGCCGCGTGAGCGAAAAAGAGGCAAACCAGATTAGCGTAAGATTGGAACTGCAGGCTGACTACTATGCCGGCGTGTGGGCTTATCACGACAACCAGATGTTCGGCTCGCTGGAGGACGGAGATATTGAAGAAGGACTGCATGCAGCGTCGGTGATTGGTGACGACTACCTGCAAAAGAAAGCACGTGGATATACAGTGCCCGAGTCGTTCAACCACGGAACATCGGCCCAGCGTGTGAAATGGCTCAAGAAAGGTCTGACCACAGGCAGTGTACGTGGCGGTGATACCTTCTCGCCCGATTATGCCAGTCTTTAATGCCTTTGTCTCAAAGTTTTTGATACCATTCTGTATGGTTTAGCAAAAACTTTAAAAGATTGAGATTGAGTTGGTGACGATTTATTTGTTGCTGTTTTTTGCAACAATAGAAAAAAAAAGTGTATATTTGCACTCTCAATCGGTAACGATTGCAACTAACGAATAAAATAACAAAAAATATTCAATCATGAAGAAAACTCTATTTATCGTATTACTTATGGCCCTGATGGGCGGAGCTTTTGCCCAGAATGAGGGTACTACCGAGTATGTGTCGGCATTGATTACATTCAGAGATGGAAGCAATGTGCCTCAGGATTCACTGAATAAATACGGCGTTATTATCCAGACCCGCGAAGGCCGCATGGCTAATGCCCTTATTGAAGCTTCCCTGTACCAGGCTTTCTTGAACGCCAATCTCGTGGAGCGCGTTACTCCTTCCACCCGTGTTGTGCTGCTCAACAACCAGAAAAATTCACAGGGTGTCTATTCCGTCGACCCCACCACCAAGCGTTCTGAGGTAGTAAAAGAAGAGACGGGTGATGTGCGCCGTCACATTATCCCCGAACAGGATATTCGCAACGACGAAGCCAAGGGTTGGTATGTTGGTTTGATGCTGGGCGGTTCAAGCAACACCCTCGACGTCCAAAAGACCATTTTCAACGGACAGTGGTATTCTTATCGTGGTCTGAACCTCGAGGCTCGTGCTGGCTACCAGTTCAACGAGTGGTTCGGCATCCGCACTGGCCTTGCCCTGATTTCGAAGAATTATGCCACCAAGCTGAATGTAAGCTATAACGATGTGGAAGGAAAGTACTCGACTTTCTATCAGAACCAGTATTTGCAACTCCCCTTGATGGCCGACTTCTCCATCGGTGGCGAGGCTGTCCGCATTCACGTTATGGCTGGTGGATATGCCGGTTATTGGATTTCCCAGTATCGCGATGGCTATATCTATAAGGCCAACGATGCCCGTCCTTACACTGGCTGGTCCTACATGTTTGTTGATGGTTACGACAACCGCTTCGACGCCGGTTTGGCTGGTGGCGTGGGTCTCACCATGCGCGTTGCCCCCTGCTGGCAGCTGCATTTCGAAGGCAATTACTATCATGGCCTTATCAGCACCGCCAAGAGCCCAAGCAAGACATTCCATCGTACCTGGACATTCGGAATGGGTGTGACTTATCATTTTTAAAAAGTAAAATTATTGTATATTGGTTGGTAAGGGGTGGGAACCGAATTTCGGTTCCGCCCCTTTGTTGTTTCAATTAGGTTGGATGCTGGAGGGAATTTTGGCGGGGTTGAATTGGGGTAATAGCGGTACTTCAACGGCACTTCAACGGCACTTCAACGGTCGTCTAGCATTTTTTCAGGGTGAAACAAGTTGGATAATATTGTATCTCTAATGGGAATTCAATGGGTTTAGAATATGATTCGGATTGATGATAATACTTTTGAGGTGGATGAGCCTGTGTGGCCGGATTTTCTTAGGAACAGGCCTGCCGAGAGCCACAAGGGCTGCTACGGTCATGCGTTGCTGGTGGCGGGCAGTTATGGCAAGATGGGTGCTGCGGTGCTTGCAGCACGGGCCTGCCTGCGTATGGGGGTGGGATTGCTGACGGTGCATGTGCCGCGGAGGGGTGTGGATGTGATGCAGACGGCGGTTCCGGAGGCAATGGTTTCGATTGACGAGGGCGAGGAGCGTTGGGAGCATTGTTTCACTTCTGAAGAGTTGGAGCGTTATGATGCCATAGGGGTTGGCCCCGGACTTGGCACGGGCAGCGTAGAGGCGATGCGGAGCCTGTTAGAGGCGGCAGAGGGCAAGGCTGTGGTGATTGATGCCGACGGGCTGAATATGCTCTCTCAGATGGGCGACAGGCGTGCGTTGCTGCGGAGGTTGGGCGTTGCGGCACCGGTGGTGCTGACTCCCCACGCCAAGGAGTTTGAGCGGTTGTTCGGGAAGTATGCCGATGCGGCGGACCGGCAGCGGGCTCAGCGGGAGTTAAGTAGGGAAACGAATTGCGCTATCGTATACAAAGGATATCGGTCACAAATTACTGGTGTTGAAGGTGAAATGTATGTGAATACCACGGGTAACCCCGGCATGGCAACGGCTGGTAGCGGCGATGTGCTGACGGGAATGATGTTGTCTATTTTGTCACAAAATAAAGATAATCAACTTAATGCAGCAATGTGTGCTGTTTTGGGTGTGTGGATGCATGGCAAATCTGGCGATTTGGCGGCCGAGAAACAGCCGGAATACAGCATAGTGGCAGGCGATTTGGTAAATTTTTTATGTAGCGCAATGTTTTGATTATCATGATTGTTTGAGGTAAGATGGATTTTTTTTCAAAAAAAAGTTTGTTGGTTTGAAAAAAGTTCGTATCTTTGCAACCGCTTTGAAAGGGAAAAGCAATCTTCCTCAATAGCTCAGTTGGTTAGAGCACCTGACTGTTAATCAGGGGGTCGCAGGTTCAAGTCCTGCTTGGGGAGCAAGAAGAAAAGAGCCGCAAAACACATTGCGGCTTTTTTGTTGAATAAAGGGCACTGGAATAGTGCTTCGTAATGGAAAAGGATGATATGAGTAGCACGTTGTTGTATACATTGTTGTTTGCCTTGGGTATTGTGGCGTTGATGATGCTTGGACTCGGGGTGAAGATGATATTCCGTAAGCATGGCGAGTTTAAGCGTCATTGCAGCGGGATGGATCCGTACACGGGCGAGTCGGCCGGTTGTATTTGCCGCAAGGTAGCCTCCAAAGGACAAGGCAGTGCCAAGATTAAGTGCAAAGAGAGTGAACGCTATTCGCCATTGGAGGTGAATGAGAATTTGCTGTCGGAGACATGATTTCTGACGGATGGAAAGAATGAGAAATCCCCGCTTCGGTTTGTTGTCCGGAACGGGGATTGTTGTATGTTTTGAGAAAGCGTTTCCTATTTGATGTCGAGGTTTTTCTTGTAGGCTTTCATAGTGTTTTCGAGGAGTGAAATGATGGTGAGGGGACCTACGCCGCCGGGGACGGGGGTGACCCAGCTGCAGAGGTTGTCGACTTCGCTGTGTTTGACGTCGCCGATGATGCGGTAGCCGCTCTTACGGCTCTCGTCGGGAATGCGGTGGATGCCGACGTCGATGACCACGGCACCGGGTTTGACCATGTCGGCGGTGACAAATTCGGGTTTGCCGATGGCGACGATGAGGATGTCGGCGGAGCGGGCGAGTTCGGGGAGGTTCTTTGTGCGGCTGTGGCAGAGGGTTACGGTGCAGTCGAATCCTTTGCGGGAGAGAAGGTTTGCCACAGGGGTGCCGACGATGTTGCTGCGGCCAATGACCACGCAGTGTTTACCGGTGGTTTCAATACCGTAGCGTTTGAGGAGGGTGCAGATGCCCATGGGGGTGGCAGGGACGAAGGCGTCTTCGCCAAGAACCATGCGGCCGACGTTGATGGCAGTGAAGCCGTCGACATCTTTGTCGGGAGAGATGGCGTCGATGATGTGCTGCTCGTTGATGTGTTTGGGAAGGGGCAGCTGGACTATGAATCCGTCAATTTCCGGGTCGTTGTTGAGGAATTGGATGGATTCGAGAAGCTCTTGCTCGGTGGTGCGTTCGGAGTAGCGGTAGACCGAGGAGGTGAAGCCTACTTCGTGGCTTGATTTTTCCTTGTTGGCGACGTAGGTTTGGCTTGCGCCGTCGTTGCCGACGATGACGGCTGCCAGATGCGGGGGACGGTGTCCCTGGGCAGTGAGTTGGCGCACTTCGTTGGCAATTTCTTCTTTGATTTGGGTGGAAAGTACTTTACCGTCTAATAATTGAAACATGGGGAGTGGCTTTTGTATGTGTGTGTATTAATTAACTCGGATTGAAGGGTGGGGTTAGCGATGGCGTTTGGGGAGCCGCAGTTGTTTGCCTTTGGAGCTGACCGTTTTCATCATTTTGCGGGTTTCTTCGAATTGTTTGATGAAACGGTTGACCTCTTGGATGGAGTGGCCGCTGCCGGAGGCGATGCGTTGTTTGCGGCTTCCGTTGATGCAACTGGGGTTGCGGCGTTCGTATGGGGTCATGCTGCCGATCATGGCTTCGATGGGTTTGAAGGCGTCATCGTTGATTTCAACATTTTTGGTGAGTTTGTCCATGCCGGGAATCATGCCGATGAGGTCTTTCATGCTGCCCATTTTTTTGACTTGGTTGATTTGGGAGAGAAAGTCGTCGAAGCTGTATTCGTTGTGGATGAGTTTTTTCTGTATTTTGCGGGCTTCTTCTTCGTCGTATTGCTCTTGGGCGCGTTCGACGAGGGAGACGACGTCGCCCATGCCGAGGATACGGCTGGCCATGCGGTCGGGGTGGAAGACGTCGAGGGCATCCATCTTTTCACCGATACCGACGAATTTGATGGGCTTTTGGACGGTGTAGCGGATGGTGAGGGCGGCACCGCCACGGGTGTCACCGTCGAGTTTGGTGAGGACTACGCCGTCGAAGTCGAGTCGGTCGTTGAATGCTTTTGCGGTGTTGACGGCGTCCTGACCGGTCATGGAGTCGACAACGAAGAGGGTTTCCTGTGGGTTGAGGGTGGATTTAAGGCGGGAGATTTCGTCCATCATCTCTTCGTCAACAGCGAGACGACCGGCGGTATCGACAATGACAATGTTGGTGCCTTTTAGGCGAGCATCCTTGATAGCTTTGGTGGCGATGTCGACGGGGTTGGTGTTGCCTTCTTCGGTGAAGACGGGAACCTGGATTTGTTGTCCCAGTGTTTGGAGCTGGCTGATAGCGGCGGGGCGGTAGACGTCGCCGGCGACCAGCATGACGCTTTTGTTTTTCTTGTTTTTGAGGTAGTATGCCAGTTTGGCGGAGAAGGTGGTTTTACCAGAGCCTTGGAGACCGGCGATAAGGATGACTGCCGGAGTGCCTTTGGTGTTGATGTCGACGGCTTGGGAACCCATGAGTTCGGTAAGTTTCTCGTGGACGATTTTCACCATTAACTGTCCGGGTTCAATGCTTTGGATGACGTTGCGGCCCAGGGCTTCGGATTTGACTTTATCGGTGAATTCCTTGGCGATGGGGTAGCTTACGTCGGCGTCGAGGAGGGCTTTGCGAACCTCTTTCACCGTCTCGGCTATGTTGATATCGGTGATGCTTCCTTTGCCTCGTAGCGTGTGTAACGCTTTCTCTATCTTGCTACTAATACTTTCAAACATAGTGTTATTCGTGCTTCTGTTGAGAATGCAAATTTACGGTTTTTTTTTTGATTTTTATCTCTAAAATTTAATTAACAAACTTTTTTTTCTCTTTTATGAAACTTTTTTCGTTTTTTGACGTTATGGGGGTATAAAGAATGTGGAATAGAAAATTCAGATATGAGACAGTTAAAAATTACCCATTCCATTACAAACCGCGATATTAAGTCGCTGGATAAGTATTTACAGGATATTTGCAGCGAGGAGTTGCTGACTCCTGAGGAGGAGGTACGTCTTGCACAGCGTATCAAGGCTGGCGACCAGGAGGCGTTGGATCGTCTTACCAAGGCCAATCTCCGTTTTGTGGTGTCGGTTGCCAAGCAGTATCAGAACCAAGGGCTGAGTCTTCCCGACCTTATCAACGAAGGCAATGTGGGACTGATCAAGGCAGCCAAGCGTTTTGACGAAACCCGTGGTTTTAAGTTTATTTCGTATGCAGTGTGGTGGATTCGCCAGTCGATTTTGCAGGCCATTGCAGAGAATTCGCGTATCGTCAGGCTTCCGTCCAACCAGTTGGGTGCTCTCAATAAGTTGAAGAAAGAAATCAGCCGTTTGGAACAGGAGCTGGAACGTCCGCCATCGGAAGAGGAGCTGGCCGATTTACTTGATATTCCCGAGGAGAAAATCAAGAGTATTCTTGGTATTTCGGGTCGCCACATATCTATCGACGCGCCTCTTGTGGCCGACGAGGATGTGAATTTTGTTGATGTGCTGCCCAACGAGGATACCCCCCCGACAGACAGTGCGTTGATGCAGGAATCGTTGTCGCAGGAGATTGAGCGCGCCCTCTCTACACTGACCGAGTATGAGCGTGAGGTAATCAAAATGTATTTTGGAATAGGTCTTCCCCATGCTTTGAGTCTTGACGAGATTGCCATGAAGTTCGGCCTTACCCGCGAGCGTGTGCGTCAAATCAAGGAAAAGGGTATCAAGCGTCTTCGTGTTAGCAGCAAGAGCAAACATTTACAGGCATATTTGTAGACTATGGCAGGTATAGATTTGCTGTTGAAATATTTTCCCGGTATGACAGAGCGGCAAAAAGAACAGTTTGCCGCTCTGTTGCCCTTATATGAGGATTGGAACTCGAAGATTAACGTCATCTCGCGCAAGGACATGGACAATTTTTATGAGCACCATGTGCTGCATAGTCTCGCCATTGCCAAGGTCCAGCCGTTCAAGACGATGGCAGAGATTCTGGATGTAGGCACCGGTGGCGGCTTTCCCGGCATCCCATTGGCCATCATGTTCCCCGACGCGAAGTTTTATCTGGTCGATTCCATTGGGAAAAAAATCAAGGTAGTGCAGGACGTTGTGGAACAACTTCAGTTGCAGAATGTCCGTGCCGAACAGATTAGAGCCGAGCAGGTGGAGGGCGATTTTGATTTCATTGTGTCGAGGGCTGTAACCGACCTCTCCCAGTTTACGCAATGGGTTAAGGGTAAGGTGTCCAAGATACAGTATCACAATCTTCGCAACGGTATCCTGTATCTTAAAGGGGGAGACCTCACCTCCGAGCTGGCTCCCTTCCGCAAAAAAGTCCGCACATGGGACATCAGCGATTTCTTCGAGGAGGAGTACTTCGACACCAAGAAGGTTATCTATCTCCCCATGCGCTAATCAGATTTAGACGCTTGTTGCAGGGAATGACCGAAGCGGTCATGATGTACTGTGGTCTTATTATCGACAGTTCTATCATTCAATCTTTCTGAATTCCATATAGGTGTTGGTGTAGTGGTAATAGATTTTCAGTATCTTGTCGGAAACGGTGTATTCTATGGCCTCGTTAAGGGCGTTGAGCATTCTTTCTTCCCATCCTGAGGCATCATATATCTCGGTACAATTCCCAATGTAAATATGTATGTTGTAGCCGTGTGTGGTGTAATTGCCCTCCAGTTGGTTTATTCCTTTACCCACCACTGTACCGTCCTCTTTGAACTCTAACCAGAAAAGTAGCATCTGGTCGTTCCAAATAGGTTGCTCGCTGCTCTGGGTGGCGCGGTCCACAAAGCGGGTTAGTTGCCAACGGTTGTCGGTAATATGCGGGATGTGGTAGTTTCGATAGATGCAACGTATGCTATTGCGGTCTATGTCGTGGACATCGTAGCCCTCGCCTGCTATGCCACCCATCGACACAAGCACATTCCCTTGGCAGTCGTGCAGGTTTACAAATCCGTCGGCGCACGAAACGCAATAGTTGGTAAGGAAACCGTCCATGCCGTCGTCGTACTTGCAGATACATATTTCGCCTTTGAAATCGCCGCGGTGGCTCTCCATATAATTCACAGTGTTGCGAAGCCATTCAAGCTGGCGCATGGCGTCGTCGCAGCCGCAGTGGCTAATTGTCTCTATATTAGTCCAGAGGGTGTCTACATGTTCCTGCTTGCTACAGGCAGCAAGGCTTAGCCCGCTTACCGAAGCCAGGATGGCGTAATAAAGAAATCTTTTCATCTTCAATATAATGTATTAGGTTAATAAATTATGCGAAGCATTCAAATTTGTGTCGCATTTCCCCTAAAACGTAGTAACGATGAAAATCTCACAAAAAATAACTCTTTTTAACAATCTTTAGTGGAGGAGTGTCGTGCACCAAACTGTACTAAGATGTTGCTCTACAGTCCAATCAAATGCTCAAGGAGTATTTTTGTCCCCAGGCCTATCAGCACCACTCCGGCAATAATGGTTGCCGCCCGTTCCGGCACAGGAATGTTGCGCCGACCCAGGTGCACACCTATCAACGAAACAATCAAAGTCGTTCCCCCAATCATTACCACAGTCCACAGCACATCGTAAATAGCGTGCTCCAACCCCAGCCCTATGCCCACGGCAAAAGCGTCGATACTTGTGGCAATGCCCAGCAGGAACATCGTCCCGACATTCACCACCTTGTGCCTTGTTGCCACCTCTTCCTCTTGGTTCCTTATGCCGTCCACAATCATCTTTCCTCCAACAAAAAGCAGCAGCCCGAACGCCACCCAGTGGTCCACCGATTCTATAAACGACCTTGCAACGTCGCCTATCAATGCCCCCATCAACGGGAACGCCCCTTGGCAGAAACCAAAAATCAATGCCATCAATATTCCACGTCGGAAACTGATTTTGCTGTGAAAAGCCGTTGTGGCGGACACCACAAGCGAGTCCACACACAGCGATAGCGACAACAATAAAGCCTCGATAACAATCATTCTGCAACTATTTTGTATTTGTTTGGCATTTCGTCTACGGAGTTGCAAAAATACACATTTTTCTTGGAACAACATCCCCGGGCTTTAAAAATATTTTCTGCATCCCGTGTCAGCCGGGCGTCCGGCCATTCGGTCTTTTCCCACCTCGCCCGCCATTTTTTTATATACACGGTACAATAATGTCGTCCCCCGCGCGTTATCTTTGTATGAAACGTATTATAAGAATTACTATCCTCCTTGCACTGGCTCTCTTGGTGGCTTTCCCCTCTCAGGCCAGAAAAAAGAACCAATATGAGATAACCCTTACCATTAATGGCGGCAAAGATACCCTCATGTATCTTGGCCATTACCAGGCCAAAGGCAACAGTGTTGTCGACACCGCCATCCGCGACAAGAAAGGCCGTTTCGTTTTCGAAGGCACCGACTCCCTGCCCGAGGGCCTTTATTTCTTCGCCAACCAGCAAGGCTCCTATGTCGAGTTTGTTGTCTATCATGAGAAACCTTTCTTCAAATTCGAGACAGAGCAAGGCGACTGGACTGCCCAGATGAAAGTAAAGGGAAGCCCGCAGAACGAGTACTTCTTCCAGTTTCACCGCATCGACGCCCAAGTCTCCAAAGACCTTGCCAGTCATGTCGGCAAACTGGACTCTGCCGAGTTCGAGAAATATAAATATGAGAAACTCCTCATGCTCGACAGTGTCAAAATGTCCATGATTTTGCAGCGTCCCGACATGTTCCTCTCCAAGATGATGCGCGCCACCCGCGACGTGGAGCCCCCCTTGCTGAGTCCCTCTGGCGACACTCTTTCCGACGACCAGCGCCGCGACTATTTCCTCGCTCACTATTTCGACAATATCCCCCTCGACGACAATGCCATCCTCCGCACCCCCAAAGCCGTCTTTTATGACCGTGTCATGAATTTCTACGACCGTGTCCTCAAGTACGCCCCTCCCAAGACCATCATCAAATACCTTGATGCCATGCTCCAACGCTCCAAGGCTGCCCCCGACGTATTCCAGTATCTCGTCGTCACCCTCACCCAGAAGTATCTGCAAAGCAACGTCATGGTCTATGACGAAGTTTACGTCCACCTGGTCAAGAACTATTACGCCACCGAAGACAACTTCTGGTCTTCGCCCACCTCCATCGACAAAGAACTCACCCGTGCCAACAAGTGGGAGCGCCTTCTCGTCGGTCGCGAAGCCCCCGAGCTCATCCTTTTCGACACCCTCCATATCCCTCATTCCCTCCATGCTTTCCCCCACAAGTGGAAACTCCTCGTCTTCTGGTCCCCCAACTGCGGACACTGCCAGCACAGCATCCCCGAGGTCTATCGCATCTTTCAGCAATACAGCGCGCAGTACGATATTGCCGCCTTCACCATTCTTAGCGACCCCGACGACAAAACCCGCGTCGAATGGCGCAACTTCCTTCGCGACAAGAATATGAATAGCCCCCTGTGGCTCAGTCTCGACGGCGGTGAAGCCAACGTCGACTGGCATGATGTCTACGACATCACCTCCACCCCGCAAATCTACCTTATCGATGAAAACAATATCATCCAGGCCAAAAAACTGGGCGAAAGTAGCATCGAAAACGTCATCAAAGCTATCTGCGGCAATCCCGCCGCCCGTGTCTCCGAATAATTAACAACATCTTTCAATATGAAAAAAACATTATTAATTGCAGGGTTTGCAGCTGCCACCCTGCTCACAACCGGATGTAAAAAAAGTATGGACAACCCGTTCTTCTCCCCATGGGGCACCCCCTATGAGATTCCTGATTTCTCAAAAATCAAGACCGAACACTACATGCCTGCCTTCGAGGAGGGCATGAAACAGCAACTGGCCGAAATCGATGCCATCGTCAACAACCCCGACGCGCCCACCTTCGAGAACACCATCGAAGCCTACGAGTACAGCGGCGAGCTCCTTAACAAGGTCTCAGGTGTCTTCTTCAACCTCAGCGAGTGTGAAAACAGCGACGAGATGGAAGCCATCGCCGAAGAGGTAACCCCCAAGCTCTCCGCCCACGGCGACAACATCGCCCTTAACCCCGAACTCTTCAAGCGCGTCAAGACTGTCTACGACCAGCGCCAGAGCCTCAACCTCAATCCCGAGCAGCAGCGTCTCCTCGAGGAAACCTATAAAGGTTTTGTCCGCAGCGGTGCCAATGTCCCTGCCGAGCAGCAGGCACGTTTCCGCCAGCTCAACGAGCAGATAGCTTCCCTCACCCTTCGTTTTGCCCAGAACGTCCTTAAGGCCACCAACGCCTATCAGCTGGTACTCGACACAGCCCCTGCCGGTCTCACCACCGACCAAATCGCTGCCGCCCGCGAGACTGCCGATGCCGACTCTGCCACCAAGGGCAAACTCGTCTTCAGGCTCAACCTTCCCAGCTGGGAACCATTCATGCAGAACTGCGCCGACCGTGACCTCCGTCATCAGATGTGGGAGGCCTACACCACCCGATGCAACGGCGGTGATTACGACAACACCAAGATTATCGACACCCTCACTAATCTCCGTCTCGAACGTGCCAACATCCTCGGCTTCAAAACCCACGCCGACTATGTCCTCGACGATTGCCTTGCCAAGACCCCCCAGGCTGTTAATGCCTGCCTCATGCAAATCTGGGGTCCCGCCCTTACCAAAGCAAAACAGGAATGCGCTGAATACCAGAAAATGATAAAGAAAGACATTCCCGGTGCCACCCTCGAGCCTTGGGATTGGCGTTACTATAGCGAAAAACTCCGCAAAGAGAAATACGACCTCGACGACGACCTCGTCCGTCCCTACTTCTCCCTCGACAATGTTCGTGAAGGCGCCTTCGCCACTGCCAACAAACTCTACGGCATTACCTTCCGCGAAAACAGCTCCCTTCCCACCTACAACAAGGATGCCCATGCCTACGAAGTTCTCGACGGAGACCAAGTTATCGGCATTCTCTACATGGATTTCCATCCCCGTGCCAGCAAGCGCAGCGGTGCTTGGATGACCGAATTCCGCGGCCAGAAAGTCGACCGCGACGGCAACAACGTCATCCCCATCATCCAAGTGGTCTGCAACTTCACCAAACCCACAGCCGACAAACCTTCTCTGCTCAATTTCGACGAGAGCGAAACACTCTTCCACGAATTCGGCCACGCCCTCCACGGACTCCTCAGCAAATGCCACTATCCTTCTTTGGCTGGCACTAATGTCCCGCGCGATTTCGTCGAGCTCCCCTCTCAGATAATGGAAAACTGGTGCCGTAACCCGCAGGTCATGAAAACCTATGCCAAGCATTACCAGACCGGTGAGAGCATCCCCGACGAACTCATTGCCAAGATTTCCGCTGCTCAGACCTACGGCCAGGGATTCATCAACACCGAACTCCTCGCAGCCTCCCTGCTCGACATGGCCTACCACAGCATCACCTCTAAGCAGCCCATCGACGCCAATGCCTTCGAAGCCGACTACCTCAACGGCATCGGCCTCATCCCCGAAATCATCAGCCGTTACAAGAGCCCCTACTTCCAGCACATCTTCACCACCGGCTACGATGCGGGATACTACAGCTATACCTGGACCGCCATCCTCGACCACGATGCCTTCGCAGCCTTTGTCGAAAGTGGAGACCTTTACAACCCCGACCTCGCCAAAAAATTCCGTCACATCCTCGAGAGCGGCAACACCGTCGAGCCCATGCAGCTCTACCTCCAGTTCCGTGGTCAGGAACCCAGCGTCACCCCCCTGCTCAAAGACCGTGGCTTGATATAATACCCCTGCAACAAACCAAGAGCCCCACGGGTTACACTCCCGGCCAGGGCTCTTGGTATTTTTTTCTATAGAACCACTGTCAAAATCTATAAACCTTTCTCACAAACACTCAATACAATAAAACCTGATAATTAGAAAACAACATCCTAAAAAACTATGGACAACAACATCAAGAAACTAACCCGCAGCACCACCGACCGTCGTATTGCCGGAGTATGTGGCGGCCTGGCTCAATATTTCAACGTCGACGTCACCGTCATCCGCATCCTTTTCCTCATAGCCCTGTTGTTCGGCTGTTTCGGCTTCTGGGCCTACCTCATCATCTGGCTCGCCGCCCCCGAAGACAACCGTCTCAACCAGTAGCCTCACATGGAGGCTCTCTCCCCTTTGTACTGAAGTTTTTCCTTTCCCTAAAGGTTTAAAACGAAAACGAAGAGCCGCGGACTTTTCCGTGGCTCCTCGTTTTTCAATAGGGTAGCTTAGTTCATCAGTCGGCTTTCGCCCCAAGTGTATTGGGGATAAGCCTTTTTCAGGTCGGCTGCCGACCCCGTGACATTGCTCCCGCCGCTCGTGGCAAAAACGCAGAGGGTCTTTCCCTTCAGGTCATGTGCTTCGATGAATGTGTTGATAATGGTGGGTGCAGTATACCACCACACGGGGAAACCAATCCATACTGTGTCGTAGTCGGCAATGTTCTTGCACGTCTCTTTGATAGCGGGACGTGAACTTTTGTCTTTCATCTCCACCGACGAGCGCGACTGTTTGTTGGTCCAGTCCAAATCTGCTGTCGTGTACGGTTGTTCAGGTGCTATTTCAAAGAGGTCTGCATCCTTCTCTTTTGCCAGGCGTTCAGCGGCAGCTTTTGTGGTGCCGGTAGCCGAAAAATAAGCAACAAGGGTCTTCTTCATTGTTTGGGTCTCCTTTTTTTGTGGGTTGTTGTTCTCTTGTTTGTTCTGTGCACATGCCGTCATACCCAGAAGTATCGCGGCGGCACACACGATCGATGCAATTCGTTTCATGGCTTGTATTAGGTTGGTCTTGAATTTAACTACCATTATGTCGTAGGGAATCGAGCCTGTCACATTGTCTTCTCGGGTCAATACGACAGGCTTCCTCCTTTCTCTTCTCTATTATTTTACAAAGGGCTTAAGTCCTTTGGCAGCATCGGCAGCCGTAATGCGTTTGCCTCCGTTGTCAAGGTCTATCAGGATATAGACATCATGTCCCATGCCCAGTTCTTTCATATAACTCAGCTGTCGCAGACCATGTCTTGATTCAATACGCTCTACCATGTCGTGGTGTTCGGCCTCGCTCATGGCATAGATGATGTCTACGCAGGCTTGGTCAATGGCAAGAATGTCTGTTGAAGAGAGGATACCCACGTTAGGTGTCACAACAGGTTCTGCGGCGGTTCCTTCACAGTCGCACGACACCGACATGTTGCGCATCACATTGACATAGGTCACATGCTCGCCGAAGTAGTCTATCGTGGCCTTAGTGCTCTCGGTCATGCGTTCCATAAACTCCTCGGTGGCGATGTTCCACTGGTTGGGCTGACCAGGAGTGGTGTGTATCCAGGCCTTTCCTATACGGCCGTCAGCGCACCCGATGCCGATATTCTTGTTGCTTCCGCCAAAGCCGCCTTGGGTATGTCCCTTGAAGTGGGTAAGGGCAACGAGGCTGTTGTAATTCTTAATATGTCCGCCCATGCTCATGCGGGTGAACCATTTGCCTCCCTTCACGGGAAGAGTCACCGTGTCTTCCTCGTCGAGGATGTCAACAGGTGCAAACGTCCATCCATTCACTTTCAGGGTCTCGCGGTGCTGCTTGGTGGTGTAGCGGTCGCCTTCGTAGTAAGTGTTCGTTTCGATAATGGAGGCGTCTTTCAAGTCTTTAGCCATCAAAGCCTTCACCCATTCCCTCGGTATGATGTTGGGACCGTTCTTCTCTCCAGTGTGGAGTTTCACGGCAACGCGGCCTTCTATCTTCCCATTTACCTGTTCATAGGCTTTGATTAGACCGTTGGCCGACAGGTCGCGGGTAAAATAAACAATGGCGGTATCGCCGGTACGTTCGCTCATCGGCACATAATGGTCGCCGCCGGTGCCGGGGGTGGGTTGCTGATTCATGTTTTCGGTGGTTTCTTTCTGCTGGGCGTTCCCGCAAGCAACAAATACTGCACTCAACGCCAAAACAATAAATAAATTACAATGTTTCATGTTAGTTGGTTTTAATTTTCAAAAATACTCATTTTTCTGCATTTATTGAACAAAAATAATCCAAACCGTATCTTGTCGGGTTTTTACGGTCTTCGTCGTGGTGCCTTCTGTTTGTATCTGTGTCTTCGTTTTTTAAGTTTTTTTCTTTTGACCTTACCACCTTTTTAACACGAATTAAAAACCAAAAGTCAATGGCTTTTGGAGGATGGTATCCTGCATATTGCCCAATGCTTCATTTTTCATTTTTCGCAAAACATTCCCGCCTTTTCTCATCCCCACCGCTATTGTCGGTGCTGCGGAACTCCGAGGGGGAAAGTCCTGTCTCGCGACGGAAATAGCGGCTGAAGGTGGCCTGCTCGTCGAAGCCCAGCATGTCGGAGATGGCCTGCACTGTGAGGTCGTGTCGCATGTGGAGCAGCATCTTGGCTTCAACTATTACTTGTTGATGTATCCAGTAGGCGGCTGTGTGGCCCGTCTCCTGCTTGATGATGGCGCTGAAATGCTTGGTCGACAGGCAGGCCTGAGCAGCATAGAAACCCACGTCGCGATGTTCGCGAAAGTGCTGTTTAAGGCAGTTGTGAAACCGGGCACTGACCTTGTTGTCGGAGTGGGATTCGTTCAGTTTACCCTCTCGGTATCGGCTTAGCAGCCGCAGGAAGAATTCAAGCAGTCGTGTCATCAGCATCCGCCGGTCGGGAAGTTCGAGCCGCTTGATTTCGCGCATCCCCTCCACAACGCTCGTTATCATCTTGTATTCATGTTTGTCGAGTTTCACATTGGGATGCGGTTCGTAGCGGTAGCGCATCTGGTTGATGATTTGCAGCATAGGGTCTTTGAGCACCGAGGCTTCGACAATGATTAAGGTGGCCTGATAGTCGTCAGTCACACTTACCTTGCGTAGGCTGTGGTTGGGGAATATCACCCCCACGGTGTGTTGCCCGGAATAATCGGCAACGTTGTCGTACATGAGTTCGATGCGCCCACGGTGACCAATGCAGATGACATAATCGGACGAGACAAAGGGCTTGTCGCCTGTGGGCAATTCCCTCACGTCGTCGAAGACCACGATGCCTTCCTCCTTGATTTTCTGGGGGAATAGGTTCATCGGGTGGGTGTATGGCTGCGCTGTTTTCATATTGCAAAAATACGGATTTTTTTTGACTCGGTTGATAATAATCCGACTTTTTGCCAAATATTGCCGTCGATATGTTATTGTACAGGTGACTGATATTCCGTAATTTTGCAACGTAAAACACAATACTTTTTTTTATGAAAAAATTATTCATCTTATTCATTCTGTTTGCTTTCGCAGCATTTGGCCTTGCGCAGGCACAGAACGACAACACTGTAGAAGTGGTTTATGACGGCACAGCGGCGACAGTAAATGTGGCCGACAACATCAGCCAGTATCTGACCGTCACCCAGCAGGGGGCTCACGTCTCTATTGCACAGAGCGACTCCCTCGCCACAGAAATCACCTACAAACTGAGCGGCACGTCGACCGACGGCGAGTTCTACATGTCGGGCAGCTACAAAGCCACCGTTGAACTGAACGGTCTGACGCTCACCAACGCCACGCCTGTATACAGCGGAGCCGCCGTGCACATCCAGAACGGCAAGCGCATCAACGTGAAGGTCATTACTGGCACCACCAACACCCTGGTTGATGCCACTACTGGCTCGCAGAAGGGCTGCCTTTACGTGAAAGGACATGCCGAGTTCAAGCAGCAGGGCACCCTCAACGTGGTGGGCAACGTGAAGCATGCCATCAAGGCGGGCGAGTACGTCAGCCTGAAGAACGCCACCCTCAACATCACCTCGGCTGTGGGCGACGGCATTTCGTGCAACCAGTATTTCCTTATGGAAAGCGGCACCATTAACATCAGCGGCACAGGTGACGACGGCATACAGTGCGACCTTGAGGGCGACACTGCCACCGCCATCACCGAGGATCATGAGGACGAGGACAGCGGCAATATTTATATTGAAGGCGGCAATATCACCATCAACTGCGCCGCCATCGCCGCCAAGGGCATCAAATGTGCCGGTGACATCTTTATTACGGGTGAACCTGTTATCGATATCACCACATCCGGCAAAGGCACTTGGGACGAGGACGACTTGGAGACCAAGGCTGCCTGCGGCCTGAGCGCCGACGGCGACATCAGTATCGGCGGCGGCACCATAACGCTTACCTCCACCGGTTCGGGCGGCAAGGGCTTGAAATGCGATAGCGTGCTGACCATCAGTGGCGGCGATATCACCGTCACCACCTCCGGCGGCCTCTACTACAACAACGGTACCACCGAGAACACCAACTACACCGGCAATACCGACCGCATCAGCAGCGACTACTACTCCTCGCCCAAGGGCATCAAAGCAGGCGTCAAGACGCAGGTGGGCAACAGCTATACCTATGGCGGTGGAATGGTCATCAGCGGCGGCAAAATCAAGGTGACTACTTCCGGCTATAACGGCGAAGGCATCGAGAGCAAGAACTATCTCAATATCACTGGCGGCGAGATTTTCATCAACGCCTACGACGACGGCATCAACTCGGCGCAAGACATGACCATTACCGGAGGATATGTCTATTCGCACTCGAACAACAACGACGGCATCGACGCCAACGGCAATATCTATCTTAATGGTGGAATAGTCTATGCTATCGGCTCGCGTTCACCTGAACTGGGCATCGACGCCAATAGCGAGGGAGGTAAAAAGGTCTTCATCAATGGGGGCACCGTCATCGCCGTCGGGGGAGTGGAAAGCGGCAGCTCTATGAGCCAGGCTACCTACCGTGCCACGTCGGTGAGCGGCAACACATGGTATTCGCTCTCCTATGGCGACGAAGTGATAGCCTTCTACACCCCGCAAATCACCACTGGCGGCGGTCCTGGCGGTCATGGTCCCGGCGGCGGTAACGCCTCGGGTCTGGTGATTTCCGTTCCCCAAACGCCTACGCTCAAAAGCGGTGTCACTGCCAGTGGTACCGGCATTTTTGAGGACAACTGTTATCTCAATGCCACCGTCAGCGGCGGAACAGCGGTTTCGCTGACCCACATCGGAGGTACCGTGGGCATTGACAATATCGAGCCGGAGCAGACCATCAACGACCCGCGTGTTTTCACCCTCGACGGCCGCTATCTCGGTACGGAAGTCCCCGCCACCTTCCGCGGAGTTTACATCCAGAACGGCAAGAAGCACATCAAATTTCAATAAATCAAATTTCAATAAACAAAAAGAGGAGACATTTCCCCCATTGCGGCGGTTATGTCTCCTCTTCTGTTATTGTCGGCGCAGAGAACGCGGCAATGAGTAGTTTCTGCGCTCTTATTTCTTGACAAATTCCACTCGACGATTCTTTGCGCGACCCTCCTCGGTAGTGTTGGGCGCGATGGGGGAGTGCGAACCCTTGCCCACGGCCGTGAGGCGCGATTTGTCGATACCTTGCTTCACCAAAGCGGCAACGATGGCTTCGGCTCGCTTCTGACTCAGCGGGTCGTTCACGGCGTCGCTGCCCGTGTTGTCGCAGTGTCCCTGCACCTCGAAGTTTAGGTCGGTATGTTCTTGCATTAACTTGGCCACACGGTTGATTTCAACGATGGATTCAGGCTTTAGGTCGGCCTTGCCACTCTCGAAGGTGATGGCATAGGTCACAATCTTTCCGTCGGTGGTGAGGCGGTCGTAGAGCGGCACGGCTCCTTGGGCGATGCGCACATTGCTCAATCCCGAAAAACGATAGGCTGATCCACTGGTAAAGAAACAATAACCCGGAGCCTTCATGGCTGGCACATTGATCATGCGTACACCGTTCACGTAGCCCTTGAAGGCTCGCTTGTTGAACGAGAAGGAGAAGTGGTTCCACTCGCCGGCAACCACAGGGTTATCCTTCTCCAGATAGTCGTTGTTGCCCGAGTTCAGCCCCAGCATCTTCTCTCCACTCGCCTGGTTGCTCCCGTCCGGTTTCAACAGAGACCACGTGAGGCTGCACGACCCGTCTTCCCTATACCAGAAGCGTACATTGCTCGAAGCATTGTAGTAGCTCTCGTCGCCGCGGTCGCCGAAATAAATGCTCATATCGAGCGACGACTCCTCGTCAGTTGTACTCATCGGAGCCACATAGAGGTCGAACTCCACCGTAAACACCTCCGGCAGCCAATCCCACTTCTCTTTCATCAGAGGCATCACCTGTCCCAGTCCGTTGTCCGTGAACGCAATCACGTTGCGTCCTTGCTGCTGTGCCGTCTCTGCATAGCCGTCCAGCAAATCCCACCTCAGCGGGAACTCGCCCAGCTTCTCATGTTCAAAGTTGTCGTCGAAGATGGTTTCGTCGCCCGGGACAAAGTCGGTCTTTGCATAGTTGCTCTCTTGAGCCTTTGCGGTCATACCGGCCAGCAGCAAGAATGCTGCTACAAACAATAATTTCTTCATAATGATGGTTTTTTAGATTATTTCAATTTGCAAAGATACGAACAAAATTGAGAATTGAGACAATTTAGAAGTGTTCTAACCTGAAAATAATTGACACTTTTGGGAACAATACCGAAAGTAAAAATGAGACAAAAGACACAGACACGACAGGTGTACAATGAATAACTATGATGTTACGGGTGGAAAGAGATAGAGACAGACAATATTGCGATAGCGCGGGTGTACCAAGGACTGGTATGCCCGGCGTAAGAGATTTTGTTCTGTCGTGAAGCAGAAGAGAGTATTCACGACATATTATTATACCGTGTAACTCCGAGTTACGACAATGTGCCGGTTTAAAAACAGTGAGCTCATCCCCGGCGATGTACAGCAGGCTCTCCTCAAAGCCTACGAGGAAGCCGCCAACGAGGAGATTATCTATCCTTTTTTCGTTTGTTCTGAGTTTGTTTCCAGTTCGTTATTTTGTTGCATTCCTCTTTAAATGTGGAAGACAAGTTCAGGAGGAGTGAATATCAAAAGAATAATTTGCAATGCTACCTATACCGATTGGTTTTTGCTTGTCCGATAGATGGCAGAGCCTATGTGAACTCGACGATGGCGCTAATCTCTGTATTGATTGACAGGGCGACAATGAAGCCGCTGTCTATATGAAAGATAGTGGGAGTCAGCACATCCCCAAGTTTGGCTGCTATGCGATATTCCACACGCAGACCTTTCACCAGAAAGTCGTCGGGCAACAGTTCCATGGCCACACGAACATAATTGGCGTTGTTCATGTGGCGGTTGTAGTCGATGTCAGCGCGTAGCACGCGAATAGGGGAGATGGGAGTGCCGCCTTCTTTGGGCAGAATGATGCGGCGGTCGCGATAGTTCATTTCCAGCTTAGGTTCCAGAGTCATCGAAGCAATGGTGGCGTCGTCCACCCGTTTCAGTTTGCCTGCAGCCTTGTCAACAAAGGCTCCCATGCTCCATGTTTTATAACAGGGGTTACCGTCCGCATCGTAAATAAACGTGTTGCGGAAACCGAACATGGGTTTCATTTCGTATACAGTGCTGGTTACCGTCAGTTTTTCCTTGTATTCCGGGACTCTTGCGACTTCAACCTGCCGTGTGGCCAGCAGTTGAGCCATGTTCTGTTCTGCGAAATACCGCTTTACGCTGGGCTCGCTGTCTATCCACATCTCGGAGCAGTCCTGCATCATCTAGAGTGCAGAATAGAGTTTCAGCCTTCCTTCGCTGTCGCAGGTGCTGGTTGTTACTTTATATTCTAAACTGTACATGTTAGGGAGTTGATATGTTTAGTATTGATATGTTGGGAGTTGATATGTTTAATGGTTGGTTTCTTCGCAACCGTCGTTTTCGATATGAAAAGTAAGTTAATGCTTTCCTGGCAGCTTCTCTTTCGGCTGGAGGCTGCGGCGGTAGTCGCTGGGCGACTGGCCGAGGTGCTTGGTGCAGTAGCGGCTGAAGTAGGAGAGCGAGGAGAAGTTCATGTGGTCGGCAATCTGGGTGAGCGACAGGCGTTCGTCGTTGAGGTATTTCTTCAGGATAGGCACCGTGGCGCGGTCGATGAAGCTGCTGACGCTGTGGCCGGTGACGCGCTTGACGGTGGCGGAGAGGTATTTGGTCGATACGTTGAGCCGCTCGGCATAGTAACTCACGTCGCGCTCGGTGCGGCTGATGCCTGTGGCGAGCAGGTCGGTCAGCTGGCGGACGATGATGGCGGTGCGGTCGCTGTGGGTGTCGGTGGCGTCGCGGCGGGCGTGGAGCTCGAAAATGTCGTACATCATCGTCAGGCAGAGGCTTCCCATCATCTCGCGGTAGAAGAGCAGGTGGCGGTCGTTGAGGCGGTCGCGCAGCCGGTGGAAGTCTTCCAGCAGGATCTCCGCCTGTCGGTCGTCGACCTTGATGACGGGGTTCTGGTTGAGGCTGATGCTGCCTCCGATGCTGTAGTTGTTCGACGGCAGAAGACCTTGCAGGTACTTGTTGTCGGCGGCGGCTATGTGGACTGCCTCTGCATTATCGACAACATGTTCACCATCGCCAGCTTGCCCCACGGCACCTACACCTTCATCTTCAAGGAGTGCGGCTACGAGAACCACATATAAAATAGCCGTGCAATCGTGCCCCGCACCACTGCAAGGACATGAAACAATGCTGCAAATGTGTTTTGCAATGGTGCGAGGCCGTTTTGCATTGGTGTAAATGCCTTTTGCAACGATGCGGGACCATTTTGCAACGCTGCAACGCCCAGTGCAATGATGCGAGACCGATTTACACGACTGCAAGAGGGTTTTGCGATGATGCGAGGCAAAATTGCACAGAAACCGCAAATTTTCGCCGCCCTGCGGGCAATAAAATCCGCAATAAGGCGTTAATAAGAGCAAAATTGAAAACGGATAGTAGAACCAAATCGAATGCCTATGATGCAAAAAGCATAAAACTGATATGCACATCACAGAATAGAAAATAGCGAAGTTGACCGAACTCTGGAATCTTTGAAACTTGGACACTTTCAAATTTATCCCCAGACCGAGCGACGGCGTTCCCGCCATAGGCGTGGACTTGAACGTTGTAATTGGGGATAATAGGTAGTCCAAGACCTCAAAGATTCCGATGAAGACTAACAAGTGCCACGCTCTTTTTATGTGCATTTTTTTTCGGGCCGATGTAGACATTTCGGAAAAAAGTGGTTATAGTATATGTAGAAGAACTTTTTTCGTCGCGGCACCGTCCGCACGGCAAATAAACAAAATGTACAACTTAAATTTTTAACAACAATGTTCAAACAAATCAAAAAACTGACCGCGCTGTTCTTGCGGTGGCGGCAGCAGTTCCGCCAATTACCCTGAGACAATAGTCTCGACCAACTGGAATTGGGAAAGCAGTGAGCCGACAAACGGATTCGTTCGTGTTGGTGTATTCTTTGGTGAAAACAACAACTTCACATCAGTGACAATGGAAAAAGCAGAAACTCACCTTGCTGACATATACATTGGAACATATTCGTATTCTACCGGTAGTGGTTCGATGTCTTTAGAAGATCAGGGCTCGCACACAACAGCATCTGCAACATTTTCCATTAACGGCACGACGATGACCTTTAAAATCAACGGCGGCACCTACACCCTCGCCAAGCAGTAATCCCTTCAGAAAACCCTCACCTCCCCCAAGGGTGCCAGCCCCCTACGCTGGCACCCTTTCGATAAAACAATAAACCTTAATCTTCATACAACAATGTACATCCCGATTTAAATTGATGTCATTTCCATCACGTGGTTGACCAACTAAGATTGAAAACTGCCATCGCCGTGCTGCAATACCCCCAAATGGTTTTGAAAACGGCTGTCGCAGGGGGCGAAAGTGGGTTTTGAAATTGAAACAAGGTTTTGCAGTGGTGCGAGGCAAAAGTGCACGGAAACGGCAAATTTCCGCCGCCCCGTGGGCAATAAAATCCGCAGGGCGGCGTTTGTTTCAGTGATTACCTTTTAATGATTTAGACAATGAAGAAAATAATGTTAGTATGCGCGGCGATTATTGCCATAGTTGTATTAATTCTGCTGGGAATCGCCCTTGTGCCGAAATTCTTTCTCGACAACGGAGACAGGTTGGTCTGGCAATTGCAAAATTGGGCAAGGATACTAGCCACGCTGCTTATTGCAGTCGATGTTGTACTGGTGACAATCTATTATGTAAAAGGGAAACACATACTGAAGAAAATAATCGCCGGGCTTGGATGTGTCCTATTGGTGATAGCGTGCTTGATTGGACTCTATGGCGCACTGGTGATGCACGACAATAAAGTTTGGGGAGACAAAGACTATGTCGTCTATTCGGAATACTATGACTTTTTCGACCCTGAGATGTTCGTGCTTTACAAACGAGATGGCCTTGTCGACAGGCGAATGTACCAGTTGCATACCAGTTACTATGGCACAGTGAAGAAAGCCACCTACACTATGTATCCTGACGCCGACTTGATAAAAGAGGAGGCAGACAGAACGGACTTCGACGGTTTCAATGATTATCACACTACAACATTCTACCGATTAAGCGACGGCCAATATTTGGACAAAGAGAAGAACGATTCACTTTTCTCGGTGATAAAACAATAGGAGTTGTATCTTCACAAACCGAAAGCCGAGACCATTGCTGGCCTCGGCTTTCGTCGTTTTCATTGCGGTGATTTGTGAAAGAATTGGCGTAAAATGTGAAACTGCCGTGTGACGGAATGTTCGTATCTTTGCAGTCGGAAACCGGTGAGGGCGAATGTGCGGAATATATTTAGTCATCAACGATTTACAAGAATATCAACCCCAAATGGAACTACCGATATGAGCGCAAAACAGATTTTTACCACCCTCGCGGCCTTTGCACTCTTCCTGGCCTCGTCGGGCTGCAATGCACAAAACAAACAAGAGAATACTAACACAATAACGCAATCAAACAATAACGCAATGAACAAGATAGTCATCTTCTTCTCCCACGCGGGCGATAATTACAGCGTGGGCAACATCGAGGTCGGCAACACCAAGATTGTGGCCGACTACATCAGCGAAATCACAGGTGCCGACCAGTACGAGATTGTCACCCACAAGTACGACGGCATGGCCTACACGCCGCTTATCAACCTGGCGCAGGAAGAAGCCAACAAGGGCGAGCTGCCGCCATACGAAGGCGCTGCCCCTGACCTCTCGAAGTACGACACCGTCTTCATCGGCGGCCCCGTCTGGTGGGGCACCTATCCTCAGGTGATGTTTACCCTCTTCAAGGACATCGACCTTGCAGGCAAGACCGTCATCCCCTTCACCACCCACGAGGGCAGCGGCCTGGCCAACTGCGTCAGCGACGTAAAGAAAGCCTTCCCCAAGGCCAACGTCACCCAAGGCTTCTCCATCTACGGCCACGAAGTCCGCACAGGCAAAGCCAAAGTGGAGAAATGGCTTTTAGAACTAAGAACTATGAAGTAAGGGGGGGGCAGCCGTCCAAACTTCTTAATTCTTACTTCTTAGTTCTTACTTCAAAAAACGCCCCTGTGGACAATATTTTGTTCCTAAAAGCGTTAATTATAATATTATAGTCTATGCTTTATGGATAATTCTAACATTGTATCTCCACCAGAAGTCAATATGAAAGGCATTCGCGGTGGGTTTTGGAAACAGTTGGGTATGTTGGTACTGGGCACCACAGTGTCGCTGGTGCTCACCTTTGGCACAGCACAAGTCATCGAAAAGAAACAGCGCGCCAACGACCGCCGCCTGACGGCCTTGATGGTGATGAGCAACATCGAATCCTTCGCCCAGCAACTGGACACAGCATGGATTCAGGCGGCAGGAGCCGACACCGCCGTTGCCTGGCTGCTGAATATACCGGAAGATTCCTTAGACGAAATGACTCTGTCTGAGCTGTTACCCATCATATCAAAAGCCAAGAGTATCGGATTTATAAACTACGACAAAACCACCGAGAGCATTTTCTCCAACAACATTGACACCTGGAAAAATATGGGCAACTTCCAATTCATCGACATCGTCGGCACCTGCTTCTCCACGATGCGACTATGCGAAGAAAAATGGAATGGCCATCAGAATGTGTTATCTGCCACTTTCAGTGAGATAGCGGCCCATCCCGACCAATACACCGGCAAGACGACAAGTGCCAAGATTGCCCGCGACCCGGGTTTCCGCCAGAAACTACTAATGATTCACAGTTTGCGCAAATGGACTTGTTACCAGGCCAAATTTCTGCGCTATAGCAACCGGAAAAACATGGTAATCATAGGCATCACCGAGCAGGAGTTGAAGGACTTTATGAAGAAACGCCAACAAGAAATCGTCATCGACCAGCCAGAACCGATCTACAGCGAAATCACCATTCCCCAAGTCGACCCCGATAGCCTAACACACTA
>ONIP01000023.1 GCA_900317955.1 uncultured Bacteroidales bacterium
TTTTTTATCCGACCAAACGTTCATACAAAATATCAGCCTGCAATTTGACTATTAGAACAAAAACTGCAATTTTTAGCCTGCAAAATGACTATTACGCCGTTTTTTTTCTGAAATATCCGAAACGAAAGAGCACGACCACAAAAAAATCAATCATAATATAGACTACAGCGTTTTTTGTTTATGATTTTGCTGATGACTGAGGTAGATGAGAGGAACATGGAATACTATTTTATTGTTTTATTGAGAATCGAATAGAAGCAATCTCAAAAATCACCCTAAAGGAAGTGAAGTATGAATGGCTGGACACCATTAATAATACCACAAGATATGATACCCTATGAGTTACTTAATCATTTTCACTGAATATTAATAGTATTATTTGTGTAATCAATACTAACAGTATTGAACCTATCTAATGCGGATTGCCCCAGAAGGAGTGGTGCTTCCATATTGTCTACTACAGTTGCTCGAACATCTGTAAGTATTCTATCGCCAATTTGTACAGATTTAAGTCGTATGACAGTTCCAGCAGAAATTGTTCCATTAGCTATTTTATAATATGAAGTACCAATAATATCATCCTCTGTTAGTTTGCCCTGTTTTAATAGGAAGAGAGCTTCAATAGAAGAGATTACAACATCTGAAGCACCTGTATCAATAATGACTTCCATATCCACACCATTTATTTTAACTATCACATAACAGACACCTCCTTCTCTACGCATAGGTATTGAGTTTATTCCTTTATACTTTGTAGTGGATTGTTTTACAGTTCTATTAGTTGTTTGGCTTATACTTGCGGGATGAAGAGTGGACTTCGGTCCACATGATGCCATTAAAAGCAGAACATAGCATATGAATAAATACTTTTTCATTCTGAATTCTTCACATTTGTAAAGTTACCTGGTTTGGGTATTATATGTATAACAAAACGTTGATTCGCCTTATTTCCCTCTACATCAGGCTGCTCCCTGAAACGGCTAGAGATACCACTTCCTGACACAATCACCTCACATGGGAGATCATCAAATACAATTCCATTTGTTTTCCAAAAATTTACTAGAGATAGTGCTCGGCGAAAACTTAAACCATCATTGTCGAAATAAGAGTCACGAGAACTTTGGCCCTCAACTATTAGCATATATTCAGCGTCAGGTATTGAATCTTTAGCTTGCAGCATAAAAGAAACTATAGATTTCCCTGCTTGTAACAAGCGATATTGATTGAGATAATCAATATCGTCAATATTACTCGACTTTGGCTCGAATTCTACTGAGATGTTTTTTAGAGTATGCCTTTTATATTCTTCGTTGTATTCAAAATATAACGTGTCAATTTGACTTATAGAGGCTTCAAGTCTACGAATCTTTGTCAATTGAGATTCTGTAGCATGATATATGGTTTCTATTTCAACCACCTTGTGATGTAGCAAAGCTATAGCGAGAACAAAGAGTACCAGCATGACAAAGAACATGGATGTCATGAGGTCTGAATAGCTAGTCCAGAAGAAAGACTCTTTTTGTTTTTTTGTAGACATGGTTAATATGAGCTAATCAAATTCACAATCCAGATTATTAATGCAAAGAGACAATATGAGCTAACAATGGATGACCCAATAATAATCATAATCCTTGCCCATTTAGGAAGCCTTTCTTGTTTCACTGTAACTGTTCCACTCGCTTTTTGTGTAGCTAGTTCTTTTATCTCTTGGCTTAATGTTGATATTGCTTGGCTTTGTTTCCTTGTAGAAGATTCAAGTGTCTGAACCATTTTTTCAATAGAACTTAAATTGGTGACAAGACGGTTTATTTCTGAGGTTTTTTGCACTAAAACCTTCTCTTGTTCGTCAATTGCTAACTGTAAACGCTGTCGTTGTTCTGTGGTATGAGCAACCAATTCAGTAATTTGATTAGTAGAAGCCTCTTTCAAATGTTCAATTGAATTATGCAGATTTGTCTGAATTTCTCCGATTGCTTGGTTCAAAACGGACTGCATGGCACCGATTTTACCTCGTTCTTCTTTAAAAAAAACAGCCATATCTTCAATTGCCCGTGTACGCTGTTCTGAAGCATCAAGTTTTTCATTCAAAGCTTTTACTTCATCAAGATATTTGCGACTACTTTCTAGTTGGTCGGCTAAAAGACCAATTTCGTCTGTACAATTTTTTAGTTTGTCGTATACTTCAATATTTGCCGAAGCAATCTTGGATATTTTCAGATTCTCGATCGCCATGAGCAATTGCGCTTGTCCTTCTGTTGCCTTGTTGACATCATTGAGTGTATGATGTAGTTTATCTGCGTTTGCAGAAAAAGTATCATTGAATTGAGTTAGGTTAGCAGTTACCTTTGTCATTGCATCGCCGAAATCATTATTCAGTTTAGGAAGCAATTCTGACTGTAGCCAACTGAGGAATGCATGTTTACGTTCCTCAACAGATATTTTTACATCTTTATGGATAGAAGAACCTTTGGTTGTAAGGTATATGCCCACTATACTACAAATCATAGCAAGTGCCACCCCTCCCAATAGTGCAATAATCCCATCAGTTGCCTTTGATGTTGCAACTTGACCGGAACTTAGTAGTGCAGCAAGTCCTCCTGAGAGCCATAGATAACCAACCCCAATAATGATACCCGCCATTGTACCCATAAGACCAAAGTAAAGTGGCATGGGAATTTGTGTTTGAATAGTCTCATCTTCAGCATCACAGTTGCGGTCTACAATATCTTTAATAAGATGGAAGTCGCTAATACTTCCTTTATTCTTTTCAAGATAACGATTAATGCTTGAAAGTATCCTATTCCAAATACTATTGCTCTCTTTTTGTGATAATAAATATAAAGTATGGCTTAGTTTCTCTCTTTCCTCTTTTAATGGTAATATGTAGTCGTTAGGTTGTCCACTCAATAATGCGTCATCAATTTGCTTGTCAAGCAACTGTATTTTTTTATTAATGGTTTCTTCAGTCTCTCTATCAACAATTAGACCCTTTCTACTTATTTTATAATCCTCACTAACAGACGCAGGAAATATGCCACTAAAAGTATGCAGCCGATTAGTTGTATCTTTATAAATAGTAATTTGTCTATAGAGTATATATATTATGATTAAAACAATTAATATGTAGTGCATAATCGGTTATTGTTCAAAGTTTATTTTTGTTTTTTTTGTTACTTTCCATTTCCCATCGGACATTCTTTCGCATTCACCCCATTTTAGCGTTTTAATATGTTTCGCCGTAGAACTAATACCAGATGTCTCACAGACTCCATCTATTTGGGCACTTTTATTCTTTATGGCATTATTATCGTTTCCGACAAAACAAAATCGTCCTACCTGATCACCAGGCGAATACACTACTTCATAAAAAGCCTCTTCTTCTTTCACCTGCTCAAGTACACCACTTTTATAATGACGTAAAAATTCAGAGATGGTATCAGGTCTGTTTGTGTTACTCTTTTCAGGAATATCTGTCTCTTCATTTGGGATAGAGGCTTTTGTCTGGTTATTCCCTATTATTGTCGGTTGTAAATAGGATTTACAATGTTGATCCATAGTCTGAGTTGATTTTTTTAAATCATCCCCTAATCCATACGGATATTTTATTTCATTAATCTCACGTTTTCGTTTCTCAACTCTTTCATTTAGTTCTTTGATTTTCTTACTATTATTTTTCATCTTTGAAAATAGAAAGACAATTGCTATACCCTCAACCAAAACAAATAACAATAATACCCAATTGGGGAAAGAATACGATGATAATTCCTCTTGCACAGATTGATTATCAGGCAACTGATGCATTGTATCATTTATTACAGCTGGTAAAGATTTTACCGAATCCCCTGTTTGAGGACCACTACACGATAATAGCACAGCTACAATCGTACAGTAAACAAATAACCTAGACATGTATTTCATAATATTGATATCATAATTGTGAACATAACTCATGAATCATTCCAATAATTGGATAGAAGAACAAAGGCTCTTCTATTGGGTCAGTTGTAGCGTTTTCTAGTAACTTTTGCTCTATCCCATTGTCATAAAATGTTTCTAAATCCCTATTGCATAACAAAAATGCATCATTTAGTGTTTGTTCTGTTATGCCAAATTTGTCTTTGATAGAAAAAACAGTTCCACTTTTGAGAGTAAAGTTGAGGTACTTGCGAACATCTTCTACGGTACTTGACTTCAGGGAATCAGCAATTGAGTACTTGTCATTGACATTAAAGAAACTCTCTTCAGAATGATTCTTCAAAATAACTTTTTGCCCAACAGGCATATTGATATTGTTATTCTGCACGATATTAATGCCACCTTTACATGTAGCAGCCTTTGGGTTAGAGTCTAAAATAATGTCTAACCCATCAATATGGTATTTTTCATTACCATAAATGCGACAGAATACATCCTTTGTGTAATCTACCAAAGTATCTTTGTCGGGAGTTAATACAGAAACAACACGTGCACCGTTTCCAGAGAACGCAATGTGGCGTGGCATTTGTAAACCTTGTGCATGCATAATATGAGCAATGTGGTAGATAATGGCAGTATAGAACAGAAGGAACACTACTTTATATCTATCACTTTGTTGTAAAGTATCGTTCCAATCAAGCAGTGAAGATGCACCTTTGGCCACCACTTCATCATCATTTTTCATTGAAAAAAAGAATGATGCAAGATCTGCTGATACTCCAGTTGCTATAAGTGACTGAAGAATATTACAGAGGTCATCAAGGTCGTTGCTATTCAATTTATTTTCAATGTCGGTAATGTAATGCTCCACGATTCCATTGATTAAATTGTTCTGAGTATAACCATCACCAAAGATACTGTTAGCTGCGAAACGGAACGACGTGGTGTATAATATATTACCTTGCTGGGCAATAACCACATCAGTTGTTCCACCTCCTATATCAATACTTACCATACGGGAAACTGCTGGGGTCTGACGACGGAAATATTCAAAGGGAGCAACCGATTCAAGAGTAGCACAAAGGTTTGCAGGAGCACCTCCAAAGTATATTTGGAACGAGTTTTGCCAAACGTTTCTATAGTTGTTCAGTCGTGCTGTTGACATGGAACCTGGATAAAACCAAATTATTTTTGTATTTTCCAAATTACCCCCTTCTGCCAATACCTTATTCCTCATGAGAATCATCAAATTCTCTATATAGCTTTTTACACGACTAATATTATCAGGGTCATTACTCCATTTTAAGTCGCAAGTAATGGTGTTATAGTCAAAAATCGGTCGATGACCATATATGAGCGGTACATTAGTTTGTGCCATGGGTATGACTGGTTGGTTCCAATCAGTCTGGGACGCTTCTGACAAGGCCGTCCTTGCGGGAAATTTGAATTTGTAACCTACTTCAAGTGGGGTCAAGTCAGCCTCAAGTGTTTGTTCAATTTGGGCATGACAATCAGCCCAAAATGTCAATTGTGCATCACGGAAATCAGAAGCTACTGTTGTTCCATCAGTATATTCAATGTGAGTGTTTGTCGTACCAAAGTCTATAGCAAATATAAAGTTCTTGTTTCTTTGCGAATTATTAAATTTCGGTACAACAATTCCATAATTGTTTCCAACACCAATGCGAATTATGTCCATAAGAGAATGGTCGTTGGTATAGATATGCGTTTTAAGGTAGGCATCATCTGAAGTATTTCTTACCACCTCTTGTAGATTGTTAATTAAATGACCTTCGAAATAGCATTCCAATTTGTAAAGTCGCGTATCCTTAAAATCATGGGTAATGGCTATTCTATAATAAGGATTGTTAGTTTTCACCATTGGAAGCATAGCCAAACCGAAAGATGTAGGTATCTCTATTATGGCACCTCTGTTTTGCTCAATATTTGGAATGGCATTTTGGTAGTAGTTCTCTGTATAAACAATATGGCCTCCGACTATAGGTATTGTAAGTGTCACTGAGACATCTGTTCCATTAATTCGAGACATAGTAAGCATTTTTGTTCCATTAATGCCATCTTTTAGTTGATCCACACTGAAGAATTCAAAAAATAATGGTTTAAGTGGAAGCATTACACTACTTTCTTTAGTTGCATCCCAATTACCAAAAAAGAATTTTTTTTCATTAGCACTTCTGGGATAAAATAAGATAGTGTCCTCTAAAAAGTCATCAATTGTCAAGTATGGATGCGGTGTTCCATCATTAGGCAACGTTCTAAGTTCCCAAGGTGTATCATTATGAAATGGAGCTTTATTTTGAGCCCCCCAATTTGCTTGTACGTAAAATAGATTGGCATACTGATTGCCATTTTCAACTGGAAGAATCAAAGGCTTTATTACACCAGAATAATGAGTCTCTGCTATAGTAAAATCGCTGTTTCGAACTGGCTCAATCGGTTTCTTGTGATATGAGAAACCCAAGATATCGACTGTATTAGCTGTTCCAAACTGTAGAGGTTGATAATTGCTTATTGTAATGGGGGATAACTTACCAATAATATTTTTAAGCTGTGTGGGCAATTGTGTGTATGATACATCAAGATAAGAACTCACTTCTGGGAAATCTTGTGCAAATTGTATTTTGCCATATCCTAGGCGAAAAGAATAAAGGTATTCTATAAACTTTTGGTCACGCGTATGCAAAGGCTGAAAATTACCATCAAAAGGATGGTCTTGACCAAAAGAAATATCCTCTGATATATATGATAAGTCATTAGCTGGAGTGAAAAATAGGGATGCGGGAGAAGTGGCCCCTACTACATCCATTGTGGATTTTCTTTTTTCTCCGACAAATACTAGTATATATAGACTATTCATTCTATCGAAATGAAATACAGAGGCATCTTGCTTTAAAAATATGTTTAAGGTATCATACATTTGCGGATGAGTGGTCATTAATGAATTCAGGTCATTTTCCACATCCCAAACTACTATCTCAAAAAGATGCTTAAGTTTATCATAATTGAAGAATATCTCTGCTACATCAAGGCTGTCTGACACCATCTTGTGGTAAATAGTATTACCATTAATATTCCCAGACTTTATTACCTCATTGAATGCATTCTTGACAAGAGCAATTCTGGCAAATGGCGATGGTATAGAGGTGATTTCTGTTTTGGCAGTCATTCCGTTGGGAGGAACTATCTGCTGAATTACGTTTGTACTATATGGTTGGCATATCTGCCAATCGGGATTAGTGTTTATCCCATTGGGGTGTAATCGGAATATATAGGCCATTATTATAGATTGAATTTACTTGTGAATAAGTTATTTGTTGCATTGAAAAACAAGTCAATGAACCATTGTTCTTTGCTTAAGCCTGTAGGTCGTTGTTCAGCATTAAGAGCATCATCAAAAAGAGCATAATTGTTGAGCCGTGTATGTTTTGAATCCATGTTCTGGATTATTTGAAAAATATGCTGTCGCTTCTTGAGGTCAAAAGGAGCAAACGCTCTTTTATTGCCACTTATTTCATCAAGCCAAATATTGTATAGTGACAACATTTTTTCGACATTATTCTCAAAAGCCGAACTGAAAAAAGATTTGTCAAATTCAGCATCAATTGCCCATGGTTGAAATCTATATTGTTTTATTCTTTCATGATATAAATACTTTCTAAATAATAAAAACTGAGTCAAAGGTTTGACAATTTGTTGCTTAGTCATAGGGCCCAAGTCATTGAAAGTAATAGATTGGGTATCTTCTTTTATTCCAAATTCATAACAAGTGGTAGCGTTACCATGTACGATTTGAGCATTGGCGAAATCCACAATGGCGAGTGCAGAGAAAAGCTCAACTATATGTGCATCATTCACCTGAGTTTCGCCTCCTTCACTGTTATTATAGGTAGGGTTTGAAGTATCGGCTATGTAGTATAGCCTATCAATTGAACCCGTCCCTGTTATATTGGTATCATAATATGCTAAAGCTGACTTGGTTTTATCAATAAAGTCAGACGAATTGATTCTGCTTGTACCATCTACTGTTACAGAAAAGTAAGGTAAGACGGTAATCCCTCCAATTACGGAATTGTTTAGCAAGTTAAAATTTGGCACAGAGTTGTTACTACGTAACGTCTTCAATAATAACGGGAAGCCACTTGCTCCTGTACCTCCAAAGATAGAACTAATGATGAAAATTCTATCACCTTGCTGAAATGAATTTGCAAACTGTTGGAACTGAATAGACGAAACAAACTGATTCAAAACAACACTTCCAATATTGGGATTGCCTTTGAAACCAACTATCATATCTGATGCAAGATTGTCGTTTGAAAAAAGCATGTGCATCAATGCTTGATTTTCAGTTGACATAGTTGGTATTTTTATATAATCACCAAATGTTTGATTGTTTGTATTCTTCAGTGGAATACAATATCGATTTACATGTTCTTCTATCAATGTTCCAAAAAAATGATCGTCACCACTATTATATTGTAGATGGTCACGTACCATTTTATACGAGTCAAAAGCTTCTACTGCTTTTGTAAGGCTGTCAGCTCCACTATCAGGGTCAATAATAATGGGAACGATATCCATACTGCACTTAACTCCAGATGCTAGAAGCATTGTAAGCGAGCGCATCACTCGTGCACCAGTTCCCCCTATTCCAAATAAATATAATTTGCTCATAATTCGATATTGTGTTTATTTGTTTCTTTTTGGGTAAACGCTCTTCCATGGTGTATGTCGGCAATTTCTACTCCATCGCTTGATTATAATAGAAAGTATAGTGAACAAGATGAGAGATACAATTCCATTAGTTACCCCAAACCACAAACAGTTGGTGATAGTAATATGTTCTATTACAGTTCCATCAGGTAAAGTTTCTAATCTTAGACAATCGGGTATTAACCCTGACTGTAAATGATTGTTTACCCATATTTCACCAATCAATATATTGAGTACAGTCACTATTCCACATGCAATTATCCAATGCCACCACTTATTTAGTCGTGGGTGATTGACTGCATAATAATAGACCAAACATAATGCGATTGTGAGTAGAGTCATAGTAATGCCTATTGGCAGATATACTACGGTAGCTCCATAACCTTGGGTTTGACAATCGTAGCCCCATAGATAATCACTAAGGTGCTGACCAAACAGGTTAACAAATAGATAGTAAATGTTTCCAAAGAAATTACCCATAATGAATTATTTTTTAATAGTTCTTTTCATCACTGCAAGATTGTCATTTTTAAAAGTATAAGCATCATAAACACCACCAATGAGATATGACAAGCCATAAGTTTTTTGTAATTTGTCTTGAGGATTGGGGAAACCTCCATCACTATCAGAACAATTTTCCACCCACTGTGGAACTCTATTTTTTAAATACACTTCCAATTGACCAATCTTTACAACAGGAGAAGATATTGTAATCACGAAATGTTCATTATCAACTTTTATAATATTATCAACCACATACAATTGATCGCTAGTCTCATAATTTGATATATCTAATAAATACTTCTCATCCTGAAGTAGTTTTGAGTAGTCTACCTCTATTTTCACAATCATTTTTTTACCTTTCTGAGTTTTTACTTTACCTACTTTCTCTATAGCATACTTATCATTAAGCGATATCCTATACTTTCCACCAGAAGGAACAATATGATAATCTATATTCGCTAGTCCATTAGAAATGATACACATCTTGTCAGGTAATGACTTCATTTTTGATTCAATACAATTTCTTATCATTTTCAACGATTCCACATCACCTATAACCCAAACATAATAAGGTCTAATACCAACATATGTTTTCTTATTATCAACAGTATCATAATAATAACCTTTAAAGTTGCCAAGCATCCTATATATAATAATACCAGTCTTACTTAAATTCTTCCTTTGACCTAAAAAGCCCTTAATCCCTGTCTGTTGATTGACAAGATATTCAGATGCATTATGTCCTTTTCCTGGAGAAAAAATACAGTCTGATATTAATATAGATGTATTATTATTAGGATATACACGTTTTATTATCTCCACAATGTCGGTTGACCCACTATTTCCTCCTGATACTTTGAAAGTATTTGGCTCTAACTTTTTTACGAAATCATCAACAGCAGTTCCTACAAAAATAGGCTTACTATTTATAAAAAAGAGATTCATTGAGTCGAATATCTTAGAAATCTTAATATCTGTGAGAAAGTTAAAAACCATATTTCGGAAATCGCTATTTGTACCACTACCAACATATCCATACATACTTCCCGAATTTTCAACATAAACGTTGACTGATGGTATTTGGCCTTTGACTGTAATTGGTGTGACGTAGCCAGAGTCAGATTCAATTTGCGGTGATATGACCGAACTATTAGTATCCAAAAGATCCTTATCATTATCCTGTATAGGACCACTACACGCAAAATTAAAACCTAATAAAATAATACCGAGTCCAACCTTGTTTAGAAATGTCATTTTATTATTTCATAATTGCCACTATGAGTTCTCAGTTCGCGAATTACAATAAAAAAGCATAGAACTCGTGTTGTAACAGTCCTATGAAACTGAGGCATCGCCAAACGCCTTACCCAAATAGAAACTGATTGAACCTTATCCTATGCCCCCAATATGCTGAAGCCAGAACGGCCAACATAAAGGCAAAGCAAAAGGCATTAGTATCAGAGTCCTTGGGTTGATATTATGGCGAAATTTCAGTTTTCGGACCTTACAAATGCTTTTATGCATCGTTCGACGTGACTCGCGCCGAAATCGAGTGCAAATATACACTTTTTTTTGATACTATTGCTTTTTTTTTGATAAGGTTCTTTTTAATAATCTATTTTTCAGCACTAAAAAAATCTTAACCTCTAACTGATAATATTGATGATATGTTAAAATTACCTTTATTCTTCAAAATATAATGGAGAAAACACAATATATTAAGGGGTTCCCATGTAGCAGGGAACCCCTTAGTGTTGACACCATTTCCGGCAGGTGGGGAGGTTAGTGTATGAGGATTTCGTGGGTTTGGCCGTCGTCGATGAGGTCTATGGTGGTGAGGTTGGGGGAGGGTTGGGCGGAGCGTTCGTATTTGATTATATACATGGCGGAGCCGTAGCGGTAGCGGATGGTGAATTGCTGCCATTCGGTGGGGACGCGGGGGTCGAGGGTGAGTTGCGCGCCTTGCTTTCGGATGCCAAGGATGTTCTCGATGCCGGTTTTGTAGGCCCATGAGGCGGAGCCTGTGTACCACGTCCAGCCGCCGCGGCCGGGGTGCTGGGGGTTGCTGTAGATGTCGGCGGCGATGCAGTAGGGCTCTACCTTGTATTTAAGCACGTCGGCAAGGGTCTGCGTGCGGTGGATGGGGTTGATGAGGGAGTAGAGGAAGTAGGCCATGTCGTAACGGCCTTCCTTGAGCTGTGCCATGATGTACCACATGGCGCCATGGGTGTACTGGCCACCGTTTTCGCGTACGCCGACGGGATAGTTCATGATGTAGCCGGGGGAGGGTTGCGAGGAATGGAAGGCGGGGGTGAGGAGCTGGATGATTTCGTGCTCGCGGTTGACAAGGCGGTTGTCGGTCTCGCGCATGACGGAGGCTTTCTGGGCGGGGGTGGCGACATCGGTGAGGATGCTCCAGGCTTGGGAGATGAGGTCGATTTGGCATTCGGTGTTGTTGCGGCTGCCCATGGGGTCGCCATTGTCGAAGTAGGCGCGGAGGAACCAGGCTCCGTCCCAGGCGTTGTTTTGTATGGCCTGGGTGAGGCGGCCGAGGAACAGGGAGAGCTCTTCGCAGTAGGAGAGGTCGGCGCCGGGTGTGCGCTGGGTGATTTCCTGCATCTTGGGCAGGAGGTCGGCAAGGAAGAAGGCCACCCAGACGCTTTCGCCTTTGCCTTCGACACCCACGCGGCTCATGCCGTCGTTCCAGTCGCCACAGCCCATGAGGGGGAGGCCGTGGATGCCGGTGCGGTGCATGGCACGGTTCATGCTGCGGCGCAGGTGCTCGTAGAGGGTGGCGTATTCGAAGTTGGGATTGCCGGGGGTGTCGGGGACGCTGTAGGTGATGCAGCGTTCGGCCTCGCCGGGGTTGAGCTGGTCGGACTGGCAGAAGGGAACCTGCTCGGTGAGGATGGTGTCGTCGCCGGTAACCCGCAGGTACTGATAGGTGACAAAGACAAGCCACAGATAGTCGTCGCTGAAGGTGGTGCGGGCGCCGAGGTGCATGCTTTCGTGCCACCAGTGCAGCACATCGCCTTCGGCAAACTGGTGTGCCGCATGGTCGAGGATTTGACGGCGGGCATAGGAGGGGTCGCTGTAGAGGACACTCATGACGTCCTGCAGCTGGTCGCGGAAGCCTGTGGCACCGCCCACCTGGTAGAATCCCGCACGGGCAAAGAGCCGTGCCGTGTAGACCTGGTAGAGGTACCAGCGGTTGAGCATGTAGTTGAACGACTTGTCGGGGGTGTCGACCTGGATATAGCTCAGTTTTTCGTCCCAGAAGGAGATGACGGAGGTGTATTCGCGGTTGATGTCGTCGATGGCGGGGGCTTTGACGGCGGGTTCGCCAAGGTTGTGTACGGCAAGGATGAAGGCAATTTCTTTCTCCGAGGCAGCGGGGACGGTTATCTTCATTCCGAGCTGTTTGCGGTTGGGGGAATCGAGGTTGTACTCCAACGGGGAGGTGGCGCCTTGGGAGTCGCTGGCGGCAGTCAGCTGCACGACTTTGTCGCGGTAGATGGGGTGGTAGACATTGCGGACAAGGATGCTGTTGGAGTCGGGGTCCCATTCGGAATGGAGGTAGCGGGCGGTCTGCTCTTCGCAAACGCCGAGGACGAGTTTGTAGACCATGTCCAATTGCAGCTGGAGGGGGGCGTCGGTTTTGTTGGCGACCTTGATCTGGTAGTATTTCTCCATGCGCTGGCGGGCAACGAAAACGCGTACTTTCACGACCATGTCGTCGTAGTCGGCATCGAAGGCCGAGAAGCCCTGGCCGTGGCGTGCCGTGGCGGGGACGAATTGCCGGCGGTTGATGAGCAGCATCTCGCTTGCGTTGTCCCTCACAATGTCGTTGCTCCAGCCGGTGAGTTTAAACTGCTGGGCGTTGTATGCGAAGGTGAAACCTGCCATGGTGGCACTGACCACACAGCCGAAGTTGGGGTTGGAAATAACGTTGACCCACGGCATGGGGGTGTTGGTGTTGGTGATGACGTAGTCGTGGCCGTTGTTGTCGAACCCTCCGTACTGGTTGTAGAAGTCGAGGCTGCTCCAGACACGGAACTGCTTGCTGGTTTGCAGCACGGGGTATTCTTCTTTGTTCTGGTAGTGTTGGTTGGCTTTCTCAAGGTCGCGGAGCTGCTCTTCGATAGTGCGGCCGTCGCAGGTGGAGAAGTCCAAGCGGGCTACGGTGTGCAGCAGGGCGCGTTCTTCCTCGCTAATATCGTCGCCGTTGAGCACGTAGACATGTCCTGCCTCCTGGTGCGAAGCCCAGAGGTGTTCGGAGTTGGCCATGTTGCGGATGAAGTGGGTGAGGCCGTCGCGGTCTTTGTAACCTTCGTTTGCCCCGGCATGCTCGTTTTTCTTTACATCGTTGATGATGACGAGGTCGAGCAGCAATCCGTGCACCTTGAAGTATTCAAAGGCACGGAGCAGTTCCTTGGCATAGCCGGAACGGTCGGGACGGTCGATTTCGAGGAGCAGAATGGCCAGGTCGCCACTGATGCCGTGACGCCACAGGGAGCTTTGCGACAGGGTGTTCTTGGCAAGGTAGGCCTCCCGGCTATTGCCCAGGGTGGCCGTCTGGGCCATGTATTTGGAGATGTTGTTGTAAAGCCGCATCTGGGAGCCTTTGAGCAGCGACATGCTGTTGCGCATGTTGTTGAACACGGAGGATGTCTTGAAGGCATGTTCGATGTCGACGGCATTCTGGTATTGTTCGGTGAGCTGCAGGAGGTGCTCGCGAGCCTTGGCAAACCCAGTCACCATGAAGGCCATGGCCTGTTTGCCCGCGGGGATGTGGATGCGGCGACGCATGCTCATGACGGGGTCGAGGGTTGTGCCTACAGTGCCTGTAAGCGTACGGTGGCTTTCAATAATCTCGGCATGGCGGATGCTGCCGCCACGTCCCAGGAATTTAAGTCTCGAGGTTTCGTATTCAACCAGATTGGACCAGTCGGAACGTTCCATGCCATCGGTCCCCTCTGTGGTCCACAGTTTGTGGATCATGAAATGGTAGCTTTCGTTGGCGGATGGACGGCTGAACACCAACGCTTCGTGTTCGCTGTCGTATTCGCTGTGAATCTTCATGGCGTTGAACACTCTGTGGTTCTCGTCCTCGATGCCGGGGGCAAGGACTACCTCGCCGTAGCTGGTGATTTCGAGGTCGACATCGTCGGGGCTGTTGTTTGTGAAGGTGTAGCGGCGTATCTCGGCCGAACGGTCTTTCAGCACCGTTACTTCCGTCTTGGTCTCAATAGCGTTGTCGACACGCAGATAGGAAATCTTGTCGCTGGCAAAGCTGACGTGGTATTTCTCCGGCATCACGTCAAGGGGGGAGTAGGTGGCGGACCACAACTTGTCGTTTTTCAGGTTGCGGATATAGAGATAGGTGCCGTAATGGTCGGCGCTGATTTTGCGGTAGCGGTTCAACAACACATTGCGGTAGCGTGAGAAGCCTGAGCCGCGGTCGTTCAGCAGCACGGTGTACTGGCCGTTGCTGATGACTCCGATTTCGGGTACGTTGGATATGGTATCGAAGTCGCGGGCGTCGCTCTCGGTCTGTACCTTGGAATATTGATAGCGTTTGTATTGTGTCACCTTAAGGTCGATATAGGGCTTGACCTGTGCCTTTTCTTTAAGGAGGGTCTCCATGGAACGCATTGTGGGTTCCTGCATAAAATACCGCTGCAGGCAGTGGTCGGCGAGATAGTTGGCGAGACTGGCGAGTATCATGCCTTGGTGGTGGGCATAGTGGGCTTGCACCGGCACATGGTCTTCCTCGTCGTAGCTCTCGAAGAGTCCGAAACTGCCGTGCGAACCTTCAATCTTATGAGGAGCCGAGTACATGCCCAAATTCTTGAACCGTTGCAGGTTGTCGTAGACAGCCTTGTCGTCGATGCCAATGGTCATCAGGGAGCTGTAGGGCGACACCACAATGCGGTCGGGTGTGGTGTTCTGGAATTTCAGATAGGGGACGCCAAAGGCGTGGTATTTGTAGTTCTGGGCATCGTCTAATTCGTTGTAGGCGGTTTCCGATATTCCCCAGGGAATTTCCTGTTTGCCGCGTTTCACCTGTTTGGAGAATGCCTTCTGGGCACGGATGGCGAAACTGTAGGTCTCGTCCATCAGCGTATGCTTGTAGGTGGGCAGGAAAATCAACGGCATAAAGTACTCAAACAACGTGCCGTACCACGATGCAACGCCCTTGTAGCCTTTATATTGAACAAGAGTCTTGTCCAAGCAGAACCAGTGCTTGTAGGGGGCGTCGCCCTCGGCAATGGTGAGGAAACTGGTCAGTCGTGCCTCAGATGCAAAATTGTTGTAGTGGTAGGGGAGGAGGGTGTATGTGCTGTGGTCGTAGCCAATGCTGAACACATCCAGGTCGGTGTTGTACAGTTTAGAGAAGTCGGTCTGGTCTATCAACCGCACCACTTTGGCCAGTATCTCCCCGGCGGCCGTGCGGTCCTGGTCAATGTTGGCTGTCAAGAATCCTTTCACAGCATAGAGGCAAGCCACAAAATTGCCGCTGTCGCAAGTAGAAATAAAGAAATTCGGCAGGGTGTTCAGCGTCTTGATATGGTACCAGTTGAAGAGATGTCCGTTCCATTTCTCGAGCCGCATGACGGTGTTGATAACATGCCCTATGCGGGTAACGGCCTCTTTGCGGCTGATAAAGCCAAGCTCGGCCGCACTCACGATTGCGGTCAAGGAATAACCGATATTTGTAGGCGAGGTCTTGTAGTCTGTCTTCTGCTCTCTGTTCAGCTGGTAGTTGTCGGGCATCAGCCAGTTGTTCTCTTCGGTTATCAGGCTGTCGAAGAAATTCCATGTGTCTTTGGCCAGCTGGCGCACCTCCTCGGTCTCTTTCTCGTTGAGGGTCTTCTTGTCCTGGGGGAATTTCTTGCCTAACCAGTACATCAGGAACGGAGCGCCGCACCATGCCAGAATGCAGAACACCGTGGCGCAGTAGTCAGCCACACTGTCTAACCCGGTAATAAAGACAATGCCTAAAACAACGGCGGATACAACATAGTTGAACCAGAACTTGTTGATATAGTCTCCCAAGGTACCTTTCGTACTTTTGGCGGCCTCGTCGCTGGTTACCCAGTTAAGCAGGTTTTTGTGCGAGAACCACATGCGGTAGCAAGCCCTCACGGCGGCATCGGTATACATCCACGCCTCTTTGGGCAACAGGGCGAACTGCACCAGCGAACGGTACACCATCACGCTGAATCCCCGCATGAGGGTGGCATAATAGTGGTACCGTTTGCCAAATCGCGGCAACTTCATGAATTGTCCCAAAATGAAGTAAACAATCGGACTTGCCACCACGATCAGTGCCAGCACCACATACCATAGTATGTCGACGTCTGTCCCTTGGCTGAAACCAACCAAGAGCACCAACACCAGCATCAAACTCAGCAGTGAACGGCGCAGATTGTCAAATATCTTCCATCTGCCCAATGCGTTCACCTGGTTCTTCACCACATCGCCCTTCTCGTTGCGCACCTTGTTCTTCAGCCAGCCGATTATCTGCCAGTCGCCGCGAGTCCAACGGTGGTGGCGCTTGGCGTCGTCGATATAGTTCGACGGATTGTCGTCGAACAGTTCCAAATCGTTGATAAGTCCGCAGCGTATATGGCAGCCTTCTATCAGGTCGTGGCTCAAAATCAGATTTTCGGGGAAGGTGCCTTTCAACACCTTTTGGAATATCTTCAAATCGTAGATTCCCTTTCCGCAGAACGACCCTTCGTTGAAGATGTCCTGATACAGCTCAAACGAGGCGGTTGTGTATACATCCAATCCGCCCAAACCTGCAAACAACTGGGCGTAACGGCTCTTGTTGGTCACTTCAACATCGACATTCACACGTGGCTGCATAATGCCGTAGCCCGAATTCACTCTCCGGCCGTCGTCGCTCAGGCGGGCGCGGTTCAGCGGGTGCGCCATAGAGCCGATCAATTTCTGAGCCGAGTATAGCACCAGCTCGGTGTCGGTGTCGAGTGTGATGATGAACTCGATAGGAGGCACGGGGCCTTCCATCCATTTGCTTATTGTCTCGCAACGGAATCTCTTTGCCTTATCCTCCTCGCTGGTTTGTCCCAGCACCAGGTCGTTGAAGTGCAAAATTGCGCCGCGTTTGCGTTCGTGTCCAAGCCAGCAGTTCTCGCCCTCGCTCCAGGCTCTCTTTCTGTAAACGAAATTGAAAATATGGGCTCCGTATTTTTCGTTCAACTCCTTCACCTTGGTCAATCCCGCTTCCACAACCTCGTCGTCCCAGGGCATATCTTCGGACGGACCTGCGGCGGCATCGCCAATCAGAGTGTAGTACAGGTTCTGCGGACGGCTCTCCAACCGCTGCCCTTCGCTGGCGCGGTTGATGTTAGAGAGGTAATATACCTCCAACTGCTCTAATAACTCTATGGTTTTTGCCCTGTTCTTCAGGATGGTGGGCATAATCACCATGGTGGCATACTCTTCAGGAATGAGGCCGTCTTTGAACTTTATCTTAAAGGTGTTCTGTGGCTTGTGGATTCTGTACAGCAACCTGTTGAAGAGGTCTATCACCACTTGGCTCATCGGCACCCACAACAGGAGGGTCAGCAGCACAGTTCCGAAAGTGAAACCGTAGCCGTAGGTGGCCAGGCAGGCAAACAGCAGGCTCAACCCCAGCGAAATCGCCACAACTATACATATATAACTGTAGGCTCGTACATTCCATTTCTTTGGCGGGAACAGTTGCCACCCTATGTGTTCACCCTGCTCGTCAGCCTTGCTCACCAGATTTTTCACCAAATCGTACTCCTTCACATGCTGCTTTCGGCTCAGTCTCACTATCTTCGCACGGTAGTCATCCTTGGTTTTGTCGTACATCTGGTCGTACATCCCCGCCTTCTCGTTCTTCAGCATCCGCTCAGAGAAACTCACGCTGTCTATCAGCTCTTCTATCGGCAGCTTGGTCATTTTCTTCAGCGAGTTGAAGATATTCATCATCAACAGATTCTCTTTCGCCGCTTCGTCCAGTTTCTTCATGTCGGCCTGCGACTTGTCTGTCAGCGAGTAGTGGTATGACTTCTTTTCTTCCAGCTCGTTGCACAACTTGGCCAGCTCTTCTATCAGCAGCACCTTCGCTATTGGAAGCAACGCGCAGACTTCGGGGTAGGTCAGATAGTCGTTCCGCTCTACCTGTACCTGCGACAGATGCTTGAACAATAACCCTCTGTCTAACTGGAAATGGCAATGCTCCATATAACTCTTCAGCACTTCTCTCAACTGTGCCATCCGTTTCCCCTCGATACGGCGGAATTCCTTGCTTCGCAGATCCACGCGCAACACCTTTTCCTGCTCACTTATCATGTAGTAATTGTCCAGCACCCACTCGTTGGTGCTCCCAACCAGCCTTTGCGATTTCGTTTCATCAACCAGCAGCAAATAATAGCGGGTTATGTCTTTTATGTTCTCTTTGAATATCTTATACGTACTTTTCATGAGCTGATACACTATTAGTTCTGACTACAAAGATACGATAAAATATCAATACTGCAAAATTTTTTTTAAGATTCATTATGATTTCCAACCCGACCCATCTCTCTCCGCCACACCCTTTTCTCCTCCCTTTTCTATATTAATTTTCGGAAAATGAAAAAAAAATCGTATCTTTGCATTTGTTTATTCCCCTTTTGAAAAATGGAAAACTTCATAGTATCAGCACGTAAATATCGTCCGGTAACCTTCGACAGCGTCGTGGGTCAGCAACACATTACCACCACGCTGAAAAATGCCATTCGCACCAACCAGCTTGCCCAAGCCTTTCTTTTCTGCGGTCCCCGTGGCGTCGGCAAAACCACCTGTGCCCGCATTCTGGCCAAAACCATCAACTGCACCAACCTTACCCCCGACACCGAAGCTTGCGGCGAATGTGAAAGCTGCCGCAGTTTCGCCGATGGCGGCTCCATGAATATTTTCGAACTCGACGCCGCTTCGCACAACAGTGTCGAAGACATCCGCGAACTTGTGCGCCAGGTTACCATCCCTCCGCAAACCGGTCGCTACAAGGTCTACATCATCGACGAGGTACACATGCTCTCAACCGCTGCCTTCAACGCTTTCCTTAAAACCCTTGAGGAACCTCCTGCCTATGCCAAGTTTATCCTTGCCACTACCGAGAAACACAAAGTCCTTCCCACCATACTCTCCCGTTGCCAGGTGTTCGATTTCAAACGCATCCAGGCCGAGGACATCGTCTCACACCTCAAATCTATCGCCGAGAAAGAGCATGTCAATTACGACGAGGAAGCACTCCACATCATAGCCCGCAAGGCCGAAGGCGGTCTGCGCGACGCTCTCTCCACTTTTGACCAACTCGTCAGCTTCACCCAGGGCAACCTTACCCGTCAGCTCTGCAACGAGAATCTCAACATGCTCGATGCTGACTACTATTTCCGCCTCGTCGACTATTTCCGTGCCGGCGACCTTTCCAACACGCTACTCCTTTATCAGGAGGTTATCGAAAAAGGTTTCGAAGGTCAGCATTTCATCACCGGTCTCAGCGAGCATCTCCGCAACCTGATGGTCTCTCTCGATCCCGCCACCCATAAACTCATGGAGGTAAGCGAAGCCCTTCGCAACCGTTTTGCCCAGCAGGCCGCCTCCTGTGGCCTTCCACTCTTGCTTCGCTGGCTCGACGTCTCTTCCGACTACGAATACCGTTACCGCGACGCCGGCAACAAACGCCTCTTCATCGAAGTGGCTCTCATGAAACTGGCCACCGCCGTCAGCAATCCGTAGATTGCAAGGTCGCCTAAGGCGGAGCACGAACCTACACCCACTACCGAAGCCCAGCCTCCTGCGGCTCCGGCAGCTCCTGTAGCCGCTCCCTCCGCTGCGACCCCCTCCGTGCCCGCCGCTCCCGATCCTGCTCCCGCTCCTCAGGCTCCTACTTCTCAGGCACCTGCTTCTCAGGCTCCTGCCCCTCAGGCACCTATCCCGGAACAACCTCAGCCTGCCCCCGCTGTGGCCGCTCACCGCGTCTCGGGTATCTCCATCAAAGACGCCACCGCCGTCAACCCCATCGACATCCCCATTCCCAGTCTTTCCTCCAACGGCCAGTCCGACCCTCAGCAGGCCGAACAGCTCCCTCCACTCACCCTCGACATCCTCCTCCCGTTCTGGGAACAAACCCTCGACCAACTGCAAGAGGAACAACCCAAATTGGTCGAAACTCTCCGCAACCGCGAATTGAAAGTCGACGACAACGACCACTTCCTCATTATCATCAACAACTCCTACACCGATTCGGAAATTAAACCCCACTTGGTTCAACTGCTCAGCATTCTCCGCAAACTTACTTCCCGACCAATGCTCAATTGCAGCACCCACATCATCCACGAAGAGAAGGAAGCCGTCATCTACTCCCCACGCGACAAATACGACGTTATGTCGCAAGCCAACTCCACGCTCGAAATGTTCCGCATCCTTTTCCCCGAAGTGGACTATTGAACCCTTCCCGCCATCTTTGTCCTACCCTTGCCGATTATAACACTCCCGCTCACTACGCTCCTGCGACTAAACAACTCCCTCGCCACCCCTCCGACCAACACTTAGAACATCATGACATATATATTCCTTGGTCTCCTCATCTTCTGTGCCCACCTCTTCAATGCGTGGTTCAGCCGCCGTCGCATCCCCGATGTCCTGCTCCTCATGCTCATTGGCATTCTCGTCGGACCCGTACTCGGATTTGTCACTCCTGCCAACCTCGACGAAATAGGCCCCGTCCTGGCTTCTCTCACCCTTCTTTTCATCCTTTTCGACAGCGGCATCGATATGAAGTTGGACATGGTAAGGCGTTATTGGAGCGGTGTGGTTCAAGTCACTTTCTTCTCCTTTGTCGTCTCCATGGCTACCGTCACCCTTGTCGCCTATTTCCTTGTCGATCTTGAACTGAAAGCCAGCATGATGCTTGGCGCCATGGTGGCAGGCACTGCCGCGGCTATTGTCATTCCCCTCGTCCGCCGTATGCGTGTCAGCGTCAAAACCCGCGTAACCCTTACTCTCGAATCCGCCATCTCCGGCGTTCTCTGCATCGTTATTGCCTTGGCTTTCATCGAAGGCTATAAACTCGGCAATGTCAGCATCGGCTCTATGTTGGGACGCGTCTTTGCCTCCATTCTCATGGCTTTGGTTATCGGCACCGTGGGAGGCATCGTCTGGTCTTCCTTTATGGACCGCATCCGCAAACTTCAGAACTCCATGTTCCTCACCCCGGCTTTCGTTTTCGTTATCTACGGCGTCGCTGAATTGCTCGGTTACAGCGGGGCCATCGCCACACTCTCTTTCGGCCTTGTCCTCGGCAACCCCGAATACTTCGAGATGTCTTTCCTCAAAAAACTTCGTCTCAACGATATGACCCCCCTCGAGGATAATGAAAAGAGTTTCTTCAAAGAATTTGTCTTCATCCTCAAAACCTATTTCTTTGTCTATATTGGCATCTGCATCCCCTTCAGCAACCCCCTTGCGCTTGCCTACGGTCTTGTAATTGCCGCGGCGCTCTTCGTCGTTCGCTTCGCACTTATCGCCATCGTCGGTCGCAAAAACACCCCCGAGGACCGCCTCACTGTCTCTATGATGATTCCTAAAGGTCTGGTTTCCGCCGTCCTTGCCTCCATGCCCGAACAGGCCAACGTCGCTGCTGGCTACGACATCATTCCGGGAGCCGAAATCATCAAGCACACAACTTATTCTGTCATCTTCTGTTCCATCATCATCTGCTCTCTCCTTGTCTTGCTCACAAGTAAACGGCTTGTCAAGACTTCGACCGAAGTCGAGTTGAGCGAACCCGAACCAATCTTCGTACCAGATGAAAATCCCCTTCAGTAAATATGACGGCGCTGGCAATGACTTCGTTGCCATCGACAACCGTACGGCGGCTCTCCAACTTTCCGCTGACCAAATAGCCCATATCTGTCATCGCCGTTTCGGTGTCGGTGCCGACGGTCTCCTCCTGCTCCACAACGCCCCCGACGGATTTGACTTCTCCATGCGTTATTACAACAGCGACGGCCATCCCGCCACTATGTGCGGCAACGGTGCCCGCTGCATCGCCGCCTTCGCCTGCGACCTTGGTCTTGGCAATAACGCCGCCGACCACCCCCAAGTTCGCTTCCTCGCCGATGATGGTCCCCATCAGGCCGAAATCATCTTCTGGAATAAGTCCGACGGCATCGGCATCGTCACTGTGGGCATGAAAGATGTCCCCTCGGCTCAGATTGTTCGCTGCCTCGACGGCTGGCTTTTGGACACCGGTGTCCCGCACTATGTGCAGCGGGTTTCCAACCTCGCCAACTTCGACGTGGTAGGGGAGGGGAGACGCATCCGTCACTTGAAAGAGTTAGATCCCAATGGTGCCAACGTAAACTTTATCGAAGATATGGACAACGGCCGTCTTCTCGTCCGCACCTACGAACGTGGCGTTGAGGATGAGACTTTCGCCTGCGGCACCGGCGTAACCGCCTGCGCCATAGTAACCGGCAACAGACTCCTTACCACGCGCGGAGGCGATTTCAAAGTCGATTTCGAGCCCACAGGCAACGCCTTTACCAACGTAAGGCTCACCGGCCCCGTTTCCCTCAACTTCAAAGGCGAATTTACCCTCAACGCTTGAACCCATTGCCGTTCTAAAAAAATCAACCCACTATACAATATTTCTTAAATATCATCATCCCTATGGACCTCTTTTCTGCTCCTGCTCCCGAAAGTGCTCGTCAGCGCGTCGCTGAACTGACCCGTCTCATCGACTATTACAACCACGAATACTACATGAACGACAACTCGGTCGTCAGCGACTTCGAGTTTGATGCGCTCTTGCGAGAACTCGTCGATTTGGAAAGACAATATCCCGAACTCTCTCTTCCCACCTCTCCGGCTCGACGCGTCGGTGGCGAAGTCAACAAGTCTTTCCGTCAAGTCGAGCACCGCTTCCCCATGCTTTCTCTTGGCAACACATACAGCATCGAGGAAATCGAAGATTTCGAATCCCGCACCCGTAAACTTCTCGACGGGGTACCCTTCAGCTATACTTGCGAACTTAAATATGATGGCGTGGCCATTGGCCTCACCTACAAAAAAGGCAAACTCGTCCAGGCTGTCACCCGTGGCAACGGAACCGTGGGCGACGACATCACCTCCAACGCCCGCACAATCGGCACCATCCCGCTCCAACTGCGTGGCGACTTTCCCCCCGACATGGAAGCCCGTGGAGAAGTGGTATACCCCTTCGAGGCTTTTGAAGCCATGAACCGCCTCCGCGAAGCCGAGGGAGAACCTCCTTTTGCCAACCCTCGCAACGCCGCAAGTGGTTCGCTCAAGCTCCAGGACTCTTCCGAATGCGCCAAGCGCAAACTCATGTTCTGCCTTTATTTCATCATGCTCCCCTCGGGGCTCGAAGCCGACAACCCCGCCTTCGCCTCCCATGCCGCCCGCATGGAAGCCGCCAAGCAGATGGGTTTCAAGGTGCAGCCTTATATGAAGGAATGCAAAGACATTCGAGACATCAAAGCCTTTATCGACTACTGGGATCGCGAACGTTGGAATCTCCCCTTTGGCATTGACGGCGTTGTCATCAAAGTCAACCAAACTTCCCTCTGGGACCAGCTTGGCACCACTGCCAAATCCCCTCGCTGGGCCATTGCCTATAAGTTTAAGGCCGAACGCGTCAGTACGCCGCTCCTCGATGTCAGCTACCAGGTGGGTCGCACCGGCATCATCACCCCCGTGGCCAACATGCAACCCGTCTGGCTCGGTGGCACCACCGTCAAACGCGCCACTCTCAACAACGCCGATTTTATGGCCAAACTCGACATACACGAAGGTGACAGCCTTCTGGTCGAAAAAGGCGGTGAAATAATCCCCAAAATCGTTGGTGTCGACCTCGACAAGCGTCTCCCCAATTCCAAACCTCTCCAGTATGCTACTGTATGCCCCGTCTGTGGCACTCCGCTCGTCCGACCCGATGGCGAGGCGGGTCACTACTGCCCCAACCAGGACGGCTGCACCCCCCAGATTATCGGACACCTCGAACACTTTGTCAGTCGCAAGGCCATGAATATCGAAAGTCTTGGCACCGAACGTCTTCAACTACTTTTCGATTCTGGTCTTGTCCACAACGTGGCCGACCTCTACGACCTCACTCGCCCTAAACTCATCGGGCTTGGTGAGGGAACTTCCTCCACCATTCAGGAAAAAGGTGCAGAAAATATTATGAACGCCATTGAACTCTCAAAGCAAGTGCCTTTCGAAAGGGTTCTCTTTGCTCTGGGCATTCGCTACGTTGGCGAGGTTGGTGCCAAGAAATTGGCTCGCCATTTTGGCAATATGGATTCCCTGATGGCTGCCGACATCGACCAGCTTGCCGCAGTCGAGGATGTCGGACAGGTCACCGCCGCCGCCCTCTTTGACTACTTCCGTCAGGATGCCCACCGCTTGATAATTAACAGGCTGCGCGATGCAGGCTTGCAGATGCAAATGGTGCAAAACATTGTCGGCTCAGCACTCCAAGGTCTCACCTTCGTCGTCAGCGGCGTCTTCCAGCATTTTTCCCGCGACCAGATTAAAAGCTCTATCGAACAAAACGGTGGCAAAGTCACCGGAAGCCTCAGTGGCAAAACCTCCTATTTGCTCGCCGGCGAGAATATGGGGCCTGAGAAACTCAAGAAAGCCGAAAAATTAGGCATTCCAATCATCAGTGAATCAGACTATGAGGCCATGATTACAACCCAGTCTTGAAAATAAAACGCCCCACCACACACCGCAAATCAAAAAAAACATGTATCTTTGCAAAAAAATTACTTAATAGACATATTGTTCCTACAAATACAGAAAACGTTATTTAACTATCGCAAAAACAAACATTTCAAACAATGAATAACAAAAATAATAGTTCTCTGCGGACACTTTCCGCCTCCCTTCTTGCGTTGCTTATCATGCTGCCCTTAGTCGGTGCAGCTCAGACCAAAGCACCCCTTGGCATTTTGGTGTCCGAATCGCAAAACACTATCGACTGGCCTACCGTCAACGAGGCCAACGACCTCGAATTTGTCTATGTTATGGCCACTAATGGCGCCGCCATTACGGATGGTCGCTGTGCATTCAACCTCACCCAGGCCCATAAGGTTGGTATGCCCGTAGGTGCCGTTCACCGCTACGACCGTCACTATTCTGCTCAAGGTCAGTTCGACAACTTCCAGGCTGCCGTCCGTGGCCATCACCTCGACCTCCCTCCTGTGGTCTATGTGGTTCCCGACAGTCCTTTCGATATCAATGTCAAACGTCTCGACATGCTCCTTCAGCTCCTTGAGCAGGCTTACGGCGTTAAACCTATGATTATGGCTTCCCAACAGGCTTATCTCAAATACTTCAGTCTGGAACGCTACGCCTCCTACCACGTGCTCATTGTCAGCAACGAACTCAAATTCCCTGCCACCCGTTACACCATCTGGCAGTATACTGATAAGGAGAAAGTGGCTGGCATCATGGACTATGTTCCCGGCCTTAAACTCCATCCTACCTATCCTCTCGTGAAAATCAAAGCCAAAATTACCGGTGATTGATACCCTTCGGGACAATGCGTACACAACCTCGTTGCAGTGCGCCTTGCCCGCAATCAGTTAAAAAGTATAGTCAGCGGGGAACCTTCCCCGCTTTTTTTCTTCTCCAAGTCATGAAAAAAATATTGTTTTCCGCCTTTTTTATCCTCTCGTTGCTGCCAGCATCGGCTCAGTTCTTCATTTCCGCCAACCTTCATTTTAACCATCAGGGCTACACCTTGCTCGATGGTTTCGACAACTCGCGTCCCAGTGGCATGGCACTCGATTTTTCACCTCAGGCAGGCTATGCATTCTCCCCGCGATTCAAAGCAGGCGTAGTGCTCACCATCGCAAATTCCAAACATACTTATACCGACGGATATTTCAATCCCGAATACAAACGCTGGGACACCACTTCACTCATCGACATCACTCGAATGAGCACAGGTGGCGGGCTGTTCCTTCGCTACACCTGCTGCGAGGTGGGTAAACTCTCCCTCAGTGTCGAACTCTCCGCACGCTACATCATCGGCATAGGGGCGAAACATACTACCGAGTTCCGCTCTTCAGACAACTTCCCTGTACGATACAAGTATCCAAACAACTCAACAGATTTAACCTTCATACTCGTCCCCATGCTAAGTTACCGTTTTACCGACCACTGGGCAATGGATGCTTACATCGATTTGCTGTCAGTAGCCTACACTCACTCGGTTTATACCCAGAAAAAACTTGTAAAGGTGGACGTTTTCACTCGTGACGAACCAGAAACAGACTATCAACTCATCACCTCCGAATGGGACATGGGCATTCACGCCCGTTCCGGCCATTGGCTTTCTCTCGCCGTCAGCTACACCTTCTAATCATCTTCGCTCTATCTCGCTCCTTCTTTCGTAGCAGTCTCGGCGATGGTGAAGGCAAACCCCGCCTCAGAATAAATCTCCGTTGTAAGCCTCACATCAGGATGGGGGCGAGCAAGTATTTCCCGCAACTCCTTTGTTATGCCGGTGCCGCGAAGCTTGAAATAAGCCTCTTTCTTCGTCCATAGTGCCGCAAACATCTGCTCTGGGTGAACCGCTTGCCGCACTTCTTCTATCTCCGCATCGTTCATACAATACCGCAACATCGAATCCGACGGGTTCACAAACCGCTCCACGTCCACTCCTATGGGAACATTGTCTACAGCAACGGCAATGGCTTTGGGACAGTGACTTATATTAAAATGGATATGAGGATGGTCGCTCAAAGACGGTTTTCCATGAGCATTGAGTACAAATCGAAGTGGGTCGTCCTCATCCACAAGGTCGTTCAAAAGAAGTAATTCCTTGAGCATCAGGTAACTCTTCAAAGCAGTGAATTGTCCAAACGTATGTTTAAATCGCAACGCTTCGGCTTGTTGCTCCTCAGGAACATGTAATAAGAGCCGCTGTACCTCCTCAGGAGTACAGCGGCTCATGTCTTCATAAAGTGCGTAAATCATTCGTTACAGTTTTTTCAAAGCAGCCTGCACAGTCTCTATGATGCTCTTCGAAGAGAATGTAGCACCCGCGACTGTGTCGACCTTCTTCTTTGCAGCCTTGCCCGTTTTCATACCGTTCCATGACGAAAGAAGACCTGCGTCAAGTACACGTTGTAAGTAACCAGGTGTTTCGTTGTTCGGCAACAGCACTACACACAAAACTTTCTGATTCTTGTCAAGGGCTATCATGAGGGGAGTCTCGCCGTTGTAACCTTTAATTCCGTCGCTGGCAGGCTTAGAGTATACAGCATATCCCAGCACTTGCAGCTTCGCATTATATACAACCGACCATTTATCTTCCTTCTTGACGCTTCTTGCTTCGGGGAAAGCTTTAACCACTTCGGCGGCAAGCCCATTGATAGTGGCAGGTTGTTGCTTCTGTTGCTGCTGGCAACTGGCTCCATGTTGTTTGTGGTGTGGGCAGTTGCCGCAATTGTGGCCGTTATGTTGTGCCATGGCGGGTGCCAGCACAAACGATAACAAGGCGATAAAAATGAGTTTCTTCATGTTGTGATAGGTTTATTTTGCAAAATATTCGTAGAAATAGGGGATGGTTTCAATGCCTTTAAAGAACTGTTCAAGGGGATAGTTCTCATTGGGGGCGTGAATGTCGTCGCTACCGAGGCCGAATCCCATCAGGATGCTCTTGGTACCAAGAATCTTTTCGAAGCCTGCAACAATGGGAATGCTTCCACCGCTGCGGGTAGGGATAGGACGTTTGCCATAGGTGGTCTCCATGGCCTTTTCTGCAGCTTGGTAGGCTTTCATCTCAAGAGGACTGACGTATGCGGCACCGCCGTGGCATGGGGTAACCTTTACGCGGACGCAGTCGGGTGCAATGCTCTCAAAATATTCCTGGAACAGTTTGCTGATTTTGTTGAAGTCTTGGTTGGCGACCAAACGGGTGGATATTTTAGCGTAAGCCTTGCTGGGAAGCACGGTCTTTGAACCTTCGCCGGTGTGGCCTCCCCAAATGCCGCAAATGTCAAGGCAGGGACGGATGCCGGTGCGTTCTTTGGTGGTGTAGCCTTTCTCGCCATGCACAGCCTTGATGTCAAGTTCTTTCTTGTATGCTTCTTCGTTAAAGGGGGCTTTAGCCATCAGGGCACGTTCCTCGTCGCTGATAACCAGCACGTCGTCATAGAATCCCGGAATGGTGATGTGGTTGTTCTCGTCGTGCAGTCCTGCAATCATCTTGCAGAGGATATTGATGGGGTTGGCCACAGCACCACCGTAGATACCACTGTGCAGGTCGTGGTTTGCACCGGTCACTTCCACCTCCCAGTAGCACAATCCACGCAGACCGCTGGTGATACTGGGCACGTCGGGAGCAATCATGCTGGTGTCGCAAACCAAAATCACATCTGCTTTGAGCATCTCTTTATGTTCTTCGCAGAATCCGTATAGGCTTGGCGAACCGATTTCCTCTTCGCCTTCGAGCATGAACTTCACATTGCAGGGCAGTTGGTCGGTCTTCACCATGAATTCGAATGCCTTGGCTTGCATGAAGCTTTGACCTTTGTCGTCATCGGCACCACGAGCCCAGATTTTGCCGTCCTTGATGACGGGTTCGAAAGGGCTGGTTTTCCATAACTCGAGGGGAGCGACGGGCATGACGTCATAGTGTCCATATACAAGTACGGTGGGTTTGGCAGGGTCGATAGTCTTCTCGCCGTACACTACAGGGTTGCCGGCCGAAGGCATGACTTCCGCTTTGTCGCAACCGGCTTGTAGAAGGAACTCTTTCCACTTCTCGGCACAGCGTACCATGTCGGGTTTGTGCTCTTGTTCGGCACTGATGGAAGGAATGCGAATCAGTTCAAATAATTCTTCTAAAAATCGGTCTTTGTTAGCTTCGATGTAGCTCTTTACGTTTTTCATAGTATAATGTGTTTGTTAATAATTATCTAATTATGAATGTTATTCCTCGGCATAATGTTGGAAGAACGCCACGGCAGTCTCAATCCCTTTGTAGAAACGGTCCAGGCGGTAGTTCTCGTTGGGTGCGTGGATGTTGTCAGCTCCCAACCCGAAACCGAGGAGTATACTTTTCAGTCCCAGCTCCTGCTCAAAGTCGCTCACTATACTGATAGAACAGCCGCTATGGGCAGGGATTGGCTGCATGTTGTATGTGTCGCCGAAAGCCTTTTCTGCTGCTTTATATGCCGGTAGGTCGATGGGACATACGTATGGCATTCCCTTCTCGTAATAGATGAATTCTAGCTTCACGCTGTCGGGGGCTATGCTGCGGAAATAATCCTCCACAATACGGGCAATATGTTCAGGATTCTGGTTTGCAACCAAGCGGAATGAGAGCTTTGCCCATGCCACCGAGGGGATAATGGTCTTGAACCCTTCTCCGCTGTAGCCGCCCTGTATTCCGCAAACGTCAAATGTGGGGCGTATGCCGATGCGCTCAAGGGTGGTATACCCATTCTCGCCATGAAGCACGTCCACGCCTACACTTTTCTTGTATTCCTCGTCATCATGCGGTGCTTTGTTTATCAACGCTCTCTCTTCTTGGCTGCAAACTAACACATCGTCATAAAAACCAGGTATTGTGATGTGCCCGTTCTTATCCAATACGGTACCTATCATCCAACTCAGTACATTTACGGGATTGGAGACTGTGCCGCCGAAATCACCGCTGTGCAGGTCGTGGTCGGGGCCTGTTACGCGCATCTCGAACTTCACCAAGCCGCGTAGTCCGGTGGTGACACTTGGCACTTCGGCACTCACCATGTCAGTGTCCGACACCAATATGATGTCTGCTTTTAGTTTTTCCTTGTTCTCCGGCTTCTTAATCCACTGCTTCAGTGCAGGCGATCCTATTTCCTCTTCGCCTTCCAGCAGAAACTTCACATTGCACGGCAATGTACCGAGAGCCATCATGGTCTCAAAGGCCTTGGCTTGCATAAAACTCTGTCCTTTGTCGTCGTCGGCGCCGCGAGCCCATATCTTGCCGTCTTTTATAACAGGCTCAAAAGGCTCAGTATTCCATAACTCCAAAGGCGTTACAGGCATCACGTCATAATGCCCGTATACCAACACCGTCTTCTTCGAAGGGTCAATACTCTTTTCGGCATACACCAACGGATTGCCGGTGGTTTCAATCAGCTCGGCATTCTCTGCTCCCGAGGCCGTCAGCAACTCCTTCCAGCGTTCAGCGCATCGCACCATATCAGCCTTATGCTCCGATTCCGAACTGATAGAAGGAATGCGTATCAGTGAGAATAATTCTTCAACAAAACGGTCTTTGTTTTGTTCAATATATTCTTTAGTTCGATTCATACATTTAGTTGTTAGCAAGAAACTTATCTTATTGTAACGGCTGTGCCTGTTGCCGACACCATCAGCATTCCGTTGTTCGTGCCCAGCACCTCATAGTCTATGTCCACGCCTACGATAGCGTTGGCTCCCATGCGGGCAGCCCGCTGCTCCATCTCGGACATGGCATTGGAACGGGCATTGCTTAATTCCTCTTCATAAGACCCTGAGCGTCCACCCACAACATTGCGGATGCCTGCAAAGAAATCCTTCACAAAATTGATACCTGTAATCACTTCACCGAAAACCACACCGTGGTATTCTACAATCTGATGACCTTCAACGGTCGGGGTAGTAGTTACTATCATGGTCGTTATATATTGAAATTTAATTTTTATAACGACAAAAGCTCCGTTTTATTGTGCATCGAAAACATGATTTCTTTTTCTCATAGTCCATTGTCGCACAATAGTCGTGGCCTACTACCATTTACAGCAAGCCCCACAGGCTGTTGTGCATGTTTTTTCCAGCATGTGGGGCGTGTTATCAGGGTTAAATGGTTATGTTATCTCTTCACAGGAAAGTTGAAATAAATTTCAGGATACGGCTCGTTCGCGAGTACAAAATGCCACCATTCGGTGTCTATCGGTTTGAATCCGTGGCGCAGCATGGCCGAGCGGAGAATCATGCGGTTTTGGAACTGTGTTGCCGTCAATGTGTCGTTGGGGCGATATTCCAAAGTTTCAGGGTTGCCGCCGCAATCGGGATGGCTCTCTAATCCAAACCAGTCAAACACTCCTCCCATGTCCACCTCTTTGCCGGTGGCCATATCCACAAGGGTGAGATCCAACGCCGAACCGCGTGAATGGCCGCTCCTTGCATCGATATAGCCCTGTTCAAATAGTACCGACTTATCCACGTTGGGATAGAAATAAGGCTTCATAGCCGTGTCGGCCAAGTCTTCTGCCCAGCGTACAAAATGGTCCACCGCCATCTGAGGACGGTATGCATCATAAATCTTCAGGCGGTAGCCCTGCTGCTTCAAGTCGTCACTTACTGCATGTAGGCTGTCGGCTGCCACCTTGGTCATTAAGGCTATGGGCTCAAGATAGCCTTCTACACGTGTTCCCACAAAGTTATAGGTGCTGTAATAACGAATCTCCATTATGGCATCCGGTACCACATCGGTAATTGCAATGAAATTTGTCGCGTCCTGCTCAATGGGGATAACCCTTTTTGCATTCCTGCACGAGGAAACTGCTACGCCGCAGATTAATAGAATGGCGGCAATCATCCAAGAACTTCTGTCTTTCATATAATCTATAATTTTTAGTTTATCCTTTGGTAAAAATAACTATGTATAACACAAACTATATTTGATTATTACATTTTTACTTATTTGTAATAGTTTCCCTTTGTCATAAACTATCACGAATGTCAAGTTCCAATAATCTTCTCTATCGCTTTCCCCTTGGCAAGGTCGTCCACCAGCTTATCCAGAATCCGGAGGTCCCTCATCCGTGGGTCTTCAATCTCCTCGATGCGTACACCGCAAATCCTGCCCTTCACGTTCAGCCTGTCGGGATTCATCATCGGAGCACCATCCAAAAACTCCCCGTAGGTAGAATCGCTATTCATCAACTCTATTAGGTTCTCCTTGGTATACCCCGTCAACCAACAGGTCACCTTGTATACCTCGTCAACTGTCCGCCCCTTACGCTCGGCTTTCGCCACAAGCATCGGATACACCTTCGCAAACTCCATTTCAAATACATCCATCGCAATAAGTCATTAAACCTAAATTGGCTATTATTTGAAATGCAAAGATACAACAAAAATCCAATATGGCAAAATATATTTCTCGAAATCAAGCTTTTCTCGCTACACTTCTCTCAAACTACCAATAGTCGTACAAGGTTATACTGCTTTATACCCAACTATATTATAATCCAAATGATAGTTTTGTTGATTTCAAAGTGTTTTCACCCACGGTGTAGGCATAACAAGCAGCTGGCATAAACTGTAGGCAGCCGTAGGGCATGTCTTTTTTCCCTGTTTCGGATATTGTAGTGACCATAGCGTGAGTGAGATTATTGGCTCTCATGAAGTACTCCAACGACTTCAGTTCGGTAGAGGGATTGGCAAACGGCTTGTCCGTCCATTTCACCTCGACTGCCCAATCCGGTTTTTGTCTCGCCTCGTTTATCCCCACTATGTCCACCTCACCTTGTTTTTTATTGCCTTCGTTCCAGTTGGCATAAGCGATATTGGCATCACGCGGAATCCATTGAGCAAATATGGCAGTTTCCACCATATTTCCAAATGTCATGTCGTTCTCTTCAATGGGTTGGAATAGAGCACAACGCAAAGAAGGATTTGTCAGATATAACTTGAACAACATCTCACGTTTATATGCTTTTGCTGTATCGTCAGCCCTTCTAATTTTCTTCACCAGAAATGCCGCTTCCAAATATTGTATATATCTGCGCAACGTTTCCTTCTTCACTCCAGAATCTCGCGACAGACCCTCGTAGGAGAATTGTGAACCCGAATGGTATGCAATCATAGTGAAGAGAGAATTCAGCTCCTGCACATCTGTTATGCCATACAGACTGGGGAGGTCTCTAAGCAGTACTTTGTCAATGATGTCATGTTTGATGAACTGACCAGGGTTTTCTTGAATGCGTTGTGAAAAAACTACCTCGGGGTATCCTCCAAAATTGATGTAGTCTATGAACAACTTATTCGATTTTGTAATGTCAATGGTTTTATTACCGCGTATTTTCCCATTTGACCAGTCTATTTCAAAAGGTTGCATTAGTTGAGCATAATCTTTAAGATGTAGATATTCGTAGAAGGTTAGGGGAGGGAGATGAAAATCCGTGAAGCGGCCAGCACCGCTTTCGTTACTCCGTTTTTTCAACTCTGCAGCAGCCGATCCTGATGCCACAAACTTAACATTATGATAGGTGTCGACCAACGATTTCAGATTCACTTCCCAATTCTTTAAATATTGTATCTCGTCAAAGAAGACATAAAAGCGTTCTTTACTATCAGTTTTGTCCAATGCCTGTTTTGCCAGGTCAAACAACTGCTCCAGTAAAATCTTGTTATAAATGGGTGTATCCACTGCAATGTATATGATATTGCGAGGGGATACCCCGTCTGCAATCAATCGCCCAATTGAATGATACAACAACACGGTCTTCCCAACGCGGCGTGGGCCCATTAAAAGAAGTGCTCTCCTAACTTCGGTATCTATCAATAACGGATAGAAGATGTCAAGATACAAACGGGGGTGCATGGATGAGATATATTGAGGAATTTCATTTTCTGTCCACCATGGATTATCTATCTTTAACCTCCCAATAATCTGTTTTTCAATTAGGTCATTATACATCATATTGTAGATATTTAGACTGCAAATATACTAAAAATATTCTTAATAGCAAATTTTTTATATATTAAGCATAAAAAAATATGTCTAATATATAATTTCTGCCTTCTAAACAGCAAAAAATCTATATTTTAATTTTAAAATAGTATAGAAAACCCCAAAAATAAAATTAGAATATAAAATTAATATACTGATTTTTAGTGTATTATTATCAAAATAAATATTAAGCATGTTTAAACATGCTTAATATTTAATCAGCCTCTAATAACAGAAAAGAGGGGCTATTATAAAATGTCTCGAACCAGCAGGCTCTCAGTGCCACTGCATAGAATAGACTCGCGACCGAAAGGGAGCAACTCCATTTTTCATTTTCAACTTTCATTTTCCAAGTCCGCCATAATGGCCTCGGCTATTTTCACGCTAACACATCCTCATGGCTGTAACGTATTGTTGGTGCTGAGTATGTGATTCTGAAACTATTTTCTTTTATGTCGAAAAAAATGTGTATTTTTGCGACAAAAATAAAATATGATTAATAATGCAAAGCATTGATGATAAGATATTAGCGCGTGTTAGAGGAAAGGGTAGAGGTTGCGTGTTTTTCTCGACGGACTTTACACTGCTGGGAGAGAACAAATCTGTATTGAAAGCCATCGAAAGACTTGTGACTCGAGGTGATATCCTCCGGGTGGCGAGAGGCATCTACTGCTACCCAAAAATAGACAAACAGTGGGGGTTGGGAGTGCTGCGTCCCACTTACGACGAAATTGCGCAAGCCATTGCCCGGCGCGACAAGGCAAGGATTGCACCCACAGGCGACCAAGCGCTCAATCTGTTGGGATTGTCGGAACAGGTGCCGATGAATGCTGTTTACCTTACAGACGGTTCTGCAAGGAAAGTACGTCTCGATGGCGACAGGGGGATATTGTTCAAACACACAGCACCTAAAAACTTGGCATTCACCAACAAACTGGCCATGCTTATCACCTTTGCGCTAAAAGAGGTAGGTGCCGACAATGTCACACCCGAGCAGGAGCAAGCCATCATATCGCTACTCCAGAACGAGACAAAAGAATCAGTCATGACCGACCTCGCCCTGATGCCCGAGTGGATTAGTCTTATCATAAGGAGAGCCTATGACAAATAGATTTGCAACACTCGGTGATGTAGAGTATGAATACACCAAGCTTAACAAACTAAAGAAGACTAACCCCGAGGCGTTCTTCTATCTTTACAAGGGTTTGCAAATGACGTTGAAGTAAATCTAATGTCTATAGTTATCTACTTGTGCGTCAATATGCGCAAGGAAAGGTTTCAGGTGAGAATATCCTCCAATGGATTCTCAGAAACCTTCTTTTCAATTTTCAATTTGTATAGGTCCCTCAGCGAACATTCTTTTCATTTACTACATAAATGCTCCCATGTTTATAGATTTCATTTCTGAGATTCTATTCTTTAAAAATGCATTCATTTGTTCCTTAGGCATATTAGACATCATTTGTATGTATCCACATACATAACGGCATATTATGCCTAAAATAAGAGATATCGGACGTAATAGATTCGGATTGTCTCGATACTTTCCGGATCGTTTCTCAAGGCCGTGAGCTATCATTCCACGATAATCTACTAATACAAATATCAAGCCATCAACGTTGTATTCTTTCTGTTTATTTTTACATTCATTCTTTAGCCATTCGAGAATTGGATCATCTATTGGAAATGTATTTATTGCCATTAGAATACTTAATACCAGGACATCTGATTTTCCAAATTCGATTCGTAGTTTCTTGGTGACGGTTATACCGTTCCCATACAAGTATTCAATCATCATAAAATAATTGATGTATGATAGATAATACTCCTCTTCGTTAAAAAAAGAAGACCCCAATCTGAAGTATGAAAAAGGGATGTAGTTTTCTTCTATTCTTTTACTGTAAAATAACGTATCCTGGAAATCGGAGAGTCTCAAGTATGTACAGTTTTGTCTTCCTTTTGTTATTTTGTATGACTTAATAGACAATATTTTTTCCTCATCCATGGTTTCTGGAATCCAGGTTATTTCTGCTTCTTCGTACAATACTCTTTTTATGGCAAGATTGAAAGAGCCAAAAGCTTCTATTCTCTTTAACCATTCAACCATGTCAGCATAAATTGTGGTATCAGGAATACTAATAGCAAAGTGGTTGGATTCATCAATAGTGGTTTATGGAATGTCATCTAAATAGTTTGAAACGCTCCTCTCCACACTTATGAAAAGAGATTCATTTTTACTAAATATGTTGAATGTATAAATAAAAAACTGCGTTGATATTATTTTTTTTAGAATAATATCACCCTTTACTTCTGCTGTTATACGGAGTCGCATTATAATATGGAGTTTGTACTAATTACTTATTAATACGAAAAATGAACTCAAATATTGTTCAATCGATGCGATTTCTTCGAGGTGAGGGTGTAGAGTTGTAGAGCAGTTATGAGAATTGAAAAACATCTATGATGTGGCGTTTTTTTACGCCGGGTTATGACGTTGAAGAATCCTTTGTCTGTGCGCTGACGGTGATAGGTATTTCGGTATCCTTTGCTTATTCTTTTTTGAGTGGCATTTTTTGAATAATCCAAAATTTTGATACACTCTTTCAAGGCAGCATGACAGTCCAAGTCACCCGCTTGCGTGATATAGTGCGTCTTTGCAATCTTGATTATTTCCTATGCCAAATCCATGCCCATACCCCATTTGAACCAATTAAGCCATTTTTCTTTTAGGTCATTCATCTGTGGATTTTAGTTTGATTCCTCAATTATTACGATTTCTTCAATGTTGACTACAACTATTACTATTGTCCTAACTGGGAAGCCTCTATATCAATGGAAGATAATTTATTTTTAAACTCTTTACACGGTTTAAAGAATGGTTCTAAGTGTTCAGGTATTATAAATAATTCCCCAGATGGTGCATGAAAATGACGAGTGTATCTCTTTTTTAGAACGAAACTTCCAAAACCCCGAAGTGTTACATTGTCGCCTTCAGATAAAGCATCTTTAATGCATGTCATCATTTGATCAACTATTATTATAACAGCAGATCTGCGAATACCAGTTCTTTGTGAGATGGTATTTACTATTTGTAATTTAACCATAGTGTTGTTATTGTTAAAGTTATTCTTCGTATTCTTGGCGTGTAAAAGATATAGTGTTGTCTATGGATAACACTTCCTCATATGTTAGGTCAAATAATTTGAATATTATTATGTCAATAGTGGCTTCTTGAGAAAGTGTAGCAGCATTAGGATTCTTACTTTTAGTTAATAGAATCTCATTCACTATCTCTATTATCCGACTTTGTGTTTCTTTACTTACAGATGGTATAGGTAACTGCTCATAGAGATATGTTTGTATTTCTGGGAAAACATCAGTTTTCTTTGTTGAGAATCTTTTTTTATAATAAAAGTCTAAAGCCTTTGAGTTAATGCAAGCAAGTAGGTAGAGCATCTCATACTTGCATCCAATACGCTTTTTTATTCCATATACATTTTTGTTAAAACCATAATGTTTTCCCAATGAAACGGTAGCTTCAAGCATAGAATCTACCCTACGCAAAAATATGCACTCAGAATCAAAGTGTTTCTTAAGTCGTTGGTATTCTTTATGGTTAGTTGGTAAATATGTCCTGTTCCAAGATATTGAGTACTTTTGCATATCTTGTCCAATCAATGTTTCGCATCCATTTATGTTTTCTCGTAAGTATTTCTTAGAAACCTCCGCACCTCTTTTCGATTCAGTAAGCTTTCCTAAGGGAATTCCATTTTTATACATTTTTTGAAGGATAAGGATAATATTCGACGTAATGGACAAAATTAATGGTCGAACCAACGCAGAAGCGTGATTTTATCGTTACTTTGACAAAGTCAAAGGTCATGAACAAAAAAAATGCT
>ONIP01000024.1 GCA_900317955.1 uncultured Bacteroidales bacterium
CGGCAACACCCCTGACGGCATCAAATGCCCGCAAGGCACCTACGTCTACGTCATCTACTACCGCCGTCCCGGCACCGAGGACATCGTCACTCAGAAGGGCTCCATTACCCTCATCCGATAACCCTGCCCCATATCTCAAGGTTGAATCCTGAAGACATTCTGAAAAAATATTGGGGCTTTGACGCCTTTCGTCCCCTGCAGAAAGAGATTATCAACTCTGTTCTGCAGGGGTACGATACTTTAGCGCTGTTGCCTACCGGGGGCGGAAAATCTATCTGCTATCAGGTTCCGGCACTAATAATGGACGGAATATGCCTCGTGGTGTCGCCGCTCATCTCTCTGATGAAAGACCAGGTGCAGCAACTGCGCGACAGAGGTATCAAAGCTTCTTGCCTGGTATCGGGACTCACCGCCAACGAACAGGAAGTCATCCTGAACAACTGTCTCCACGGAAAAACGAAACTGCTGTATGTTTCGCCCGAAAGGCTGATGCAGCGCGTATTCATCGGGCACTTCAGGCAAATGAAAATAACGCTGATAGCCGTCGACGAAGCGCACTGCATATCCCAATGGGGCTACGACTTCAGGCCGCCGTACCTTGAAATCGCCCGCATAAGGGATTACCACAGCCAAGTACCCGTCATCGCTCTCACTGCCACGGCAACCCCTGTTGTGATGGACGACATACGCCGCCTACTGCTTTTCCGCAAAGGTCACCACACGCTACAAGCCAGTTTCTTCCGCTCAAATCTGGCCTATATGGTCTTTCACGAAGAGGACAAGGAAGGTCGACTTCTCCGCATCGCCCGCCACACCGGAGGTTCGGGCATCGTCTATGTCCGCAACCGCCGTCGCACACGCCTTGTGGCCGACTACCTTGTAAACAACGGCATTCCCGCAACCTATTACCATGCAGGCATGACCCCGAAGGAACGCGATACAGCTCAACTACGCTGGATGAAGGGCGATGTGCAAATCATGGTTGCCACCAACGCCTTCGGCATGGGCATCGACAAACCCGATGTACGCTTTGTGGTGCACCTCGACATTCCCACCTCTATCGAAGCCTATTTCCAAGAGGCTGGAAGAGCAGGCCGCGATGGCAACAAGGCCTATGCCGTATTGCTTTACGACGACATAGACAAAACCAACCTGCACGACAATTTCAACATCAACTACCCAACTTCCAAACAGATAGGCAACGTCTACAAGGCTATATGCAACTACTATCAACTCCCTGTCGGTGCAGGAACCGACTGCCAGTTTGACTTCGACATGGAGGCTATATGCAGCAACTACCATTTTAATGTGGTGGAGATGTTCAACGCCGCCAAAGTGCTGGAGCGTGAAGGTTTAATAGCCATTCCCGAGCGCAACGAAACCGAATCGAGAGTATACATTCCACTGTCTCAGGAAGAACTGTACCGCTTTCAAGTCTCCCAAGCCCGCTACAGCGACTTGCTCACCCTGTTGCTGCGCATGTACGGTGGACTGTTTACCGATTTTGTCCCTATCTCCGAACGCGCCCTCGCCCGGCGCCTGAACCTCGACGAGCAGCAAATAACCAACATGCTGCACCACATGGACGCCCTCAAAGCCATCCAATACAAGGCCAAGACAACCAAACCTCAAATCATCTTCACCTCTCCCCGCATCGACTCAACCAGTATGGTGCTGTCCGACAGCCAGTACGCCATCCTCAAGCAGCAGGCACTGCAACGCGTGGAGGCTATTCTCCACTATGTAACCGCCACTTCCGGATGCCGCAGTGCTATGCTACTCAACTATTTTGGTGAAGAGGAAAGTAAGCCTTGCGGTGTCTGCGACCTTTGTATTGCGGCAAACCAAAAACTGAAAAAGGAAAATCACGACTCCCTGCGGCAACAAATCATCGCCCTGCTGAAAGAGCAACCGCTTCGTGCCGACGAACTGTCAGAACGGTTACAACATATTGATGAAAATGAAATGCAAACGGTGCTGCGCACCCTCGTCGACGAACGTACCGTGTCAATTAACCAATCGTTGCAATTCTTTATATAGCCTCACCACAGGCAATCCCATTACGTTGTAATAGCATCCCTCTATACGTTCTATGCCTATCATGCCAATCCACTCTTGAATACCATAGGCTCCGGCCTTGTCAAAGGGACGATAGGTGTCAACATAATAGGCTATTTCCTCATCTCTGAGGCTCTTGAAAACAACATCTGTTCGCTCCGTAAAAGAATCGGAAAAACAATTGGATCTGAGCGAAACTCCGGTATAAACCTGATGGGTACATCCTGAAAGCAGGTGCAACATTCCTATTGCCTCCGCCCTACTGTGGGGCTTGCCCAGCACCGACGAATCATGAACAACCACTGTGTCGGCGGTTACCAGCACCTCATTGTCAGCCAAGCCTGCCGTATACGCCAACGCTTTTTTGCAAGCCAACTGTTCTGCCACCTTGTCAGCGGATACATCAGGCTCTATCGACTCCTCGACGTCAATCTCCACCAACCTAAAGGGAATCCCCAACTGGGACAACAATTCCCGCCTGCGAGGCGATTTAGAACCCAACAGCAACTGGCAATTCAACCACGCCAAACCTTCCATATCCCCTCTCACCCTATACGATTCTATCGTTTCGACTGCTTGGCGGTATTGTCTTTCATCGAAATCATCTGGCCATCTTTAAACTCGGCCACTACACCCTCATTGCCATATTTATCGTACCATATCCACTTGCCGTTCTTCTTACCATGGTCGAAGGTTCCTACCTCTTCGGGAGTCCCGGCCGTGTTATAGCGTTCGTATTTACCATGGCGCTCGCCGTTGATATAGTTTTCAGAAATTTCAATCTTGCCGTTGGGATGATAACGCACCGTTCTGCCATGCTGCAAGTCATCGTGGTAATTCATCTCATAACGTACGCTGCCGTCGTCATAAACACCACGCCACAGTCCCTCTTTTTTACCATTGTGGAAACTACCGGTGTAGTCCAGCTTGCCATTCTCATACCAAGCAGTCCATGTGCCTTCTTCTTTATCATTCACATACTGGCCTTCGTGCAGTTTCTGGCCGCTCTCATACCATGTCGTCCAAAGTCCCTGCTTATAGCCTTTGCTGTACTCTCCCTCACGCCATTTTTCACCGGTCTCATAATAATATGTCCATGTGCCGGATTCGCTGCCGTTGGTGTAATGTCCGCGGATACCGATATTGCCGTTGGTGCGCCAGTAGAATAACCATTCGCCCTCCTGCTCACCGCTCACCAGGTTCCCTTCGTGGTCTTTCTGCCCCTTCGAAGTCCACCAAATGGCTTTGCCCTCCAACTCATCGTCAACATACTCGCCTTCAAACATCAACTGTCCATTCTCGTGCCATTCACGTGTCTTGCCTTCTCGCACTCCTCCCACGTATGGCACCTCATCCTTTTTCTGACCATTCTCATACCACGACACAAACATTCCTTCCTTCTTTCCGTTTTCCACCTTCACCTCACTTTGCAGCTTCCCGCTCTCATACCAGGTACGGCTGGTGCCGCTTCCACTCATTACGGTCTCCTCATGCTTGCTGCCATCGTTGAAGAACGTGCGCCACACTCCGATACGGTGACCTTGGTTATCGTATTTCCCTTGACGGAAAACCTTCCCGTTGGGATACCACCATGTCCAGTTACCAATATGGACGCTGTCATCGTTAAGTGTCCCCGATACATAGATCTGGTCGGGATGGGTGCGGTAGGCTTCTTCGTAATGGATTTGAGCCGCGGCGACACTGGCACAAAGGCTCATCAGCACGATAATGAATGTTCTCTTCATAACGGTATGTTCAATAAATGGTTGTTCTCTATTTTGTTATCTTACATTAGGAAACGGCGGTCTTCATTGGGTTGTGTGCTCCGAATAAATAAAGACCACGCGCACCGGGTCATCCGTGTCGGTTCCTTTTATCACTGTTCGGAACGGCGTAGAACGACGGGCATCTATATACAGTTCCGTGCCATAGTCGCGTCCTGCCCTCAGCAGTTCCTGCAAATGGCGGGTTACACGCAAACGATAATAGCCCTCTTCTCTATGAAAATACCCGTCATAACCTGAATAGGTATATGGATTGCTTATAACATTGGCATCGGTAATCATCACCGACGGACCATTCGAGAAGCACTTGTTGGCAAGTATACGCACAGGCTTGTGCGTGTCGCCTTCCGAACTCACCGGAAGCAGCAATTCAGCGTAATGCACTACTGCCCAAGGATGTTCTTTTTTGAACCGGTTGATGAACGACTGCATATTCAGCCTGACACGTGTTCCTCCCAGGGGTTCAAGATACAGCCGCTGCCCTCCCGCTATCGAATCAGCGGTATGGTTCGCTATGGCTTCCATCGCCTTGCCTGTATAGTCATGCTGAAAATACATGCTGTGGGCTACCTCTTTGTTTATTACAAACACATACTGCAACGATTCAACATTTTCCGTATGATAATACAACGTCAATCGGGTGTTCGTTGCCGAGAGGTCAATTGTCATCATTTTGTTCGAATACTCGGCCAGCTTCAAACTCATGCCCTTCACTCGCTCCAAAAACTCTTCTGTGGTACAATTCTGTCTCAGCACCGGGTAAATGCTCTCATTCATACGCACCCGGATACTGTCTGCCTTGTAAACCACATCTCCGTCAAAGAAACACACATCGTCCTCCAGCAGGCTGTGCGACGACAGCGTTGCATGGTATATTGAATCTCTCAACGGCTCTGCCAGCTGTTTCACTATCAAATGAAAAGTCACTGGCGTGGAGTCCGGAACAACAGGATATACCGTGTCTATCACCAGCGTCATGACCACCGAGTCAAACACAACCTCGTTGTCCAGACTGATACCGTTCTCCGACGAGATGCCAATCTGCGAATACAGCGTTGCTCTGGCTTCGCCGAACACTTCATCCTGATAATCGCCTATCACACCAAAATCATATCCCGCGGTCCACAACGAATCGTCAAATATCGTTCCTGCTGTCAATGTCACCGTGTCCCTCACCCCGTTATAGAAAGTATAAGGATCCTGCAAATCCACACCCAACTCCGACTCTCCCTTGTTGCAGGCAACAGGCAGCATAAACAAAAGTATTCCTAACGGAAGAAGACTCTTTCTCAAAAACATATCCAAACTATTAATAAGTTTCATTTTTTGCATATTTTGCATAGCATTACTTCAATCCCATCCACTCTATCAGTTGTTAATCGAACTGCCGCACAACGACTCGTACATCTTGTTGATTTTCGTGAAGAACTCCGTACGGTCGGGATTATAGTCAAGCACATGGCGCTTATTCTCTTTGGCAAACTGCACCAACTCGGGGTCCACATTCGGCGACGACACCACTATGCCGTTGGCATACGTAATGGCAGCCTTCATCAGCGTCATGTAATCCAAGTTTTGATACAAGCGCAAATCCTTGGCTGTGGCCCCGTCGGCGCGCATCTTACGCTCCAACTCTTCGGCAAACTTGCCTTCAAACTTATCCGCTTCAAGCGACAACACTGTCCGTGTGCCCGAGAAGAAAGCATTCTCCTTGTTGATTCGACGCAGATAGAATGGCACCATCCCGCTGAACCATCCCGAGAAATGAATCAAATGCGGCTGCCACGCCAATTTCCTCACCGCCTCCAACGAACCTCTGCCAAAGAACAGGATACGCTCGTCATTGGACGGTATCAACTTGCCCTTGCTGTCAAACGTATCGCCAAACTTGGTAAAGTACTCGTCATTGTCGATAAAATACACCTGTAACCGTGCCGTTGGTATTGACCCGACCTTTATTATTAACTGATGGTCGCAGTTGTTCACTATCAAATTCATTCCCGACAGCCTTATCACTTCGTGCAACTGATGCTTCCGCTCATTGATGTCGGTAAACCTCGGCACAAACACTCTGATTTCACGCCCCAACTCCTGTGTAAACTGTGGCAGATAACGATTCATCAACGTCGACTCCGTTTCTTCCGAAAAGGGCACAACGCCTTGATTGATATACAATATTCTTCCTTTTGCCATATTCTTTGTTGCAAAATAACAGATATGCAAAGATACGAATTTTTTTTTGATTAAAAAGATTTTTTCATCCCTTCGCCTTGTCCAACCAACACCCCCACCCCTCCTTACTCTCTGGTGCAAGGCGGGTTATTAACCGATTGTTAATAACTAATAATGTTAAATCATTTGCCGTGCCCCTTTTTTTCGTAATTTTGCATCATGGTTCAGAATCTCACAGAAGAAGAAATGTCTCTGTTAGCCAGAGCAGAACGCTACTGTGCCAACGAGGAGCAATGTCGCACTTCCGTCCGAAAGAAGCTCTGCGACTGGGGTGCTACCCCCAACACATCAACCAAAATCGTCAACCGGCTGATTGACCAAGGCTATATCGACGAACGCCGCTACGCTCGCGCCTACGTCGCCTCCAAACTTCGCAACCAGAAATGGGGCCGTCTCAAAGTCATCTACCAACTCCGCTCTAAGCAAGTTCCGCCCAAATTCATCACCGAAGCCCTGGCCGAAATCCCCGACGAGGAATACCGCAACATCCTTATCGATGTCGCCAAAACCAAGTGGGACACCTACCCTGGTACCGAAACCTACTCCAAACGGCGTTCCAAACTTATCACCTTCTTGGCCTCTCGCGGCTACGAATCGCCCGAAATTCAAGCCATGATTGCCGAAAACTACAACAACGAGGACTAACCCTCCCGTTCCATTTACCTCTTTGCCCGCATGTCCGGCAAGGAGGCTGTTTCATCCCGTTTTCCATAATTCAAGAACGGCTCTCAGCCGTTCTTTCTTTTTCTCTCTTCTCTTCAGAAAAACTTCACCAATAGCGTATCTAAATACTGCAAATTAAACATCTGCGCAGCATTCCCTATATTGATGGCCAACTGCAAATGACCCGTCGACGATACCGTCAACATCAACGATGTACGCCGCATCCTCGTCTCCTCCGAGCCTATATAGCCATACGACAGATTGTTTATCTTCACCTCATGCACCTGCAACTCAAACTTCCGCCCCGCTCTAATCTGCTCAAACTCATCATACGTAATATTCAAATCACAGTTGCCGTAGGCATCTATATACACTACATGAATCTTTATCGCATTGTCCAGCATAGCCGTGGCAAACGACGACTTCCTGAACAACGTATCCGTCTTAAAGCCCAACTCTTCCAACGGTGTCCCCCCTGCAAGCATCGCTGCAACCTTGCAGAACAAATCGCGCGCCGCGAAAGTAAAAAAACTCGACTCCTGCGCCACATTGTCTATCACCACGGCATTCACCCCCTCGGCTCCAAAAACCGAGGCTGGCAACCCGTTATCAGTGCAAATATAATACTGCTGGTTATGCTCAACCACCACAAAAGGACTCTCCTTGGTCTGCGATGAACATACGTCTATGATATGTATCGTCCCCGGAGGAAAACCCATACACGCATGCTTCACAACAAACGTCGCCCGCGTCAACTGGTACGGCGGTATCCCATGCGTTATATCCACCACCTGCACCCCCGGTATGTATGAATACAACTTCCCCTTCACACTACCCGCAAAAAAATCACTATACCCCCAGTCCGTAGTCAAGGTAACAATAGTAGAACCCATAGATTATATGTTTATTACAAAAAAAACGATAGGAAATAACACCTCTGTTTATCTTTGCAAAGATACAAAATAAATTGAACATGCAGCCACCTAATCGCCAAAAATAATTCAACAGCCTCCCTATCATCCACCTACACAACACCTCCGCCCGCTCCAAATCCTGTTCCCCAACCCCGCCTCCCGACAAATCGTCCCCAACCCCCATTTAACCCGCCATAATTCACAAAAAAAACGTATCTTTGTAGGTGCAATAAACACAACCCTTTTTCGTAAAATTACATACACTCAGACAATTACATAAAACAATGGCTCTATTATCCATACGCAATTTACACGCCTCCATCGGCGACAAAGAAATTCTTAAAGGCGTAAATCTTGAAATCAACGTCGGCGAAGTCCACTCCATCATGGGTCCCAACGGCAACGGCAAAAGCACCCTTGCTGGCGTCATCGCCGGCAACGCCAAATACACCGTCACCCAAGGCGAAGTCATATACAAAGGCAAAAACATCCTCGACATGCCCGTCGACGTCCGCGCTTGCGAAGGCATTTTCCTCGGTTTCCAATACCCCGTCGAAATCCCCGGCGTCAGCATCTCCAACTTCATGCGCACCGCTGTCAACGAACAACGCAAATACCGTGGCCTCGACCCCCTCTCCGGCTCCGAATTCCTCAAACTCATGGAAGAGAAAAAGAAAATCGTCGAAATGACCACCAAACTCGCCAACCGCTCCGTCAACGAAGGCTTCAGCGGCGGTGAGAAGAAAAAGAATGAAATCTTCCAAATGGCCATGCTCGACCCCACCCTCGCCATCCTCGACGAAACCGACTCCGGCCTCGACATCGACGCCCTCCGCATCGTCGCCACCGGCGTCAACAAACTGCGCCGCCCCGACAACGCCACCATCGTCATCACCCACTACCAACGCCTCCTCGACTACATAGTCCCCGACTTCGTTCATGTCCTCTACGAAGGCCGTATCGTCAAAACCGGCCCCAAAGAGCTCGCCCTCAAACTCGAACAACAAGGCTACGAATGGATTAAAGAAGAACTCGAAAGCGCCCGTTAACCCCATGGAAAAATTAGTCAAACAATTCCGCGACATCCTCCCACTCATGCGGAAAAACGAAGTCTGGCGTTCCGTCGACTTCTCCAACCTCCTCACCGACCAACTTTCGCTCTCCAACGGCGAGCGGCAAACAGCACAATACCACTGCAACATTCCCGACCTCGATGCCCAACGCCTCGTTGTCGAAAACGGCTACTGCCACGAACCCATCTCCGTTGCCCCCAACGGCGTCACCACCGGCAGCCTCCGCTCTATCTCAAGTCAACGTCCTGACTTCATTCGCCAATACTTCTCACTTGCTCCCCAAAAGAGCAACCCCTACCTCCAGTTCAACACCGACCACTACACCGACGGACTCTTCATCTACATCCCTGACGGCACCCGCGTCGAACAACCCATCCAGCTCCAATCCGTCATCAACGCCGGACACGGCCTCTTCCTCCAAGTCCGCAACCTCGTCATCGTTGGCCGTGGCAGCCATGCCACCTTAATCCACTGCGACGACTCTTACGACAACTCCCCCGCCTTCGCCAACAACGTGACTGAAATCCACATCGCAGAAGATGCCTACGTCGAATACTACAAACTACAAAACCTCAACAATCAAACCGGACTCCTCAACCACACCTACTCCACCCTTCAGCAAAACGCCTCCCTCCGCTCAGTAGCCGTGACACTCAACGGCGGCCACATCCGCAACCACACCGAAATAACCATGCTCGGCACCCACTGCGACGTCCAGGCCCACGGCCTCTTCCTCAACGACCAAGAGCAACAAGTCGACAACTACATCTTCGTCGACCACGCCTGCCCCGAATGCCACAGCCGCGAACTGTTCAAAGGCATCCTCGACGACTCCGCCCGCGCCACCTTCAACGGACACGTCCTCGTCCGCGATGGCGCCACCAAAACCGAAGCCTATCAGTCCAACAAAAACATACTCCTCACCGACAAAGCGCACATCGACACCCGCCCCTTCCTCGAAATCTACAACGACGATGTCAAATGCTCCCACGGCAGCACCGTAGGCCAACTCGACGAACAAGCTCTCTTCTACATCCGCTCCCGCGGCATCAGCGAACGCACCGCCCAAACGCTCCTCCTCTACGCCTTCTGCGACGAAATACTGCAACAAATCGAATTCCTCCCCCTCCGCGAACGACTCGTCGACCTCGTCAAAAAACGCCTCCACGGCGAACTCACCCTCTGCTCCGAATGCGCCCTTCACTGCAGCACCCCCTGCAACGGCCCCGAAGCCAACTTCTACATCGATCCCTCCAAACTCTAACCATCCATGCGCCAACTCCTTCTGCTGTTCCTGCTCCTCTGCGCCGTCGCAACCCCTGCCGTAGCTCAAACCTCGCACTCCGGCACCATGTCCGACGCTGACCAGAAAACCTTCCAGCGCGCAATCCAAGACTACCAAAAAGGACGCTACATACCTTCCGCCAAACAACTCCGCATCCTCGCCGCACGGCATCCCTCCAACCCCGACATCCAATTCTTCCTCGGCCTCAACGCCGTCAAGCACAACTTCAACGTAGCGGGCATACGTCGCTACTTCCCGCAAGTCCTACGCCTCGACCCCAATTACCCCGACCCCCTCGCCCACTACTACATGGGCCTCATCCACTACACCGACAACCAATTCGACCAAGCCGTCGATGATTTTACCCGCTACTTCCAACTTGCCAACACCAACGGCACCCCCGAAAGCGACGCCACCTACATGGAGGCCTCCAACTACCTCTACTGGTCCCGCTTTCTTGCCGAAGCCTACCACAACATCGCTCCCTTCCACCCCCGTGTCATCACCTCCCTCTCCTCGTCCGAAGACGAAACCATGCCCTTTTTCTCCCTCGACGGCACCCTTTGTATATTCCTTCGCCCTACCTCCACTGCTTCCCGTGCCTCATTTCACAGCCATGAACTCGACCCCAAACCCCTCAAACTCTACCTCAGCACCCACCAAGACACCCTCTTCTCACCTCCCACACTCCTCCCCGCCCCCTTTAACCAAGGCGACCCCGAAGGCGGCGTAACCCTCACCGCCGACAACCGCGAACTCTACTATCCCGTCATTCGACGCTTCCGCGGCTATAACAACAGCGACATCTACCTCTCCACCTTCGACAGCAACCGCTGGCAACCCATCCGCAATCTCGGCGACAGCGTCAACCGCCCCGACACCTGGGAATCACAACCCTCCATCTCCCCCGACGGACAATGGCTCTATTTCGCCTCCAACCGTCCAGGCGGCCTCGGCGGCACCGACATCTGGCGCTCCCGTCGCAACCCCGACGGCTCCTGGGGCACCCCCGTCAACCTCGGCTCCGCAGTCAACTCCCCCGGCAACGAACGCTGCCCCTTCATCCATGCCGACGGCCACACCCTCTACTTCTCCTCCAACGGCTGGCAATCTTTCGGCGGATACGACCTCTTCTTCATCGACCTCGACCGCACCGACCTCGCCATCCCCGCCAACCTCGGCCTGCCCATCAACACCGAATCCGACGACATCACCCTCTCCGTCTCACCCGACGGCATCAAGGCTCACCTTGCTGCACCCACCGACAGTGCCGACCGAATCGGCGGCTCCGACATACTGCAATTCAACCTCTACCCCGCTGCACGACCCGAGCCCATGCACCTCATCAAAGGCCGCGTCACCTCCAACGGCGGCACTCCCCTCCCTGCCACCATCACCGTCAACCACGGCACCACCCACCCCGCCATCTACCGCACTGCACCCGACGGCACCTATACCATCCTAATATCTAAAAGCAAAAACAACACCGTCACCATCTCCGCCCCGGGTCACAAAACCCGCACCCTCCCCTGCACTCCCTCCAACCCCCTACCCTCGACCCTCGTTCTCTCTCCCCAATAATCAACAACCATCGCCATGCACACCATCTGGAGAGTATTCCACTACCTCAAGTTCTACCCCTGGAACATCGGCGCCAACCTGCTCCTCAACATGTTGGCAGTCCTCTTCAACCTCTTCACCTTCATCACCATCGTTCCATTCGTCGAACTGCTCTTCGGCAACTCCCAGCCCCTTGAACAACTCCCCCCGCCCGCCCTCTCCCAAGAATACCTCTCCCTCTTCATGACTCACCACCTCGCACTCCTCAAAGCCACCCACGGCCTGTGGGCATGCCTTGTGGGTTTCGCCCTCGCCTACCTCGCCTTCTCATTCCTCTCCAACCTCTGCCGCTACCTTGCACAATACGTCATCAGCCCCATGCGTAACGGCATCATCCAACGCCTGCGCGACGACCTCTACCACAAAATCACCATCCTCCCCGTCTCCTATTTCAACTCCCGCCGCCGTGGCGACATCATCAGCCGCGTTTCCAACGACCTCTCCGACATCGAATGGGGTGTCCTCACCTCCATCATCTCTCTCGGCAAAGACCCTATCAACATCATCGTCTTCTCCGCAGTCCTCATCTTCATCAGCCCACGCCTCTTCCTCTATTTCCTCCTCGTCATGCCCGCCTCCGTATGGCTCATCGGTCTCATTGGCAAACGCCTTCGCCGCAACGCTACCAAAAGCCAGGCTGGACTCGGACAACTCTTCGCACTCCTCGAAGAATCGCTTGCCGGCATCCGCACCATCAAATCCTTCAGCCGACAGCAACAAGCCGCCGACACTTTCGCCCGCGCCAACAACACCTACACCCGCCGCATGATACAAGTAGCCCGCAGCCGCGAACTCAGCAGCCCGCTCTCCGAAATACTCCTTACCCTCGGCCTCGTCTTCATACTCATCCTCGGCGGTCTCGCCGTACTCCAAGGCGAACTCCTCTCCTCCGTCTTCGTTCTCTTCGTCATCCTTTTTGCACGACTTATCCCCCCCGTTCAGTCCATAGTAAGAGTCTATAACAACCTCCTCAAAGCCAACGCCGCCGCACAACGTGTCTACGAAATAATCGACGCCGACGAAACCATTCTCGAAAAACCTAACGCGCCCCTCCTCAAAAACTTCAACCACAGCATCCAATACCGCGATGTCTCCTTCGCCTACCGCACCGACAGCCAATCAGAACCCGTCTACGTACTCCGCAACACCAACCTCACCATTCCCCGCGGCAAAACCATCGCTATAGTAGGCCCGTCGGGAGCTGGCAAAACCACCCTCGTCGACCTCCTCCCACGCTTCTATGACTGCACTGGCGGCACCATCCTCATTGACAACACACCCATCACCGACCTCAACATCAACAGTCTCCGTGCTCAAATAGGACTCGTCTCGCAAGACTGCATCCTCTTCAACGACACCGTCGCCAACAACATTGCCTTCGGCCACTCCGACTACAGCCTCGACCTTGTCAAACAAGCCGCCACCATCGCCCACGCCGACTCCTTCATCAACGCCCTCCCGCTCGGCTACCAAACCCCCATCGGCGACAGCGGCATCACCCTCAGCGGCGGACAACGCCAACGCCTCAGCATAGCCCGCGCCGTACTCAAAAACCCGCCCATTCTCATTCTCGACGAAGCCACCTCCGCCCTCGACTCCGAAAGCGAGCAAGCCGTCCAGCAAGCCCTCTCCAAACTCATGCAAGGACGCACCTGCATCATCATCGCCCACCGCCTCTCAACCATTCGCCACGCTGACCAAATCATCGTACTCGACCATGGCAACATCGTCGAAAGCGGCAACCACGACCAACTAATCCAGAACAACGGCCTTTACAAACGACTTGTCGACATGCAATCCTTCCACTAACCTCCCGCACCACTCACCACCACAACCCACCCCCACCAACCATTACGACCGCCATAACCGACCAATACACCCCTCCTCAAATACCATTACGTCCTACCTCCACTTTAGCTCCATTCCAATCCCCTTTCCGTCTCTCAACCGCCCCGCCATATAGCAAAAAAAAAGCCGGGGCTCGCAAGCCCCGGCCAATGAAAAAGCTATTTCACCAATATTGGCTATTCAATTATTCGCCTCTCTCTTCTTTTTCGATCTCCTCTTTCAGGCTGGCCAAAACGCTGAGGTCGCCAAGAGTGGTCTTTTCGAGAGTCTCATTGATTTTCTTAACAGTCTTCTTGGTGGCGCGTTCTTTCTTAGCCTCTTCGGACTCGCTCTTTACGCGCTCGGCATCAATATTATCCTGGAAAACGCGGGTGTGGGAAACGATGATTTTCTTGTTTTCCTTGGAGAACTCGATAACCTTGAAGTCAAGGGTCTCACCCTGGCGGGCTTTGCTCTTGTCCTCTTTCTCAAGATGACGCATGGGAGCGAAACCTTCAACACCGTAGGGAAGAGTAACAGTGGCACCCTTGTCGTTGATGTTGGTGATAGTACCCTGCTGGATGCTGCCAACGGCAAAGAGAGATTCGTAAACATCCCAAGGATTCTCCTCGAGCTGCTTGTGACCAAGGCTGAGACGACGGTTTTCGGCATCGACTTCGAGAACAACAACCTCAATGGTGTCACCAATCTTGGTGAACTCGGCAGGATGTTTAATCTTCTTGCTCCAGCTCAGGTCGCTGATATGGATGAGGCCGTCAACACCTTCTTCAAGCTCAACAAAGATACCGAAGTTGGTGAAGTTGCGAACCACAGCGGTGTGCTTGCTTCCGACAGGATATTTCTCAGCGATGGTCAGCCAAGGATCGGGCATGAGCTGTTTGAGACCAAGGCTCATCTTGCGCTGCTCGCGGTCGAGGGTGAGAACAACAGCTTCGACATCCTGACCAACTTTCAGGAAGTCCTGAGCGCTGCGCAGATGCTGGCTCCAGCTCATCTCGCTGACGTGAATGAGGCCTTCGACACCGGGAACGACTTCCACGAATGCACCGTAGTCGGCAATGACAACGACTTTACCGTGGACGTGGTCGCCTTCCTTGAGGTTGGGATCGAGGGCATCCCAAGGATGAGGAGTAAGCTGTTTGAGACCGAGGGCGATGCGATGCTTGGCTTCGTCGAAATCGAGGATAACAACATTGATTTTTTGGTCAAGCTCGACGATGTCCTTAGGATCGGACACACGACCCCAGCTGAGATCGGTGATATGGATAAGACCGTCGACACCACCGAGGTCGATGAAGACACCGTAGGGGGTGATGTTCTTGACGGTGCCTTCCAGCACCTGACCTTTTTCGAGGTGGCTGATAATCTCGGCCTTCTGGGCTTCGATTTCGTCCTCGATAAGGGCTTTGTGAGAAACAACGACATTCTTGTATTCGTGGTTGATTTTTACAACCTTGAATTCCATGGTCTTGTCAACGAAAATATCGTAGTCGCGGATAGGTTTGACATCGATTTGAGAACCGGGGAGGAAGGCCTCGATATTGTCGAAGACGGTGACAATGAGACCACCTTTGGTACGGCTCTTGACGTATCCGGTGATGATTTCCTGGCTTTCGTAGGCCTGGTTGACGCGCTCCCAGCTCTTGAGAATGCGAGCTTTCTTGTGGGAAAGGAGCAACTGACCGTTGGAATCTTCCTGGCTTTCTACATAAACTTCGATTTTGTCGCCGACTTTGAAATCGGGGTTGTAGCGAAGTTCGGAGGCGGGGATAACACCGTCACTCTTGAATCCAATGTTCACGACGGCTTCACGGTCGCTAATGCTTACGATAGTACCCTCGATCACTTCCTGTTCGGTGAATGATTTGAAGGTCTGTTCGTACTGCTCGGTCATTTTCTGAACCTGCTCGTTGTTGACTTCTTCTTTTTTATCGATGGCAGCCCAGTCAAAATCTGCTATCGGTTGCACATTTTTATAATCCATGTGTGCGTTTTTTGTTATTGCGGTCTCCCACCCGACCAGGTTAAACCATATTTAAATTACTGAGAAATACCCTGTTGGTGGGAACAAGGCTACCCAGTAGTGAATTGCAAAGATACGATTTTTTTTTGATTTAGAAGATTCTTGGCAGATTAATTCTTTTATTAATAAAATCTTTCATAAGAATACCTGTCCCCAATCGCCCTAAAAACTTCCACACCCCAACCCCTGCCCCCAAAAACATGCCTGCAAGTCCGCTTAATCACAATTTATATCACATTTATTCCGCAGGCGGTCTACACATAATAAGTGAGATTCAAATGTAGAACAAGTGTAAAACAAGTGTTCTTCTTGCGAGCATAGCATGCGGGACTTATTTTTGAATATACAGTACAATATGCCACTTGATGTTACGTTATAGGCATTGATATAAAAAAGTATCCTTATGAAGAAGCCGTTTTTTAAGCGCACACCGGTGAAGATTGCTTTGCTGACGCTGTCGTTCCCAGTGACAATGGGGTTGGGTTATATTTTGGTGTATATTGCCCTGAACATGTACCAGACGATGTTTATCAGAGTGGTAATAGGAGCAGCAGGGGTGCTGTGGGGAGTGATTACTGTGGTGTGGATATGGTTGGCGTCGGACTATACTAAACTGTGGAAGTCGTGGCTGAATGAGTTGAAAGGTTCCCGTATGCAACGCGCCCGCAAGAGGTATCCCGAGTATATGGCACTTCGGGAGAAGTACCCGCTGGCTATTGCACGGCACGAGCGTCATTGTATGCACCATAAACCCCCAATGTCGTACAAGGAGATGATAGAAGAAGCCATATCAGTGGACGAAAAGGAGTGGGCTGAACGCGAGGCTTTCCGCCGTGCCAACCGCGAGGAAAGGAAACAATATAAAGTGAAAAGACCGCCTACGCTCAGGGAGGAGGCGACCCATCAGGGTGAGAAATTGTAATAATTGCCACCGAAGAGTGGATAAAGTGCGGGGCGTTGGCAAGGCAATGCCCCGCATATTTTTTTATTCGGTGGGAATGTCTTTGTTGACGTTCTTGCTGCCCCAAAGAGCATAGAAGAGGATGTAGGCGAAGCCTAAAATTACAATCCAGTAACTGGAGACGTATCCGACACTGTCGGCGACGTAGTTCTGGATGAAGGGTAGAATGCCGCCGCCGCAGACGAGTGCCATGAAGATGCCGCTGGCCATGGGGGTGTATTTGCCAAGTCCTTCAGCCGAGAGGTTGAAAATGGCACCCCACATGACGGATGTGCAAAGGCCGCAGAGGGTGGCAAAAGCTATTTTGAGGGGCACGTCGGAGCCATGGAGATGGATGGTGGCAGTGGTGGGGATGAAGATGAGGCAGAGGAGGAAGGCGATAGCAATAGTGGCCGTAGCGGAGAGCATGACTTTGGAGGATACTTTGCCACCAAGGAGACCGCCAATGAAGCGTCCGCAGAGCATGAGGAACCAGTAGGCACCAATGAACCAGCCTGCGAGGTCGGCACCAAGGCCAAGGCCGCCGCCTTCGGCACCGGTAGTCATGTAAAGGTTGGCGGTGTTGGGGATGCCTACTTCAACGCCAACATAGAAGAAGATGGCGATGGCACCAAGTACAAAATGACGGAAACTAAGCGGGGAATGGGAGTCTTTCTGCTTGGCAGCACGCATTTCTTTGGTTTCGAGATGCGGCTCGGGTATTTTGGTGAGAACGATGACCACGAAGGCAACAGCGAAGATTGCCATGGAGATAATCATAGCGGGAGCAGCGTCGCTGACGGAGGCCTGGCTGGCTGCACCACCGATGAGGTAGCCGAGAAGGATGGGGGCAATGGTACCGCCTGTTGAGTTGATGGTACCGCCCCACTGGATGAGCTGGTTGCCGCGGTTGCCGCCACCGCCGAGGGTGTTGAGCATGGGGTTGACCACGATGTTGAGCAGACACATGGAAAAACCGGCGACGAGTGCACCGGCGACATAGACGGCGAAACTTTCAGCATAGCCAGAGAGGAACTGGATGCCCACACCGATAAAGCCGACGGTGACGGCAAGGAGAGAGGTGAACTTGTAGCCCTTGCGGCGCAGGATGATACCTGCCGGGATGCCCATACAGGCATAGGCTATGAAGTTGGCAAGGGTGCCAAGCTGGGCAACGGCGTTGCTGGTTCCGAACTGGTTCTTGACAATGACACCCATGGAGCCTGCAAAATTGGTGACGAATGCTATCATAAAGAAGAGCAGGAACATCACGATGATAGGGATGGTGTAGTTTTGTTTCTTTTCCATAATGATAAAAGATTGAATGTGGGGTTAAAGAAAAAACGGTGCATGAAGAGAGGGACTCCCATGCACCGCGTTTATTTGCATGATATTAGCATGGCATTAGCCTTTCAAGGCCTCGGAGCCGCTGACAATCTCAATGATTTCATTGGTGATTGCAGCCTGGCGGGCTTTGTTGTAGCTGAGGCGCAATTCTTTGAGGAGTTCGGTGGCATTGTCGGTGGCTTTCTGCATGGCGTTCATACGGGCGCCGTGTTCGGAGGCCAGGGAGTCGAGGATGACACGATAGAAATGCGACCTAAGGGTGAGGGGAATCATCTGGCGGAGAATCTCCTCTTTGGAGGGTTCGTAGATGTAATCGTTTGCCATACGTTTGTCGGCAGCCTTGGATGAGGTGTCGGGCACGATGGGGAGGAACTGTTCGGTGCTGAGTATTTGCACCAAAGAGTTTTTGAATTGGTTATAGATTAACTCTACGCGGTCGTATTTCTTGTCGCAGAATTGCTGCATGATGTCGTCGGCCAAAGTGGCAACGGAATCGAATGAGGCGTTGTCGAGGAGTGTGTCGTAGGAGCCTACAACATTGTCGAAGCGTTTGCCGAAGAACTCGCTACAGCGTTTGCCAATGGTAATCATAGCAAGGCGGGCGGGTTGGTCGGAGGTGGCATTGGAGCGGTAGTACTCTATGCGAGCCTGAGCTTGTTTGATGACGTTGCTGTTGAAGGCGCCGCAGAGTCCTTTGTTGGACGTGACGACGACAAGGAGGACGTTTTCAAGGCGCCGCACTTCGTGGTAAGGGGTCTGGATGCCGTCGCCGGTATCAATATCAGCGGCTATGGTTCCGAGCTGGTTAGCATAGGGACGCATGCCGACGATAGCGTTCTGGGCACGGCGGAACTTGGCAGCGGAGACCATCTTCATGGCAGAAGTGATTTGCTGCGTGGAGCTGACCGAGGCGATACGTGTGCGGACTTCTTTTAAGTTTGCCATAATGGATTATTTTGCATATTTCTCGGCCATGTCGAGGGCGACATTTTTGAGGATGTCGAGGTCTTGGTCGACAAGTTTGCCGTTGCGGAGATTTTCGAGGACGGGGGCGTGGTTCTGATGGAGGAAGAAAAGGAACTCGCTTTCAAAGTTGTGGACTTTGTTGACAGGGACTTTCTGAAGGAGACCTTTTGTTCCGCAGAAGATGATGGCCACCTGGTCTTCGACGGGCATGGGGCTGTATTGCGGCTGTTTGAGGATTTCGACATTGCGGGCACCTTTGTCGAGCACAGCCTTGGTGGCGGCGTCGAGGTCAGAGCCGAATTTGGAGAAGGCTTCAAGTTCACGATATTGTGCCTGGTCGAGTTTAAGGGTACCGGCAATCTTTTTCATGGACTTGATTTGAGCCTTACCACCGACACGCGACACAGAGATACCGACGTTGATGGCGGGACGGATACCGGAGTTGAAAAGGTTGGTTTCAAGGAATATCTGTCCGTCGGTAATGGAGATGACGTTGGTGGGGATGTATGCCGAAACGTCGCCTGCCTGGGTTTCGATGATGGGCAGGGCGGTGAGGGAGCCGCCACCCTTGACTTTGTCTTTGAGGCAAGCGGGGAGGTCGTTCATCTGGCGGGCGATGTCATCGCTCTGGATGATGCGGGCGGCACGTTCGAGCAGACGACTGTGGAGGTAGAACACATCGCCGGGGTAGGCTTCACGTCCGGGCGGGCGACGGAGAAGGAGGGAGACTTCGCGGTAGGCCACGGCTTGTTTACTGAGGTCGTCGTAGATGACGAGGGCGTTGCGGCCGGTGTCGCGGAAGTACTCGCCGATAGCAGCACCAGCGAAGGGTGCATAGAACTGCATGGCGGCAGGGTCGGAGGCGGTGGCGGCTACGACGATAGTGTAGTCCATGGCACCTTTTTCCTCGAGATTTTTGACCAGATTGGCGACGGTGGAGCCTTTTTGTCCACAGGCTACATAGATGCAGTAGACGGGGTCGCCGGCGTCATAGAAGTTCTTTTGATTGATGATGGTATCGATGGCGATGGCTGTTTTACCCGTTTGGCGGTCGCCGATGATGAGTTCGCGCTGGCCACGGCCAATGGGAATCATGGAGTCGATGGCTTTGATACCGGTTTGAAGTGGTTGTTCGACGGGCTGGCGGAAGATGACACCAGGTGCTTTGCGCTCGATGGGCATTTCGAAGAGTTCGCCTTCGATGGCGCCTTTACCGTCGATGGGTTCGCCGATGGTGTTGATAACACGTCCGACAAGGCCTTCGCCCACACGGATGGAGGCGATGCGTTTGGTGCGTTTGACCGAGTCGCCTTCGTTGATGGTGCTGGCTTCGGCCAACATGACGACACCGACATTGTCTTCTTCGAGGTTCTGGACAATGCCTTGTTCACCGGAAGCGAACTCAACAAGTTCGCCGGCCTGCGCATTGTTAAGGCCATAGACGCGGGCAATGCCGTCGCCTACGGTGAGAACAGTACCGACCTCTTCAAGGGCAACGTCGAGGTTGACGTCGGCCAGTTGTTTTTTCAGAATCGCCGATACTTCAGCAGGTTTAATTTCTGACATATAATTAATGTATTAGTTATTTCACAATTTGCTCTCGTAGACGTTCTTCTCGAACTGCTGACGGAGTTTACGCAGTTTGTTGCTAAGACGGGCATCGTAGATGTTGTTGTCGAACTGCATAGCAAAACCGCCGATGATGCGGGGGTCGGTTTTGGTGATGAGTTCTACCTCCTTGCCGGTGTGGCGGGCAATGGTTTGGGAGACCAAGTCGGTGATGGACTGATCCACCTCTTCGGCAGTGACGAGTTCGGAGAGGACGATGTTGTGGCTCTCGCGATAGAGGTCAAGGTAGGAACTGCTGATGCCGCGCAGGTTGACGGAACGGTTCTTGTGGACGACGAAATCGAGGAATGCCAGCGTGGTGGTGCTGACATGCTCTGCAAAGAGGTCGCGAACGATGGCGGCCTTTTTGGACATTTTGATTTCGGGGTTGCGGAAGATGACGTTCAGCTCGCGGTTTTGGGAACTGACTTGGTGGACAAGACGCATGTCGGTGGCGACAAGTTCTTGTTCGCCGCGATCACCGGCCAACATGAAGAGAGCCTTGGCGTAATTGATATTTATTCTATAGTCTTGCACGATAGGGTCTTTCTATATTGGATAAATTCAAGAGATAAGGTTGCCACCCGATGAGGGGACTGAAGGCAATTGCCGCGAAAAGCGAAAGAGATTAATTGAGATGGATTTCGTCGAGTTCGCGATGGATGATGCCGTCGGCCTTTTGCTTGTCGGAGAGTTCGGCTTTCATCAGTTTTTCGGCAATGTCAATAGAGAGGGAAGCGATTTGATTCTTTAGGTCGTGCATAGCCTTGAGTTTCTCATAGTTGATGCTCTCGCGGGCGTTCTCGACAATACGGTCGGCTTCTTCGGTGGCTTTAATACGGGCATCCTCGATAATCTTATCGCTAGTGAGGCGGGCGTTGCGAAGGAGCTCGTCGCGCTGGATTTTGGCTTCGCGAAGGAGGTCTTCGTTGTGGGCTGTGAGCTGACGCATTTCCTCGCGGGCCTTTTCGGCGGCGTTAAGGGAGTCGGCAATGGCTTTTTCGCGTTTGTTGAGAGCTTTGAGGAGCATAGGCCAGCCCCATTTGCCAAGGATGAATACCAGCACACCAAAGGAGACTAACATCCAGAAGAATGTGCCTAAGCCGGGATTAATAAGCGGGTTGTTCATTTATACGTAATTTGATGATTCAAGATAGGAAAGATGTTGGAGAAAGGGATGTTGGCGCCAATCGCGCCAACATCCTTTCCGATGACGTCGGATACTTACTTGAGGACGACCAGCAAGCAGACAACCACTGCGAAGAAGGCAACACCTTCGACGAGTGCGGCGGCAATGATCATGGTGGAGCGGATGTCGCCACCAGCTTCGGGCTGACGAGCCATGCCTTCCATAGCACCTTGACCAATTTTACCAATGCCGAGTCCAGCACCGATGGTGGCCAGACCTGCTCCGACGGCTGCACCGAAATAGCCCCAGGCCATTTGAGCAGCAGCTTGTAATAAAATGAGTAATGACATAGTTGTTTTTTTTATGTGATTTATTAATGTATTTTTATGTATTTCAGCATTGTAAACCTATTCAAAAACAGGGGGTACAATCCCATTTTTGAATAGGCAAAATTAGACAAAATATTTCACTTACACAAGTTTTTAACACTTGATTTCTTAATTTTTTTTTACAATAAACTGATTTGCAGACTGGTTGCAGTTGCTTTTTTTTGAAGGAGGCAACTATTTGAAACCGAATAGGACACAACGCAGAGACACACTATTGGAAAGTGGGCAACGAGTGTGATGGTTGGGCAAGCAATAGACTACGCAAGAGCCTGGCTTATACGGTCAAGGCATTCGTGGAGGACGGACTGTGGGCAGCCCAAATTGATTCTGAAACAGCCGCGATATTGTGAGCCACCAAACGTGGTGCCGTCGTTGAGAGCCACCTTGGCATGATTGACAAGACGGTCAACGAGTTGTTCGTGCGAAAGACCGAGACCATTGAAATCGAGCCAAGCCAGATAGGAAGCCTCAGGGAGCACGGACTTCACCGAAGGCAGATGGCGACTGAGATAGTCGTTAAGAAAAGCGACATTAGACTGGAGATACTGGAGCATTTGATGCAGCCAGTCTTCACCGTGGGTGAAAGCGGCTTCGGCACCGACATAGGCAAAGATGTTGCCACCAGCAACTTCGTAGCCGTCGAGATAGCCGAAGAAACGTTTGCGGAGGGTTTCGTTGGGACAGTAGCAGACAGAACTCCCGAGGCCAGCCATATTGAAAGTTTTGCTGGGAGCCATGAAGGTGATGGAGATGTCGCGCGCGTGCTGGCTGACAGTGCTAAAGCTGACATGTTTATGTCCCGGGAGTGTGAGGTCGGCATGTATTTCGTCGGCGATGACATTGACATTATTACGGTAGCAGATGTCGGCTAGTTTATAGAGAACCTCTTCGCCCCAGACGGTGCCACCAGGGTTGTGTGGGTTGGAGAGAATCATCCACTGACATTGATGCGCCCGCCATTCAAGGTCTTCAAAATCAATAGCGAAACGGCCATCAACTATTTTGAGAGGGCTGCACACCAACTGGCGGTGCCCGCTTTGGGGAAGGTTGAGGAATGGAGGGTAGACAGGAGTGGTAACTAAAATCCCATCTGTTGGTTGTGTAAGTGCCTGCAACACGAAGGAAATGCCTGAAACAATGCCGGGGATGAAGTGCAACTCCTGCCGAGACGACTCTATATTATAATGATTACGGAGCCAATTCTGGATACACGTCCAATAGCTTTCGGGGGGATAGGCGTAACCGAGCACCTCATGAGTGCAACGGTTGCGAAGTGCTTCCATTATGAAATCAGGTGTGCGGAAATCCATATCGGCCACCCACATGGGCATGAGGTCGTCACGACCGAAGAACTGGTTCAGTGCGTCGTGTTTGATACAGTTGGTCCCTTTGCGTGGGATTAGTTCATCAAAATTGTATCGTTTCATTAATTGCTACTAAGTGTATGGAAGTAATTAAACAATGGGAAGCCTTGTCATGCGACAAGGCAGGCACGTTGCGAAATTGTCATGAATTATTTTGTAGGACGTTCGTTGTTCTCACCGACCAAATCGATTGAGTAATGGAGACCCACATTTTGACGACGGTTGCGAGCCATCTTAATAATAAGGTAGGAGCAAGCGATAAGATTGCGCAACTCGCTGAGTTCCTCTGTGAGAACAGAACGGTTGTAAAGGTCTTCCGTCTCGCGGAAAATGAGGTTCAGCCTGTCGAAAGCCCGTTGCAGGCGAAGGTCGCTACGGACGATGCCGACATAGTTCCACATGAGTTCCTGCAACTCGCGCTTGGTCTGGGTGATTAGTACCATTTCTTCGTTGAGAACCATACCGTCGGCGTTCCAATCAGGAACCTGGTTGCAGATGGTGCGTGTCTTGACGCGTTCGATGGCACTTTGCGCAGCATTGTGAGCATAAACGACGGCTTCGAGCAGAGAGTTGCTTGCCAGACGGTTGCCACCGTGAAGCCCCGTGCAAGAGCACTCGCCTGCGGCATATAGATGGTGGATGGAAGACTCGCCGTTGCGGTCTACTTTGATTCCTCCACATTGATAGTGTGCCGCCGGACGGATAGGTATCATATCCTTGGTGATATTGATGCCCAGTTCCAAGCATTTGGCATAGATTGTCGGGAAGCCGTTGATGAGTTCGTTTTTGTCAATGCCACGGGCATCGAGATAAAGATGGTCGACACCCGCAATCTTCATTTCGTTGTCAATAGCACGAGCCACAATATCGCGCGGGGCAAGCGAGAGTCGTTTGTCATATTTATGCATAAACTCGTTGCCCTTGAAGTCTTTCAATATAGCACCGGCACCACGCATCGCCTCGGTAATAAGAAAGGCGGGCTTCTCGGCTGGATTATATAGCGATGTGGGATGGAACTGCATGAATTCCAAATCGCTCAGCACACCACGAGCACGGTGTACCATAGCCACACCATCGCCTGTAGAGACAATCGGCGTGGTAGTGGTGGTGTAGACATTGCCCATGCCTCCTGTTGCCAAAAGGGTTACCTTTGCCAAATAGGTATCAATGACATTGGTACGGCAGTCTAGGGCATACACTCCATAACATTCTATATCGGGGGTATGCTTGGTAACCCGTTGACCCAAATGGTGCTGGGTAATAATATCTATAGCAAATTGATTCTCTTTCAGCTCGATATTAGGGTGGTTGTGAACGGCTTCAAGCAATCCGCGTTCTATTTCGGCACCCGTGTTGTCCTTGTGGTGCAGAATACGGAACTCGGAATGGCCTCCTTCACGGTGAAGGTCAAAACGGTCACCTGCAACGCTTTTGTCGAAATTGACTCCGTATTGTACCAACTCCTTGATACGAGCCGGAGCCTCACGGATAGTCATTTCGACCACTTCACGGTCGCAGATGCCGTCACCTGCAATCAAAGTGTCCTGTATATGTTTATCGAAGCTGTCACTGTCGTACATGACAGCGGCAATGCCACCTTGGGCATAGCGTGTAGAGCCTTCGGCTGCTTCGCCTTTACTCAACACGCATACTTTTCCGTAGGGAGCAACCTTGAGTGCGAAACTCAATCCGGCAATGCCAGACCCTACAACCAGAAAATCAACTTCGTATCTCATTTCAATTCCGCCAAAGGCATTGAAAGGCCTACATCACGGTAGTGTGAGTCGAAACAAAATAGATAGCTATTATCAATGCTATAACTCCAGCGATGAAAAGAATTGTAAGAATCGTGGTGCTGTATTTCCAGAATTTTTGCAATTCACGAAGGAAACCCACAACAGGATAGAGTTCCTGACTTATTTTCACTTGGTTGGCTTCTTTTACAGCACGACGCATGTACATAACTGAGGGAACCAAAGCGGCAGCAAAGAATATCACTGCAACACCTCCGAGACCGATGATATTATCTAAATAATAAGGATTATTATCATCCATCAAGTTGCTTATATAAAGCATAAAGATACCTCCTACCACCATAAACAATACACACAAGAATGTAACAATCGAAAATACATTTAACTTCCTACCCAGTCGGGCAACATACATTCTGCTATTTTTCAACAGGATAACTTCATTTTCTTCCATATGATAACATTATTTTTCTTAATGCAAATATAACACTTATTTTCAATATAGATAAAAAAACTTGAATAAAAATCATTTTTTTATCATATTCAACAGGTTGAGAAGGGATGGATGCCGCCATCGCTTCTACAAAAACAGCCAAATCCTTTTTATGTAGATTATTTTTTGTATTTTTGCACATCGAATATGAACAGAAGATTCGAACGAACCATTGTGTTCGCATTGTTACTGATTCTCACTGCCGGGTGCAAACAGTCCCCATCGGGCAGCAATGTTGATTTGAGGCTACGCGCACGAATCGACCTCTTCAACAAGACCTCTTTTATCAATCGTTACCACGATCCCAACATTTCCATACTCAACGCGCGGAAAGCCCTACAGTTGGCACACGATTCCCTGCCCGTATATCACGACGGACTCATGCGAGCTTACAACAACATCTCTTTCGGCTACTATATTCTGGCCGAGCACGATTCCGCTTCGGCATACATTGACAGTGTTTCTCAACTGGCCTCGTCCCTTTCACGCACTGCCAAGTCTCTCCGCAAGAACGCCGAAGTTGAATGGGTCATTGCCCGACTGATGCAGATTAGACTGTTGCAACGCAGTTGCCGCATCGCCGAATCTTACCAGAAACTATATGACATCAACCAATCCCGTGTTCTGAAACACGCTCCTGACAATTACTTATACTCGTATGCCCAGATGGAATACTTCATCACCTCCCTCACGCTGAACTACCACTACCGCAATCGAGCCATTGCCTCATCCTCAGGCACCGAACTCTCCGCTGGGACTAAAAAGACCATGGTCGACCTGCTGAATGAAGTAGAAAAGGCACGTAGCAACCTAAAATGCGACTATGCCGAAGAGATGTCTCTCAACTACGCCCTTGCGCACAGCTATTACCGCCTCGCTGCCGCTTCCCACAGCGACCCTTACCTCCTCGGCAAAGCCTACGACTATTTGGCTGACAATGCAAAAATCCTCTCTATTCCGAAACAATTCTGCATCTATCACCTTGCCAATGTACTTCAGTTGGAAGCCTTCATTGCCGCCGATACCAATATCCTGCGCGACACCTACACCCTACCCGGTCCATGCAGGAAAAAATTAGACAGGCTCACTGCTCTCACCAACAAAATCTACCCCACCGACACCACCCTCGCAACCCCGCAGTACGGCTTCAACATGTTCAAGGTCTCCACCCACCTCTTTTTCCAAACCCCCGACCCTTATCAACATCTTGGTGCCGTGGTCTCCGCTGCCGAATACTGCCTGCACCAAAATGCCTACGACCAAGCATACTACTATTATACCTTGGCTCTTGACGACTCCGCATGGCACGACAATATGGCACCGAAATTCGAGTCGATGCTTTACGACGGACTCATCCGCATGGGTTATTCCAATTCTCCCGATGACAACACCCGCTGGTACTCCCGCGAAATGGAATTGCTCAACCTCATCAACATCAACGAGAGCGCTGACCTCATGCTGCAAGACCGCCTTTTTCTCTCCGAATCCCGCAACCGCAACTACATCATCATCATTGTCGTCAGTGCTGTCTTCCTCATCCTGCTTACCACCCTCGTCATCCTGTTGCGTCACCGTTCCAAGGTGCTTAGAGCTGAAAAACAAGCCCTTCAGAAAGCCAAACGACAGGACATTGAGCGTATTGCCAACGTCGAAACTTGCCTCTCCGTCATGCGGCACGACATCAATCCCTTCCTCTCCTACCTCACCAGCAAAAAACTCAGCCCCGAAATGCGTCAGGAAGTTCTTGAACAACTGCTCCGCACATTCTCCAACATCAAGAACTGGACCAACCTATCCATCCCCAGCGGACTACAGTTCCAAGTCTCCACCTTTCCTCTTAACGACGTGTTCGAAAACGTTGCCGCCTCCTGCACCCGTCTCGACCACGATGTCGACCTCATTTTCTACCCCACAACCCTCAACATCTCAGGCGACCGGCAACTTACCGAAATCCTGCTGCGCAACCTTGTAAACAATGCTCTGCAACACACTTCCGAAGGAAAAGTCACCGTCTACGCCGAACTCTACGACAAAGACAACCGCTTCGTCCATATCGAAGTCGACGACACTGGCTCTGGCATGGACAGCGAAACCCTTGAGAACCTTTTCCGCGCCGACAAAAAAGTCAACAACCAAGCCGATCCCAAAGCCCCCAACGGAACAGGTTTCGGTCTCATCCTCTGCAAATATATAATCAAACGCCACGACGACAATACCCTCCGCGGTTGCCGCATTTGGGCAGAAAGCAAGCTTGGCGAAGGCAGCACTTTCCACTGCCTCATGGCCGGAGCCGATAACGAAAACTGGACTCCCGACCCTTGGAGAAAAAACAACACCTCAAACTGAATCTTATCATCCATGGAACCTATCAAAATCATCATCGTCGACGATGAACCCATCATTCGAAAAGCCCTCAAAAACGAACTCAACAGCCAACCTGCCACCATTGCCTGCGGCATGAACGACGACGGTGACATCGAATACCGCAGCGTCACCGTCCTCGACACCTACGCCAACGGAGCCCAGCTTATGGCAGCCCTCGACAGCCCCGCCGACCACCAGATGCCCGACTACCTCCTTCTCGACATGGAATTCCAAGGCGAACCCACAGGAGGCATTTTCCTTGCCGACCGTGTCCACAGCAAATACCCCAACATTAAAATAGCCATCCTCTCCGGACGCTTCGACAATCCTCTCCCCAACGAAGGCAACCGGCACGAGCGCATGCTTGACATCGCCCGTGTCGTCTTCGAATCCCTCCAACATGGCGCTTGTGCCTTCATCAGCAAGAACGCCGCAGGCGGTTTCTCTGTCGAAAACGTCCTCCGCGCCATCGAATCTCTCGAACGCGGTGAAAAATACTACTTCAACTATCCCGTCATGCTCACGCTCAAAGAAGCCGCTGAACTATACATCAACAACGCCGCATTCTCCCGCTCCGACATCACCCTTTCCGACACCGAGCACCAACTCCTCCTGCTCGAAGCCGCAGGATGCACCGCCTCCGAAATCGCCGCCACCCTACACGAAACCGACAAAAGCATCCAGGAACGGCAAAAAGACCTCTCACGCAAGCTTGACATCGTTAACAAATCCGGTGCCCGCATCGCAAAAGCCCTTCAATACGGCCTAATCGACGCCAAACAAATCAAATTTCTCAAACGCTGACGTACCCTCAAAAAACAGAAATCCAGCCCTAAAAAAAGCAAAAATCAACACAATTTGTTCACTTGTATCAAAACATTAATACCCACAGATACAGAACCTCACAACAAAAAACAAAAAAATATTTTGCCAATTGAGAAAAACTTCGTACTTTTGCAACCGTTTTTGAAAGCAAAAAAGGTCGTTTGGCCGAGGGGCTAGGCACAGGTCTGCAAAACCTGCTACTCCGGTTCAAATCCGGAAGCGACCTCAAGAAAAGAGACTCATACACGGGTCTCTTTCTTTTTTTTCCCGCCACCAATCAACCATCCCACAAGCATAACATTTCAAGCCATCCTCCCATACAGGGCGGCAGCCACGCAATTTGAAACAAAACGAACTTGATTTTTACTTCTTCCCTATCTTATTCACAAAAGGAATCTTGCACAACAAACCGTTCACCTCGGCCGAAATATTCAACCGCCTCACTGCCACTACAGCCACCACAGCAAAAAACAGCGTTCTTACCACAGCCTCAACCAACACCACAGCCAATCCACTGCCCATCCATCCGAACACCGGAGTCACCATCCACTCCCACACAACATTCATCCCAAAAAGCAACACCGTCAACAGCACTACCCACAACTGCTTGCGGCTGAACAAAGTCACCCCGAGCCTCAACCACAACATAGTCAGCAACGGAACAAAATACACCACGTATGCCACCAACGTCGCACATGCCGAACCCGTCACGCCCCACATCGGTATAAACCACACATTCAACGCAACAGCGGCAACCGTCAGCAACGAAATAAACAACAATGAATAAGCGAAGCACTTCGAAAAATTAAGGATATTCGTCGCTATGCTCAACGTCGAATTAATAACATTGGCCATGCCTAAAAAAAGCACTACGCCCATTCCTGACACATAATCCGCCCCGTTTGGTATCACCCCGAACAACGGCTTTAAATTTATCCATATAAAAAACAGCAACATGCAGGCCACCAGCAACTGATGCAGCGAAACCTGCTGACCCAACCGGTTCACCTCGCCCATATTCCCCTCCTCCACGGCTCGTGCTATGATAGGACTTGATATTGCACCCAGCGACCTGTACGGAATCTCCACCACATTGGCTATATAACACGCAATGGTATAAACCCCTGCGGCGGCAAGACTCTCTTTTGCTATAAAAATCGAGTTAAACAACTTGATATTGCCCGCAAGCACTGTCGCCGACATAAACAGCGTATACACCCCCACTTCGCGCATCAACCCATGATTCATAAACTTCCAATCCGGCCGGAACGAGACCTTGCCCAGCGATATCAAATAAATCAAATCCACTACCGACGCCACAGCCCACGACGAGCAGAACATCAACACAAAACCATCCAGCGAAATCACTCGGAAACCATAGAGCAAATACGCACCCAGATTCAGCAACCTTACCACCACTTCCCTCACGAATTTGGGCAACGCAATGTGAAGCAACACACTCGCATTCGTCTCAAACACCGTCATATACAAAACAAAGAAAGTCAACGGCAGCAACAAATACACATAATCAACCAACAGCGGTGCCTCTTTGGCATAATAGGCCACCACACTATCCTTGAACACAAAAAACAGCAATGCCAAAATCGAAAAACCAATCAATGGCAACAGCAACGTCCACCCCATAAAACCATGATCCTTCAACTCGGGATTCTCAGGAGTGCGGAACCGCGGATAAAAACGCACTATCGACGCATTTGTTCCCAACTGTGCCAACCCGGCAAAAAGCATCGCCGCATCTACCATCACGCGCGTCAAGCCAATCTCTTCGCGGGTCAGCAAATCAGTAACCACAAAAAAAGTAGTCACTGCGCCAATCAAAACCCCAAGGTAATTGGCCAACGCACCCTTTATGCTCTGTTTTGCTATTACGCCCATCTTCTTGATTCAGAATCAATCCTATCTTTCTTCGCCAGGCTCACCCCATCTCATCTTCCACACTCCTCCGCACGACGATTCAAAATGCAAAAATACTACATTTTTTTCGATAAATCATCATTTTCAATCCAATTTATTTTATTAATTCCAAAATTATTTGTATCTTTGCCCCTTGTTAATTTTGGCGTAAAATCAACACTTTAGCCCTTAACATACTAATACTCAACAGAAAGAGCAAAACTCATCATAAATTAAAGAATAACAAAATAATAACACAATAACAACATGAAAGTATACCAGACATCCGACATCCGCAACATCGCCCTCGTCGGCGGTGCCAAATCGGGCAAAACCACCATGGCCGAAGCCATGGCCTTCTGCGGCGGCCTCATCAACCGTCGTGGCAGTGTAGACAACAAAAACACCATCAGCGACTATCGCGACATCGAACTCGACCGCAAATACAGCGTCGAAACCTCCCTCATGTTCACCGAATTCGGTGGCAAGAAAATCAACATCCTCGATGTCCCCGGCTTCGCCGACTACCAGGGCGAACTCGACGCCGCTCTCAACGTAGTCGAAGCTGCCGTTGTCGTGGTCAACGCCCAAAGCGGTGTCGAAGTCGGCACCGAAATCGCCAACCGCTACGCCGCAAAACTCGACACCCCCATGCTCTTCGTCGTCAACCACCTCGACGCCGAAAAAGCCAATTTCGACGACAGCGTCAACCAACTCAAAGACTTCTTCGGCTCCAAGTGCACCGTCCTCCAGTTCCCCACCAACCCCGGTCTGGGATTCAACCAGGTAGTCGACATCGTTGCCAACAAAATGTACACCTTCACCGACGGCAAATACTCCGAGGCCGACATCCCCGCCGAATTCGCCGACAAAGCTGAAGAAATGCGCATGGCTCTCGTCGAAGAAGCCGCCGCTGCCGACGACGAACTCATGGAAAAATACTTCGAAAACGGTGACCTCACCGCCGAAGAACTCACCAAAGCCCTCAAGCTCGCCATCGACAAACGCGACCTCTTCCCCATCCTTTGCACCTCCGCAAAAGAAAACTTCGGTGTAAACCGTCTCCTTGAATTCATCTGCCAGAACGTCCCTGCTCCCTGCGAAGTTGCCGACCCCAAAAAGACCAAAGCCGGCAAAGAACTCAAATGCAACTCCGCCAACCCCACCGTCGCCTTCGCTTTCAAGAGCGCCAAAGATAAAAACCTCGGCGAAATCACCTATCTCCGCATCTACGACGGCGAACTCGCCGAAGCCCAAGACGTCATCAACGCCTGCAACCAGAGCAAAGAACGCGTCAGCCAAGTACTCATCTGCAGCGGCAAAGACCGTCAACGCATCGAAAAAGCCTGCGCCGGCGACATCATCTGCACCATCAAACTCAAAGACGTAAAAATCAACCACACCCTCACCTCTCCCAAGAACACCGACGACGCCGTCACCGAAATCGAATTCCCCACCCCCATCTATACCGTTGCTGTTAAAGCCGCCAACAATAACGACGACGAAAAAGTCGGTGCCGCCCTCAAAGACCTCTGCACCTACGACCGCAGCCTCTCCCTCGAAAACAGCCGCGAACTCCGCCAGGTAATCCTCGGCTGCCAAGGCGAACTCCACCTCAACACCATCAAATGGTACTTCGAAAACCAATACAAACTCGCTGTCAACTTCACCGCTCCCAACGTCCCCTACCGCGAGACCATCACCAAGAGCGCCGAAGCCATGTACCGTCACAAGAAACAGTCCGGCGGTTCCGGTCAGTTTGGCGAAGTCCACATGCTCATCGAGCCCTACTACGACGGCATGCCCAACCAGACTAAATACCCCATCCGCGACACTCAGGAATACACCCTCGACTGGGGCGGAAAACTCGTCTTCAACAACTGCATCGTCGGCGGTGCCATCGACGCCCGCTTCATGCCCGCCATCCTCAAAGGCATCATGGAGAAAATGGAGCAGGGTCCCCTCACCGGTTCCTACGCCCGCGACATCGTCGTCAACATCTACGACGGTAAAATGCACCCCGTCGACTCCAACGAAACCGCTTTCAAAATCGCAGGCCGTACTGCCTTCCGCGAAGCCTTCAAACTCGCTGGTCCTAAGATCAAGGAACCCATCTACGACATCGCCGTTACCGTTCCCACCGAAGCCCAGGGTGGCGTCATGACCGACCTCCAAGGCCGTCGTGCCATCGTTATGGGCATGGATGCCGAAGGCAAATACACCACCCTTCGCGCCAAGGCCCCTCTCGCCGAGATGAACCGCTACTGCACCGCCCTAAGTTCGCTCACCTCCGGTCGCGGTACCTTCACCATGACATTCAGCAGCTACGAACTCGTCCCCACCGACGTACAGCAAGCCCTCCTCAAAGCCTACGAGGAAGCCGCCAACGAGGAAGAGTAGTCAACTGCTTCACACCAAACATAAAGCGGAGCCACACCACGGCCCCGCTTTTTTATTGCTATTCAAAAGATTGAATTCAGAGTTGAAAGTTTAAATGTGGAGATGTTGATATAATAAGAATCGTTTAATATATTCTCATATCAACGAATGAACAATCCCTCAAACCTTCCTCCATCAACGTGTACTTGTCATTTGCCCAACAAGGTTGGTGGCGAGCATCACCAGACTGAGAAGGTCTTTGTCCGAGGAGTAGAAGCAGAGGCAGATGGTCCTCTCATCGTCGTTGGCTACCATGATGTGGTCTGTGCCGACATGCTTTGCGGCATCCTTCACCATATCCTTCTTTAGAAGTTGGAGCCGCAGACTGTCAAGCTGGTCGTCGGTCTTTACATTGGTTCTCTCGTCGACAAGTTCTCCATTGCAATAGACGGTGGTCTTGGTCACAGCAATCGCGCTGTCGAAACTGACCCCAGTGGGCACAATCATCCTCATCAATTCGACGATTCCAGCAGTATCATCAGAGGTACCCACCATAGATATGCTACGCGATGTGGAACTGATCTTGGTAGTGGCAGCGGTATCGTCTGATTGTTTGACTAAACCAAGGGACTGGTTAATCAAACTATCGGAATCAATCGGGGAGGCAACACTCAATCCCGTAATCTTGGCTATCTCCGCATAGCCGTAGCCTTGGGCGTGAGCCTTAATAATAGTGCGGTCGGGTTCAGGTACGGCTTCAATCATATCCACAAGGTCACGGTAATCGCCGTCGCAATAGCCGGGATTGTACCCCTCAGGCGGTGGCTGCATCGGCTTGTTGCTTTTCTTCCGCATCAGCGAGTTCATCGTGTTCACGGCCACGCGGTATACCCATGTACTCTCCGAGCTGCGCCCATCAAAGCTCCCGTACCCCCGCCAAAGTTCGCACAACACCTCGTGGAAAGCATCTTCCGTCGTCCACGCTGCACTCAGCCTGTAACCACTGCACACCCGCCAAATCAAGTCCCGCTGTCGGTGTATCAGTTCCTTAAAACTCTTTTCGTCCAATTCCATGTCGTGTTTAAAAACGATTGCAGTTCAGTTTTATTACGCCCTATTAGACGCGGTAAGAATTCAAATCACAACATGGGGAGAAATTATTAACAAACCCCAAGTAATGACAACCTGAAGCCTTACGTAACAAAATCCAACTCCCTCCGACGCGGAAACAGGATTCAAACATTGAACAGGAAAAACGCAACAAGGACTTCTATAAGACTATTGTTTTCAACAGCAACTATTATATCACATTGCTGCTCATCACGGTGGCAAGGGCTTCGCTGATGCTCTCCACGCCGAGCTTGCGGAAGAGTTTCTTGCGGTGGTATTTCATCGTGTCGGCTGTGCGGAAAAGGCGGCTGGCAATCTCCTCGGTGGTGTAGCCTTGTGCCGACATCATCAGCAATTGCTGTTCTGTTTCGGTAAGGACGATGGGTGTGCTGTCGTGCCACTTCCCATCAACTAATGAGTACTCGCGCACATCGCGGTTGCCCACGATGCCATTTCCACTTTCCGTCACGCGCCACATCCTCACATTGCCGAAATGCTTGCGTGGCGAAAGCGAGAAGGAGGCGAGGGCAAGCCATAGCTGCCCCTGGGGGTTGAGTGCCAGCGGCGTAAGGCGGTGGTTGACCATACGGCTGCGGCCATTTTGAACAAAGTGGAAGTCGAAACTGATAACAAACTCCATCTTGTTTGCCAAGTCTATCCGCGAGAACTCCTCAAAACCCGCACGGTTGATTTCGAGCAACATAGCCTGTTCCTCCTTTGGCACATAGTTGAGATAGAGAGCATAACCCATATCCTTCAGACCCACAGGAGCGAGCATCGGGTTCTCCGATGAGTAAAGAAAGTTGCGCTTGTGGTAATCAATAATGTAGATGCTGTTGGTGGTTGTCCTTGCGGCGGCAGCCACGGCCTCAATCTTGGGCTGTACACGCTCATAATCCTCCTCGGTAATGCCGTCCACGCGGTTTTTGTCTATAAAAAAGTCGTTAATTTGCGTCATGTTCATTCAAGGCCACGTATAATTTGGTCAACATAACGGTCAGAAACCGACGCATACTCGGCTTTGTCATACATGGTGACAAGGTAAACTTGAACAGAATCCGCTGTTTTCACCACATGGTAGGTGATGACGCGATATCCGCTGCTCTTGCCTTTGTGTTTGGCGGCAATTTTCAGTCTAATCTTATGTTTGCCTCCGCCTAAGTCGGTACCCATGCAAGGGTCATTAAGCAAAAGGCGTTGCAACTCTGCCAAATCGTCAAGCAGTGTTTTGTGTGTGTTCAACAGACGTTTGGCCTGACGGCGAAACTCATCAGAAGGAATAATTTCGACCTTCGGCATGGTTCAAACCTTTTTCAACTCGTCAATCAAATCTTGAAGTGTGCCTTTCGCGCTGTCGTCAGCCTCCATGGTTTTCACCTGCTGCCAGCCACGCTCAACACTTGCTTTCAGCACCAGTTGTTCAGCCAATTCTATATCTTCGGACAATAGTCTTTCGGTCAAAGCACGGCGGGTGCTTTTGGGTTGTCCGGCAATCAGCGACCAAAGCGCATCAGCGGCGGAAACCTTGCCGGAATTGCCAATATTCGGAGATACTACATTTTCCATGATTATCTTTTTTTTCAGTTTTAGAAACGTCAAAGAAAGCAAAATATTGTGTTGTTGAACACATTTATTCTGCATAAACCCCTACCCTTTCGGGTAGTTTTTCATCTGGCATTATCTTATTACCCTTTCGTGTAGGGGTTGATTGTAAAGGTGTTAGTACTTTTGCAACGCCAATTCGGAAATAATGCCTTCCTGTAAGGCTGTAGTATTTTGCCGACTTAGGCGTTTATTGAATAAATCAAAACATGATAAACAATGACGAAAAAAACGATTCTGATGACTATTCTGATGGCATGTGCCATCGGTGGGGCAAAAGCCCAACAACTGACTACCAGAGGAACACTGCAAGATGCCACTTCTGGCGAGGCACTTCCCTACACCAACTGCGTACTGCTACGACAACAGGACAGCACCTTTGTTCAAGGAACCACAACCGATGCCTCGGGTCTATTCCGTTTCAGCCCTGTGGACACGGGCAAATATCTGCTTCGTATCTCTTCCATTGGCTATGAACCCTATTGGCAGCAAATCAGCCTGCCGCCCGACACGGCATTGGGTACAATCAGCCTATTCCATAGCACCACAAACTTGCAGGCCGTAAGCGTCACCGCCCAGCGGCCGCTCTATTCCGCTGACGGCGAGAAGACATTCTATCACGTGGAAGACGACCCCAGCGTGCAGACAGGCACAGCCAGCGACGCCCTCCAGAACGCACCGGGCGTGGAGGTGGATGCCGAGGGCAACATCACCTACCGCGGCAAGTCCGCAGTGGAGGTATGGATCAACAACCGCCCTTCGAATATGGATGGCGAAGCACTTAAGCAATACATCAAGACGCTCCCAGCCTCAAGCATCAAGCGCATCGAGGTGCTGAGCAACCCCTCGGCGCGTTATGGTACCAGTGGCAGCATCATAAATATCGTCACCGATGGTCGCAATCCACTCAACCAGCTACTGTCCGTTGGCTTCAAAGCCAGTACCGGTCCCCGTTTCTCGCCGTGGGTGAGTTATGTCTATAACAACGACAAACTAAGTCTCAACCTCTACGGCAGTGCCTATTTTAACGACTACAAGGTAACCAGCGAGCAGCACTCGCGACTGCTGACCGACGACAGCCTGCTTTCCTCAACAAATGACTACACCGGCAACGAGTTGCAACGGTCAAGAAACTACAACATTGGAGGCAAACTTGACTACCATTTCGACGACCGAAACACCTTCTCGGCGTGGGCGTGGTTCTATCCCTCGTTCTTTAATATGGATGTGGACTTTGACGTGAGCCGAATAGAGTACATCAGCCATCCCGGCGACTACAGCTACCGCTCCAATGTGGAAGCGCATCAGCATTACATCAGCGGCAACGTGGGTGCCTACTATCAGCACAAATTCGACACCGCAGGGCGCGAGATTGAGTTCAACTGGAACGGTGGCCTGACCAGCGGGCTCAACGACCGCATCCGGCAACGTCAATATGCCAACTTCCCAGCATTGGACTTCACTCGTCATAGCAATCTTGACCAGTGGGGAAGTAGAAACGACCTTTACGTCGACTACACTCACCCATATTTTCATTATAAGCCGCAGAACAGAACCCATCACCTCGACACGCTTGCTAATGGCATCTACCAGCGCGATTCCCTGCGCAGCTACATCTTTAACGACCGCGAGACCGACCTGACTTTCTATATCACCGTCCAGCAGAAGATTGGTCGGCTGACCCTCAAAGGCGGCTTGCGTGGCGAGAACCAGTGGCTGCAACGCAAACACAACATCGCGTCGTGCGACTTCGACAAGTACTATTTCGGCCTAGTCCCTTCCATCCACGCCAGCTACTCCACCGAGAAGAACCACAACTTCACCCTGAGCTACACGCGCCGTTTCGACACACCCGACATTGCCAAACTCAGCCCATTCATCATCTATGCCGACGACAGCTATACCGTCGGCAACCCCGACCTGCGTATGGCCTACACCCACAAGGCCGAGGCGGGTTGGACGCACTACACCGACTGGGGTTCCATCGGGGTTGAAGGCTACCTTAACCTTAGCACTGGCAATATCGACAACGTCAGCGATGTGTCCTATAGTCCTTTCTTCGGACGAGTTGTGCAGATGGACACCGCCGTCAATGCAGGCAACGTGCGCATGAGCGGTGCCGAAATGAACCTCACCGAAGTCTGGTACCGTATGCAGGTGCGTCCCGGCAAGTGGGTGGAGGACGAAATATGGAGCCACATTGTGCGACTCAATATGAATGCAAAATTGTGGGGCAAAGTGGATGTGTTCGTTAACGGCAAGTTCTTCGGTCAGCAGATAGAGTTGCTGAGCCGTAATGAACCGTACTTTAACGTCGACTTCGGCCTCAGCACCGACCTCTTCGACCGCCATCTCTCGCTCTACTTCAAGGTCAACGACTTTTTCAAGTCGTCCAACACGCACACCGTCTCCACCAACCCCTACTACACCGAAGACTATCGCTGGAGCTACAACAGCCGCTTCGTTAGCCTCGGCCTCACCTGGCGCATCGGCAAGATGGAACTCGAAAGCAAAGGCCGACAAGGTGCCGCATATTAAAATCCCAAATTGAACGATGAAAACAACGTATAAAGAGATACACTTCGGCGCAATAGCCACGTTCTACGTGATAGCCATATCCCTGCGCCTGATAACACTGGTTATTGGCAAGAGCTATCCAACCATTAGGGAAACCTACGCTTTCCAGCTTGCCACTGGTTTAGGACCAGCCATCGGAGCACTTGTTGCAATGGCGGTTTTCAAACGCAAAACAGAATATACCATCACCGGCAAGTCTGTTTGGAAATCAATTGTGACCATAGCGATTCCCTGCATCGCGTTCGGTATTGTCGGAGGGCTGAAAATGGGAGTATTATGCCTATTGGCATTTGCTTATGGCCTATTGGAGGAATACGGCTGGCGAGGATTCCTCCAATACGAACTTAGAAGACTACCCGTGTGGCAGTATATCCTTATCATTACGGGCATGTGGTTCCTATGGCATTTGGACATGGAGCAGCGAAACATAATGCCTTTTCTCGTACTCCTGCTTTTCGCCACATGGGGAATAGGAAAAATCGCAACCGACACCCATTCGCTTCTTTTATGCTCGGCATTTCATGGCATCGTGAACTTCTCGAAAAGAGGGCTGCTTTCCGATACTACATACCTCGTTGCTTTCATTTGCATAATCATCTTTTGGATTGTTATATGGTATTTTGTCAAATTGCCCAAAAAGAAGAATGAAAGCAAAGGCCGCCAAGGCGCCGCATACTAATAGCCTAGTTATTTGTTTTTTTCTTGTTGAGAACACCTCCATACGGCCATTGGCTGTGTGGAGTTTCTTTGTGTCTGAGATACGATTGTCAACGTTAGCGAAAAAAGGAGTATCTTTGCATCGTCATTCAATAAAACAGCTCGATGAAAAACAGAATCATTCTTATTACGTTAGCCTCATTATTAGCACTGGCTGGCTGTAAGCAGAATCCCTTGGAAGACAAGTTTGACTCTTTCGACTGGGACAATAACGACAAACTTGAATACACCATCGACTACACGGTTAATTTCACCGCCGACCACGACAGCACAATACAGGTGACAGCAACTGGTAATTATGGCAACGTGGAGGGAACCCAAGTAGAATCAGAGAACCTGCTCGATGCCGACGGAAACTATGTAAAGAACACCTTTATTATTCTTGAAGATTCCGTCCCGATGGGAAAAAGCATCACCTTGCAGCGTGGCGACTTGTCATACGGAGGTGGAAAGCCCGTCTTTCTGCATGTACAGACCGTCGGCAGCGACGATATGGTCGAGATAAGAATCCCAGGCACCAACAATTACATGCTATACTCCATTCGCGACAATATGTTCTACGAGCCTTATGACGAGGAGCATATCACTATCGGCGAAGGACAACGCTTCTCAATAGTCCTACCCGTCATGACCGAACTCAAATACCCCAAGGAGAAAGAGAGCCACCGCATCCAGATTGCCTTCACCGTCGCCGCTATACAATAACTTAGTTTGCGTCGGCCATCAGGTCTTTGCGACCTGTCAAGCTGAAGATGGTAATGTCATTGTTCTCATTGAAGATGCGCAAGGTACGGGGTTTTTCGTTGATAGTGGAGCCACTGGTTGCCACATCGTCAATAACAGGGTAATGGAATGTGTGAATGCGTTAGTCTTAGACTCCCGATTAAGCGATTAAACTATTAAGCGAATAAACGAATTCAAAAGACACCTGTAAGCACCCAAATGGGATATTGTGCAACATTGTCGATATTAATCTTGTTAACAAGCCACACCATACCCTTCCCCATAGCGAAACCAGACAGCACACCTACCACCAATTGCACTACAAGCTTCAACACCGCACCGCCATAGTCCGGACTGCCTCCTTGCAATACAAGGGATATAAATGTGGTAGTCAATACGTAAGCCATAGGGTCATTGGAGCCACTCTCCAATTCCAAAGTGGGACGAAGGTTGTGTTTGAGATTGAGTCCTTTCCCTCGCAAAATGGAGAGTACCGAAGCTGAGCCAGTACTGCTCATGGTCGAAGCCAGCAGCAGACATCCCATCACACCAAGAAACACGCCCTGTCGATGACCAGTAAGCAGATAGAGGATGAGGCCTGTACCAACAGCTGTCAGCAACACTCCGGGTGTGGCAAGCATTATGCCAGAACCGATTACGGGACGGATGTCGGAAATGTTGGTGCCGAGACCACCTGAAAAGAGAATGGCACTCAACGCAGTCGTCCCAACTATGTGCGCATACTTTATGTTCTCAAACTGTACCAATTCCAACCCGTCACTGCCAAAAAGCTTTCCCATTCCAAGGAAAAGCAGCAACGCGGGCATACAGTAACGGCTACCCGCTTTGCCGACAAGAATGTTTACAATGAAGAACAGAGAGATTACGAGGAAAAAGAACTCAATCTGCATAACACATTATTTTGTCATGTGAAGCAACTCTGCTGCCATGGGTCCGGTGATAACTCGCACTCCGGTCTCGGTCTCGATGTGGCCATTCTGGTCACGGACTGCCTGAACAAGTACACATTCCCCATCGCGACTGGCAAGCAACCTCACCGCAGTGTTGGAACTGACAACAGGATGCATGCAGGCCAGCTTCCGGAGTTCGTCATTGTTGATGGCCTCGACAATGTCTCTGTAGTCGTCAATATTAAGGTACACTTTCTTTTCACACATACGGCTATGGGTGGGCAGGTATACGAAGTGGGTCATGGCTCCCGAAAGGTTCATGGCTGTGAGAACAAGTCCAACAACCGTGGCAATCAATCCAACGGTCAAGCAGGTTGCCGACAGTGTGTCGCTCATCTTCACCCTGCCTAACAGTACCAACAGGCCGACTCCAACGGCCAATACCAATAAGGCAAGCAACGGTGTGTTTCTTTTCCGGGCTATTTTGCCCGACAGTTCTGTTTCAATATATTGTTCAATTGTTTTCATTTTTGTGCTATTTTATTTTGTTTACGAATATTTCAGTGAGGGGGATGTAACGCTTCCCCTCTATGCGTGTGAGTTGTGAATAATAGACTCTCTCGTTGCGGTCGCTGTAACGCACCAGTGCCAGTTCGGGACGCGGCTGACGCTTGACGGACTCAAGTGCCACCTCGTCATTGGCCTCCAATGCCGCCACCAACTGTTTCTCCGCCGTGAAGGGATAATAGGCGTAAGTGGGTTCCAACACAGCATGCAGTTCTTTGCTGTAGGGGCGACGGCTGTCGCCAAAAGCCCAGTAGCAGAGTACCGTCAAAAGACTGCAGGCACCAACTATGACTCCGTCAATCAACAGGGAGGAAGCCCCTTCGGAAATGCCTTTATTCATAAAAATTGCCGCACCGCATACAATGCCGACTGCTGTCAGCACCCAAGCCGACCAGAGCGGCAACAACGTGCGGCGTATCTCCGGCCGGGTATAAATATGTTTTCTAATATATTCCATTTCAATTCCATTATATGATACTTCGCTCTGCTATAACATAGGACTGATTTTTCAAACAACCCCGGAGAGGTAGAATCTCAACAACCGCTGACAAACGAAGTGCAATCAGGGGAGGTGAAATGTCCCCGAAATATGCTTGAGTTATTGCTTGAATGTTTGATTGTGTTAATGCTTGAGTGGCTGGCGCAATCAGATTTACTCAATCAATCAGGCAATCAGACAATCAGGCAATCAGATTTACTTAAACAATAAAGCAATCAGACAATCAAGCAATCAGTCATATTGTCAACCACAGCGAAAAAAAACTACCGTGGTGTTTCCACGACTACAATAATAACTCAGCCGCAGCAGGAATGCCACAGCCAAAAACATGGAGATGGAATAAATCAGAGTCTAAGGCACTGAATAACGTATAAGTACCCCTTTGTCCAAGAGACAGGAAACCGTTCTGCACACTGCACATTGCGGAAACACTTGCCTTCGTGCAATACCGCTTCGGGACTGACTCCTGTCGAGTGGCTGTTTCCGCCAACAAGCCTGCGTCCCTGGCTGGCAAGACGTACAGGTGACGGAGGGGTAATGTTCGACTGCCCGCCGACTGCCAGGATATGATCCATACCCAGATCTTTCCAATGCGGACGGTCATTGTTATGGTCGACACTCTCCAAAATGCAGGACGGCATTTCTCCCGCCACCGAAACTTTGGTCGGCAGCAGCAGCACTATTGCCGCAAGCATTATGAGTATCAAACGTTTCAACGATATGTGTTTTTGAATGTGTTAATGTGTTTTTTTTGAATGTGTGAATGTGTTAATGTGTTAATTCGTTAGTCCTTGTCTCCCGATTAAGCTATTAAGCTATTAAGCGATTAAACTATTAAACTATTAAGCGACTGAACTATTAAACGACTAAGCGAATTCACGAATTCAAAAGACCTCAACTTTTCACACTTCAAAAGTGAGGGACTTTTGAAGAAGGCTTTGCAGCCTGTCAACGGCAAGCGTTGACTTCTCCGCTTCGCTATCGACTAACGTTCACTGAACGTTAGTCTTCACATAGGCAATGAATCCATTCAACCCATCAACCTACGCTTTCTTTCAGTTTCTCGGCGTTTTCTGCCAGCTGGAGGGCGTCAATCAAATCCTCGATGTCTCCGTCCATAAAGGCAGGCAGGTTGTACATGGTATATCCTATTCTGTGGTCTGTAACGCGGCTTTGCGGATAGTTGTACGTGCGAACCTTCTCGCTGCGGTCTCCCGTGGCAACCATCGTCTTGCGCTTACTCGACAACTCTTCCATATACTTGTTATATTCACGCTCATATAATCGTGTACGCAGTATCGATATAGCCTTTTCCATATTCTTGATCTGCGACTTCTGATCCTGCATCGAAACCACAATTCCCGTAGGTATATGGGTCAATCGCACGGCGGAATAAGTCGTGTTCACGCACTGTCCTCCAGGACCCGAAGCACAGAAGGTCTCTTTTTTCACGTCCGACATATTCAGTTCCACATCAAGCTCTTCGGCTTCAGGCAGCACAACAACGCCTGCTGCCGAGGTGTGAACCCGACCTTGCGTCTCGGTAGCCGGCACGCGCTGCACTCTGTGCACTCCGCTCTCATACTTCAACAAACCGTACACCTTCTCGCCTGTAACGTTGAAGGTAATATCCTTATATCCACCCGAAGGACCTTCGTTGAAATCGACAACCTCAATCTTCCAATGCTTCTTCTCGCAGAAACGGGTATACATCCTGAACAGGTCGCCCGCAAAAATGCAGGCCTCGTCGCCGCCCGTGCCGCCACGTATCTCCACCACGGCGTTCTTGCTGTCGGTGGGATCGGCCGGTATCAGCATAATACGGATTTCCTCTTCCATCTTGTCGCGTTTCTCCGTACTCTCCGAAAGCTCCGCTTTGGCCATCTCGCGCAACTCTTCGTCCTTTTCGGTACTCAACAACTCTTTACACTCTGCAATCGTATCAAGCAACGACTTGTAGTCATGATACGCCTGCACTACTGGCTGAAGGTCTTTATAGTCCTTACTCAGTTTCACATAGCGTTTCATATCCGCCGTCACCTGCGGGTCGTTCATCTGTTCTTCTATCTCCCTGTATCGGGCATAGATCGCTTCAAGTTTATCTATCATGGCGTTATATTATCTTTGACTTGTGTGATAGTTTACATTTTTCAAAATTGGATTGGCATATATATCCAGCAATGTCTGCCTGTATTCCGGTCCCAACGGGTATTTCTCGCAGGCCTCATCCAAGTATTTCACAAACCGCTCCGACTCCTGGCTTTCGGGCAGAGGCTCTCCTTTCAGCAACGCCGCTGCCATCCTGTTGGTGTCAAACAGACGGTACCCTTCCGCTATGCGGCTGTCTATCAATGCCGCCACCGCAGCAGGCACCCCATTGGTAGCCTCTATCTCCGACGGTTCAAGGGGCTTGCAAACACTCAGGTGCACCTTGCCTTTAAAATCCATTATGCCATTAATTATGCTCTGGGTGTCCTCGCCGGGCACTTTCTCATAAGGCCCCTTCCGGCGCAGACACACCTCACGTGCCTTCTGCGCTGCACAGGGTTCCCACTCATACGAGATACTGAGCGGTACAATATTCATCGAAACCAATCCCTTCACCGGGTCGTCCCCCGTGGCGGCTATCATCTTCACCAATGCCGGATCCGTCTGGTCGCAGCCGTCCTTGGTGCGTCCGTTGCGCTGGGCTATCCAGGCACTATGTCCCTCGCTCACCACAATCTGCCGCAACACCGTCGAAAGTTCCATCAAACTACGGTAGTATGCCTTACGTCCACCGCCGCGGGCTATGCCTATCATCTTGTTAACCTTGGCCAGCTGTGCCATCAACGGCATCTCATACAGGTTTGACCCAACAACCAGATACGTGGTATCCAGCCCCAACGTTATCAATTGGTACTGCAACATCATGCTGTCAACCACTATATCCCGGTGGTTTGAAATGAAAAGACAGGGCTTCCCATCAAGATATTCTTGTCCCGAGCATGTGAAAGTCTCCATCGTTTGCGCCATCATAAAACGGCATCCGCGGTACATCACATCTCCCTGAAAGGTGCGTATACTGTCATAAGCCGCGAAACGCTCCTTCAGCGCCTCGGCCGTCAGTTCAGGAAAGAGTTTTAAGGCCAGCTCATTACCCGCCAGCCCATTCATTATCTCCCTAAACTCCTGTATGCTACATGTATAACTTTCCACCTCTTATGAATATTGGAACTGCAAAGTTACAAAAAAAAAATGAATCAGCACATAACCTCTTTCCCCCATTGCAAATTCACTCTCCCTCTGTCGCCCGGTTCCACACCATCCAACTCAGTTCTGCCTGTCTTTGCAACATCTTCAATCCTCCGCACACCGTGGCTCCCGCCTGCTTTGCCTGACGCAAAAACAACGTCTCCTGTGGGTTGTATATCAAGTCATAGCAAAAATGCTGCTCCCCTATTCGCTGTGGTTCCGGCCAAGGCGACGCCTCCGTCGCAGGATACATCCCTACAGGTGTCGCGTTCACTATCAACAAATGCGTCGCAGCCAACTCCATCGCCTCATCATAACCCACCGCCTCTCCTACCGGCTTCCGCGACACAAACTTATATTCTATCCCCAACCCTTTCAATGCAAACGCCACTGCCTTGGCTGCCCCGCCTGTCCCCAGCACCAACGCCGCCTTGTGCCACGGCTGCAGCAACGGCCTCAAAGTCTCGGCAAAGGCAGGCGAATCCGTGTTATATCCCTTCAACCTTCCCCCTCGGCAGTCCACACAATTCACCGCTCCCACTCCCCGCGCCGTCTCGTCAAGCTCGTCCATCCATTCCAAAACCGCCTCCTTGTAGGGGATAGTCACATTAAACCCCTTCAGGCCGTTCCGCTCTGCCCATGTCCGCAAATCGGCTACCCCGTCCAACTCATACAGTCTATACTCCGCATCGGCGATTCCCTCTCTTTCAAACTTCTCCCCAAACCATTTTGCCGACCACGAATGGCCCAGTTTTTTCCCTATCAAACCATATTTTTTCATACTGCAAAAATACTAAAAAAAAACCACTCCCCGCCATTTCTCAGCAAGAAACTCTTCCCGCTCCCAAAATTACCGTTAAAAAAATGTCAATTTTTGCCGTTTTCTTCGTATCTTTGCATTTTCAACTCACCCCAGTCCATGAAGAAATTCTTTCGCATCATCCTGTTAATAATCAACCTTTTTGCTGCGGCCGCACTTATCCTTTCCACCCTCGCAGGCTCTATCGAACCCTCCCGATGTGTCGCCATTTCCATCCTCAGCTACGCCTACGTCATCTTCCTGCTTGCCAATATCGTCTTTATCATCATCTGGCTCTGTCTCTCGCGCTGGGAATTTCTCATCTCCGTCGCCGCCATCGTCGCACGGCTCTCCTTCATCCCTCTCTTCTTTCAAATCGGCGGCAACATCGAGAAAACCCCTGGTGACGATGTTCTCCGCATCATGACTTTCAACTGCCACAGCTTCACCGGACGCGACTACGACAACCCTACCCCTCGCGACACCAACGCCCTCTCTTTCCTCGCCCTCCTCAACGAGGAAGACCCCGACGTCATCTGCCTGCAAGAGTTCTACACCTCACGCCATGTCAAGCTCGCCGACAGCCTTGCCAACCGCGGCTACTCTTATCGCTATGGAATCCACAAAGAAACAATCTCCCAATGCATCCTCTTCTCCCGCTATCCCATCGTCAATAAAGACCCCATGGACACCAAGTCCAAATTCTACGCCGACATCGACATGCATGGCACCCCCGTGCGCATCTGTGGTGTCCACCTCGACTCCTACCAACTCGACTCCAACGACTTCGAAAGCTTCGAGAACCTCTCCCACGCCAAAACCGACAGCACCACCCATCGCCTGCTAAAAAAATTCACCGAGACCACCCGCTGCCATGAACAGGAATGGAAAGAGGAACTCCTCCCCCTTATCCAGCAAACCACTACCCCATTTATCCTCACTGGCGATTTCAACGACACTCCGGCCTCCTACATCTACCAGCAAGCCACCACACTACTCTGCGACCCCTACATTGAACAAGGACGCGGTTTCGGCACCACCTACCACGGTCCCTACCCCGCCTTCCGCATCGACTATATACTCCACACCCCCGACATCGAAGCCCTTTCCTACAAGCGCATCTCAACCCCCATCTCCGACCACTGTCCCATCGTTGTCGACCTCCGCATACCCTCCAACCAATAACCCCCGCATCCTTTTGACGTGACACAAAAAGAACGATACCAACAAACTATAGCCTGGTTCGAAGAAGCCATGCCCTCCGCTCAAACCGAGTTGCACTACAAAGACCCCTTCCAACTCCTTGTAGCGGTCATTCTCTCTGCCCAATGCACCGACAAACGTGTCAACATGACCACCCCCGCACTCTTCCAAGCCTACCCCGACCCCCAATCCATGGCTCAAGCCACCCCCGACGACCTCTTTGCCTACATCCACTCCATTTCCTATCCCCACAACAAAAGCAAGCACCTCGCCGCCATGGCCCGCACCCTCGTCGAGCAATTCGGAGGCAACGTTCCCTCCGACATCGACCAACTGCAGCAACTCCCTGGCGTAGGACGCAAAACCGCCAACGTCATCGCCTCCGTAGTCTTCAACAAACCCGCCCTTGCCGTCGACACCCACGTCTTCCGTGTCGCCAACCGCATCGGGCTCACCAACAACAGCAAATCCCCTCTCCAAACCGAGCGCGAACTCGTCAAGCACATCCCTGAAGACAAACTCGCCATCGCCCACCACTGGCTCATCCTCCACGGCCGCTACGTCTGCCAAGCCCGCAAACCCCACTGCCCCCAATGCGGCCTAACCACCCTCTGCAAATACTTCAAATCGAATGAGTCAAAGTGCCAGCAAAAACAAGAAAGTCTCCCCCAAGAAAACAAAAGAACGAAATCAAAGGACTCAAAGGACTAACGAATTAACACATTAACGAATTAACACATTCCAAGGATTAACACATTAACGAATTAACGAATTAACGAATTCAACTCTCATGTTAACCCATCCCCTTTTCCTGATAGGCCTCTCGGCAATAGCCATCCCCATCATAATCCATCTGCTGCAACTGCGCCGCTATCGCAAAGTCTATTTCAGCAACGTGGACATGCTCGACGAACTCCAGTCCGAGAACCGTCGTCAGCACAACCTGCGCAAACTCCTCATCCTTGCCTCCCGCATCCTTGCCATCGTCTGCCTTGTCCTCGCCTTCTGCCAACCCGTCATTCCCTCCAAACAATCCCCCTTGGAAAGCGGAGCCACCGTCGTCAGCATCTACCTCGACAACTCCTACAGCATGGAAACCGGCGGCATGGAAGGCAGCCTTATCGAAACTGCCAAGCAAAAAGCCCGTGAGATTGCCGCCGCCTACGACCCAGGCACCCACTTCCAACTCCTTACCAACAATATGGACGGCAGCCAATTCCGCTGGCTCAGCCGTGAAGAGCTCCTGCAAGCCGTCGACCTTGTCGAAGCCGGTGCCGTCACCACCCCCCTCTCCGTAACAGCCGCCCGCCAAAACCAATTCCTCCTCTCTGCCACCGCCGGCAACCGCCACGCCTATCTCATCAGCGACTTCCAACGCTCCACCTCCGACCTCTCCCAACTCCCCGCCGACAGTGCCGTCCTCTCCACCCTCATCCCCCTCGGGGGCAGCCAACTCGCCAACATCTGCCTCGACAGCCTCTCCTTCAACTCCCCGGCCTACTTCCCGGGAGCCACTGTCAAAATCGACGCCCGTCTCCGCAATCTCTCCGACAAACCCGTCGAAAAGCAACCCCTGCGCCTCTTCATTGGCAACCGCCAGCAGGCCGTCACCTCCGTCGACCTCCCCGCCAACGGCTCTGCCACAGCCACTCTCACCTTCACCATCCAAAACGACAGCCTTCTCCAAGGCCATGTCGAAACCACCGACTACCCCGTCACCTTCGACGACCATCTCTTCTTCTCCCTCCCCGTCACCTCCCGCATCCCCCTCCTCGTCATCAGTGGCCAAGACGAAAATCCCTTCCTCAAAAAGCTCTTCAACGGCGACTCCCTCACCCGCTACCTCCAAATGCCCTATAACGCGCTCGACTATGCCCGCATAGAAGACAACCGCCTCATCATCCTCGACCAACTCCATGCCATCCCCTCCGGTCTGGCTCGCACCCTCACCCAGTTCGTCGCCGACGGCGGCACCCTCCTCGTCATCCCTGCCCCCGCTGCCGAGACCGATTCCTACAACCAACTCCTCGCCTCCCTTCAGGCTCCCCAACTTGGCTCATGGCAGAAACGTCCCGTCCGCACCCGCTCCATACTCCTCACCCATCCCCTCTACCAAGGTGTCTTCCAAGGTCGAAACGAAGACCTTGAAACGCCCACCTTCACCGGCTTCTATTCCCTCAGCCCCAATGCAGGCACCGTCGCCCAACCCATCATCGAACTTGTCGACGGCCATCCTGCCCTCACCCTCACCCCCTACGCCGAAGGCCGTCTCTACCTCTTTGCCTCGCCCCTCACCCCCGAGCACACCGACTTCATTCATCAAGCCCTCTTCGTCCCTACCCTCTACAACATGGCCCTCTTCAGCTCGCCCCATCCTCTCCCCTACCACTCCCTCTCTTCGTCCGCGCCCATCCCACTCTCCACCAAACCCCGCAACAACGAAACCCCGCGCACCCTCACCCCCTCCGCGCCCGACAACAACCAAACCACCCCCTTCATCCCCGACATACGCCACTCCGGCTCCCGCTGGTATATGCTGCCCCACGGCGAAATCAAGCAGGCCGGCACCTTCCTCCTCTCCCCCGCTCCGACCGAAGGACTTGCCTTCAACTATAGCCGTGACGAGTCCGACCTCACCTCCTACAGCCGCAACGAAATCAAACAACTCCTCAACACTGTCGGTCTCACCACCTATACCCTCTCTCCCCCTGCCACCAAATCCATGACCGACTTTATCCGCAACCGCAGCCAAGGCACCCCCCTCTGGCACTGGTTTATCATGCTCACACTCCTTTCCCTCCTTGTCGAAACCCTCCTCATCAGGCTCCCTGCCGCCAAGCGTGGCCGTGGCTCCGCTGAGGTATGACCCCATATAACCCCTAATCCCACATCCCGTGTTAACTCTCAACAACATATCCAAAACCTTCGGCTCGTTCCAAGCCCTCGACGATGTTTCCCTGCACGTCCGCCGCGGCACCGTTTTCGGTCTTCTCGGTCCCAACGGAGCCGGCAAGACAACGCTCATCCGCATCATCAACCGTATTATCGCCCCCAACAGCGGCACCATCCTCTTCGACGGTCACCCCATGACCGACAACGATGTTCTGCATATCGGTTACCTCCCCGAAGAACGCGGCCTCTACAAAAAAATGCGTGTGGGCGAGCAAGCCATCTACCTCGCCCGCCTCAAAGGTCTCGACAAGACCACTGCCCAGCAGCACCTTCGCCAATGGTTCGAACGTCTCGACATTGCCAGCTGGTGGAACCGCCCCGTCGAAGAACTCTCCAAAGGCATGCAGCAAAAGGTCCAATTCGTCGTCACCATGCTCCACAACCCCCAACTCCTCATCCTCGACGAACCTTTCAGCGGCTTCGACCCTGTCAATGCCGACATCCTCAAACGCGAAATCCTCCGCCTCAAAGCCGAAGGAACCACCATCATCTTCTCAACCCACAACATGCCCTCTGCCGAAGAGCTCTGCGACGACATCGCCCTTATCAACCACGCCCGGGTGGTCCTCAGCGGCACTCTCGCCGACATCAAAGACCAGAACCCCGGCAAAGCCCTCGACCGTATTTTTATTGACACTGTAAAACAATGAACAAGATACTCCTCGTCATACAGCGCGAATACCTCACCCGCGTCAAGAAACCTTCATTCTGGATACTCACCATCGTCGTCCCGATTCTGCTGGCAGGTGTCTACGCCATCCCCATCATCATGGCCGCCCGCCCCCTGGAACACGCCCACGTCTTAGTGGTCGACGACACTGGACTCTTCCAAGGGCAGTTCCGCTCCGGGCGCGACATCAGCTACCACGAGGCCGGAAGCATAGACTACGCCCGCCGTCAGCTGGAACAGCACGACAGCCTCGACGCCATAGTCTACATCCCCGCCCGCGAAACCACCCTCCCACGCGACGCCTACCTCTACTACCGCACCGACGCCCCCTCCATGACCGTGCAGGGCGACGTCAACAGCCAACTGCAGGAAATACTCCGCAACCGCATCCTTCTCGACGTCCACGGCCTCACCCCCGATGACTACACCATGCTCACCTCTACCCACATCAAACTGCGCACGCAGGACATAGAAACCGGCCGCGACAGTTTCCTTATGATTAAAACTGCCCTCGGCATCATCCTGGCAATGCTGGTCTTCGTTGCCGTATTCATGTTCGGCTCTCAGGTAATGCGCGGCGTTATGGAAGAAAAGACCAGCCGCATTGTCGAAGTCATCGTGTGCAGTGTGAAACCCTTCCAACTCATGATGGGCAAAGTGGTGGGAATCGGCCTTGTAGGCCTCACCCAGTTTGCGCTGTGGGTACTGCTCTCCTCCTTCGCCGTGGCGGGCATTCAGCTCACCAACGCCGACCTCTTCGAGCAAGCCGCCCGCAACAGCAACCGTTCCGAAATAGCCACCAAAGGCACCGAAGCCACCACTCAATACCAGACTGCACAGGACCAGACCGCACAATACGAAGCCGGCGAAGGCATTGACCGCAGCATCCAAGACCTCATCCAGGGGCTCTCCGACATCAACTACTCCCTCATCATCCTGCTCTTCATCTTCTACTTCGTGTTCGGCTATCTGCTCTACGCCTCCCTCTTCGCGGCGGCGGGCTCGCTTGTCGACAACGATACCGACTCGCAGCAATTCACCCTGCCCCTCACCATCCCCCTGCTGCTGTCCATTCTCCTCCTGCCCTCCATGCTCAACCAACCCTCCGGTGACCTCAGCGTATGGCTTTCCATCATTCCCTTCACCTCGCCGGTGGCCATGCTGCTCCGCATTCCCTTCGGTGTTCCTGCCTGGCAGGTGCTGCTCTCCATGCTCCTGCTTCTCGCCACCTTCCCCCTCTGCATCTGGGCTGCTGCCCGCGTCTATCGCTCCGCCATTCTTCGCTATGGCCAGAAAACCACATGGCGCGACGTTTGGCATATCCTGAAAAGAAAGTAAAATCGCCCTAACAACACCATCATGAAACAACGCATCCTGCTCCTGTTCCTGCTGCTGGCTCTGACTTCAGCCGTGTCGGCACAAAACACAAAACGTTCCTGGGACCAAGGACCCCTCACCTGGGACGACTTCACCCTCCTGCCATCCAACAGAACTGGGCAATCGCTCTTAGAGTACGAACTGGGCTTTGTACCTGTTCACGACACCATCGACGGCATAAAATCATACTACCACCTCGCCACTGCCTACATGATACCCGGTGCCTCATGGGTCACTTCCAACTCCCGCACACCCGAACTGCTGCGCTATCACCAAGTTATTTTCGACATGCTCGAAGTGGAACGCCGCAATCTTCAACGTTCGCTCAACAGCACCGACGACCCCGAGGAATTCCGCGAAATGCTCTACGCCTCCAGCGACCGACTTAACACCCGTGTGGCTGAATTCCGCAACCTTACCAACGACGGCAGCGACACCACCAATCTCGCATCCGTCGAGCAGCAGGTACACCAAGAGCTCTCTCTGCTCCCGGCCGTCTACCGCCCCTCCTACACCCCTCATCCCTTTGGCTTTATCTCCTACTTCTCGTTGGGTGCCTCGCTCCCCTACGGCACCATGGGGCAGGCCTTCTCCCCGGGCTTGACCATCGGATATGGGTTCGAAATCCTATGTAAACGCCATTTCCTCAACCTCGAGGCCTACTTGGGCGAACTCGATGCCCGCAAGGACCTGGCATTATACGGCCCCAACTCCTCCCTTCTGCCCACCAACCTTTTCGTCGAGAAACATGCCTACCGATTCATCACCATCAACGCCGGCTATGGCTTCATGCTCGTCGACAGCCCCCGCATTCAACTCGCGCCTGTTGCCGGCGTCTGCTTGCGGTCAATCGGAACCCTCAACAAAGAAGCCGAACATTTTTACTATGACCGTTTCGAACCCGCTGTGGGTCTCACCTTCCGCCTCCACTTCTGGCGGCAGAACTCCTTTCCCCAATACAGCATCTTCTTTGGCGACAAACGCATTTCCGAACGTGAATCCGTCTCGCTGCACAGCAAGGTGATACTTTCCTACTCCTCATTCCCCCTCCTCGAAGGCAGCCCCACCGGCTTCAACCTTTTGGCACAAGTAGGCATCGCCTTCGGCGGCCGGTACCAAATCGTGCATTAATCCCTTGCCAAAACACACTACCCAGCACCTATCACCCAACCACATCCAATTATACGACAATACTTTACAACTCGTTCCACAATACATCCAAACTTCGTAAAGTGTCATACTAATGTGGAACAAGGGTAGGTCTAAGATTGTTTTTTCGACTTTGTAAAAAAGGGGCTGATGGCGTAGCGGGTTTTAACTTTCATTTTATTTGATATAACTGGTTGAAAAGTTTGCTGTTGGGAGATTTCCGACGGCGGAATGGCAAAATGTTTTTGCTAAAATTGTTTTTATGTAAAAAAAAAGTTGTATCTTTACAACCAGTAAAAAATGAAAGAAAAACGTTGGATATTAAGGGAAGATTATGACAAAGAGGTAGTTAAAAAACTTGCGGAAGCATTAGGCGTTGATGAAATTATCGCCACGTTACTTGTTGAACGTGGTGTTACCACATTCGAAGAGGCACGGTGTTTCTTCCGACCAAGCTTGGACCAGTTGCATGATCCTTTCCTAATGAAGGACATGGACCGCGCTATTGCTCGTATCAACGAGGCGGTTCGCCGACGCGAGCGGATTCTCATCTACGGGGATTACGACGTGGACGGCACTTCGGCTGTTGCCCTGGTGTACTCTTACCTCAGTACATTCCACCGCAACATCGATTTTTATATTCCCGACCGCGACAGTGAAGGCTACGGCATCTCGTTCCAAGGCATAGACTATGCTCATGAAACGGGAGTGAAGCTGGTGATAGCCTTAGACTGCGGCATCAAGGCCATGGAGCAGGTAGCGTATGCCACCTCGCTAGGCATTGACTTCATAATTGGCGACCACCACCTGCCCGACGGCGAGAACATACCGGCGGCCGTGGCAGTACTCGACCCCAAACGGGTGGACTGCCCATACCCCTACAAGGAGCTTTCGGGCTGCGGCATCGGGTTTAAGATTGTGGAAGCCCATCAGGAACAGCGCGTAGGGGTGCGCCTGTGCGACCCGCCCGACAGTCTGGACGACATACGTCGTGAGAAGCGCGACGCCTTGCAGCTGAACCTGCTTAAATACCTCGACTTGGTGGCTGTGAGCATCGCGTCGGATATTGTACCCATTATGGGCGAGAACCGTGTGTTGGCCACCTACGGGCTGAAGGTCATCAATACACATCCGCGACCGGGTATAGAGGCCATACTGACCTACGGCCACATTGAACGCCGCACCGAAGAAGAGATGCGCAACCATCCCGAGGATACCTCCTATTTCCGCAAGGAACTGAACACCACCGATCTGGTTTTCCTTGTGGGACCGCGAATCAATGCGGCAGGACGTATTCGCAGTGCCTTCGACTCGGTACGGTTGCTGCTTAGCGACAACCCCGCCCAGGCAGGCATGCTTGCCGAAGAGATAAACCAGTACAACACGCAACGAAAGGATCTCGACAGCGCCGCCACCGAGGAGGCCAAGCGCCGCATTGAGAGCGACCCAGTGATGAAGGCCCGCCACAGCATAGTGCTCTTCGACGAGTCATGGCACAAGGGCGTAGTGGGAATTGTTGCTTCGAGGCTGGTGGAGGCTTACTACAAGCCCACCATCATTTTCACACGCTCGACCGACGACCTGATTACAGGGTCGGCACGTAGTATCAAGGAGTTTGACGTACACACTGCATTGGAACAGTGCGCCGACCTGTTAGAGCATTTCGGCGGACACAAATGCGCCGCAGGTGTGTCGGTGAAGCCGGAGAACTTCGAGGCATTCAAAGTCCGCTTCGAGGAAGTGGTGACACAAACCTTGCAGGACAAGACATGGTCTCCCGAGATAGAGATAGACGCAGAGGTGGATTTCGGCAAGCATATAACGCCCAAGTTCCTCCGAATACTGAAACAGTTCAGTCCTTTCGGACCCGAAAACAACGTGCCGGTATTCATGTCGCGGAGCCTTGTGGACACTGGCTATTCGCGCATTGTCGGCACCAACCACTTGAAACTAAATGTCATCTCCCTGCTTTCGAGGTCGAAGACCTTTCCGGCTATCGGATTCCAGTTGGGTCATTGCTACCCCCGCGTCAAGAAAGGAGACCCCTTCACGATATGCTACACCCTTGAAGAAAATTATTGGAACGGGAAGACCGACATACAGATCAATGTGAAAGACCTCCGTTTCGACGAGGACGAAGTATGATTTTGAATAATTGCTTGAATGCTTGAGTGTGTCATTGTTTGAATGGCTGGCGCGCAAAACAATCAGACAATCAGACAATCAAGCAATAAAAAAAACACTCCAGCAATCAAGCAATCTAAAAAAACTCAAGCAATCAAGCAATCGGACATTCATGCAATCAGAAAATCAGACAATCAAGCAATAAAAAAACACTCCAGCAATCAAGCAATCAGACAATCAAGCAATCAACACATTACCCCTATGGCAGACGACAAGAAAATCATCTTCTCTATGGTAGGCGTTGGCAAGTTGATACCGCCTTCGCGTCAGATATTGAAAAACATCTATTTATCTTTCTTCTACGGTGCCAAGATAGGCATTATAGGTTTGAACGGCTCAGGCAAGTCGAGCTTGCTGAAGATAATAGCCGGGGTGGACAAGGACTACCAAGGCGAAGTGGTTTTTGCACCGGGCTACAGCGTGGGATACCTGGAACAGGAGCCCAAGCTGGACGACAGCAAGACGGTGAAAGAGGTAGTTCAGGAGGCTGTGCAGCCTGTGGTGGACGCCTTGAAGGAGTACGAAGAGGTGAACAACGCCTTTGCCGAACCCGATGCCGACTTTGACAAGCTGTGCCAGCGGCAGGGCGAATTGACCGAACTCCTCGAGCAATACGATGCCTGGAACCTGGACAGCCGATTGGAACGAGCCATGGATGCCCTGCGCTGCCCCGACGAGGACACCCCTGTCAAGAATCTCAGCGGCGGTGAGAGAAGACGTGTGGCATTGTGCCGACTGCTGCTGCAAGAGCCGGATATCCTGCTGTTGGACGAGCCGACCAACCACCTCGATGCGGAGAGTATCGACTGGCTGGAACAACATCTGCGCCAATACAAGGGCACGGTCATTGCCGTTACACACGACCGTTATTTCCTTGACAATGTGGCAGGATGGATTCTTGAGTTGGACCGCGGCGAAGGTATACCGTGGCAAGGGAACTACAGCAGCTGGCTTGACCAGAAGACACAGCGACTGGCCATGGAGGAAAAGCAGGAGAGCAAGCGTCGCAAAACCCTGCAACGCGAGCTGGAATGGGTGCGCATGGCCCCGAAGGCAAGACATGCCAAAGGGAAAGCCCGTTTGGCAGCTTACGACCGCATGATGAACGAGGACGTGAAAGAGAAAGAGCAGAATCTGGAAATCTACATACCTAATGGACCGCGACTGGGCAACAAAGTGCTGGAAGTGGAGGGCGTGAGCAAGGCCTACGGCGACAAGTTGCTGTATGAGAACCTGACGTTCAGCCTGCCACCTGCGGGCATTGTTGGCGTTATCGGTCCCAATGGATGCGGCAAGACTACGCTCTTCCGCCTGATTATGGGATTGGAGAAGCCCGATACAGGCACGTTTACCGTGGGCGAGACAGTGAAGATTGGATATGTAGACCAGCAGCATGTGCAGATTGACCCCGAGAAGAGTGTGTACGATGTAGTGTCGGAGGGCAACGAGTTGATTAGCATGGGCGGTCGGTTGGTAAACGCACGTGCGTATATCTCGCGTTTTAACTTCACTGGTACCGACCAGAGCAAGAAAGCCGGTGTGCTGAGTGGTGGTGAACGCAACCGCCTGCATTTGGCATTGACGCTGAAGAGCGAGGCCAACGTGCTGCTGCTTGACGAACCCACCAACGACATTGATGTGAACACGATGCGCGCGTTGGAGGAGGGCTTGGAGAACTTTGCCGGATGCGCAGTAGTCATCAGCCACGACCGTTGGTTCCTCGACCGTATCTGTACCCACATACTGGCCTTTGAGGGCGACTCGCAGGTCTACTTCTTCGAGGGCAGCTACAGCGAATACGAGGAGAACCGGAAAAAACGTCTCGGCGACGACACTCCGCACCGTCTGCGCTACAAGAAACTAATGAAGTAAATATTGAAAGGAGACAATTGATATTTTCGAGGCACCTTCCCCACCCCATCGAGGTTTCAATTTTCTAATTTCAATTTACCCGATTTTATTTTTTACATGAAAAAGGTAGTACTCATATTCTTAATTCTCTATACTCAACTCTCAATTATCAGTTCTCTTTCAGCTCAAGAGATTGGGGTGAAGTATGACGAGAATGGGCGCGTGGCAAGTTCGTCGCACGGGGTGGTGGATGCCAACGACCGTTTGGCGGTGCTTATCACCTATACCTACGACAGCGTAGGCGTAGTGGAGACCCGCACCCTGCAAAGCTACGACAAGCAGGGACGCCCTGTGCGCAGAGAGGTGTACACCGTTGACGAGTATTTGCTATATACCCAGGAGAACAAGTATGACTGCCACGGCAACCGCATCCGTTGCATACAGACCTCCTACGACGAAGACGGCAAGCCCACAGAGACGATATATAAATACCGCTACAGCAAGCAGCCCGACGGCATCTGGAAATTGGTCAGCATCCTCCTAAACGGGAAGGAGGTCCTGCTTGAAGAATAAGGTCAAAACCGTGGTAGTGCTTGTGGCAATATTAATAGTGCCATGCCTGCTATTCTATCTGATGCAACGACACGACAAGCGTGAAGATTGTGAGTCGGCAAAAGCCTTCGACCTACTTGTCAAGACCATTTATTTCGAAGGCGATGTACTGTCCGCACCAGTATACAACAACACCACCCTGCTATGCATCAAGATTGACACCAACAGTGTAGATTCGTTCTATTATTTCAGCCGTGATTGGGCTCTTTGTATCCGTGACAGTGTGGCGGTAATTCCTATCGGGATGATTGACAAGTATGATTCGGCAGACCTCTTCAAAACCACTGCCCAACGAGTGGTAGTTAACAAAGACCACAACAAAAAGACCCTATTCATCCGAGGCAACGACACCCTACCCCAAGACCTCGACCTGTGGCCGGCAAAACTGGAAGAGGTACACCTTCTGATGGCTTGGGAGAACGCCTTAGACTCCATCCGACCTAAAAAATAGAGGTCAGCGTGTTTATTAGACAAATAAAATTTGTTGAAAAGGAGAATTTTTGTATTTTTGCATTTTAATAAAAAAAGTGAGTTCTATTGTTTTCAATTGCTTTAGTTGACGTTGCGGCATTGTCAGCCATGACGGAGACGCAGCAGGGGGATGAAAAGACCTGAGGCAAAGTAGGAATAGACTCTTGATTGTATCGCTATGAATGTATTAGTTACAGGCTCTGCCGGTTTTATCGGAGCAAATTTGGTTTTGAACTTATTGGAGCAGGACTCCCCTATCGATATTGTGGGACTGGATTCCTTGAACGCATACTATGACATAAGGCTGAAGGAGTACCGGTTGGGGTTGATTGACCGATGTGCTGCGAAACACCCTGAAAGCAAATATACTTTTGTAAAAGGGAATATTGCCGACAAGGCTTTAGTGAACAAGCTTTTTGCCGAGAACCGCTTCGACATTGTTGTGAATCTGGCCGCCCAGGCGGGGGTAAGATACAGTATTGAGAATCCTGACTCCTATATAGAAAGCAATATAATAGGTTTTTACAATATCCTTGAAGCCTGCCGACAGTATCCTGTGAAGCATTTGGTGTATGCCAGCAGCAGCAGTGTTTACGGCGGCAATACGAAGATGCCATTCAGTACGGAGGACAATGTGGACCATCCTGTAAGCCTGTATGCTGCGACCAAGAAGAGCAACGAACTCTTTGCACATTGCTACAGCAAGCTTTACGACATTCCGACAACGGGTTTGCGTTTCTTTACCGTGTACGGGCCTGCGGGACGGCCAGACATGGCCTACTTCAGTTTTACCGACAAACTGATACGAGGCGAGACCATCAAGATATACAACTATGGCAATTGCCGACGCGATTTCACTTATGTTGACGACATCGTGGCGGGCATTGCTCTGGTGATGAAACGGGCACCGCAACGCAAGACGGGAGCCGACGGCCTGCCCATTGCACCGTATGCCATATACAATATCGGTGGCGGCAAGCCGGAAAGTCTCCTGGATTTTGTCCAGATATTGCAAGAAGAGCTATTGCGAACAGGCCTATTGCCCAAAGACTATGATTTTGAGGCACACAAACAGCTGGTGCCGATGCAGGCGGGCGATGTGCCGGTAACCTACGCCGACACAAGTGCTTTGGAGCGGGATTTTGGATTTGTTCCAAAGAAAACCCTTCGGGAGGGATTAGCATCGTTTGCAGAGTGGTACCAAAAGTTCTATAAGGCAGCCTCAAATAATTGCTCTTGAAAGGAGCATTCATGACAATCAATACCGAATATTATACACGAATTGCCATGTGATACACAAAAGTCTACACGTATCACACGTACTACATGTGTAAAAAAATGTTTTTGATACACGAGATAAGTGGAAAAGAAACACGTGAGATTATCAAGAATTCACGACTATTAATGATAATTTGTGTTTGATTATTTTTGGAGGATACCATTTGTAATTGGATTGTCAATTGGATTGATTTTTGCAAAAAAATGTATATCCTAACTAACTAATCAAAAATATTTTGTATCTTTGTAATCGCCATTACGGTAATGGCTATTATTTAAATTGATAGTGAATGCCGTTGCCCACCGCGACTACAGCATCTTGGGTACAGACATCATGGTGAAAATATTCGACAATCATTATGTGGTGGAAAGCCCGGGAATCTTGCCTGGCATGGTGCGCATCGACAATATCCGACAGATGCATTTCTCGCGTAATCCCAAGATAGTCGAGTTTATGCGAGAATACAAACTGGTTAAAGAGTTCGGTGAGGGTGTTGACCGTATGTTCCGCGAGATGGCCGAAGTCGGCAACCCTGCCCCCGAATACAAGCAAGTGGAGTTTATGGTCAAGGTAAAACTAACTTCGGTATTGAGAGATGAGGATGAAACTGTGGAGAAAGGTACATTGAAAATTCCGGAAAAAAGTACACTGGAAACAGAAGATGGCCAGGGAAAGGGCCAGAAAACAAGGAAGTGGCCAGAAAGTGGACCAGAGAAAACTGTGGAGAAAACTGTGGAGAAAACTGTGGAGAAAACCGTGGAGAAAATCACACGTATAATCAAAGAGAATCCAACCATTACTATAAAAGAATTGTCTTTGTTATTGTCTTTGACACGTAGAGGTGTTGAAGAGCAAATCAAATCATTAAAAGCTAAAGGCATCATCCGCCGTGTGGGGCCTGATAAGGGTGGACATTGGGAGGTGATAGTGCAAGATGAAAAAGAAGTGAAGCAATAAAAGCAAATGAATGGCTTGGCGACTTTAATGAAACTAGAACGGAGAGAATATAAAACACTGAAAAATAGACAAAAAACCACCGCGCAGTTTGTTGATGTGGAAAATAAGGAAGTTTAAAGGGTGGAAAAGTGGGAAAATAAGGAAGTTTTAAGGGGTGAAAATGGGGAAAATAAGGAAGTTTGATAAAATATTTTTGTGCAGATAAGGAATTATTTCGTATCTTTGCAACTGCTTTTGAAAGAATGGGTGGGCATTTTAATGAAACCAGAATAGAGTGAATAGAAAACACTGAAAAATAGATAGAGAAACTACCGCGCAAAAAGATTGCACTTCGAGGGTGTAATTTTGCAGCCGAAAATGAAACAGAAACTATCCAACAAACTGAGTTATGGAACATGATAAATTGAAAACATTTGATATTAAGGGTGCCAGTTTTGAATTGACAGAAGATGCAAAGTTGGCATATCTTATACATTTTGCTGCTCCTTTCACGGGTGGAGATGAGTGTATCGTTCCAAAGGGAACTACATTTATTGTAAAAGGACTAATGCGGGATGATGCATTCTATATAAGACTGGAAGCTGGTGATAATATTAAGGTTAATGATGAATTGACCAAGCTTTTGGATGCTATGGAAGAAAAAGTTAAGAGAGGTGAAGATGGCAAATTGTTTTCAAGACTGCAAGGATTCTCTTTTTTTATAACAGAAGAGCAAATTAGAACCCTTCCACTAAAGTTTGCTTGTGGAGTAAAGGAAAGATTGTTGGATTGTATAATGTACCAAAAATGTTACTGGAATAAATGTTTGGTTGCAATGGGAAGACCAAAGGAATATTTAGATGTTCCTGATGATTATTCCCTCGAATTATAGCAAATGTTTGGATGCAAAAAAAAGAATTAGACCTTTATATACATTATTGATATTTTGATATTTATTAGGCGGAATATTAATATAATGTACACAGAAAAGAATAGTATAGGAAGCGAAGGAGAATATATAATAACCACCGCGCAAAAAGATTGCACTTCGAGGGTGTATTTTTGCAGCCGAAATATGCAGATTCCGAACAGAAAAACGAGAAAAAGTCGTTTTTCTGTACGGAATTCTTTCTTTTTCCCATTAAGCGACAAGAAAAACGAAGTGCGCAATTGTTGCGTTATTGGGGTGTATTATTGTTGAAAAAAGAGAGAAGGACTATAAATGGATTAAGACTCTTTTTAGACAGATTTTTAGCTGAGAACTGAAGCATCCACATCTGTTCTACCCTTCAATTTGGGAATCGAGATTGATGTATTTTATGCAAAATGGAAAATTATTAGTATCTTTGCAATTGCTTTTAAAAGGGAAAAAACACTTTGGAGAACAGCTGAAAATAAGGCAGAAACAAACAATCCAAGACAGATGAGCTCAAACAAATCCATACTCTTGAACGTGTTAATCATGATAATGACATGTATAGTGCCACAGCCATTGGGTTTAATGGCACAAGAGAGACATGCCTTGTTGGTTGGAATCTCGGACTACCCACAATATACTGACAATGATGCATCATGGCCAAAGATTCATGGAGTAAATGATGTTCAGCTAATCAAGCCCATATTAAAGAAACAGGGATTTCGTATCAATACATTGCAGGATAAGACTGCAACATATAAGGTCATTACAAAGAGTCTTGCCAAGTTAAAGAATGAGGTGCGAGAGGGGGATATCGTGTATGTCCACTTTTCAGGACATGGGCAAGCTGTTGAGGATGAGAGTGGAGATGAAGAGGATGGTTGGGACGAAGCGTTTATTCCTTATGACGCACAAAGGAGATATAAACTAAAGGTTTACTCGGGAGAAAACCATCTGCTTGATGATGAACTTAATGAATACCTAAATGCCATTCGAGAGAAGATTGGGCAAAGAGGAATCCTATATGTTGTTATTGATGCTTGTCATGCAGGTTCGTCTTATCGGGGTGATGCAGTAGAAGACAGTGTCTTTGTTCGAGGTACCGATATAGGCTTCAGCAAGAGTGGCAAAAACTATGCCCCACGGATAGACAAACGAGGAAACATTAGAATAAAGAGTTCAGCAGGTTTGTCTCCAATTTATATGTTAGAAGCCTGTCGGTCGTATGAAGTGAATACTGAAATCAAACAGGATGGCAAGTATTATGGACCAATGACGTTTTTTATTTCCCAACAATTGTTAACCCAGCCCATATCCTATGCCATTAATTGGATAGAGAATGTACGGAAAGCTATGGATATGGATGTGCGGCTGATTAGGCAACACATGGTAGTAGAAAGTGCAAAATAGTATGGCGACAATTGCATTGAATCGTAAACAAGATAAGGTTTTAAACGACTTTGCCAGAGAGTATCAAAGCCGTACGCTCTCCTATTTGCAAAATACATTTTCTTTGAGCAAAGAAGATAGTGAAGATGTGTTTCAAGAAGCTTCAATTGTGCTATATCGTGCTGCCATAGATGGCAAATTGGACAATCTAACATCCTCTTTATACACATACTTTATTGGCATCTGTAACAATAAGGCGCATGAACAACTTAGGTCAAACGGGAAAGCACAAATAGTGTACATAGAAGACTATTCGGTTGATGCGAATGGGGAAAGATATAACACGCTGTTGAATAAGGCAGAAAAACTACTCGACATAATCGATAAAGATGAAAAAAGAGTAAACGAAAGAGACGGTATCGTACAAGATATGGTGAAGCAATTGCCACCACCATGTGATAAATTGCTTTGGTCATACTATCGTGACGCATTGTCAATGAAAGTCATTGCACAAATGTTTCATTATGCCAGTGAAGGTGTCGCCAAAGTCACCAAGCATCGTTGTCAAGAGAAATTCCGTAAGAACTATGAGGTGGCAGTAAAAGCATTATAAATGGGTAAAAGCAAACAACTATGAATAGTAATAAGGATGACATACTGCATGAGAATGAAGAGAGAATATCACGCTATCTTCATGGAGAGATGACTCCTGATGAAGAAGCTCTATTTGAGAATGATTTACAAAGTGATGAGACCCTGAGAAATCAAACAGAGGCCATAGCAAGAACTATCAAAGTAATGAATGCGATAGGTTCTGAGCATGACAGAAAACTGGTTGAGGAAATGAGAGACTCCTCAATGAAAAAGACTCGACCTACACGATGGCTTTCTATTGCTGCCAGTTTTGCGTTGCTTATTACGGTAGGTTACTATACTTATGATTACTCTTCAACTGTTAGTTTAGGCAAAGAATATGCTACAGCCTTCCCATTGTCAACAGAAATCCGGGGAGAAGAAGATGATGAAGTACTTGACAAGCTAACTGTTCTTTTTGACAATGTCGCCAACAATAGAGATATAGACAACACTATTGAACAACTTGAAGTCCTTTGGCAACAATCACAAAGCGATACATACAATGAATACACAACCTATGCTCCCTATATTGGATGGAATCTTGCTATTGCGTATTTGCTTGACTATGATAAGAAAGAAGCAAAAGTAGTGCTTGAGCAGATGGAGCAAGTATACCCTTCAATAACAGAAATGCGAGAACAGATAGAAAAGCTTCTCAAAAGATTATAAACAAATATTATAATTACTAATGGATGCTATACGAAAACTTTATTGGGGTTGTATCTTCTTGCTTCTGTTTTCTGGTAATATTAAAAATGCTTATTCTCAGCATTTTGATTACACGATAGAACAATTCGTAAATGATGTTCTAAGTCAGCAATATGAAAAACCAATAAAATATGGTGGGAATATCATGATTGCAATAGAAAACATCGATGCCAATCAATTTAATGATACACTATATATCGAAATTGCAACGTTGATGTCACTTGCATACATGGGAACAGGACAACTACATTTATCAGATTCAATTATTTCTCATGCAATAGAATTTCTGGAGTTGTCAAACAGGCCATCAAATTATACTTATACACTCTATGTGACATTAGGGGCTCAATACAGTTTGTTAAATAATTACGACATTGCTTCAAATAAATATACTGAGGCTTTAGAAAGAATGGAATTATCCAATAGCAATGTGGAGGATTATGCCGTAGTGTTAAGTCTTCTTTCAGAATGTCATAGGGAACTTGGTGATTTGAAGAAATCTAAAAAGGAAATACAAAAAGCATTAAACCTCATAATAAACACAAATATATCAAAAGTAAGATATGCGCCAATTCTACAAAAGGCAGGGGCACTATATTATGATCTTGGCATTGAAGATACCGCTATCACCTATACTAAACAGGCTTACGAACTTTCAAGGGGCGAGGATCAACTATGGAGTACTTATTATTATTGTGCTCAAAACCTATCTTCCATTTATACAGACCATGGTGAATATAAAAAATCTTTAGATATTCTTCACCAATTAGAGAGAGAACTAAGAACTGAGACGGATAAAACCGCTTTATATACTGGCATATTTCTCAATTATTATTACCAGAATCAAGAATCATTGGCAGTAAAGTATGCCGAGTTATGCTGTAAATCTATAATTGAGAGGTGCTATTATTATTACTATAATCTCCCAGTGAGAGAAACAGAGTATCTCTGGAGAAAAGATGCAATACAATTGAGTGTGAATAATGGAATACTGGATAAGTTTCCTAATAATCCACGTGCAGTAGGAATGTGCTATAATAATATTTTGTTTCAAAAAAGTCTATCTATTGAGCGTTCATTATTATATGAGAGATTATCACAAGAAGTGAATACTCAAAAAACCTTCGATAAAATAAGGAGAATCAGAACTGACCTTTTTTCGGAAGGAGGTGACTCACTTATATCTGAATTAGAAAAGTACGAGAAGGAACTACTCGACCAGGTTAGAGGAAAAATCTCATCATATAGCTCAGATGCATTAACCTGGAGGGATGTACAAAAGTCATTGAATATGGGAGAATGTGCGATAGAAATAATTCCTTATGTCGGAATTCCTTCAATGAATGAAGAAGATAAAGTATTATGGTATGGTGCACTAATTGTACTACCAGGTAATGAACCGCCCGTTTTTGAGAGATTGTGTACTTTTGAACAACTTGAAAACCTCTTTATTGCAGCATACTCTGAAAGAGAATTAGGAATTAATAGTTTATATGGGAAAGGAATGGGTGACACTCTATATAATTACATATGGAAAAATATCGATAAACATTTAAAAGGTGGGAATAAAGTATACATTTCTTCGAGTTGGAGAATGCGTCAAATTAATATCGGTGCTATACCGAACATAGATGGTGTTCCCATTAGTAAAAAATACAATATTCAAATAGTATCATCAACCAAAATAATAGTTGACCGTACAACCAAGGAAAAGCAAAAGATAAAAAACGTAGCATTGTATGGAGGGGTTGATTATCAGTGTGGTAGTACAAATAATGGTGCATTAAGGAAAACACTTGTAGAAGATTTGACCGATAGCCTGAGAAATGGTTTTAGTTATCTGAATGGGACACAAATAGAGATTGATACAATTGGAAAAACGTTAGCATACAACAATATTAAATATAATGTATTTAGTAGTACATTTGCTACAGAACAAACATTTAGAAATATGGATGAGAATTCTCCTACCATTGTTCATTTGGCAACTCATGGATATTACTATACTCCTAGAAATGCTCCAAACTATTTAAAACAATTTACTCCTTATTCTATTACAGACTCATCAATGCTATATTCCGGTTTGCTACTAGCTGGCGCTAATAATAACAATGATGTATCGCCCTATAACTTCCACAATGATGGGGTTATTTCTGCCGAGGAGATTTCTTGGATGGATTTTAGCAATACTGAATTAGTGATTCTTTCTGCGTGTATGTCGGGGTGGGGATTTACTAATCATGACGAGTGGGGAGGCTTAATAAAAGCTTTTAAGTCTGCAGGCGTTAGATATGTTATGGCATCTCTTTGGAATGTGCCAGATATTCCGACTGCTAAACTTATGGCATTCTTCTATAAATATCTAATTTCAGGAGAAGAAATCCACAATGCATTGCTGTTTGCGCAGCAAGAGATGGCAAAAGAATACCCCGACCCATACTATTGGGCACCCTTCATTATAGTGGAATAACCATACAAATCTGATTGAATGGATCTTTCATATTTATTAAAATATTATCAAATGCTTGATGCTGCCTTAGGAATACCTTCCGAATATAGGTCAAGAGAAGAGACTTTATATTTTGATGAAACCGATAATATTAAACAAGTTCGTATTACAGAAAAAAAAGACTTGAATATTAAAGAAAAACTTAATGCATGTTTTGTGCTGGGAGGAATAAGTACTGAGGAGACAATTTCATTGTCTGAATTATACGGAATTATGTGTAAGCATAATAATAAAGAGCTGAAATCATCTTCTGATCTACAAAAAGATTTTCCTGGATTGATGAAGAATCAGAAAGTCGAGAAAATGCTAGATTTGATCTATTCGAGAAGGTGGTGTGTTCATTTTTTCATGGTTCAACCTATTTACTATTCTTTTGTTGATATCATAGATTCTTTATTTGATAGTAATATGGATACTAGGTCGCTTAAATCAGTATTTTATCGGATTTTAAAATCAAATGAGGATTATTCAATCCCTATATTCATTAGGTATCAGTATCCAAGTATTCAAAAATCTGATGTGGAAAGCTTTTTAAAAGAATTAATATTAATTGCCGATTCTTATGTTAAGTTACATGATATTTCTTTAAATGAAAGATTACTAATAGACGATTTAGTTTTGCAAATGAACGAAGTAATAAGTAGTAATAAAGAGTTGGTACTTCTACCAAATGAAAAAACAAATATTTGGGTGGAACCATTTACTTTTTTTTATAGGACAATAATTGCTATGTATCAATTTAAGAATTTAAAATTTGATCAAGAAATACAAGTAGAGAGACAAATAAAAGAAAATCCTATAATAGTAAACGGTGAAAAACTATCAAATTACACTTTTGTGGAATCAACGAATGAACCAATGATACAGATCTGTGATTATGTGGTTGCGATACTGAAAAAATATTTTGTCTTTTTAGATAGAGAAACTAATTTGATAGAGGAAGATATTAGAAATTTTGATGCGACCCAACTATCAAATTTTATGATTTTTAATTCTTTATTGTTGTACTCTAAAAATTATAACCCACTATTCTTTCATTATATTTCTGATATTAGGATACCACAAATGGTTGATAATTATATGCTTCGTTATGGTACATAAAGAGCATTTATAATTACCATGTTAACCTTTTGTTTGTTTTTGTCATAAAGGGATAGAAACAAACAAAAAAGTTGACAAAATGGAAAATACAGAATTCAAGGTTGACGAGACTAACGTCGTTGAGCAGAAGGCATTCACGATGGATGCCGACCAGCAGAAGGCTTTTGACCTGATTGCTAACACTAACACTCCGTTGTTTATCACTGGTAAGGCGGGAACAGGTAAATCCACATTTATCAATACTATTCAGGAGAAGATAGATAAGAACTTCTTGGTGCTAGCACCGACGGGTATTGCCGCTATCAATGTGGGTGGGCAGACGATGCACTCGTTCTTCGGTTTCCCATTTGAGGTGATAGGTCCCCATACAGAATTGAGAATTTCGGACGAGAAGCGTGATTTGTTGAAGCATATTGACACTATCATTGTGGACGAGGTGTCGATGGTGCGTTGCGATATGGTAGACGGGATGGATCGCTACCTGAGCACTGCCTTTCACACCCACATGCCGTTTGGTGGCAAGCAGGTGGTGTTTGTGGGCGACCTGTTTCAACTGCCTCCTGTGGTGGCAAACGCTGCTGATGAGGATATGCTTGGTGATTTGTGGGAGAAGGGTAAGCCCTACTTCTACAAGGCTCATGTACTGAAACGGATGAACCTGCCCAAGATAGAGTTCAGGACTGTGTATCGCCAAAAGGATAGAGATTTTCTTGATATATTGAATCGTTTGCGCTATGGAGATAGCACGCAGGAGGATTTGGATCTACTCAACCAAAGGGTGGAATATGATGGAGACACGGAAGACTATTCTGTTATCTTGACAGCTTATCGGCGCATGGCAGACAATATGAACGAGGAGAAGTTGTCAGAATTAGACACCGAAGAGTATTGCTATTCCGGCAAAGTGGATGGTAAGTTTAGGACGAAGGATTTCATTGTTCCTGAACAGTTGAAACTGAAGGTGGGTGCTCAAGTTATGTTCTGTAAAAACATCTCTCACAGTTGCGTCAATGGCACTATTGCCAAGGTGTCAAGCCTGAGTGAGGACACCATCACTGTGACATTGGAGAACGGCTCAGAGGTGAATGTGGAGCAGACTGTGTGGAAGAGCTATGAACGGGTGTATAACCGAGAAACGAAGAAGATGGAGTCGGAGGTGGTGGGCACATTTACCCAATACCCGCTGAAGTTGGCATGGGCTGTCACTATCCATAAGTCGCAGGGGATGACTTTTGACAGGATGCATTTCGATCTTTCTCATGGTACGTTTGCTCCAGGTCAGGCGTATGTCGCTATCAGCCGTATGCGTAGCTTGGAAGGTCTGACACTGAGTGACCCTATTCAGCCGTACCATATCATCCAGAACCCCGAAATCAAGGCTTATGCTAATTCGTATAACGACTCCGCTCTGATTGAAGACGAGCTTGAGATTGGACAGAAGGTGTATCGCTGCCTTAGGAAGAAGGACTATGACGGGGCTGTACGCACCTGCCTGACCTACGTGGTGGAGAAGAGCAAGCGGGGCGACTACCGCAATGCGGCACTGCTGGCGAAGAAGATGTTTGACGTGATGCTGGACGACGAGTGCCTGATGGGAGCGACGGAGGGCGTGGAGCTGCTGAAGGATAGCAGCATGACCTGCGACTTCCTGAATGCGGTGCTGTGCCTGTATGGGAAGCGGTATGAGGAGGCCATCGGCTATGTTGACTTGGTGCTGAGCAGAAGGACGTGCTTGGAGGCCATGTTTGTCAAGGAGCGGGCGCTGTATGCTTTGGAGCGGTATGAAGAGGCCTACGATTTGGACTACCAAATCATCATGGCAGCCAACGACTCGGACGATAAGAAGGGCATCGACAAGAAGCAGCTGCTGCTGGAGGCGAAGATCAACACGCAGATTGGCAACTCGAACATGACCATCTGTAAGAAGCTGGTAAAGATATGCCCCGAGTGCCTGAAGGCGTATGTGATGCTGAGGACGGAGGCGTTGAAGAACGGGAAGGTGTTAGAGACAACCGACGAGGGCGAGAATGACGAGAACGAGCGGTTGGTGGTAGCCTTCAACGACAAGGAGGTGTCAGACGAGAAGTTTGAGCAGATGCTGGTGGAGAGTCAAGGCAGCAGAGCCTTTGCGAGATTGGGGAGAAGAATCAGTCGAGTATCCTAATTAGAGAATGTGTTAACGTAATAATGCGTTAATTTGTTAATCGGGAATGCTTTTATGGCTTGCAGGGGTCTTGTTTTCTTTGTTGACTTGTTGCTATTCTATGCAGGGATGAGCGGAGTTATCTGGGGTTTTCGAGGTAGGTTTGGGAACGCAGGGCCATGTTGCGACGGAGGCAGTGGCGATAGAGGGAGATTTCGAGGCTGTGGTAGTTGCCTTCGCGACCGATGAGGGGGGTGATGTAGTCGGTGCCGCTGTAGCCGGAGATGTTGAGGAGGAGGGTGGCAGTGTCGAAGGCAACCGTTACGGTGTCGGAAGAGATGGGGCTGACGAGTGTGGCAGGAGTGGTGTCGGTGTGCCAGTTGACGGGGTTGATGGCAATGCGGTTGCCTTGGCTGAGCATGGGAATGGCACAGTTGGAGTCGCGGACGGAGTTGTAGCAGATGGTGACGCCAAGGTCGACACTATCGTGAGCAGGATGGAAATTGGAGGACTTGGCGAGGTCTTCATCCGTAACTTTCCAGCCAATGACGTAGGCCGCTACCATGCGGCTGAAGGTGGCAGAGTCCATCTGCTTTAGCAGTTCCACCACTGCCATGGCTCCCTGACTGAAGCCTGCGAGGATGAACGGACGGCCTTGGTTGTAGTGAGCAAGGTAATAGGCGAAGGATTTTTGGATGTCGGCCATGGCCAAGGGAGTGCGGGCAAGGACGAGGGAGTCGGAAGTGAAGGACTGGAGGGTGCATTGACGGTAGTAGGGGGAGAAGAAATTGAAGTTGCCGGAAAGGATATGGTCGACGCCCACCATCTCGCCATGGAGGAGTTGGCGGATGCTGTCGTTGCGGGTGTCGGCATAGTGGCAAGGGAGATTGTGGAGGGTGTAGTCGCCCGTCTCGGTGGAGATGATGTAGAAGATGTCGACGGGGGCATTGCGATGAGTGATGTACCATTGGGTGGTGTCGGCATAATCGGGTGGCACCGGAATGTCCTCAACAGGCTGAAGTTTATGGCTATTTTTGTAGGAGACGAAGACAATCACACCGATGACCGCAAGCAACAATACGATAGAAATAACTGATATATAATGTTTTCTTTTCATGACAGGTTGGTTATTTTGTGTTACAAAGATAATGAAAAGTTGGGAATTTTGAATGTGTTAATTCGTTAATGTGTTAATTCGTTAGTCATTTAATGCTTTATTTTGAATGTGTTAATTCGTTAATGTGTTAATTCGTTAGTCATTAATGTGTTAATTCGTTAATGTGTTAATTCGTTAGTCATTTAATGCTTTTTTAATGCGTCAATTCGTTAATGTGTTAATTCGTTAGTCATTTAATGCTTTTTTAATGCGTTATTGTATTAATGCGTTAGTCCTTATAATGCTTGTTTTTTTAATGCGTTAATGCGTTATTGTGTTAATGTGTTAGTCCTTATAATGCTTGTTTTTTAATTCGTTAGTCATTTATTGCTGATACTTTGATAGGGCTATGCGGTAATGCGGTGGGCTGTTGTCTGTTGACCGGTTGGGTTGTTGGTTGGGCTGTTTTAGGGTGTAACTCTTGGTGTTTCAACGTCTTTGCATTTTGTTCATTGTTTTTGGTTTTTACTTTTAGTTGTTCGGTTTTTTTTTCGTATATTTGCAATTTGGTATAACAAATAAACCCTTCCATACTATTATGAACTTTACACACTTGCACGTTCACTCGCACTATTCGATGCTTGACGGCATGTCGAAGATTAGCGACCTGATTAAGAAAGCCAAGAAAAACGGTATGTACGCAATGGCACTTACCGACCATGGCAACATGTTCGGCATCAAGGACTTTGTGGACACCATAGAGAAGGAAAACGGCAAGGTGAAAGACCAGATAAAGGAACAGGAGGCGGTGTTGAAGAATGACGGCGCCACCCCGGAGGAGAAGCAGGAGGCGGAATACAAAATCGAGCAACTGAAAGGCCAGTTTTTCAAACCCATTATCGGCACGGAGGCCTACTGCGCCCGTCGGACATTGTATGACAAGGACAAAGATGTTAAAGAGCTGAATCCTGAAACGGGACGCGACAGGATTGTGGACAGCAGCGGTTACCACCTTATCCTGCTGGCAAAGAACAAGGCTGGATACCATTCTCTTTGCAAACTGGCCTCGATAGCTTATACCGACGGTTTCTACAGCCGTCCACGTATAGACCACAACGTGCTGGAGCAATACCACGAAGGCTTGATTGTGTGCTCGGCATGCCTGGGCGGTGAGATTCCGCAATTGATAATGAAAGGAGACCTTGAAGGGGCAGAGAAAGCAGTGCTGTGGTTCAAGCGGGTGTTTGGCGACGACTACTATATTGAGTTGCAACGCCACAAGACAGACAAGCCCAACTCAAACCGCTTGACCTACGAAATGCAGGAGAAGGTGAACCCCGTGCTGATAGAGTTGGCGCATAAGCACAATATCAAACTGATAGCCACCAACGATGTACACTTTGTGGAAGAGGAGCACGGCGAGGCGCACGACCATCTTATCTGCCTGGCCACCCAGAAGGACTATGCCGACCCCGACCGCATGCATTATACCAAGCAGGAGTGGCTCAAGACGCCAGCGGAGATGGAGGCCATATTCTCCGATGTGCCCGAGGCACTGGAGAACACGATGGAGATTGCCGAGAAGGTGGAGGTTTACAGCATCAACTCCGACCCTATTATGCCGGTGTTCGACATACCAGAAAGCTTTGGCACTGAGGCAGAATACCGCAGCCGCATCAGCGAGCAGGAACTCTTCGACGAGTTCACCCAAAACGAGAAACACGAGGTGGTGCTAAGCCAAGCCGATGCCGAAAAGAAAATAAAAAAACTGGGCGGATACAACAAGTTGTACCGCATTAAATTCGAGGCCGACTATTTAGAGAAACTGGTTTGGGAGGGGGCACGGAAAAGGTATCTGTCCGATAGGTCCGACCTGACTGACCAGTCGAGCATGTCAGACATTAAAGCCGCCCTCACCGACGAACAACGGGAACGTATTGTATTTGAATTGCACACTATCAAGACCATGGGGTTCCCGGGATACTTCCTCATTGTTGCCGACTATATACGCGGAGCCCGTGAAGAACTTGGCGTAAGCGTAGGCCCAGGCCGTGGCTCTGCTGCTGGCAGCGTGGTTGCATACTGCCTGTGGATTACAGATATAGACCCTCTGAAATACGACCTACTGTTTGAGCGATTCCTTAATCCCGACCGAATCTCGTTGCCCGATATTGATGTAGACTTTGACGATGCCGGTCGCGGACGCGTTCTGGACTGGATTACGGAAAAGTACGGCAAAGAAAAAGTCGCCCACATCATTACTTACGGCACCATGGCCACCAAGTCGGCCATTGCCGATGTCGGACGTGTAGAGAATATTGATCTAACCACCGTCAACAAACTGAAAGAATACATTCCCGAACGTTCATTTCCGGACAATATCAAGGACGAAAAAGGCAAGTCGCCTAAAGTGAACCTTGTAAACTGCTATAAATACATCCCCGAGCTGAAGCATATCATGGAAGACCCTGGCAACGATGTGCTGAAAAACATGCTCACCTATGCCGCCGAGCTCGAGGACACCAACCGACAGGTTGGCATTCATGCCTGCGGCGTGATTATTGGTGCCGACGACCTCACCAACATAGCACCCGTTTGCACCATCTACGATAAGGACAGCAAACAAGACGTTCTGGTTACACAATACGATGGCCACGTGGTTGAAACCGTTGGACTTATCAAAATGGACTTCCTCGGCCTCAAGAACCTCACTATCATCAAGAACGCCATCCAGATGATTAAAAAGAACTACGGCGTTGACATTGATATTGACCACATTCCCATCGACGACGAGAAGACCTACCAACTCTACTGTGAGGGCAACACCGTGGGCACGTTCCAATTCGAGTCCGCCGGCATGCAGAAATACCTCCGCGAACTGGAGCCGCATGTCTTTGAAGACCTCATCGCTATGAACGCGCTCTACCGTCCGGGTCCTATGGACTACATTCCCGACTTCATCGACCGCAAGCAGGGACGCAAACCTATCGAATACGACATCCCCTGCATGGAACAATACCTCAAGGACACCTATGGCATCACCGTTTACCAAGAGCAGGTCATGCTTCTCTCCCGCCAACTGGCAGGATTCACCCGCGGCCAAAGCGACACCCTCCGCAAAGCCATGGGCAAGAAGCAAATCGAGAAAATGAACGAACTCGAGGTTCTCTTCTACAAAGGTGGTGAAGCCAACGGACATCCCAAAGACAAACTCCACAAGATATGGGAAGACTGGAAGAAATTCGCCTCCTATGCCTTCAACAAATCCCACGCCACATGCTACTCGTGGGTAGCCTACCAGACCGCCTACCTGAAAGCCCACTACCCTGCTGAATACATGGCCGCCGTCCTGACCAGTGGACAAAAAGACATCAAACGCACCACCGAACTCATGGACGACTGCCGACGCCACGGCCTTGAAATCCTCCCCCCGTCAATCAACGAATCGGATATGGACTTCTCCGTCAACAGCAAAGGCCAAATTCGTTTTGGACTGAAAGCCATCAGCGGAATGGGCGAAGCCGCAGCCGATGCCATTATCTCCGAACGCGAAAAAAACGGCCCCTACTCCGACATCTTCGACCTTCTTGAACGCGTAGACCTCCGCTCACTGAACCGGAAAAACATCGAATCGCTTGTCAGAGCCGGTGCACTCGACGGTATCGGAACCATGCACCGCGCACAATACTTCTTCTGTGAAAACGAAAACCCAAACACCCCCACCTTCCTTGAGAAACTGATGCGTTGGGCACTGCACAACAAACAAAACGCTGACTCGGCACAGATGTCAATCTTCGACATGAGCGACGAGATAAAAAAAGACGCCCATCCAGACATCCCCCAATGCGAAGAATGGACCGTCGTGCAACGCTGCCGCGAAGAACTTTCCGTCATCGGGCTCTACCTCAGCGGCCACCCGCTCGACAACTTCAAATTCGAAATAACTCATTTCACCAACACACAGTGCGCTGAACTTGCCGACCTCTCCCCCCTCATCGACAAAACCATCCGCTTTGGTGGCATAGTCACCGATGCCAAAATCGGCATCTCTTCCAAAAACGGCGACCCCTACGGACAACTTACCATTGAAGATTACAGCGGCGCCTACACCCTTAGGCTCTTCAAAGGCGAATTCCTCAAATACAAAGCCTACTTCCAAAAAGACCTCTTCCTACACATTCAAGGCACCGTCCGCCAATTCTCCCGCCAACTTGAAGACGGCACATGGTATCATTCCAAACCCAGCATCAAAATCACCAGCATCTCCATGCTCGGCGAAATCCTCGACAAAAACACCAAACTCATCAAATTCAGCATCAACCTTCCCGACATCACCCCCGAACTTTGCCGCCAACTCCAAGCCCTTTCCAAGAAACACAAAGGAAAAACGCCCATGGAAGCCAATATCCTCGACACTGCCCACGGTCTTACTCTCACCATGAAAACCCGCGACCTCCTCGTCTCCCCCCGCGCCATGCTCACCGAACTACAAAACATTCCTTCAATCTTCGACATCAAACCAGTCTCCGCCCAATACTAACAACATGCAACTCTACACCCCCGTTGCCGTCACCCCCTCCCCCGTCCGCATCAGCCACCAAACACCTCTGATGCTACTCGGCTCTTGCTTCAGCGACAATATAGGTCTCAAACTGCAACAATCAGGCTTCGACGTCCTCTCCAACCCCTTTGGCACCCTCTACAACCCGCTCTCTATTGCCCTTGTCCTTTCCCGCGCCCTCGACGACAACGAAATCGACCCCTCCTACCTCGTACACCACGACGGCGTATGGCATTCCTGGCTCCACCACAGCCGCTTCTCCAACCCCGACCCCGACATCTGCCTGCAACTATGCAACCAGACCATCCATGCTGCCCACAACCAACTCATTCGCAAACCCGTACTAATCATTACCTTCGGCACCGCCTACACATTCTTCCTTACAGACGGCCCCCTCGCAGGGCAACCCGTTGCCAACTGCCACAAACTACCTCCCCAGAACTTCAGCCGAACCCTGCTCTCACTTCAACAAATACTCGACACCTGGCATCCCCTGCTCCAACGGCTCACAAACCTCGGCATCCAAACTATTTTTACCGTCAGCCCCATACGCCATATTGCCGACGGCCTCCACCAAAACCAAATAAGCAAAAGCACTCTCCATCTTGCCATCCAAAGCCTCCTCAATCCCGACCCGAATGACTCCCCCTCCAACAACAACGCCCACTACTACCCATCCTACGAAATACTCCTCGACCAACTTCGCGACTACCGATTCTACGCCCGCGACATGTGCCACCCCTCCGACCTCGCCGTCGACATCATCTGGCAACACTTTCAAGAAACCCACATGACGCCTGCCACCATACAACAAAACATCCTCAACACAAAAAAAGCAAAACAATCCCTCCATACCCCAATAATTGCCAATCCTTAGACAAATCATCCACAATAATAAACCCTTTAAATCTCAAAAAATGGACAAAAAAAACATCGCCCTCGTCATGGGCGGATACTCCGGAGAACACGACATCTCAATAGGTAGCGGATGCCAAGTATACGAACACCTCGACCATCAGAAATACAACGTCTACAAAATCGTCATCGACCGCGACGGATGGTACTGCCTCGCCGACAACGGCGACCACACTCCCGTCAACCGTCACAACTTCACCATCCCCGGTGTCGACCACTTCGACCTGGCCTTCATCATCATCCATGGAAACCCCGGCGAGAACGGTGTCCTCCAAGGCTACTTCGACATGCTCGGCATTCCCTACACCACCTGCGGATTCTACACCTCCGCACTCACTTTCCACAAGGGATACTGCAACCCCGTGGTCAAAAGCTTCGGCATTGTCAACGTTGCCCGTTCCGTTCTCATCTACGACCTCTCTCAAAACTCGCTCGACAAACTCAACTCCGCAAACCTCTCCTACCCCCTCTTCGTCAAGCCCGCCGCAGGAGGCAGCAGTGTAGCCACCACCAAAGTCAAAACACCCGAACAACTTATCCCTGCCATCCAGCAAGCTTTCACTGAAGACAGCCAAGTCCTCATCGAAGAATGCATCACCGGACGCGAATTCGACTGCGGAGTGTTCCGCACTAAGGAAGAGAAACTCGTCTTCCCCATCACCGAAATCATCCCCATCGGCAACCACGAATTCTTTGACTACCAAGCCAAATACCAAGGCTTCAGCAACGAAGTAACACCAGCCGAATGCACCGACGACATAACACAACAAATCCAGCAAACCTCCTCCCAGCTTTACGACCTCCTCAACTGCCGCGGCATAGTCCGTTTCGACTACATCTACGACACAACAAGGAACCAACTCTTCTTCCTCGAAGTCAACACCATCCCCGGACAAAGTGCCGAAAGCATCGTCCCCAAACAAGCCCGCGCCATGGGCATATCCACCAGCCAACTCTACGAAATGGTCATCCAAAGTGCTCTATGACCGCCCTCCGGCTCATATCGACCTTCCTTCCTACTCCGAAGTTTGCCCGCTTTACACCCCCTGTACAAAGCGGGCAAACCGAAGCTATCCACCCCGGTAAAACATACCGCCACCTCCTCCCTCTACTACTAATTCTACTGATCCTCCCCTCCTCCTCCGTTTATGCACAATCTAGACCCTGCCGCGACACCGTTGTTCGAATCTTCGATTCAATCTGCGAAGGAGAGACCTACGACTTCAACGGCCGCACCTTACAATACTCAGGTCTCTACTTCGATACAATCCCCCGTGTCGACACCAATTGCGACAGCATCATTATTCTCAAACTAAGCCTACTCCCCATCCCCGAAACCGGCATATACAACAGAAAGCAATGCCGCGGAAACGTCGGCCATGACCTCGTTGGCGGAGTACCCCAAGTAACCTACTACCTATGGACCGCCTCCCCTACCGACAGCACCCTCAATGGGCAGGAACACTTTAGCTGGGTGCACGTCAATCCCTCGCAACCCACTACCTACACCCTATACCTCGACTACCGCCCCAACCCACCCCAATGCCCCTACACCACCTCCATCAAAATATACCCGATAGAAACAGTAAAGGCCTCATTGTATGCAACCCCCGACGAGATAACCTACGACGACATGCATATCATAGTCGAAGACTTCAGCTACTTTCCTCTCGACCCACGTACAGGAGGCTGGGCAGGACGCAATTGGTACATAAACGACGAACTCCAGGTACCAAACGACAGAAAAGTAGAATTCTACGGCAACCCGGCATGGGGCGACACCGTCAGAATCATGATGGAAACATACACCAGCGACTGCTTAGATACAGCCATCAAGAACATACCCTTCCGTCGAGTCGCGCTCTTCTTCCCCAACACCTTCACCCCCGACAACTCCACAAACAACATTTTCAAACCCTCTACAACAGGAGTTTTCGACTACCAACTATGGATCTACAACAAATTCGGCACACTCCTGTTTCATACAAACGATCCAGAACAAGGCTGGGACGGAACATCAAACGGCCGCCCCTGTCCCCAATCCACCTACACTTACGTATGCCGCTACAAAGACGCCATAACACCCGCTGGATACCAAACCGCAAAAGGAACCATAACCCTACTCCGATGAATTCTCTCCAAACATGAGTAGTGCACCGGTAGCACATCCTTTGACGCAAATTCGAAAATCAAACAGCTATACTTCAATCTTTCCAAAGTTGTATCAAACCTTAAAAGTGCGATACAACAAAGGATAAATAGTATTATTAACGCCAAACGATAGAAGCTGCTCTCATACTATCGCTGCAAGAAAACAAACAGATTAGAACATGAACAAAAAGGAGCATAATCCGACACATAGGTAAGCGGGGATTAAGGTATGTTCTAGTAATTCATTTTTGAGGGTGCGTGTCTCCGATACACTATGAAGTAATTTACAGATATAACCCATACTGTAAATGGGGGGGTAATTAAGAGTTTACCTCACTGGAGCAATTTATAGAAGTCCTGTTAAGTGTACATATTGGTTATTTGATAAGCCATAACATAACATCCCATCAAATCAAAACTACTAAAACCGATAACTCGAAGTAAAAGGATGAAAAAACGAAAAACACAGATACAAAAAAAGAGGATGCTTTAGGCACCCTCTTTTAGTATTTGCAGAGTTTTACTCTGAGATTAAAAAGCATTCTGAATCAGACGAACTGCATGAGCGTGGAATTTATCGCGCTGGCTAGAAGCGTTCAAAGCATTACCACGGAAATATACGTCAGCAGCTCTGTCATTGGAAGAACTGGAAGCAGTCCAATATTCACCAATGTTACCTACGCGAGGATCAGTGTTGTCATAGACATCACCACGACGGCAACCAGCAGCAGGAAGGAACATTGCACCAGCATTTTCCATAACAGCCCATTCGGCAGCGTCATTATATTTGTTGGTATTGTAACCATTTCTGTTTTCACCAGCAGTAAAGTGACCGCCCTCAGGGAGAACCCAATTGTCAGGAAGAACAATCAAACCTTTAATACCCATTACGGTAGCCATACCGAACAGCTGACTGGCATTAGCACGACCAGTGAGAAGATAGTTGAATTCAGCATAGGTAGGAGTACGCCAAGTACCAGCAACACCGGCATTGTCAATAGCGTTGTTGACACCCCAGTCAAAGCTGGTAGCAGCGATATGGCTGTTGAGACCTTCCCAAGCATAGTCATTATTGGCGGTGCTGTTCATATAAGGAGCTTTGCCATTATAGTTGCTGGTACCCCAACCGAAGAGGTCGATAGTAGAAGCAGCGGTAGGATTGTTGTTGGCAGCACCAAGATATTCATACTGGTTAGCAGCAAACTGCCAAGTGTTGGTAGCACCAACATACTGGAGGTTACCTTTTGAGAAGAATACCTGCTGGTCGGGAGACACGCTGAAGAGAGCGTTGAGAGCACCATCGGGAGCATTCAGAACGAAATCAAGATTGCTCAGGTTGATAGTGGTGATAGCACTGCGGGTGATGTTGATGCTTCTGCCAGCCTTGAGAGTCTTGGTGCAAACAGCACCAGTGTTGGTGGTGATAACAATCTCAATATTGGTATAGTTACCGTGGAGCATGGGGATGAAGAAATCCTTGCCACTGGTAATATCCTGAGCAGTGTTACAAACAAGAGTAGTGGTGTTGGAACCGTTACCAGCAAAGCTAACGTTTACAGACTCACCGCTGAAAGAGAAGGTATAGTCACCATTCATGTTGGAGGAGGAGGTAACAGCAATGCTCTTCACGCTGACACCAGCAGTGGTAAGATTGATTTTCAATGCACCAAAGGGGTTTTTGAAATTGAGAGCATCAGTGTTGGTCTCGGCAACCATCGGGAACTTGGCGAGAGAACCATCTTCAGTGTACTGAGTAGCGGGGAGGTTGAAGCTATTTCTTGAAAGTGCATATTCAGCAGGATAAATAGCCGTGAAAGGAGCCTCGGAAACACTACCAGAAACGTGGGTGAAGTTGGCAGTGGTAGCAGGGGTCTGGGGATTTGCAGTATAAACAGCAGAACCGCCAATATTATCATACACCTTAATTTGATCGGTGTTTGTCCACTCCAAACCAGAACCAACTAAAACGGTCTTAGTATTTTCATCCATGCACTGTTCCATCGAAGCAGAGAACTGAGCAACAGACTGCTCTTTCTGGCAGGATGCGACAACTAAAGTAAGGCCCATAAGAGCGACAAGGGAAACTAAAGTTTTTTTCATTTTCTTTCTTGATTTTTACTTTTTTCTTTTACTACCTAATTTTTTCTTGCTTTTGTTTCGGGTTAAAGATTAATCGAAATCGTCTCCACCGTGAACTTCACCACTATTGGCTAATCCTTCAGTAGTACCATTACCAGTAGCCATAGGGTCACCGCTCATTTGAAAACCTTTTTCGACGCGTGCATTGAGCACTTCAACTTGCGGAGCAAAATACTCCATTTTTTTAACTTCTTTCATGTCCTTTTGTGATAAAGAAATTTTAAACGTTTTTATTTTTTTATTTTTCTGTTTTTAATTATTCTGTTTTGTTATGCAAACCTGCTCAATTATTCTTACGCTCATTCCATTTCACCATCTCACAACTACCTCATTTTCACTCCCATTATCATATTGATTATTGACTCTCTTTAAGGTTGTTCTTCACTCACATGCACACTAATCTCCCACTTCAATTCAACTGCAAAAATACACATTTTTTTCAACACCACAAATATTTTTTGGAAAAAAGTCTAATTTTATCAACAAAAGAAGGGGGAAAAACTCTTGAAACATACGGAAATACTATGTTTTTAAAATCCATTATTTCAGAGAAAAAAATTTATGCGCCTGAAAAAAAGAGGCCATTTTTAGGCTAAAAACAGGTCATTTTTCGGAAAAATTGACTCATTTTGACATCCAAAAATGGACAAATACACAAAATATGTTGATTATCAACACTATAAGATAAAACAAAGCAAAGAATCATCTGGGCAGTTTCAGATAATAATATTATTATATTAATGAATCAATATAAATAAAATAAGTTATAGTGGAAAAATGGGGGTGCTACGCATGCTTGACTTGCGGGAAAGGGATTATGACCATGGGAGGTCGTTCCCTGAACGAAAGGGGAACGAATAAGGAACGAAGGAGAATTGACCCCAGACTGAAGGTTGCTATTTACAAAGAATGAGAAGGGATAAAAAAAAGACTCACTTCGAGTCTTTTTGTGGTGCCCGGAACAGGACTTGAACCTGCACTCCTTTCGGAACACGCACCTGAAACGTGCGCGTCTACCAATTCCGCCACCCGGGCGTCCTTATGGTCTCAACTAAAGAGACGCATCGTTTTGGTGATTCTTTGTGCCCAGGACAAGACTTGAACTTGCACCGCCCTACGGCGACTACCCCCTCAAAGTAGCGTGTCTACCAATTCCACCACCTGGGCAAAGACTTTCTTTTCCTTTCGAAAGCGGGTGCAAAGGTACTAACTTTTTTCGACATGGCAAAAAAAAATCAGATATTTTTTGAAAAATAATCTTTAAATACCTGTATGTCAATACGATTTTTTTTAGAATAAAAAACTTATTCCACTGATAAAAAGTGATTATTCGAGAGCATTTTTACCACTATTTTATGTCTTTTTGTGATAGAAAAAACTGACAGGAACAGGGATATTCGACAAAATATATTGTATACCAACGAATTAAAAAGTAATAAAGCCTTGTCGTGGTCACTAAATGAACCAGACAAGGCTTATTTCTATTGCTGTGATTGCAAACAGGTTGCGCAGAGAACTATTCTTCGTCGTCGGACTCTTCTTCTTCGTAGTCTTCACCAGCGTCGGCAGGATCGTCGGTGAAGGCGGAAAGGAAGCGTTGGACCTCGGTCCGTGAGTTGGTAAGGGAGTAGCTGAAGTGCTCCATGGTACGTTTGTCCTTCTTGATGGAGAGAAGTTTGTCATTCCACTCTCCTACGGATGAGTAGACGCCGAGGTGATGGGTCTGGTATTCGTAGTTGAAGTAATACCAGTGGTCGTTGGCAACCTGGATATAGAGTACCAGATGAGACTGGTTGCCGCGCTTGAACAGCTGGGCTTTGACACGGACGTTGACATGGAGTTGTTTATTGCCGACATTGCAGAGGGCAGCAGTACCGGTGGCAGTATAGCCTGAGCGTGGGGAGTATTGCCAACGAATGCCTTCAAAGAGGAGTGTGTTGTCGAGGAACCCTTCAAGCTTGTCGAAGGCACCTGTACTGAGGTAGGTTTGGTATGCCAGTTCTCCATCAGGGTCGCCCATGTGGAATAGGAGAGCACGGTCAAGGAGTTCGTTGTCGCGGTCGGCAGGAGTGGGACGGAGGTCATCTTCGATTTGCTTAGCCATTTGGTTGAGTAGCGAATTGTCGATGGGGAAGGTTATGCCGAAGATGGTATTCATGCTGAAGTTTTCTTGGTTGTCAGGTTCAAAATGTAGTGTGCCGTATGCTTGGATACGGGCGGGTTCGAGTATAGGACCGAAAGTGATGGGACCTTCACCGTCGATAATACAGTTATCAGTATTGAGAGTAAGGTAACGGTCGATGAATTCGGGGTCGTCGAGTTTTTCCTGCGAAGTGATGGTGTAGGTTGCCGCGGACTCGTCGTAATGGAGAAGGCCGTAACTGCTAATGAGCGGGCTGACACCGGTTTGGCGGAGGAGGAAAGCCGAAGTAGGCTGGAGGCCGGTATTGCCCATTGCGACAGCTGCGCTGATGGACTTGCCTTTCCAGTCGACAGGATTTTCGGGAACAACGACACGGATGTTGGTCGGGTCGAGATAGTCAGCATAGGCCAAGAGTGCAAGTTGGTCGGCGGGGGCGCATTTGTGGAGGAGCCTTACACCGCCGTCGAAGTAATAGAAACGATGCTGGGCATCGACACGCATGGTGCCCGCAAAGCCAAAGGCCGATGAGAGGGTGAACTGGGCGGAGTCGGGAATGGTGCCTTGGGCAGTGCTGACGCCTTGGGCATCGGGAGCAATCTGGGTCATGTAGACAGGCTGTTTCTTCTCGTCGATTCCAATATAGTCGATAGTTCCTTTTCCGCTATATTTCTGACCGTTAGCAACGAGAAGGTCGCAGTTGTAGAAAAGATGGAAGGCACTGTCACGAGGGAAGAGAAGCTGTCCACTGGAAATGAGGGAGAAGACGCCGCCTTTGGAGATGTGGAGCGAATCGCCGCCGGGGGCTATGAGGGCATCGGCAATGGGGAGAGCATAGACGTTATGGTTGGAGAGTTCGAGTTGGTCGTAGCGGTAGAGGCTGTTAATGGCATGGAAACGGATATCTTTGAGGGCGGGGTCGGTGCTTTGGAAGAGAGCACCGGGCATACGGTCAAGGCGTTTGTTGCGTTCGCGAAGGGTAAGGGCTTCGGTGCCCTGAGTTTCCATACTCTTGCTGTTGTCGAGAGCAAGGAGTTTGTTATCCCACTGCCAAGTGTACTGGTCAACCCAAGCGGAGAAACCAAGTGCGGGGAGGAGGGTTTGGGTGAGGGTATCGTTGGAGGTGAAGCGTCCTGTGTGTTCCTCGTAGTCGACAAAGGAGCGCATGTTGTTGGCAGAGAAGGCGACATCATTATACTTGGTCGAACGGAGGGTGAAATCGGTGTGTTTGGCTTCCATCTGCAAAGTGCGGAGTCGGAAATATTTGGATTTGAGAGTACCTTCAAAGATGTCGGCAGTGCCGTAGGCAGAGGCTCCTTGGGGGCGGAGGGTGATGCGTCCAGCAAAGGTGGTGACGCCGTGATAGAGCGAGAAAGGTGTGCCGTCACGTAGCTGAGAAATGGTCATGGAGTCTTGGTAAGGGTACCAGCGGAGAAGGGTTTGGCCATTGTGGACATCGGGGTAGTCGTTCTCATCCTTTACGAAGAAGGTGTCGGTTTGAGCCATCATGGAGTCGGGCATGAAGAGATATTTGTTGGTTGTGGCAGTAGAGGTGAGATAGCTAAGAGTACCTTCGCCACGGAGGCCGCGATAGCTTAGGTCGATAAGATTCTGGAAGGTGCCTTTTCCACCGTAGGCAGGATGTCCATCGGGAGGAGTATTAACCCGGAAACCAAGAGAATAGTCGCGCTGCACCTTGAGGGGTTCCTCAATGTCGGGGAAAATGCCAGCTGAGGTAAGTGTGCCAAGGAATTCAAGGCTGTCGGTCTGGAAATCTGTAAGCTGTTTGATAACAAAGGGATGGAGCGAATAGTAGAAGCGTTCGCGGTCGTAGACACCGTTGAAGATGAAGGGGCGGTCGTAGTAGACGTAGGAAGGTTTAACGCTGTTGAAGATGGGATAGTCTTTGTTCTTTTTGAGGCCGCAGTGATTGTCGGGTTTGTCAATTTGTATATCGCCCACAAGATTGTAAAGCGGGGTACGAACCATAACTTGTTTCTGAGGGTCGGAGAAGGAGGTAACCGAGAAACGGAGGGAGTCGATTTGCGGAAGGTCGAAGCGGAAGTCATCGTAGAAGAAGGTGGCGTCGGTGACGTTCATTTCGAAACGGCCTACGTTGATGTAGCCGGAAAACAGGATATCGCGGTTACGCTTAACGATGATGTCGCCTCCGTAGGGCTTGACAACGACGAGCTGACTATCGCTAACGACGAATTTCTTAATGCCATGGACACGGAGATCGAGCGAGGAGAGATCAAGCTCAGCATTGTTCTCCTTGGTATCGGACTGAAGGGTAAGGGCATCGTAGTCATGACCCTGCTGCTTGACGATAGCTTTGTAGAAGCCAATGAGTTTGTCGTGGACATGGATACGGGAGCGACCTTCGTCGTAGGAGACGAGACCGTGACGGGTGAGGCCGTGAATCATAAGTTTGGTCTGTCCTTCATCCATTCGGATGAAATTCTGAAAGGAGACGAGGGAGAAGTCTTGCTTCATGTCGTGGGCTTTCATGTAGCGATACATACGTACCACGGGGCTAACATCGTCGATGCCTTGGACTTCGCGGTCTTTGTTTTCTGAATAGTAACGATTTGACTCGAAGGTTACGAAGGTTTGGGTGCCAGCCTGCGCAACCATGTTGAATTCGACAACGTCTTTTTCGATGAACCAGTTGATGTTTTCGCAATAGATGTCGAGTTGGTGATAACTGTCTGTATAAGGGCTATAGTAGTTGCGCTTGGTGCTGTTGAGAAGGTTGACTCTGTGGTCGTCGACAGTGTAGCGGATGAGTACACCGGCGTTGCTGATGGAGTCGTCGTTGATATACATCTTGACAGCAGCACGCTCGGAGGTAAGCATGTGGGGGAGGATGGTGAAGTGGGTTGAGCTGGCCACAAGGAATCGTTTGCCATTACGGTAGAAAATCATCGAAGCGGGATTCTTTTCATCATTGGTAACAAAACGGGGGCCATACATCATAAAATTGCCTTCAAAATCGACTCCGGGAAGAACATCTTTGAGTTGGAAGTCTTTCTGATAGGAACGGAACTTGGGAAAATTGTATTTGTCGGGCTCGGTTTTGGTGGAAAGGGCTTCTTCAATGACACCGCGGATGGGGGTTTTAAAATAGTTGGTATTGATGAAAGTGACTGAATCTGCAGTGAATTTGGGGAATTTTACCACAGCCGAGTAAATGTCGAGGTCGGCATGGCAGGCTTCTTTTGAGAGACCGCAACGTTGCCAGGTGAGACGGCCACCCTTGCCTTCAAACGTAGAGGTGAGGAAGAAATATGTTCCTGAGGTGCCATAAATGGTAGAGGCATCAGCGTTTGCACCTGTGCCGGAGGCGTAGGTGAGGTCGAAGGTGCCAGGGAAGACCGTCTTAATGTCGTTGCGTATAGGAACAAAGGAGAATTTCACACCAGGCGCAGTCTGCCAGACCGAGGTGCGAGAACGGTAGATGGTGTGTTCATTGAGCAAGTTTGCAGTGTATTCTATAAATTCCTTGATTTCCTTTTTCTTGCTGGTAATGCTCATAATGGCGGTGGTTGCAGCGAGCCACTCATCGAAAAGTTTTGGCGTAAGATTGGTTTTGCCATAAGCGACAAATGCCTCGGTGAGGGACACGAAGTCGGGAGAGGCTTCCAACTTAGCCTTGCGCGCAGCATTGTAAAGGTCGGTTACCTTCTGCTGATTCAGTTCGTCGAGTGAGTTGTAGACACCGCTCAGTTGGTCAACAAGCTGGGTGTTGGCGGCTATTTTTTCCTCAGCTTTCGAATTACCATTCAGGTATTTAAGCAATTGGGCAGGGAGAGAATCTGCTTCAAAAACAACTTTCGACCGGGTTGGGCGGTTTTGCGCACTGGCATACTGGCATTGCGAGGCAAGCAGCAACAATGCAAACAGGGAAAATACGAACCGTTTCATTACTATTGTGAGTTTTAATTGAATGCAAAAATAGCACTTTTTATTGACATGGATAACGTAAAAAAGGTTTTTTTATTCAAGAGTTCCTGTTAATAATTGTTGTTTCAAAAAAAAATCGTACTTTTGCACCCGCTTATGAAACAATCTGCTCGTTATAACTACATACTGCTCGCCTATTTGACAGGCATTGTATTCTTCACTCTTTTCCGTCTGGCATGCACGTTGGTTTGGTGCATATCGCAACCGTTATGGCCCGATTTCAACGGAATGTACGGAAAGGCACTCTTCATGGGTTGGCGTTTCGACACGGCCGTTAGTTGCTATCTGCTTGCTTTACCGGCACTGATGATGATTGTGGGCGAACTGGCGCGCATACGTGCCAAAGCCTACTATCTTACAGCCCACCACCTGCTTGTAATCGGCTACATAGTTAGTTTCTTCGCCTGTACAGCCGACATACCTTTCTTTAGTTACTTCTTTACCCGACTCAATGCCACGGCTGTCAACGAGGTTGATTCGTTGGGCATCATACTGCACATGATTGTAACTGAGCCAATGTATCTTGCTGGAATAGGTGCTTTTATTATTGTTGCCACCGGTTATTGGTTCTTGATGCGGTACATTTTTCGCCGTACTATTGTCAATGGGCAAGACCGTTTCCAACCGTATGCGTGGTGCATTCCCTTGGCGTTGCTGCTTATCTTTGCCACTTTTGTTGGCATGCGCGGACGGCTCAGTAAGAAAAGCCCGCTGCGTGTCGGCACTGCCTACTTTTGTTCAGACCCGTTCTTGAACCAAATAGGTATCAACCCTGTATTTACTTTTATTAAAAGTGCTGCCGAACTCAGCAAACAGGCCAACAAACCTCTTAATCTGGTTGACGAAAGTGTAGCACAGGACGTTCTTGAAGCGCAACGCAACATACCCGCCGACCCACAACTAATGCCTACAGGGCTGGACTTGCCACTGCCTAAAGGCACGAATGTGGTTCTCATCATCATGGAATCCATGACCATAGAGAAAACCGCTCTTGCGACCACAGGAACACCGTCGCTCACCCCATGCCTTGACAGCATTATGAATCAATCACTCACCTTCACCAACACATACGCTTCGGGCATACACACTTACAACGGGGTTTACGCAACACTCTACTCCCGCCCCTGCATACCGTCCCGTCACACTATGAAACAGGCCATTATCCCATCAGTACCCGGTATGCCGCAAGCTCTTCAGAAAGCAGGTTACCACACGGCCTACTTCATGACCCACGACGAAGATTTTGACAATATGCGAGGATTCCTCTACGGCAACGGATTCGACAGTGTAATAGGCCAACATTCGTATCTACCCTCCCAAGTTATTGGTACATGGGGAGTTCCCGACCACGTTATGTTCGACTATGCCATAGAACATTGCAACCATGCTGCTACCCAAGGTCCATTCTTCACTGCTATCATGACGTGCAGCGACCATGCACCATACTCCATTCCTAAAAACATCCAGTTCCAGCCCCACAGCCAGGACATTAACGAACAAATAGTGGAATACGCCGATTGGTCTATTGGACGCTTCATGCGCATGGCACGCCAACAACCGTGGTTTGCCAACACACTGTTCGTCTTTGTTGCCGACCATGGTGCTGTATGGGGCACCAACCGCTACGACATGCCCCTCTCCTACCACCGTATTCCCATGATTTTCTACCATCCCAAAAGCATTCAACCTAACCGCGACAACCGACTTGCAATGCAAATAGACCTTGGTCCCACGCTTATTGCCATGCTACCAATACAATGGGAAAACCCGACATTCGGACTTAACCTGCTCACCCAACAGCGTCCCTACGCCTATTTCTGCAACGACGACAAAATCGGCATTATCGACAACAAGTACTTCTACATCTATCGTACCGCCGAAGGCATTGAAAGCCTCCATCTTAACACCGACTCGCTTGCAACCGACATTCTCTCTGCCTCAACCCGCCCTAAAGCCGACCTTATGAAAAAATACGGGCTCGGGCTCATTCAAGCAGCGGACAAACAATAATTCTATAAATCCAAAAACAATGCACCTTTTTCTAACCTCGTCCACAGACTGCACATACGCTACGCTACCGCCTGATGAATCCAAGCACTGCATACGCGTTCTCCGAATGCTATCCGGCGATGAGATTTGGGTCACCAGCGGCGATGGTGTTCTCTGCACTGCACGTATCGTTGACCCCGACCCCACGGCATGCCAAGTCGAAATAACGCAACGCATACCCAACTACGGTGCCCATCCCTACCATGTCCATATCGCTGTTGCCCCTACTAAAAACAACGCCCGCTTAGAATGGTTTGTTGAAAAGGCCGTCGAGATAGGCATCGACCGCATCACCCCGCTTATTTGCCAACATTCCGAGCGCATTTCCCTCAATATCGACCGTCTCCGCAAAATTGCACTCAGTGCCATGAAACAGTCGCTTCAGGCTTCAATACCACAAATCGATCCGCCTACTCCAATCAATAAACTACTTTCTGAACCAATACCTCCGTGTCCCTTCATTTGCCACTGCGCTGAAGGCGAAAGACATACTCTCAACCAACTATACACTCCTGGCTCCGACGTATTAGTCCTCATCGGACCCGAAGGAGATTTCAGCCCCGACGAAATAACACGCTGCAGCCAACTTGGGTTCCGTCCCGTTACTCTTGGCGACCACCGACTGCGTACCGAAACCGCAGCCCTCTATGCTCTCACCGCCCTAAACATACTCAACAATCAATAAACAATCAGATTTTAGCAATGAAAAAGCTCCCGCTCCTACTTCTAATCATCTTGCTCCTTGCCCCTGTCACAATACATGCGCAGACTCAGATAGCCCTGCTTAAATACGATGGCGGAGGCGACTGGTATGCCAACCCCACCTCTCTAACCAACCTCATTGCTTTTTGCAACGCCGACGCCCACATGAACCTCGCTACCGAATACGCAGTTGTCGATGTCGGCTCAAGTCAGCTCTTCAACCATCCTTTCGTTCACATGACAGGCCACGGAAATGTTGTCTTCTCTCCTGCACAACGACAAAACCTTCGCAACTACCTATTGGCAGGTGGCTTTCTTCACATAGACGACAACTATGGCCTAAAAGAATACATCATGCCTCAGATGAAACTTGTTTTTCCCGAACTTGATTTTGTTGAACTCCCTTTCTCTCACCCCATCTTCCATCAAAAATACCATTTCCCTAACGGGCTTCCAAAAATCCACGAACACGACAATCTCCCACCCCGTGCCTACGGTCTGATATATGAGGGCCGACTAATTTGCCTCTTCACCTACGAATGCGACCTCGGCGATGGATGGGAAGACCCCGGTGTACACAACGACAGTCAAGCCACTCGCCTCAAAGCACTCCAAATGGGCGAGAACATTCTACAATACACCTTTACTCATTAAAGATTTCGGGAACCCGGACGCCTTTCCAATAGCAAAAGTCAAGAGCCGCTGAAACCTGCTCCAATCATACCTGACGCCACCACCAAGTGGGCGTCGTTATCATAAATGGTCGTATATTGGCCGGGGGCAATACCCTGCACTTTTACATCCGAAACTATTCGGTATCCCTCCCCCATACGCATCAAATGTCCTTGTGCAAAATCAGGTGTGTGACGGATTTTAAATTTTACATCTACCACCTCTCCTTTTTCCAACTTTTCACTCCACAAATCACCTGTCAAATAATGGAATCCTAACAGGTCAATCACATTCCCATACTGCGTCTCTGGGTCATATCCCTGGGATACGTAAAGCACATTCTCTTCGGTATCTTTCTTTACCACAAACCAGGGGCCTCCGCCAAGGTACAGTCCTTTTCGTTGACCTATTGTGTGGAACCAATAACCTTTGTGCGTGCCCAGCACTCGTCCAGTCTCCAACTCCACTATCTTGCCTTCGCGCTCACCAAGATAACGGCGCAAGAAATCATTGTAGTTAATCTTGCCCAAAAAACAAATGCCTTGCGAATCTTTCCGTTCCGCACTGGGCAAATGAGCCTCACGAGCAACCGCTCTTACCTCACTCTTCATAAGGCCGCCTATAGGGAACATTAGTTTGCTGACTTGGCTATAATCCAGTTGCGACAGAAAATCCGTTTGGTCCTTTACTGGGTCCTTCGCGGTAGCCAGAAAAGGGACTCCATCCACATACACTTTGTTGGCATAATGGCCTGTAGCTGTGAAGTCGTACTCATGTCCGCGTCGCTCTTCAAAAGCACCAAACTTTATCAATCTGTTGCACATCACGTCAGGGTTGGGCGTCAACCCCTTACGCACTGAGTCAATCGTATACGTTACTACACCGTCCCAATACTCACGGTGCAAGTCTACAACCTCAAAGCGACAGCCGTACTTCTGCGCAATAAATTGCGTAATTTCCATATCCTCCTCTGCAGGACAGTCAATATACCCCTCTTCTTCCTCCATTCCAATCTTGATATAAAAAATATCAGGCTTATATCCCTGTTCGCATAGCAAGTGGACTACAACCGAACTGTCCACCCCACCCGAAACCAACGCTGCAATACTCTCCATAATCTATTTATATTAAAGAAACCAACTTTTGTCGCACCATTCATTTGCCATAAGCAGCCAATACTACTGCACCAAGAATCAGCACGATACCCACCCCCAACTGCACAGTAAAAATCTCTCCAAACACCACCACACCTATCAACACCGCTGTCAAGGGCTCCAATGCACCAAGAATCGCCGTGGTCGTCGACCCTGCATACCTTGCCGCATACACCAACAAAACCAACGCCATAATGGCAGGTACTATGGCAAGCCAACCTACATAAAACCAACCGGTAAAACTGTGAGGCAGCGTAATAGGTTCTCCGCACAACAACGAATACAACAACGCACCCATCGCACAGCAAATCAGCACATAGAAATTAATCTTGAACGACGACATCTTCAACCCGCTCCGGTTCATCACCACTATATACACCGCATACGACAACGCTGACAACAATACAAGCACCACACCACCCAACGGCAAAGTGCCTTCACCACCGCCATAAAGCAAAGCCACCCCAATAAACGACAATACTATCGAAACTATTGTCATCCATTTCATTCGTTCATGGAAAAACACCGCCATTATCACAGCTGTCATCACCGGATAGGTAAATAAAATCGTCGAAGCTACTCCGGCATCCATCAAATGAAAACTCAAATACAAGGTCAACGACGACACAGAGAACAATCCCCCCAATCCCAGCAACACCCAGAACTCTTTTCGGCTCACACGCAACGACTCATGCCTCAGCAACAAGACAGCAACTATTATCAACCATGCTAACCCGAATCGGTAAAACAGTACCGACCCTGTTGTCATACCTTCGGCGTACAACTTCAAAGCACCAAGTGGGTTTGTGCCGTAGCACACCGCCGCCAACACTCCGCACACCATTCCCCACGCTCTTGTCGAACGTTTTAGTCCCTCGGTTGACAACAAATTCCCGCTGCCAAGCATACCTGCTCTCACAGCGGGAACTCGTTTTTTCCCTTTGTTATTTGTCATTTAATTCTCTCTTATAATATCAATCAGGCAAGTCATACAATGATGCATTCTGACGGACGTCACCATTGGCGGCAACCGATGAACCTGCTGTCTGGTCTTTCACCGAGTAGCTGTTGCTTTCAGCAGCCTGTCGGCCTGTATCCAAACCCATATTGTTCAATTCTGCCAAACCCATGGCTTCGACTATCTGAGCCCCGTTTACATCATTTCGCAACAGATTATTGATGGTCTTTATTCGTTCTGCGCGATCCATCGCCATCAAGTCGAGACGTGAACCGACACCTGTTCTTACACCCTCTCTCTGCTGCAATGGGTTGGGTTCCACGCACTCTATTCTCTTGGCTCTCACAGCCGTGTCGTCTGTAATACCTTGTGCATCGTTATGTTTTTGCTCGCTGGTCTCTGCCATAGCGTTTCTTTTCACAACAAATATCTCATCATCCACCTTTGGCTGCACTTGTGTTTTAGGCTGGTCGGCCTCATCCTCTGGACCATACAACGGTATTACATTACGACGGGGTTCTTGCGTGGTGGCGGGCTCGGTACTCACTGGTGCCTTGCTTTCTCTCTGCACCTTTTCCTGAAGACCGGGCGTCGTCACTGTCTCAATAACCGGTTTGACATAAATATCTCGGGGAGTAGTCGGCTCTTCCTGTTCACGGCGAACAAGAACAGGCTCTCCCGGAGCTCCTTGTGAAACAGGCTGCTCTTTTTCGGGTCTCTCTTCCAGCACATGAACAATGGGATCCGATGCTTCGCTTTGCTCAAAACCCGTTGCTATCAGTGTAATCTTCACCTTGTCACCCAGTGTCTCGTCGTAGCCCATACCAAAAATCACATTGGTATCAATTCCGCCAGTCTTGCTCGACACATAATCCGTCACTTCACCCATCTCATCCATTGTAATCTCGTTATCAGGCCCATACGAGAAATAAAGCAGCACATGCTTGGCACCCGAGATGTCATTGTCGTTCAACAACACCGAGGTTGTAGCCTCTTCTACTGCCTGGCGTGCACGGTTCTCCCCTTCTCCTTCTCCAATTCCCATAAGTGCCGTGCCGCTGTGCTCCATCACTGTATACACATCTCTGAAATCAATATTCACGTATGCATTCAGTGTGATAATCTCAGCAATGCCTTTCACAGCGGTCAACAACACATCGTTAGCCATTGAGAAAGCCTCGCTCATCACCAAATTGCCATAAGAACGCAAACGCTCATTATTAATCACAAGAATGGAATCCACATATTTACGCAACTCTTCCACACCTTCCTGGGCTTGCTGTAAACGGCGAACACCTTCAAACATAAATGGCGTGGTCACCACTGCAACAACAAGTATCTGAGAGGGATCGTCGCTGTCTTCGGCCTCAAGCTTTATCTCCTTGGCCATACGGGCTATCACCGGAGCTGCACCTGTACCTGTGCCACCTCCCATGCCTGCCGTAATGAACACCATCTTTGTATTGTGCTGAAAAAGCTCTTTTATCTCTGTCTCACGCTCTTCGGCAGCCTTGCGGGCCTTTGCTGGCCTGCCTCCTACGCCCAGTCCTTCATGTCCCAACACAAGTTTAGTTGGAACTGGACTGCCGTTCAAAGCCTTCATATCGGTGTTGCTTACAATGAAATCAACACCTTTAATACCCTTTCGGTACATATGATTCACAGCATTGTTTCCTCCGCCTCCAACACCAATTACCTTGATGTAAGAAAGCTGATTATCCTGCGTGTCAAAAGTAATAAGATCTGATTCGGGCATATTTGAAAATATATAAAATATTATTAATTAAAATGTTACACCTATTTACTACTCTAAATTCAATTTGTAAAATTACAAAATAATCTTCATTCAAACGGCATCTGCTTCAAATGTTTATCAACACGTTATGAACACATTAATCATCCATACCATCTTCCGTCAGGTTGTGTGCCAGCCATTCTGCTATCTTCTTGCCATAGCTAATGGGGTCTACCTTAGCTTTCTTCCCTTTGACCTTCTTGTCTTTTGGCTTCTCTTCTTCCTCTATTTCAATTTCTTGCTGTTCTTCCGCTGGCTCTTCTTTGTGAGCCGTGGCTTCCTCGGCAAGCTGTTGCTCTTTCTGCTCGGCTTCCAACAATCCGTATATCACCAATCCTATACCGGTAGCATACATCGGGTGACACAATTCTTCATAAGCATTGCTTCCCTGCTGGTCCATATGCTCGTCAGGAAATCCTATACGGGTATCTATCCCCATTATTAGCTCAGAATATTCTCTTATATGTTTCAATTGAGCACCACCGCCTGTCAGCACCACTCCGGCTATCAGCTGACGCTCAAATCCCGAAGACTGAATCTCATATTGCACTTGCTCAAGCAACGTGCGCATACGGGCGTTGATAATAGCTGCAAGAGTCTTTACACTAATCTCACGCGGTGCCTGATTGCGGATTCCGGGAATGGCAATAATGTCATCCTGGCTCACATTCGACGGCAGGCATGAACCGAACCGGGTCTTCAAACTCTCTGCCTGATGCTTGAGTATCTTGCAGGTGTCTCGTATATCGTTAGTGATAACATTTCCTGCCAACGGCAGCACTGTCGTATGACGGATGATACCATCTTGGAAGATGGCAATATCAGTGGTACCGCCACCGATATCAACCAATGCAACACCCGCTGCTTTGTCAACATCGCTTAGCACTGCGTATGCCGATGCTATTGGCTCAAGCACCACACCTTTAATCTTGAGACCCGCTTCTGCCACAGCATCTCTGATATTGTGCACATTACCGGTATTGCCCGTCACTATGTGGAAATTAGCCACAAGGCACTTTCCGGCTACACCTACTGGGTCAATATCAGGATCCAATTGGTCGTTGTCCACTATGTAACATTGCGGAAACACGTGGATTATCTCCTCGCCCGGGTCAAGCATTATGCGATATTGGTCTTCTATCAAACGGTCCACATCCGCCTTCTCTATAAGACGGTGCTCTTGGGGTATCATCACACTCCCTTGATTCGAACGGCTTTTAATATGCTGACCAGCTATCCCCACGTATACTTCTTCAATATCGAATTTGGCCATCTCCGATGCATCCGACACGGCACGACGGATACTATCGGCTGTACTGCGTATATTTTTCACTATGCCGCGTTCCACGCCTATTGATTCTGTCTTGCCGAATCCGACAATCCTAAGCCTGCCTTTCTCGGTTCTTTCTCCGACAAAGCATGCAATCTTCGTGGTTCCAATGTCTAATCCTACTATGTAATTTTTCATGGTGTATATGTTTTTGTTTGTTTCAATTATCTCTGCGGGTGCACACCACCTGTTTATGGTATTTCACACTTACTTGGCTGTATGTTTCCCATCCAGCCTGCGACAATCCTTTGTCGTACAGCTCCATTAGATTATGGAATTTACTGTCTAATTCTTCAGCATTGCCTATCTGTACAACATGATTGCCAAGTTTGGGGGTCAGGTACAAGTCTCCTTCCCCATCAAGGTATATCTGGTCGAATAGTGGTGCCAAATCGGCATGAGCATCTAAATATTTGGCCAGTGTCCACACCTGTTTCAACCCTGCTCCCTTCGCAGGTATGTTCCCCGATGCCACAATCACATCACACGAAGAAACCTTGCTTATCGGTACATTATGGCAACTGTCATCCAAATAATATTCTCCCTGCCTCGAGCATACTCTCACAATAGGTCTGCGCTGCACGGCATGCACCACAACGGCTCCTCCTATCGACGTACTTGCCTCGCACTGCTTCAGCCATGGCGACTTGGCAGCCAGCGTGGCTACTCGCTTCAAATCTACCTCTTTTATTTTCAACGATGCCAGTCCAGGCATACCGTCTCGCACCAACTGCTCCACCTGCGCCGGTCTGACAAGTGTATCCACACCGCAATAGTCAATGTCCACGCGCAAACTTTGCACTGGCGATTGGTTTTTCCAGATGTTGGCTGCCACGATAAGTGCTATCAGCAGGACAACCAGCAACGGGGTGAGTATTTTACTTCTCTTTTTCATCTTGTTTCTATTGACTATGCGTTGTATCGTTTAGTGCCTTATTTTTCGCTATTCTTCGGCGATTCCGTCCCACCTTGCTCTTCTTCCGAATCTTTGAGCACTTGCTCCAATTGTGGAACAAGCCGGTCTATATCACCTGCACCCATGGTCACTACCACATCGGGACATAACGCCGGAACAAGTTCTAATACTTGGGCAGGGGTACAGAGATATTTAGAATATCCCGCAATCTTGTGCAGCACCATCGAGGAGGTAACACCCGGCAACGGCATCTCACGGGCAGGATATATCGGCAACATGATTAGTTCATCAAGCGTGGAGAGCACCTCGGCAAACTGGTCGGCAAAATCCCGTGTGCGGCTGTACAGATGAGGTTGGAATATACCCACAACACGTTTCCCCGGATACAGATACCGTATACTTTCCAAACAGGCGGCTATCTCTTGCGGATGGTGAGCATAGTCGTCTATCATCACCAAGTCTTTGGTCTTGATTCGGTAATCAAACCGTCTCTGCACTCCGGCGTAGGTCTTGAGGGCATGGCGCAACTGATATTCGTTCACGCCAAGGGTCATCGCCACGGCAGCCGCTGCCACGGCATTCTCTATATTATAAAGTGCCGTATTGGGCAACTCCATATCATACAACACACCCTGAGGGGTACGCAAATCAAAAAACAGATTGCCATTATAGTTGCGCACATTCCACGGGTAGTAATCAGCCTCGACACCATGGGCAGTATAGCTGATGGTCTTCTCTGGCAAACCCTCTTCATGTTCATGCACATGCTCGTGTTTATGGGCATTGCCGCCGCCATCATGCTCCCCCTGCTCTGCTTGTGAATCGTCGTCGTGCAACGAGACCCCTTGCTTCAACAACAACACTCCATCAGGATCTACCTGCCCTGCAAATTGGCGAAATGCTTCCACAAGGTTATGCTTCGTTCCGTATATGTCAAGGTGGTCTGCGTCTATGGCCGTGATGATTGCACAATGGGGATGTAGCTGCAAAAACGAGCGGTCATACTCGTCAGCCTCAACAACCACGTATTTGCTATTGTTGTCAACCACCATGTTGGAATTGAAATTCTTTGCCACTCCTCCAAGGAACGCACTGCACCCAAGCGGAGTACTGCTAAGTATATGGGCAAGTATACTGGAGGTGGATGTCTTGCCATGGGTGCCGGCAACGGCAATGCAGATCTTCCCACGGGTGAGTTCACCCAACACTTGCGAACGCTTTTTTATGGGAATCCCTTTGGCACTGAGGTATTGATATTCGGCTGTCTCAACGGGCACAGCAGGTGTGTATACAACAAGGTCTATATCCAAAGGTATCTGCTCCGGGTCGTCAACATAGTGCACGGCTATCCCTTCGGCTTCAAGCTTCCGGGTAAGGGGCGAAGGTGTACGGTCGTAACCAGCAACGGTGTCGCCCCGTTGCTTGAAGTAGCGCGCCAATGCACTCATTCCTATGCCTCCTATGCCGAGAAAGTAGTAGTTCATGTGTTTCTATTGTTTGTTCTCTATCTATCAGCCTCCCTTAGCGAAGGGATTGGGTAGCTTCTATTTTTTTATAAGTTGTTCTATCTGGTCAACGATGAGGTTGGCAGCCTGCTTAACGGCCATTTTGCTTATGGCCTGCTTCATACTGGCACAACGCTCAGGGTCTTTTACAAGTGCAAGTGCTTGGGGCAAAGCCTCATCATGGCACTTGGCATCAGGCACCAACAATGCCGCTCCCCGGCTTTCAAGGGCTTTGGCATTTTTTGTCTGGTGGTCTTCAGCCACATTGGGCGAAGGCACAAGTATGACTGGTTTGGCCACAAGGGTGAGTTCTGATATGGCTATGGCTCCGGCACGAGATATTACAAGGTCGGCGGCAGCGTAGGCCATGTCCATTCGACTGATAAAAGGATGCACTTTCACCCACTGCTCCACATGGGCGGATGCTACCGCCTCGCGAGCCTGCTGCTGCATCAAACGGCCTGTCTGCCATATAACCTGTACTTGCGATTGCGGGAAGAGTCCAAGCCCGTCCAACATCATGCAGTTGATGCTGCGCGCTCCAAGGCTCCCGCCAACAACAAGTATCACAGGCCGCTCTGGGTCGAGTCCAAAATGGCTACAGCCTTGAGCCCTGTCTACTCCAAGGTTCTCTATATCCTGCCGTACAGGGTTTCCTGTAAAGACGATTTTATCTGCTGGGAAGAAACGTTCCATATCCGGATACGCCACACAGATACGGGCTGCATTGCGAGCAAGGGTTTTGTTGGCCAAACCGGCGTACGAATTCTGCTCTTGCAAGAGTGTGATGTACCCCATGCGGGCTGCCACCGAGAGTGTAGGCTGCGAAGCAAATCCTCCGACTCCCACAACAACGTCGGGTTTGAAACTACGCAGTATCGAGCGCACTTTACAACGGCTGGCCAGTACCTTGAAGGGAAGGAGCAGATTCAACAGTATATTGTGAAGGGTAATCTGCCGCTGCAAGCCCGCTATCGGCAATCCTTTTATCGTATAGCCCGCAGCAGGCACCTTTTCCATCTCCATACGGCCTTTTGCCCCAACAAAGAGTATCTCCGCTTCGGGGTGACGCGCTTTTATCGCGTTGGCTATTGCAAGGGCGGGGAATATATGTCCCCCGGTACCTCCTCCACTGATTATTATTCTCATGGCTTCTCTATATTTAATGCGGCTAAGAACCGCTGTTGTTTATTTGTCTTCTGTGTCTTGGTTGTCTTCAACTTGGTCTTGGCCAGTCTCAACTTTTGCCGCTTTCATTTTAGCTTTGGCATTGGCTCGCGCCACTGCCTGTATCACCCCCAGTCCTATCGAAAGGAAGAGGTAAGCCGAGCCACCGTAACTCACAAAGGGCAGCGTCTGTCCTGTTACGGGAATAAGCCCGACGGAGACGGTCATGTGTATCAACGCCTGAAACATGATGAGGGTACCCATAGCTGCCACACAGATACTGCCAAAGGTTTTCTTACAGGCTGTGGCTATGCGGATGCAACGGAAATAGAACCACGCATAGAGAGCAAAAATCAGCGTGGCAGCTAAGGTACCTGACTCTTCTATAATGATAGCATAAATGAAGTCACAATGTGCTTGCGTCATCAGACGTCCGTGGATAGTGGTGCCTATGCCGCTTCCCCAAAATCCCCCTCGTGCCACGGCCATCCGGGCCATGTTCTCTTGCGTCAGCAGGTCGGGATTAGGATGCACCCATGCCTGCAGTCGATGCGACCACGTGGTAACACGTCCTACGCTGATGGCGTCGTCTATAAAATAGAGGAACAGAAAGCCTCCTGCAAGTACTGCAAGGGTCAACAACGTGTATTTCCACCACTGAGCATGGCTATAGCCCCCAAAATATAACGTCACCCATGCAGTGGTAAATATCAGCAAGGCCGTCGAAAGGTTGGGTATGCCTACCAATATACAGGTGATTATAACCGGCAGGAGTATTTTGAGTACCATCCCTGGTGAGGAGAGGTCATCCTTGTTCGCCGCAATATCACGGGCAAGGCATATCATCAGCAGCACTTTCGCCAACTCCGATGGTTGGAACTGTCCAAAACCGGGAACCGCTATCCAGCGCCCTTGACTCACAATCAAGATTACCAACAACAGCACCCACATCAAATAGAGCAGCAACCGCGACGGCCTCGGTATAATTCGCAGCCGGAGATGTGACACAGCTATGGCAGCCACCCACGATACCAGAACCACTAACAAATGCCGCAAAAAAGCATGCATCGGCGTGGAACCAAAGTCAACAATGGCAGAAAGTCCTATTGTACTGTATACTGCCACAAGCGATATTCCGCTCAACAGGAAGTATATCACCCACAGGGCCTTGTCTCCAACGAGTATGGTGAATTTCCGTTTCATTGTTCTCTATGACTTGTTTCCACTTATTATTTTCTCAATTACAATTCGTTCACAAGTTGTGTAAACTGACGCCCTGCCTCCGAGGTCGAAAGGCCACAGTCCGTAGCAGGTGAGAGCAACACCTTTACATGGTCTACCGGATATGCCGAGGCTATTGCTACTGCGGCTTCAAGACTGTCGGCATCTACTACCTGTCCGGCAGCAGCACGGAAGGTCTGGTGAAGCATCCTCGTATCTCCTCCCACAGCTATAATCATCCGCACCTTGCGCAACACAACAGGCAACAACGGGCTGTAATCTTCTTGCCGTCCCATTCCTTCGCCATTTATGTCTTGGCCAAATGCAATCCAGACTACAGGGTCCTGTATCTTTTGCAGCGTATACCACGTGGCATTGACCGTACGCGAGGCCGAATCGTCTATATACTCTTTCCTGTATATGCAGGCAACATGCTGCATACGGTGGGGAGTCTGCTCTATACGACGAAAACAGCTGCGCAGCGATTCGTCACGCATGTGTGAGAGGAGAGCCGTGTCTACTGCGGCTAATCCGCTGTGCAGGCGGTCGCGTCCTTGTGTTGCCAATTGTTGTATGCTCATTGTTATTATAGTTTCGTGTTTATTGTTTTTCCTTTTTTCGTTCTTCTTTATATTTAGTAACCCGGCATCTCTATTCGTGGATTCTATCTCAGTTTAAGGGTTACTATGCTTATTATGGCCAGCAATATACCGATAATGACAAACCGTTGCACAATCTTCGGCTCAGGTATACCCTGTTTCTGGTAATGGTGGTGCAGAGGTGTCATCAGGAACGGCCGTTTCTCAACGGGCACAGGCTGGTCTGGTGGCAATTTGTGCTTGCGGCGATAGTGCTTGCATCCGTAGGTCTGGCATATCACCGAAAGGTCTTCCACTACATATATACCGCAAAGTATCGGCAGCAGCAACTCCTTGCGTATCAACAGTGCAAAAACCGCTATGATGCCGCCCAATGCCAACGAACCCGTGTCTCCCATAAACACTTCCGCAGGGAACGTGTTAAACCATAAGAAACCGAGCGTCGCGCCCACAAATGCCGTAATGAATATGGTCAGTTCTCCAATGTCGGCAAGATATACTATGTTCAGATAGTTGGCCATGATAATGTTGCCCGAAACCCATGCCAGGATGGCAAGCGCACCGCCTATAATGGATGCTGTTCCCGTCGCCAGCCCGTCTATACCGTCCGTCAGGTTCGAGGCATTGGATACCGCTGTGACTACCAAGATAGCTACTATCACGTACACCACCCACACATAGTCCACTGTCCAGTCTCCCATCCAACTAATCAGCCACGCATAGTCAAATTCATTGCCTTTCACAAAGGGAATGGTTGTCTTGGTGGAGGCAATCTGCGGATGGAAGGAAAGCAGAAGACCTACCCCAAGTCCCAACGCCACTTGCCCAAATACCTTGAACTTTCCAGGCATCCCTGCCTTGTCTTTCTTGAACACTTTGATGTAATCATCAATGAATCCGATAAGTCCTAACCACAATGTAGTGGCCAGCATGGCAAGTATATATATGTTGTCAAGTTTGGCAAAAAGAAGTGTGGGTATCACTATGGCGGCAAGTATCAGCAGCCCTCCCATCGTCGGAGTCCCTTCTTTCTCTTTCTGGCCATCAAGTCCAAGATTGCGCACCGTCTCTCCTATCGATTTCCTGCGAATGAAACGGATAAAGGGCTTTCCGCAAAAAAGCATTATCAACAACGAGGTTATCGCTGCCATCGACGCACGGAACGATATGTACTGGAACACTCCCGCTCCCGGTAGGTCAAAAGCCCTGTCCAACCAATCAAAAAGGTAATATAGCATGTCTTATCTTGTTTTATTCTTAATTATTCTTTTATTTACTTTCCAATCATTTGCTGTCCAACAGCAGCTTCTCCAACTCTTCCTTGTCGTCAAAATGGTGTTTCACTCCCTTTATATCCTGATACTTCTCATGTCCTTTTCCTGCCACAAGGATTATATCGCCTTCATGCGCCATCAGCACTGCGGTCTTGATTGCCTGACGCCTGTCAGTGATTCGCACCACCTGGCTCTTTTCTTCTAACGACAGTCCATTCTCCATATCGTCAAGTATGCTCTCCGGGTCTTCCGTACGGGGGTTATCCGATGTCAACACAAGACGGTCGCTCATCGTACTGGCTATCTTGGCCATCTCCGGACGCTTGGTCTTGTCGCGGTCTCCTCCGCATCCAACCACGGTAATCAGCGACTGGCCCGGTCGGCGGATATGGTTAATCGCAAGTATGACATTCTCTAATGCATCCGGAGTGTGGGCATAATCCACAATAGCTGTCACCCCTTTGCCGCTCACATACTGGAAACGCCCCTCGGCAGCCTCAAGGGTGCTGAGCAAACGCAACGCCTCTTCCTCGGCCATGCCGCACAGCACCGCAGTTCCATAGATGGCCGTAAGATTATATGCGTTGAATCGTCCCACAAGGCGAGTCCATACCTGATGGCCGCACAGTTCAAGTTCTATTCCCTGGAAAGTCTCTTCTACCACGCGGCAACGAAAATCCGCCATCTTCTGCAGGCTGTAGGTCTTCACTGTCGCCTTCGTATTCTGAACCATCACGCGACCGTTTCGGTCGTCTATATTCACAAGGGCGAATGCTCCGGCAGGCAATCCATCAAAGAACATCTTTTTTGCCGCCACATAGTTTGCCATGGTCTTGTGAAAATCAAGGTGGTCATGCGTAAGGTTGCTGAATACTCCGCCCGCAAATGTAAGTCCCCCGATACGGTTCTGCACCACACTGTGACTGCTTACCTCCATAAAGGCATACGTACATCCAGCCTCGACCATTCGGCTCAACAGGCTGTTCAACTCTAAAGCATCGGGAGTGGTATGCGTGGAAGGTATCTCTTCGTCGTCTATCTTGTTCACAATAGTGGAAAGAAGTCCCACGTGGCAGCCGTGCTTTCTGAACATGCTGTGCAGAAGGGTCACCGTGGTCGTTTTTCCGTTGGTGCCCGTAACGCCCACAAGCTTAAGGCGGCGCGAAGGATGTCCGTAGTAATTGTCCGCCATGATGCCAAGTGCCAAGTCACTGTTCTCTACCAATACATAGGTTACACCTTGGTGCAACGCTTCGGGCTTTCGCTGGCACACCACGGCCACTGCACCCTGGCTTATTGCAGTCTCTATATAGTCATGACCGTCCACACGCGTACCCACCTGGGCCACAAAGCAACTGCCTTCCCCTGCCTTGCGCGAATCAAAACAGATGTTGCGCACATCGGGATTGCCATTCACCGGTTCCAATGGAACGATTCCTTCTATGAGCGATTCAAGTTTCATGGTTTCAATTCTAATGTTATCACAGCCCCTTTCTTAACCGCTGTCCGGGCTTTTGGCATCTGGCTGACGACTTTGCCTTGTCCCGTAAAACGGACTCTCAACCCCATGCTGTGCAGCAACGACATAGCATCACGTATGGTCATGCCGCTACAATCGGGCACCACTCCTTTGGGCAATGTGTAATATTGGTAACTTTCTTTACTATTGTCAAAAACCGTCCACTCAGTAGCCTCAGTGCTGTCTGTCAGCACAAACGGCATCCCAAGTATCTTGTAGGCTCGCTCCAGCTGGCTCCTGCGCGCCTTCGTGGCCACAGGCCGCACCACTCGTCCAGAATCCTGTAGGCGGATACTGCCCAACTCTTTGTCAAAGGCCACCACGCAGTCGGCAATCTTTTTGAACACAGGCGCCGCGGCATGTCTGCCTGCTATACTCGTATTCTCTACCAGCACCATACAGGTGTAACGCGGTTTTGCGGCAGGGAAGAATCCTACAAACGACGAATTCTTGATGTCTCTGTTGCGTATGTTGAGCGATGTTCCCGTCTTGCCACCTATTCCGTACACTGCATTATATATATTGTCGCCAGTGCCTTTCTCCACCACTCCTACCAGCATCTCTCTCATCTGCTTGGCCACCTCTTCGCTGCAAATTCTCTCTTTTAGAACCACAGGACCCAGCTTCTTGCTACGTTCCCCATACATTATCTCGCGGCAGAAAAGGGGCTTGACCATCTTTCCACCGTTGGCAAGGGCATTATAGAACGTAATCAACTGCAACGGCGTCACGGTAGCCGAGTATCCATAACTAAGATTCAAGAAATCTCGGTCGGGTTTCACATCAAGCACGTATGTCTTCGGCTCCGCAGCCTTTAAATCCACATTCAATTGGTTGAAATAAAACACCTCTTCTATCCGCTTTTTGAAATCGCCTCGGCGGTCACGGTAATACTCCCATGCCAACTCACACATTCCCACATTCGACGAACGGGCCAGCACTCCGGGTAGCGTTGCCGTGTCCGTGGCATAGCCGTGCCCGTCATTTATCTCTCCACTCGTCGCACTGTATCGTTTCACTCCCCCGGCGCGCACACGCTTAGCGGTGTCCAAACTTATCGACTTGTCACTCAGCATGGCGGTCATTGCCACCGTCTTGAATGTCGAACCCGGCTCGTATCGGTCGCTCACCGCAACATTGTTCCAACTGTGCTCACGCAGCTCCCCTGTCGATGTGTCGCGCGTCAGACTACTGCATGCCAGCACGTATCCGGTCTCCACTTCCATCAATATAGCACATCCGGCATTGCCGCCGTACTGGTTCATCGAACGTCTCAGCGCGGTCTCCGCTATATCCTGATAGCGTGTGTCTATTGTGGCCACTATATTCTTGCCGTCTTTACGGTGCTGCACCAACGTCGAGTCTTCGTCCGGAAGGCTCCCGTCTTCAAAAGGTATCCACGTCCCGCGGGTGAGCCTCCTGCACACATACTTCCCATCCTGCCCCCTCAAAATGCTGTCGTAATAGCCTTCCAATCCTGTATAACCCGACGCATACCGCAATCCGATGACATTCTCTCCCATGTTGCCGTATATATGGGCTCTCACATAGCTCTTCACATCTCCGTCCGAACGCTTCTCTACCACACAACGTCCAAACATCGGTATGCTCTTGATACGCTTCCACATCGAGTACGGCATCTTCTTCGCCACCAAAAAACATCTGCTCGGGTGCTTCGAATCCACTTCGTCCTTAATCATCCGCTTGAAATATTCCGCCGATTTGTTCGGATACTGCACATGCAACAACTCACTCACCAACAGCAAATGCTCATCAAACGACGTGTCGAGTGTCACGAAGCTGTCCATCTTCGGTTTCTTGTTATCCTTATCTTCATAAACCTGCTCTCCGCGGCTGTTCTTTCTGGGCCAGCGACCCAAGTCTAAACACAAATCACACACCGGCACCGTGGTCGCAAGCACTTTCCCGTCCGATGAAAAAATCGTCCCCCTGCGGGCCGGCTCTATTCGGGTCAACTCCTCTCTGGCTTTCGCCTTCTCCCGCCACATCTCCCCGTCTATCACCTGCGTCTTGATAGTCGATGCCAGCATCGCTCCTCCTATACCCAGCACAAGCAGCAGGTATAGCACCATCATCTTGACGAACAGCGGTTTATTATTTTTCTTTTCTTCCATTTCTTTTTCCGATTCTTTTCTTGACCAAAGTTTCTTTCCCTATGCTACTATCTTTTGTCTCTCTCCTTACTCAACTCATACGGCGGCCCGGCCTTGATACCAACTCCCGTACTGTCAAGCAACTCCTCTATCTGCGAAATCTTGATGGTCTCTTGGTATCGTTTTTGCAGCTCTATCCGCGTCTCACGCAAATAGGTTATGCTGTCCTGCAACACTGTTTTCGTCTTCATCAAATCCTCCACCCTGTACCGGTTATACACCAGCATGATAGCATAGAAACACAGCAGTATTATCAGTGGTATCTGTCTCACCACGGCCCTGCTCTGGAGCACTTCGCCCCCCAATATGCGCGACAGCCAATTAGGACGGCTCTTCTTCTCGCCTCCATTCTCGACAGTTTCCTGACGCTCCTCGCCCTCAGCCATCGGGCGTTCTTGCTGCTGTTCTTTGTTATCCATGGTCTTACTCTTGTTTTCTGCTTTCAACTTCTACTTTTTCTGCCACACGTAACCGTGCACTACGCGAACGCGGATTGCGCTGCAACTCCTCCTCTCCTGCCACTATGGCCTTACGGCTCACAGGCTTGAGCGGCACAATCGGGTTGCCGTAGAAATCCTTTTCTATCTCCCCTTCAAAATTGCCTGCCCTGAAGAAGTTCTTCACTATTCGGTCTTCCAACGAGTGATACGACATCACCGCTATCCGCCCACCGGGGTTCAGCAGCTCTGCCGCCTGGCGCAGCATCTCCTGCAACGCCTCCAATTCCCCGTTCACCTCTATCCGCAACGCCTGGAAAAGCATGGCCAAGTACTTGTTCTCCATCCCCCTCGGCAAATGATGCTTCACTGCCTCGCGCAGGTCAAACGTGGTCTCTATCTCTTTCTCCGCTCGGGCTCGGCATATTGCCTTGGCCATCTGGTACGCATTTGGCAGTTCTCCATAAAGCCGCAATATACGCGTCAATTCGTGCTCATCCATCCGGTTCACCAACTCGCGCGCGGTCACCTCCTGCCGTCGGTCCATTCGCAAATCCAGTTCACCGTTAAACCGCGTTGAGAACCCGCGTTCTGCCACGTCAAACTGATGCGACGACACACCCAAGTCGGCCAATATCCCGTCTACCGAACGAACCCCCTGCAACCGCAGAAAGCTCTTCATGTGACGGAAATTTTCATTCAACAGCTTGAATCGGGAATCTTCTATCGCATTCGCCAAGGCATCGGCATCCTGGTCAAAGGCTATCAGCCTGCCACTTTCGCCCAACTGCGACAGGATGGCACGTGAATGCCCGCCGCCGCCGAAGGTGGCGTCCACATACGTCCCCTCAGGACGGATGTTCAATCCCTCGATGCATTCATTCAGCATCACCGGCAGATGATAGTTCATGCAGTTTTCCCAGTCTTTCATTAACCTTCAACGCAAAGCCAGCGTCGTCGTCGTTCATCTTATCATAGGCGGAGCGTTCCCAGATTTCGATGTACTTACCGGTACCCTGCAGCACTATCTCCTTCGAATCCCCTATCAACGACTTCTGTTCCGGAGGAATCAGCAGACGGTCGTTGCTGTCCAAATCAACGTTGTTCAGACGCGTCAACCGACGATAGATCTTTGCATCTTCGATGTTGTAGAGGTTCAACTCTTTTTGGAGTACTTCCATCTCCTCTTGAAAACTGGCAAACGTCCACAACTCTAAACACTCGGACGTGAACCCGCGACGGATCACAAAATGGCAATCCTCCGTCTGCAACTGCCTTTTTAAAGCAATTGGGAGCTTGAATCGGCCATTCGAATCTATCTTACAGTATTCTGTACCAAGTATTAGAGCCATTTTTACTAATATTGTTTCCGAGTGTAAAAGTACTAATTATTTTCCAATAATTGCCAAAAAGTTCCAAAAAAAGTTTTCAACTGCCATTTTTTAATAATCTACTATACGGAAAACCAGAAAAAAAGTTTCATTTTTTCTATCATTTCCACCGCCTGATGTTAATAACCCCATTTTCAATTCACCGCCCATTGTCGAAAACTCCCCTCCCTATTCACCGCCCATTGTTGAAATCCCACCCCAACACATATTTATTGTAAAGACTCTATATTAATATTAATATAAGACTGCATTTTTACAGCCTTGAAGAGGCAACACCGTACAAGCGTAGCGCAGTGCCGTGACAGAATAAAGGGGACTTCTATCAATCACCTCGGAGAGGTGAGACTATTAATAACACGGTACAAGCCGAAGGCGCAGTGCCGTGACCCTCAGACATCTGAGAACTGCGTCCCAAAGGGACGCGACATTGAGACAGTTTGGCAAAATCAGCCATTTGTTATATTAGTGCGATTGCAAACCATTGGTGTCCGACAAAAAGGAATCAAATCATTAGTAAGCTATATAATATTACATACATTGATTTACGAAGGCCTGAGTGTGCCAAAGGCACACAATCCTATTAACCCCGCACTAAACACCGTAGGTGTGCAGTGTGGGGAAAACTGTGCTCATCTCCATGCGTGTCGAAGATACGCCACAACAT
>ONIP01000026.1 GCA_900317955.1 uncultured Bacteroidales bacterium
ACGCTGGCCGGTGGTGAAGGTGGCGGGAGTGCTCCAGGGGCTGACGGTGTTCTGGTCGCAGATGGCGTGGACGTAGACGTCGTACTGGGTCTCGTAGTCAAGGTTAGAGATGACTATGGGCGAAGTGGCGGCAGTAACAACTATGCCGCTGCCGTGTGCGAAGCCGTGAGGACCGTACTCAAGCTCGAAGCTGAGGTTGCCCTGTCCGGCTGTCCAGTTGACGGTAACAGAGTTGTCTGCCACGGTGGCAGTGACGTTGGTGGGAGCGTCGCAGGTGACGCCACCGCTGAGTGTGGAGGCGGTGACGGAAGCCCAGCCTTCGCTGTACCATTCGCTGCCGCAGACTGCTCTGACGTGGAAGTCATAGAGCGTCTCGTCGGTGAGTCCGTTAACGACGTAGTTGTTGGTGGCAGAGGTGGTGGTGATGCCGGAGCCCTGCGGGAAGCCTGAGAAGCCGTACTCGATGATCCAGCTCTGAGCCATGGGGTTGTTGTCCCAGGAGAGGGTGATGCTGTTGGCAGTGGCGTAGCCAGCGGAGAGGCCGGTGACGTCGGGGCAGACAGCGGTGGTGAAGGAGACGGTGTCGCTCCAGTCACCCTCGACGAGGTTGACACCGCAGAGGGCGCGGATGGGGTGCTGACGCGGTAGGTGCTGTCATATCCGCCGGAGTACCAGACGTGGATGTCCCAGTTGGTCTCGTTGCCGTTGACGTTCCAGTCGAGGTCGGCGGTGGCGTTGGTGACGGCGGTGGCGTGGAGACTGTCGGGCGTGAGGCAGGGCAGGCTGTCGGTGATGAAGCCGTTGATGACCCAGTCGCTATAGCCGAGGCTGTCGGCGTTGCAGTTCTGACGCACACGGAAGGTGTAGGCAGTGGAAGGACGGAGACCGGTGAAGGTGTGGGTGGTGCCGGAGACGGCGACATCGGTGGCAGGCCAGTCGGGAGCGGCACTTTCCTTGATGTTGACTTCATAGTCGTTGCCGTTGCCATTCCAAGTGATAGTAGCGGAATGATAGGTGATGGAAGTGCCAGTGATGACAGGACGTCCACAACCAGCAGCACCGCAAGAGATGAACTGGAGGTCGCCAACATAATTGCCGGTGCCGGTATTGCCGCCGGAGGGGCTGGTGGGAGAATAGGGAGAGCCGTCCTGATAGGAGTAGCGGGTGTGGATAGAACTTGTACTATGGGCGTTGAAATTGGCACCGCTGCTGTAGGAACCGTGTCCGCGGACGACGGCGAAGAGGACGTTGCTGTGACCGTCCCAGGTGAAAGCGGTGTCGAAGCCGTGGAGATGCCATCCTGCATCGGTGTAGCACAAGTCACGATCGGTGACAACAGGAACAAAGACATGGTTGGAGTCGGGCATGATATAGCCAGCAGAGAGGTCTGCCTCAGGAACGTTAGCCATGTAGATGGTCATGTGAGTGTAGTAATTACCTTGGTTGCCGGTGCTGGGATTGAAAGCGAAGGCAATGATGGGATCGGTAAGACCAGCCATCTGGGCACTGTCGATGAGAGTCTGGACATAGCCATAATTATAGAAGCTGTAGCCCATGGGGCCGTAGCTGCTTGTGGTGGCGGACATGGTGCTGTCGTAGCTGTAGACGATAACAGGAGCATCGCAAATATCAGTCTGGAAGGCTGCACGTTCCCAACGTCCGGTGTCAAGGCCGCCATTGCAAATACCGCGGACGCAAACCTCATAGTTGGAAAGACCGGTAAGTCCAGTGATGGTTGCTGTGTTGGTAAAGGAGGTAATGAAACCTGTGGTAGGCGTGAATCCAGGAGTGCCATAAGCGACCTGGTAATAGTCAGCACCGCAGGTATCCCACATAATGAAGAGTTGGTTGTCGGAAGTAGCCATGGAAGGATCCTGACGCACATTGGTTACACGGCAGGTGTTGGGAGCGACTTCGACGTTGTCGATGGCACCCGGAGGATTGGAACCGGAAGAGCCGTCGTTGGCCCACATGAACACCAAATTGTAATCGCCTGCTGCGGGGATGGTGACATCAACGTTGGCTGTTTGCCAAGTGGACTGTTGGTTGAGTTTGGAACCACCATCGAGGGAAATCCAACCAGAGGGGTTGCTGCTGGTATAGTTGTAGGAAGAAGTACCGCCATCAGGAGTTTGACCGGGGGTGAACACGAAGTCGGCAGGAGCGAGCCATGCACGGATGTAGTCGTAGTTGCTTTCACCGTTAGCCTTCCAATTGAAGCCGACATTGTAGGAACCAGCATTCATGGTGAAGGTGCGGTAAGCGTAGACAAAAGAGAGGCTGCTGTTAGTGTAGCTATTGCTAACACCGTTATCATTGGAAATGTAGAGGCTCATATTGTCGGAGGAGCCATAATAGGTGTCAGAACCGACATACCATTTGTTGGTTTGGGCGCCGTTGACAGGTTCCCAAGCCATGGCCATGGTAGAGTCGGAAAAGTCGCAGTAGTATGGGTAACTGGTAACAGGAGCAGCACGACGGGTGGTGAAGGTGAAGAGAGTGGTGTCGCTGGACTCGGTGGCACTGCAGAGACTGACAAGGTAGACATCGTACTGAGTCAAAGGCGTGAGGCCAGTGAGACTGACACTGTTAGTAGTGCTGGTGACGGTGGTACCGGTACCAGGAGTGAAACCATGGACACCGTATTCGATGCTGTAGTTAGGGGCATTGCTGAATACCCAAGCCAAGTCGGCAGAGACGTTAGTCAGAGCAGTGACCTGAACACGCATAGGAGCGATACAGCTGGGGATGCGGTCGACGACCAGGTTGTCGATGTATTGGTCGGCATAGGAACCGCCGGCAGCGTTGTAGGTAGCAATAGCGATACGGTTGGCAGTACCAGTATAGTTGTTCAGTATAGAGACGACGTCGTACTGGTTGCCAGTGCCGATGAACGGGATGGTGTCGATAGGCACAAAGGTGGTCTCGAAGTTGGTGTCGATATTATCTACAGCACCGATGATGAGACCATAGTTTCCGGGATTGTCGTTCCACAGATGGAAACTAATCATGAGAGAGTCGATAGGAGTAGCCATTTCGGGCAGAGCTGCGATACCTACGCCATCGAAATATAAACAATACTGGGGCGAAGGAGCATGACCGAGGTCGGTATTATAGAACACATGAGGTTGTTCGTTGCCAGCACCTGCGGGAAGGACTTTGGCTGCCCAGCAATTGGGAACGATGTTGGTAGAGGCATCGCCGGGATCAACAATGTTCTCGAAGTTGATAACATAAGGCAAAGAGGTCAATGTACCGCACTCGGTGGTGAAGCGAACGACCTGAGAGGCAATTGAAGTGTCGTTGTTGCAGACAGAGTAGACGTATGCCTCGTAGCTGGTACCTGCTTCCAGACCGCTGATTGTGATATACGGAGAGGTGGTGTTGACAATTGTACCATTTCCGGAACCGGGGACGAAGCCACGTGCGCCATACTCGACGATGTAGCTTATGGCAGAGGTGCTACCTGTCCAGCTAAGGTCGGCGGAACTACCTGTTACGTTGCCAACAGACAACTCGGTTACAGAGGTACAGTTGGGGATGTACTCAATCACGATGTTGTCGAGGAAGCTGTAGTTGTCGTTGAAGGCATCCCAGAAAGCGAGGTGTCCGGTGGTGTCGGTCAAGTGACTAAGCGGATAGGTGATATAGACGTAGGCGGAAGTGGTGTCGATATTTGAGCGGATGAGGGTGTCGATAGGACGAATGGTGGAAATAGGAGCCGTCGGATTGTCCATGATACCCATGATGAGACGGACATTGTCGCCACCTTGGACAAAGTTGAAGCGGATCTGGAGTTGATTGAGGGGTGCATCCATTTCGGGAAGGATGATGTAGGCACCGTTGTAGAGGAGGAGGAGATGGTTGGGATCGCCTGTCAGGTTAACAACAGTAGGATAGGGATAGGAAGTGCCAAGGTTAGTGCTGCCTGTGTACCAGCAGTTGCGACTGAAGGTGCCAGACATACTTTCGAAGTCCTCGGTGAAGGGCAGCGGGGCGGGACCACACTCGGTGTAGGCAGAGACGATAGCCGTGCCGTCGTTGGAGCCTGCGCAAGGGGATTGAATCCTGAATTCGTACTCGGTGCTGGCAGAGAGGCCAGTGAAAGTGTAGGTGAGGGTGGAGGTGGAGCCTGCAGAGGTGAAGGCTGAGTCGCCAACCCTACGATAAGAGAGATTCCAGGATGTTTCGACATCGCCAGGAGCCCAGGTGACGGTCACACTGTAGGGCTGTGTTTCAACCACAGAGGCGACAGGAGCAGGGCAAGTGGAGACCTGAGCACAAGCAAGGAAGTCGAATATCATGTTATCACGGCTGCTGGTGGTGGTACCGCCAGTTGTGGTATAGGGGTCGTAGGCAGTGTTATCCCGATAGAGATAGACGCTGTTGCCGTTGGGATTGGTATGAGTATACCAATAGTTGCCGCTGGCGTAAGAGCCCGTCATATCGCGGAAGCAGACTAAGAGGTTCTCAGAGCCATTGTAGCTGAAGGGGGAGTCAAGTTGGAAAGTAATCCACTGATTGGGGGTCAGAGTGACAGGAGCACCATCGTAAACACGAACCATGTCGCTGGGATGGATGAAGCCAGAGAGGGAACTCTGGGAGGTATGAGCCATATAGATTTCGTAGACACGCTGACTGGTAATAGCAGCGGGCATAACAGAAATGGCGGTGATAGCACCACCAGAGCCTAATTCGGAAGAGGTGTAAATCTGCTGAGAGAGGCTATAGTCGTAGAAGCTATAGCTGGGCAGATAGCTGTTCTGGGAAGTGCCATTGCCAATGGTGTCGCTAACGGAGTTGGTGGAGTCAATAACCGCACAACCGTAGTTAGTAGTAGTGAAGGTGGCCGTTTCTTCGGCGGCGGTACCTTCATCGCAGGAAGCAATGACGCGGACTTGATATTCGGTGAGCGGGGTCAGACCTGAGATGGCTCCGTAGGTTTCGGCAGTAGTGAAAGCGTAGGTCCAACCTGTGTCGGAAGTTGCTTTGTATGACACATCAGCACCATTGTATGTACCGAGCACACCGGGAGTCCAAGAGATAAGAGCAGAGGTTACACCAGGAAGGATAGTGATGTCAGTAACGCTGTTGCAATTGGGCGCGCCAACGCAGTCGGTGAAGAGTTCAAATCCTGAATACTGAGTGCTACCATCGGAGGTGAACCGGATAGTGATAGGGCCAGTGGTGGAGGTGAGGGTATCGATGGTTCCGTTCTCGATTTGTAAGAAGAGAGGGCTGTTAACATCGGGACCGTCGTAGATGTAAAGGTGATCGTAACCTGACTCAGCAGTGCAAGTACCCCAAATGCGAATCACAGAGTCGACTGAAGAGGGATAAATTGTGAGCGTACTATTATTGTTGGTTGAATAATCGCCGCTGGGGCCGCCATTGTCATAAATAGTATAACCGCAGCCGGTGATAGAATAGGTACCAGTCTCAGGCAGGTTGAAACTGCCAGGAACGACACTCATGACGGAGACCCAAGTACTGACGGTGTCGCCACAATCGGTACGTAAATATACATCGTAGGAGGTACCCATCTGGAGGTCGGTGAAGACATAGGAGGAGTCGAAGACAAAGATGAGAGAATCATCATTGGGGTTGGTACCGTGTGTGCCGATGAAGAGTTGCCATGCGGTAGCATTAGAAGTATCGCTCCATTCAAAAGCCACGCTGTCGCCAGTTGCATTGGCGGTGCAGTGGAAGTTAAGGGGTTTGGCGCAGGAGCTGACTCCTTCGACAAGAACGTTGTCAAGCCAGTGGTACCAGTTTGATGTGCCAGTGGGACGCCACACGAGGTAGACGGGCTGGGTGCAGGTATCGTTGGGGAAGGAGAATTCGTAATGGAAATAAGTAGAGTAGGTACTGATAGAGATGGTCTCAAGTACCACCATGCTGTCCACAGAGTTGGGGTCGAGCGTATAGCCAAACTGCATGTCGCCAGACGAAGAGCCCTCACGACGCAGGTCGAAAGAGACGACCATTTGGTTCACCGGGACAGGCATGCGGGGAGAGATGGCAGCAGCGAGACCGCCAAACATCATTGCTTGACCATAGCTGGTAGTAACATAGGGGTAGTTGTTGGCGTTAAGAATGCGAGTCCAGCAATCGGGATAGGAACTACTTGCATAGCTGGAGAAGTCCTCGGAGAAGGGAAGGCTTGTCAGTGCGCCACAGGCGGTGCGGAGGGAAAGGGTTCGCACTTCGCTGGTGTCGCCGCAAAGGGCGTAGACGCTGAAAGTGTATTGGGTGGAAGGGTTGAGGTTTTCGAAAGTATAGGTGGTGTCGTATACCTCAAAGGAATTGGTGCCATCGCTGACCAGCCAACTGCTCTCATAGCCACCGGCCTGCCAGTTGAGGATAACCGTGTCGGCACCAACATAGGATGCTGCCAGATGGGAGACGGGCAGACAGTTGGGAGCATAGTCGACCTCAAAATCATCCATCATAAGGGTATAGCTGCCACCAGAGGTGACGCGCATGGCGATACGGTCGCCCGTGCCGGAGTAATTGTTGAAGAAGACTTGATAGCGGTTGTAAGAACCATGCCAGTTATTGCCAGAGCCGGTGATGAGGTCGATAGTGTCAACAGGGACAAAAGAGGTGTCTTCCATCACACCAACTTCAAGCACAAAGTTGTGATTCATCAAAGAAGCATAGAAGGTGAACTGGAGCATGCTGATGTCGTCCATGGTGGGCATAGCTGCAAGCTCGGTAGCACCAGCGCTGCTCTCAAACTCGAAATAGACATTGCCGTTGCGGGCATTGCTGGCATATTCGTAAACAGCTGGGAAGGAGCCTGCACCGCTGCTGCCGGAGAGCAACTGCTGCCAGCAGTTGGGCAATTGACCAGTGCTGATACCTTCAAAACCCGTAGTATAGGGCAGAGTGGTCTGACCAGAGCAAGCAGAAGTAAAGGTGGCTGCATTTGTCCATCCGCTGAAATCAGAGGAGGAGCAGGATGCACGTACGTAAACGTAATAATTAGTGTTGGCGTCAAGTCCATAAACGGTGTAAGAGGTGTCGTAAACAGAGACAACGGAGGCGGAAGAGAAGTCGGTAATAGCAGAGTCGCTTACTATCACATCCCAAGCAGTGGCAGCACCGTTTTCATGCCAAGAGATGGTAGCCTGGTCATCATGGATGCCACTTACAGCCACATCGGAGGGCTGAGCGCAATAGAGAGAGTATGAATTAATACCTAAACGGATATTGGGAAGGAAATTACCCGCGTCACTAAGCGGGGAGCTGAGGGTATAAGGATCGTCGTCATTGTAGTCATACAGTGTACGGTTGTTGGAAGCCACTGTACCAGTGAAGTACGTATAGGGATAATCGTAAGAACCAGTGTTGTCAAGCACTGCAATGACCAACGAACCAGTATCGTTGTAATTGAAAGTACTGTCGAGAGGAATGTTCACCCAACCTGCAGAGAAGGTGACGTTACCCGTGTAAACCAAATGGAAATTTGACGCGGGTACTGCACCACTTCCAGAGAAGGATGTGGCACTAACCTCAGCCATATAGATGGCAAGCAAGCGGGTGGTAGTAGTATTGTCTACTTGGAAAGAGAGCGTGTCGATCTCTCCATCAATTCCCACCTCGGAGGCAGTGTAAATCATTTGCGCATACGAATAGCCCCAGTAGGTATAGGCTGGAACATTCGGATTGGTCGATGTTCCGCTGCCTACTTGGACCACATAGTGCGTCTGCGCCTGTGTCACAACAGGTATTAGCATAAAAGCTAATAGCAGAGAAATAAGGAATCTTTTCATACTGAAAAATGTTAATTAATAAAAAAATTTAAATGGAAATTTTCGTAGTGATGATTATAAAAAAAAATACTTCAAACGACATATATATGCCCGATTGAGGTAATCGAATATGGTGAGAAGATCATGTGATTAGTAGCCGTACTCATTTCTTTAGACTTACCTTTTGAAGACCTATTTTTGTGGAATAACAGGGGCAACTATTGTAAAAAAAGATACACTTTGTAAAACCCACTGTAATGACAGCCTTGTACTCAGATAAGATAGTTTCATGATTGACAGCATACTAAATTGATTTCTTTAGAAAAACTATATTACAATTTGAATTTGCAAAAATAGGTAATCTTTACGAAAAAAACAAATAATACTTTGAGTTACAACATTATTTAACAATTGAAAATGAAGTTAGTATTGCTTAGAGTAGGGGATTTTGGGGGTAGCAGACAGTGGAATTTGGGATAGTCCAACCGTAATGAGTAGACGAGTCATTGAAAAGTCTATAGTATTCTTGCCATGTGAGAGATATGTACAGAACCCATAGACTCGAGGGATGAAAAGGAAAGCGGGCCACCTTTTAGATGACCCGCTTTTCTATTGGAAGTAAAACCAATCGTTAACGGACAATCAGTTTCTTCACCGTGTTGATGCTGTTGCCAGTAACACGGACGAAATAGGCACCTTGACGGAGTTGTGATGTGGAGAGTTGTGTCGATTCTGTACCAGCGGGGAGAGTGAGTGTGAGTTGCGTACGACCAGAAATATCAATCACTTCCACTTGAACGGGGCTGGTGGCCAACGGGAGCGAAAGAAGAACATCGGAACTGGTCGGGTTGGGGAAGAGTTTGACTCGTGCATCATCGGTGACACTGTTGATGGAACTATATGGAGTGGAAACGGTTACTCTATTTGACCAGCCTTCGCTAAAGAAGTCATCGTCACAAATGGCTCTTACGTAGAAATCGTATGTACTTTCACCGACGAGACCTGTCACGGTATAGGGGTGGGAGTCGGCAATGATGGAGTAGCCATCACCTTGCTGGAATCCTGCTTGACCGTACTGAATTTCCCAACGGGCAGCACGACCGCCTTCGGTCCAGTCGAGGACTACACTATTACCTTGAATATCGTTGGCAACGAGGTTGGTGGCATCGGGGCAAACGTCGGTGATAAATTGAATGGTATCACTCCATTGGCTAGGATCGTCGAAATTCTGGCATGTTGCCTGAACAGTGGCATAGTAGACAGTATTGGCAGTGAGACCAGATATAGTGCCACGGGCAAGATAACAGGTTGACGTTCTGTCGAAGTAGGAATTGAAAACATGCAGACGATAACCGATGTTGTTCTCTTCGGGATTCCATGCAAGCGACACGGATTTATTGGTCACCTGCGTGACATGCAGCCCTGTGGGAGAGAGACACGGAATGTCGGATGAGTTAAATTGGCCAGAAGTCCAGTCTGAGAAGCCTGTGGAGTCACAGATTTGACGCACACGGTACACATAATCAGTCATCGGGAGGAGATTATGTATGGTATAGGAGGTGTCTGTTAGACGTAATTCATCAGTAATCCAGTGGGTGGATGATGCCAGACGGTAACTGAACTGGTATTCGGTGGCAGTGTTACGCCAACGGAGGGTGACGCTTGTGCTCCGGACAATAGGTGTGCGCAACACGGGGTGCGGGCAAGAGGAAGGTGGGCAGAAGTCGAAGGACATCACGTTGTTGAAATTCTGGATGACTTTGGTGCCAGTGAAGTTGGACAATGTGTTGTCGGAGGCGGGGTTGGGGTTCTGCGAATCGCTGTAGTACACCAATGCCTGCGAAGCAGGGGTAGGCTCAACTGCAAAAGTATAAGAAGAACTGTTGTAGGAGCCGCTATTGTCATCGATTGCCACCACAAGATTGTCGGTGCCATTATAGGCAAACGGTGTGTTCAACTGGAAGTAGTTCCAGCCGTTTGAGCAATTGAGGCCACCCGCATAGACGGGGAAAAGCCCTGTTACAGAAATGGCGGAGTCGGCACTGGCGAAAGCATCCGAACTCGTATGTCCAAGATAGACAGTACAGTTGGTCTTAGCAGTCATGGTCGATGACCCGTTGTAGAGGAAGTGGATACCGGTAATAGTACCCGCTCCGGAAAGTTGGGATGCCGGAATAATCTGCTGGGTATAGGAGTAGTTGTAGTAATTGCATACGGGCAGGTTATAAGAGGTGGTGGCGGTAGTGGTGCTTCCAATGGTATCGGAGTATCCTTCGTTGCAGAAATTGGTAGAGAAATAATAGAGTACCGAGGTTGTTGAGCTATCAGTTGCACTACAGAGTCGACGCACGAGTACAGAATAACGCACTCCCGGTGAGAGGTCAGTAATATGGACACTGTTGGTGTGAACCACCTCGGAAGCAACTATGTTACCGAGATTGTTGCGGCACAGAATGCGGTAATCAGCCACATCGGGACCGTCCCAAACAATAGTTGCCGTTGCCGTGGTAATATTATCGGCATGGACATTCGATGGACGGGGACAGCCAATATAGTCGATTCTGACATCATCTACAGCAGATGGGCCAGCGGTAAATGGCGTGGAGGCAGTTGACTGGTTAAACCAGAAGAATGCGAGACGGTGGACGCCATGGATGTAGTCGAGGGTGGCAGTGTAAGTGTTCCAGTAAGGACTGAGGCGGACTGTAGCCAACGGAGTCATGTCAAGGACATTACCCCATGGTGAAGTGATGTTTTGAGAGGTGGGGGCAACCGGTATGTATGGGTCGACCAGGAAAACCATCATGGCATCGTAGCCGGCAGAAGGGGTACCGCCTGCTGCAGCTCGGAATGTCAGAGTGAAACTGGAATCATTGGGACCGAAATCAATATCACGATAGGCTGCCGTGTTGACCACTTGGTTAAGATCGGTGCTGAAGGTGCGACCGGTATCGGCAGAGACATACATGGAATATATTCCAGTATTGCCATATCCCGGTGTGCCGTTGCCAGCGGCTGTGTCTCGGTACCAGTTGACATTGGTATTGCTGACAGTTTGCCAGTTGTCCCATTCAGTGGCATTTTCGAAATCGTAGAAATAGGGAACAGATGCAGGATTCTGCAAGGTGAAGAAACTACCCGGGGTACGTGACCAGATGGAGGTATCGCCTACGCCACAAATGTTACGAACATAGAAATCGTAATGGCTGGAGGCCGAAAGACCCGTAATGACAAGCGGATTGTTTGTGGTAGTAATCCGAGTGCCGGTTCCAAGAACAAAACCATGGGCTCCATACTCAACCTGCCATGCGGCGGCGGTGCTACGAGGATTCCATCCAAGTTCGGCGGAACTGGCGGTATTGTTTGTCACCGTGAGGTTGTTAGGACTTGGGCAAGGAGGAATCAGATCCACCTCTACCGTACCCAAATAAACCGAGTTGTTCGTGTTGCCATCTGCTGAGCTCGAAACAAATGTAATGTATCTGCCACCGCTGGTGACCAAGTCGAACGACACTTCATACTGGCTGAAAGTTGCTGTAGGCATAATTGTGTCTACCGGGACAAAGGTGCTCAGATTGCCAGGAGCGGAACACACACCCACGATAATTCTGTGACTATTCTCATAGGCGGCAAGCGTGCGGGCCTCGAAGACGACCTGAGTGAGATGAACAGGATAGGACACACTGTCTAACGGGGGCAGTGAAGCATATACCAGGTTGGCACTATACGTATACATATACAAACTATTGCGTAATACGTTACCCATATCATCAACTTCGCTGGTTATATACGGATACGAACTATAGCCGCCACAAGTCCAGCATGCCGGGCGGGCATTGGTGCCTGAACCCCATCCTGCAAATGTCTGGATGTAGGGGAGCGTGTCGATGATACCGCATTCCGTGGTGAAATAAACTGGGAACGACCAGTATGACGAATCAATTGCCGAACAAATGGAGCGGACAAAAACTTCATAGCGGGAGGAATGGTTGAGGCCATAGAGCGTTACGCTGTCCGACATACTGTTGACAACGGTGCCAGTGCCATGGGCAAATCCGACAGGACCGTACTCTATCTCAAAGTAATTGGCCGAATCGCTATCCCAATGGATACTGGCCGTGGAGGTGGTTGTATTCACCACAGTCAAATTGGAAGGACGAGGACAAGTGGGAATATAGTCAACCTCGATGTCGTCAATATACATATAACTTGTAGTTCCACTACATGCGAAAGCAATATATTGTCCATTACCAGTATAATTTCTCAAAGGCACTTCGAACATCTGCCAAGTGCTGGTGGCAGAAGGCAGAATTGTTGACACCTGAGTGAAGGTAGAGAAGTCGTCGGGATCAGTCATCACACCCACATGGATATTATAGTTAGAACTGGTGTTTCGGGCAGCGAAACTCACCTGCAAGGAGTCCATCTGGATACCTATTGCCGGGAGTGCAAGGTATGAATAATAGGATGTGCCACTGGCATAGAAATACATTGAGTAATTGCCGCTGTATGCATAAGTGGAAGAACGGTAAGGATAGGACGAGTAACTGTAATTGGTACCACGTGTCCAACAACTGGGCGTGGGAGAGCCAATGGTCGATGTGGCTGCAAAGTTCTCGAAATTCTCTGTAAACGGAAGCGTCATCAACGGAACACATGGAGTAGTAACCGTCACAATGGCATGCACATCTCCAGTAGAACAGCCTGGGTCGACGCGGAAGTTATACTCCGACATGGGGACAAGGTTGGTGAACGTATAGCTTGTTTCAGTTACATTTGTGGCAACTGTTGTCCAGCTGGTATCTCCTGAAAGCTTGTAATAGAGGTTCCACGATGTCTCGCCATTACCCGGTGCCCACATCAACGAAACGCTGTCAGCCAGCACTTCAGTCACAATCACATTGGGTGCCACGCAAGTTGCTGTCGTGTCACAGGGTTTGATAAACTGGATATTGGGACGATAGCTACTTGTACTTGTGCTCGAATTAGTGGTAAGATTACTCATGGTATAGGCCGTACCGTCTTTGTAACCATATATTGTACGTGTTGAGCCACAGTTGGTGCTGTATCCGTAGAAGCCAGAAGAAGAATGGCTTACACCCGAGGGCTGGTTAACAAACGACGAAACCACAATATTGCTTACACCGTCCCATACAAAAGGTGTAGTGAAATAATACTCTATAGTTCCCACGTCAGCGGTGGTGCGCGTTCCGCTATAAACCTGTGTCATGCTTCCTGTCAACGGAGAAAAACTACTGAATACACTATTGGTAGTCTGACCCATAAAAATCACAATATCCTTGTTATAACTACCTGCGGAAGACCATGTATAAGTGATTCCGTTTATGGGACCTGCCGACAGACCCATGGCATTCAGGTCAGCAACAGTGTATATGCTCTGGCAGAAAGTGTTTCCCCAAGAACTATTGACGGGTACACCTGTAGTTTGCGATGTGCCTGTACCGGAGGCGATGGTCGTGCCACCCACAAGGCAACGTGTGGTAAAATCTAACGTGTCGCCTCTTAAAGTATCGGTGCCGCAGATACTTGCTACACTGACTGAATATTCAGTCCCCTCCTCAAGTCCCGACAAGAAATAATAGTTGTCGGTGGTCTCAAAAGTAACAGGACCTGCTGTGGAATCCGTACGGTTATTCAATGTAACAACAAAACCGGATGGATCGGCTGTCATGCCAACCAACGACCAACTCACAAAAGCTGACGCACCGGCAATGTGCGAAACCTCAACGTCCGTCACAGTGCGGCACAGGGGAGCTCTTTCACAATTCACCTGGAGTGCAAAACCTCCATAAACAACGCTTCCGTCAGAGGTAAATTGAACTGTCAGGGGTCCCGAGGTGGAACGAATTCGGGGAACTGTCATTCCCGAACCCTGTCCCTGGTATAACAAAGTGCCTGATGTCCCCACACCATCAAATACATACAAGTGGTCGCAGCACGACTCAGTGGTGAGTGTACCGTTACTTATTACCACCAATGAATCGGGATGTGAAGGCATCAAGATAAGAGTCGAATTGCAATAATTGGAGTAATTACCCGTGGCACCTCCGTCATCATAAATCATCGCACCGCAGGCATAAATAGTATTCGTTCCCGTAGCCGGCATGTTATATGAACCAGGGCTGACCCTTACCGGGCCTTCCCAGAAACTTTGCTCTAAGCCACAGTCGGTACGGAGGTAGAAATCATAAACAACGCCTGCCACCAATGTTGAACACACGGCAAACGTATCCGACAAACTCGAAATAACATTCTGCATACTGTCCACATGGACACCCGACACATCATAACGCATCTCCCACAACGAAGAGGTTGTATTCGAGCTCCAATTGAGCACAACACTGTCAACGCGTGCAAATGAAATGCAATGGAAATCTTGTGGACGCGGGCAACTATTATCCTCTCGCGTAAATGTCAATGTCAAACCGCGGTCCGGAAGATTGGTACTTGTCAGCGTGATGGGGTTAATATAAAACGATGAATGGGGGGAACTCCACTGACCTGCCAACGATATAGCGGCATCATGGGAATGCTCACGCATAAAAACGTAAGCTGTCTGCGGAGAGGTAATGTTAATCGTATCGTATACAAAAGCTATGTCACCTGTCTCATAAAGCACTACCTGAAATGTCATGTGATCTGTTCCTGATCCGACAAGATACACATGGTTGTACTCAATGGTGACAGCCCTCGAAGGTGCCATGCCCGAAACTTCGTAATACACATGACTTCCCATCGCGGGTACAATCATATAGTCCATAGCTAACGGACAGATGATACTCATGTCATCAGTATGAGGGGTAAAACTCCCCATGTCGTTTGGATCAACATCACCGATTGCTATCTGACCGTCGCTGCCCACCGTGATTGATGTACAGGTGTCCTCGCCAAACGGAAACGAGAATGGCAATGTCACTTCTTCCGAGGTTGTCCCGCTAAGTGTTGTCAACTCCGTACCTGTAATGGCTATTGATGAAAACGTTGTAGTGTATGAACCGAAGGCATAGTCCCTTACATACACTTGAGATTTTAATAATAGTGGCAGCATCACAACCACTATCGCTGATAATAATCTAAGCCGTTTCATAACTATATTTTGTTTTATTTTTACTCACCTTAATTATTTCGATATTTAGAAGCAATTCCTGCTTAAAGTCCATGTCCCCACTGACATTTAAGCAGATACTTCCATCCTCTACGCCAGCAAGAGGGCAACATGCCCAATATCTTTCAGAATGCAAATATACAACTTTTTTTTATTATGTCGTTTTTTTTGGCTATTTTTGCATTCTGTTTATGATGTCTTCGGCTGTTTTAAAACGGGTTTCGGTCATGCTCTGCTCCATGCTGCTTTTGTCGGCCTCGTGGGGTCAGACCTACGTCACCAAATCGGGCAGCACAGTCTCCCCCGCCCCAAGGCTTCAGGCATCCTTCCCCCCCCCTTCCAAAAATCCCCCCTCCGATTCTCCGGGACTTTATGCTGTTGTGTCCCCCACCGATTTTGCTCCATTCCTCACCAACTTCCTTCAATGGAAGCGAATGCAAGGATTCCAAACACACCTCTTCTGCCCTGACCACCCAAACAAAGATAGTATCCGAAACTCTTTGAGCCAACTTTATGCCACATCCGGCAATGCACCCATGTACATACTTCTGGTAGGCGACGTTGACCGCATCCCCGCTTGGTTGGGGAAAAACACTCCCTCAGGCCTAAACAACCACTTCACCGACATGTACTATGCCGAGTTCACCAACGACTACATCCCCGAAGCCTTCTTAGGTCGGCTCTCCGTAATCGACACCAACCAACTGCAACAAGTACTGTCCAAAATAATTGCCTACGAACAGGGGCTCTGGTGTGACGATTTCCACCAGGTGCTTCTGGTGGCAGGTGCCGAAGACCGCTCACCCGCTCCCATTACCACCAACGGACAAGTCAACTATGCGGCACAACTGGTCAAAGAATACCACACCGCCACCGACACTGTCTGCTTTCGCAATCCAACCTCCAATCTCCAAAAGGACAGCATTCTCCAAGCCATCACCCCGGGCAACACCATGGTTAACTATACCGCACACTGCACCAGTAGGGGCTGGAGTGCCCCTTTGGTCACCTCCAACGACATCGATTCCTTCTCCGTCATACCCACCGTTTTCATAAACAACTGCTGCCTCTCTAACGCCTTCGCAGGCGATTGTTTCGGCGAGAAACTGCTGCGTTCCTCATCCGGCGGAGCCGTCGGTGTAATTGGTGCCACCAACGAAACCCTTTGGACCGAAGACTACTACTGGAGCATCGGTGCCCAATACCCCCTCACCGATACCCCCCCCTTCGACAACCCCTATCCCGGGGCACTCCACAAATTTGTCACCCCTGTCGACTCAGCCACCGCTCAGCCACCCGCCACCCTTGGCGAAGTGCTTTTCGAAGGCTGCCGTGCCGTCACGATGGCCGGTTCCCCTTTTGACGCCTTCTATTGGGAAATCTACTGCCTCCTCGGCGACCCATCCATGACACCTTACTGGACTCATGCCGACACCCTCTCAATCTCACTCGATGACAGCATTCCAGCTGGCAACTCAATCCTCCACCTGCGTTGCACCCCCCATGCCCGCATCACGGCAATGGTCGACACCCTACTTCTCGGCACAACAATCGTCCCTGCAAACGGTGAAGTCGAACTGCTGCTTGACCATAGCATCAACGCCGACAGCATCACGCTCACCGCAACCCGACACGAAGCCCCCTGCGCCATCAAGCATCTCAAAGTCTACCATCCAGCCCAACCCTACCTTGCTGTCACACACTACCACCTTGACGACACCCTTCTTTTCCTCCGTATCAAAAACCAAGGCCTCACTCCGGCCCGGCAACATCGCATCTCGCTGACCCGATACAGCGACCAAGGCGTCATCTTGCCCACAGACCCCTTCCTCTACATTCCCTTCCTTCCCAGCTTGGCCGACACCCTTGTCACCTTCAATCTTAACAACTGCTACCCCGGCATTGAACCTCTCCTTTCCGTCATCATAATGATACAAGACAGCGACGGCACCTACTACAACACCCTGCCCGTCAACATCTCTATGCCCGATCATCGTCCAGTACTCACTCAGTTGCAAATTCTCGAAACCGACACCACCCCCTGCCTCCAACTCATGCCCAACCACACCTACTTGCTTTCCGTCACACTGGCTTACCCTGCCGACTCTTTAAACCTATCCATCACCCCATACCAATCCACGTCGCTCACTCCATGCCCACAACAATTCACAATTCCCTTCACCACCCCCGACAACCCCTCCCACCTGCAACTGACTCTCACACCCCATTACGGCCTATGGAGCCACACCTACACCTACTACATTACCGCCTACAACACCCTTGAACCATTCGAATCGGCCGATTTCACAAACATGCCTTGGCAGCATCCCAATCTTTATCCCTGGCAAATCGACTCCTTCCAGCCTCACAACGGCCGCTATTGTGCCCGTTCCTCCCCCATAGACCACAACCAACAATCCGTCCTCGCTCTTGATATCGACCTCCTCTTCGACGACACCCTTTCGTTCTTCTACAACGTCTCCAGCGAAGATAAAGACTGGCTAAACTTCTATGTCGATGGTCGCAAACGGGGCTACTGGAGCGGCAACAGCGGCTGGCAACGCCATGCCCGTCTCCTCACCTCCGGCCGTCACCGACTGGAATGGGTCTATCAAAAAAACGCCTCCATTAGCCAACGCGACGACTGCGCTCGCATCGACGACATCCGCCTGCCCCTTGCCCTGTGGCAACAGCCCTGTGGCACACCCGCACCCGACTCCCTGCTCTTTATCCCTCCCCTTCCGTTCAATGGCACCCACGGTCTTTTCACCATCTCCCCTAACCCTGTATCCACCCAAACAACCCTGCACTACTCTGAAAGCTCCGAAACCCGCACTATCACTGTCTTCAACATCATCGGGCAACCCGTCGACAAAATAAATATTGCACCTCATACCACTTTCACACAATATTCAGCCACCCATCTACGTTTTGGCACCTATACTCTCGTACTGCACGGCAGTACGGGCATACATGTACAAAAAATGATAGTTATTCGATAGTCCATGCCGCAAATAGACACATTGCCACCCTATGCCCTCTTGGCCGACTCTACAGCCGACAGTCTCCAGACAATCTGCGCCTACGACACCCTCTTCATCCCCATGGGCAAAGTAGAACCCGTGCTGCGCAAAAGTCTTTTCACCCACCATCAACTCGCCGTTCAAAACAGCCACGAAATCACCATCCAGCACCAAGGCTCTGCCGGCTGGCTGCTCATCTTCATCGCTCTCTCAATGCTCCTCATCAGCCTCTTCATCCGCAACAAACAAATATCCATCCTCGACATCCTGCACTCCGCCATCGACCACCGTGCTATGGACCGCATGCTTCGCGATGCCAACCTCACCCATGCTACCGACCAAGCCATCATCGCTCCCCTCATGCTCATCCCTGCCTCCCTCGTTGCCTACTATGCCTTCATGCCTCACGTCACCAACGTCTGGCTCGACATCCTCAACTACATCCTCATTCTCCTTGCCTCCTGCATCGTCTACTACGCCCGCAATGGCATCATCCGATTCATCGGCAACGCTTTCGACAACTCCGAATCCGTCCATCTCTACCTCTCCAGCAACTACATCTATCATCTCCTCTACGCCATCGCCACCACTGGCCTCGCATTCTTCATCTTCTATACCGACTACGTCGGGCAAACCTTCCTCTACATCCTTTTATATATCCTTGCATTCCTCTTCATCGTAAGGTTCCTCCGCGGAATGCAAATTATTTTAACAAACTCAAAATCTTCAAAATTCTATTTATTTTATTATCTTTGCATTCTCGAAATCGTACCGATTATAGCATTAATTAAAGTTGTAATTTACTCATAGACCGAGCGTTGAGAAAATAGAATAAGATTCATGAAAGTCAAGAAAATCCTCGTTTCGCAGCCTGAACCTGCCGATTTGGAGAAGTCCCCCTACAAGAATTTAGTCACAAAATACAACGTTGACATCACTTTTTTTAAATTCTTCGAAGTTGTTGGCTTGACCGCCTCCGAATTCCGTAAATCACGTATCCACCTCACCGAATACACTGCTGTCATCTTCAACAGCAAAAATTCAGTCGACCATTTCTTCCGACTGGCAAAAGAACTTCGCGAAGTCATCCCCGACACCATGAAATACTTCTGCTCGTCCGAAGCCATCGCCCACTACCTCCAGAACTACATCCAATACCGCAAACGCAAAATCTTTTTTGGCAACCAGTACTTTGCCGACCTCATTGAAGTTCTCTCCAAACACCGCGATGAGAAATTCCTCTTCCCCTGTTCCGACGAAAAGCAAACCGAGTACACCAAAATGCTCGACAAGGCAAAGTTCAAATACACCAAAGCCACGATGTACACCTCCGTGCCTCGCGACCTCAAGCAATTCAACCTCAAGAACTACGATGTCATCTGCCTCTTCTCTCCCATCGGGGTGCGCTCCCTTCTTCAAAGCTTTCCCGACCTAGCCAACGAACAGGTAACCATCGCCGCTTTCGGTACTTCCACCCATGCCGCTCTCAAAGCCGCTGGCATCAAACTCACCATCGCTGCCCCCACCAAAGCCTCCCCCTCCATGGCTATGGCCATCGAAAACTACATCAACGGCAAAGGCCAGGACGAAGCCGTCATCTCCCGTCCCTCTTCCCTCAAAAAGGACACCTCACACAAAGGTACCACCTCCATCTCTGGCGCAACAAAGAAACCTAAATCCGTCTTCGCCAATAAGGCCAAGTACAAACAACTGCAAGAAGAACGCAAAGCCCAGGCCGCTGCCCGCCGCGCCGAACGGCAGGCCGCCAAAGAAGCTCAAATCAGAGCCATGGCAGAAAAGGCCAACATCGAATAACAGCCCGTCATGTACACCTTCGGAAAACATGAGCGCCTGTGCAGTAAGAAACTAATCGACGCTCTATTCCTGTCGGGACATAAATTCATCCTCTTCCCCTACAGCGTTCACTGGATGGTCTGTCCGCGTGAGCTATTGCCTCCCGGCACCCCGGCTCAGGTTCTTATTGCCACTTCCAAAAAGAAATTCCACCACGCTGTCGACCGCAACCGTGTCAAACGCCTCACCCGCGAGTGTTACCGCCTTCACAAACCCACCCTCTACCAATACCTTGACAGCCACGATACCACCATCGTCTTGGCACTAAACTACATCCATAACGAAATACTCAGCTACCAGACACTCAACCACAAATTCGACCGACTCACCTCCATGCTAATCGAAGCCATCAACAAGCAGCTCAACCCTCCCCCTTCTCACCAACCATGAGTGCACTCTCCCAAATATGGAATAGCCTCAGCAAAGCAGTGTTCTTGCTCTACACCCTGCTCATGCGTTTGCTTTCCAAGGTCATGCTTGCCCTCATCTGGTTCTACCGCACCTGTATCTCCCCGCTCAAACCGCCCTCATGCCGCTACACACCCACCTGCTCGCAATACGCCATCGAGGCCATCAAAAAATACGGTCCCATCAAGGGTGGCTGGTTAGCGTTCAAACGCATTCTCCGATGCAACCCCTTTGGTGGTTCAGGCTATGACCCCGTCCCTTGATACTTCTTATTACAACAACTTGATTGCTATTGCAGCGCAAGCCTCGGCATCTGCCAACGCATGATGGTGGTTCTCTAAGCAATAACCACACGCCTCGGCTACCGTATGCAACTGATGATTCGGCAGTCCACGCATTTTTCTCCGTGACGCCCTGCACGTACAGTAAAACTTATATCCTGGCCAGTCCATCTGATACACCTGCATCACCGCCCGCAAACAACCCTCGTCAAAGGGCGAGTTATGTGCCACCAACGGCAACCCTTCAATCAACGGAGCCACACGTGCCCATACCTTGGGGAAAACCTCTGCACTGTCCGTATCCTCATGCCCCAGCCCATGCACCCGCTGACAAAACCAACTGTAGTAATTAGGCTCTGGCTGTATCAGACTATAGAACGAATCGCGTACCTCGCCGTTGCGAACCACTACCACCCCGACACTGCACACACTGCTTCGCTCGCCATTGGCGGTTTCGAAATCTATGGCTGCAAAATCCTGCATGTTTCACTTTCTATTTATTGGGAACCTTTATAGCACGTGCCATACAACAGCATGTCTATGCCATTCTACAATGCCAACTACTATAAGGTGCTACAACCTATTTAATCTCAATACCTGAGAACACACACGAACCTGAAATATACAACGTACGTGTCTGGTTAGAGAGGATTATCCTCCGCTTGTCGTCAACCCCGCCGAAAGTCGAATCTGCTGTCACTTTGACCAACAAGTCGTTTGGCGCATAGATAACCAGTCCGGCAAACTTGCAGTTCACCTTCATTTCCACATCCTCACTGATTGTTGCTCCGCGCAAGTCAAGATGAACCGAGGCAAACGAAGCTGTCACGTCTGCACCCTCAAAAATCTCCCCGCCAAAACTCAGATTTTGTTCTCCGAACGAAGCGTTCACCACGCGGATGTTTTTCCCATCGCGGTTAAGTATCTCGAAAGGTGAGACATTGTCCTCCTCCCTCTTTTTTGACGTTATCTTTGATACCGTATTGCCAAACATCATACCCAGACCCAACGCAATGACAAGTACAGCCAGGCCTATCTTCCAAAACATATCCCATTCAATGACATCCCGTTCTGCAAGCAGTAACAGCACACCCACGCCCAGTCCAATGGCAGGGCCTGTCTTGTCTCTATTTCCCAGCAGCCCGCATATCGAAGGTATGATGATAAACATCGTCCACCAGCCTTCAAACAGAACATTGACATGAAGAATAATGCACACAATCCACGCAATGCCGAAAAGCACCAGCGCCGATCCCCAAATAACTTTGTTACGATTCATTTCTTGTTTAAATTAGTGAATTATACGTACATGGTTGCCCATGATTCATAACTTTCCAAATGCAAATATACACAAATTCCTCGAAATACAAACATCACTGGCAAACAAATAACACCAAACGCCTACCTGACAACGGGACCCATTGCTAATTTCAGCTGTCAATGCGGTCGCCACAAAAATGCTTGTGCCTACACCCGGCGCAACGCTGTCCCTGCCATACCCCTTCCAAATGGTCGGCAGCGGCATCCACCAACGCAGGGTCGTCGGTCAGTATTCCTGCCTCGAAATTCCGTCCGTTTTCGCTCTTCATCCCCATGCCTGCACCCGTCAGATTTGCCGACCCTATATATGCCGCCGCACAATCAAAAACCATAAGTTTAAAGTGCACACGCGGGCAAAGCCTTCGCTCTAACTTCGACCATAGTCCAGGAAATCGGTCAAAATCCTCTCTGAAATTCTCCCCAGGCTCCTTGGCATGCAGCAACCGCACTTCTACACCACGCTTCAACAAACGGTCCAACACGGCAAGAAACGGCTCGGCATCCTTTCCTCTGGCCACATACAAATCTTTAAGGTCCGCCGTCCCAATCCAAAGGTCATGTTTCACGCCCTCGCAACGTAACAGCACCTCATTATAATGCTCCTTATCTGCAATATATTTCAGCATAACAGAACGAATTTACAGTCTGCAAAAGTACACATTTTTTACCAATCAGCAGCCTTTTTCCGCCATTGATTGTAAAATAAATGCGCCATCCTCAATCCACCCCTATCCGCTTTCCCCTGCACCTCCACCTCCTACCATTAAACAAAAAGTTTCCAAACCAAGAAATTTTATTATATTTGCAATTATTTAAAAAGTAATAATCATAAATTAAATAAAGCTTACCATAATGAAATACAATAATATAACAAACCCATTTATCATTTCAAAGGACATTCCAGAAGCATTTTTTTGTGACCGCGAGGAAGAAACAACCTTTCTCATCAAGCAAATAGACAACGGACGAAATACCGTGATTGTTTCACCCCGCAGAATGGGTAAAACAGGCTTGATACACCACCTGTTTCGCCAAGAAACAATTCAGGAACGGTACACATCCTTCTTTGTGGACATCTACCCGGCATCCTCTTTACAGGAGATGTGCTACATATTGGGGCGGAGTGTCTTCGAAAGACTAAAGGCAAAGAAGACCCAGCACTGGGAAACCTTTTTCCAATACCTGAAATCCCTGCGGGCAGGTGTCAGCTTTGACTCTGTCACCGGCGAACCCAAGTTGGAGGTAGGCATCGGCTCCATTGAACATCCTGCAACAACGCTCGAAGAGATTTTCGCTTATTTAGAGTCGTCATCAACACCGTGTATTGTGGCTCTCGACGAGTTTCAACAAATTGCCGAATTCCCTGAGCAGCGTGTTGAGGCACTGCTGCGCAGCATGATACAAAATTGTCGGCAAACCACATTTCTGTTCAGCGGCAGCAAACAGCACACCATCAACCAAATGTTCCTATCGAAATCACGTCCATTCTACCAGAATGCACAACTATTTGACTTGAAGCCTCTCAAGCCGGATGTGTACACAGAGTTTGCCACCAGACTCTTTGACCAATTCGAAAAACATATCGAACCCGCTGTTATTGCACAAGTCTATACAGACTACAATGCCACGACATGGTACATGCAAATGCTTATGAACGAGTTGTTTGCCCTCACTGAACAAGGAAATACCTGCACAATGGAACACCTTGACATGGCACAGAAGAACATCTTACAGGTACAAGAAGGGTCATACATGATGCAACTCAATACATTGTCGTCCAAGCAAAAAAGTATGCTACAGGCCATCGCTAAAGAGGGTTGTGCAAAAGCTGTCACATCGCAAGCATTTGTCAAAAAGCATGCATTAGATTCAGCCAGCACCGTCCAATCGGCACTGCGGGTGCTACTTGAAAAAGACATCGTGACAGCAGACAACGGACAGTACCGCGTCAGCGACTTCTTTTTCGGTCACTGGCTACAGGAGAACTACTAACAAAAAATCGGTCTATTAAAACAAAGAACTGATTTTCCAATCAACCTCGGAGAATGCACGGGTTTTTGAATGCAAAAATCTCGGAGAATGCGCAGTTTTTTGATGTTTGGGGATGGGCAAAAAGAAGAGCCGGACGGCTTTCCAGCCTGTCCGGCTCTGCAATTCATGAAACTGGTTATTTCAAGAATGTCTCGTAGTAGTCAAACATCTTTTCGTAGAGATGTATGCGGTCGTAGCCACGCACATTGTGCTCGTGGTGGGGATAGATGAAGTAGTCCACCTGCTTGCCGGCTTTGATGCAGGCATCAATGAACTCTATACTGTGCTGCCACACAACGGTGTTGTCCTCGGCACCATGGATGACCAATAAGCGACCTTGCAAATCTTTTGCCTTATTGAGCAACGAGTTACCGGCATAGCCCTCGGGATTCTCCTGCGGCATATCCATATAACGCTCGCCGTACATGATTTCATACCACTTCCAATCAATGACGGGACCACCTGCACAACCCACCTTGAAAACTTCCGGGTGCGCAAGTTTCATCGTGATGGTCATGAAGCCGCCGAAACTCCAGCCCTCTACACCCATGCGGTTCTTGTCCACATAAGGCAGTGATTGCAGGAATTTGACACCTTCCATCTGGTCTGCCATCTCGATGGTACCCAGCTGACGGTGTGTGCAACTCTCAAACTCGAAACCACGGTTGTCGGTGCCACGGTTGTCAACGGTAAACACCACATACCCCTGCTGTGCAAGGAACAGGAAATACAGATTGCCACCACCCAGCCATGTATCGGTTACCAACTGGCTGTGAGGACCGCCGTAGACATATACCAGCGTCGGATACTTCTCGCCTGCTTTCATGTTGGGCGGCGTAATAAGGCGGTAGTACAAGTCGGTCACACCGTCCGCTGCCTTGATGGTACCCATCTTGATACCCGGCATAGCATAATCTTTCAACGGGTTTTCAAGTTGATACAACGTAGTCAGGACTTTGCCTTTCTTCAAATCAACAACCTGGGCACATCCGGGATTCTCCACACTGTTGTAAACATCAATAAGCTGTGTACCCGCAGCATTGACAACTACCGAGTGGGTTCCCTTGGCAGGAGTGAGCAATGTCATCTCGCCAGTAGTCAGGTTAACACGGTAAGCAGCAAGACCTATCGCGCTCTCTTTGTTGGCATAAACAAACACATTCTCGCCTTTGGTATCGAAACCAATGATACCCTGTACCTCATAATTACCCTTGGTCACTTGGCGCAACAACGTACCATCGGTGTTGTACAGGTAAAGGTGCTTGTATCCATCTCGGAGGCTGAACCACAGGAACTGGTCATTATGCTGGGGAACGAAACGAATCGGGTCGCACGGCTCAACATAACGGGAATTAGTCTCGGTAAACAGAACTGTGTCGAACTCTCCATCTGCCACATAATAACGCTCCATCCACATGCGGTTTTGCTCGCGGTTAACTTTGGCAATATACAGGAACTCCTCTTCCGGATCCCAACTGATGTTGGTCAGATAGTTCTCCCTCTCTGCCACGCTTTCGTCATGACGGGAATCAAGATAAAGCACCGAACCTTGGGCAGCGTCGTATATTCCCACGGTTACCTCATGGCTCTTCATGCCTGCCATCGGGTATTTGAACGGTTGTTCACGGGCAATACGTGCGGTAGTGTTCACCAACGGGTAATCTGTCACCATGGACTGGTCCATACGGTAAAACGCCAGATAGTTGCCCTTGGGCGACCAGAAAGTACCTTTTTCTATGCCGAACTCGTTACGGTGCACCGACTGTCCAAACACAATGTCCTGGTCGGCCGACTCTATCGGGAACACTTTGTCGCCATCAGCAATATACAGATTGTTGCCGTTGGTATAGGCTGTCTTGTAGTGTGTCTCTTCCATGTCGAGGTTGCTGGCATTCTCTGTCGGATACTTGGCCACCTGCGAAAGGGTCTTCTTAGCCATATTGTACAGCATCACCTTGCCATTGGCATTGAAACGGAGTTCCTTGTCGTTAAGCACAGTGCAACGAGGGAAACCACGCAGCGACTCCATGCCGGCACCAGCCAACACCTTGTTCAACGCACTCAATGTAAGACGGGCTTTCGTCTTGCCCGGATTTCCTACATACAGCACTGTGTCCTGCACATAGGCTATCTGGTTGGTGTTTCCCACAAACTGCAATCCCCTCATCTTGGCCTGGGGATAGAGGCTCCATGTCATCAGTTGTTTAGAACTGAGCATCTTGTCCTGCGCTCCAACACTCAGTGAGAGCATCAAAACCGCAGCTAAAAGGATAAATCTCTTCATATTGTTTGATGAAAATTAGTTACTGAGAAAAGAAACCACTGCCGCCTGCCTCTCTGTTGCAGCAACAGCAATCATAACAACCATGTCGGTTTAGTAATTCTTCCAGTCACGCAGTCTGAGATTGAACACTCCAAAGAAGGCTTCCTTGAAAATCTTCATGCTCATCTTGGAGGTTCCAAGCACCCGGTCGGTAAACACTATCGGCACTTCATAGATACGGAACCCAAGACGCTTGGCCGTATATTTCATCTCTATCTGGAATGCGTAGCCTACAAATTTCACCTTGTCAAACTTCATACGCTCCAGCACCTTGCGGCTGTAGCACACAAAACCTGCCGTGGCATCCATCACCTTCATTCCTGTCACCGTGCGGACATAGACCGAAGCATAATACGACATCATCAAACGCCCCATTGGCCAATTCACTACACTGATTTTGCCGTCCACATAGCGCGAACCTACCACAACATCGCCTTTGCCGGTGGAACAGGCTTCATACAGGCGTGGCAAGTCGTCGGGATTATGCGAAAAATCAGCATCCATTTCTATCATATACTCATAGCCGTGCTCCAAGCCCCAACGGAAACCGTCAAGGTAGGCGGTTCCAAGTCCCAACTTGCCTTTACGCTCTTTGATAAACAAGCGGTTGGGGAACTCTTCCATAAGTCTCTTCACAATAGCGGCCGTGCCGTCGGGCGAGTTGTCCTCGATTATGAGCATATCAAACTCTTTCTCGAGCGAAAACACCTTGCGGATTATATTCTCTATATTCTCTTTCTCGTTGTAAGTCGGTGTAATAACAAGTGTATCGGACATAGTATGATTATTTTCTATTATTCAACATTCCTTTTTTCTTATGGGTGACGGCGAATAAATGACAGGATGAGCAGCCAGCCTATCAAATTACCACCGCAGTTGGCAATAAGGTCATTTATGTCAAAGCCTCTGTAGGGCAACATATATTGGACAAACTCTGTAAACAAGCCCACCAATACCGCAGCCAACAACAGCAGCCCTTTGCGCCTGCGCATCCAATCCATCATAAAGAGTGGACAGAACAGAAATACCGAAGCATGAAGCAAGTGGTCCAACCGGAGTCCAAGGACATAATTGTCCAACGGAAGCCCCAATCCGCCCAGCGGCGCCCACATCAACACTGCCAACAGCACAAAGTAAACCACCGACCACTTTTTACGGGCATAACGGTTACCATATTTGGCAAACAAATTCTTCACACTGCGACGCAGCACCACTTTACGCGACTGCTTGCGCCACCATTCCCCCTCGCAATCCACCTCGCTCCCGTCTGGCCGGATGATGGTGGTAAGCTGTGCCAGCACGTTCTCGCGCTTCACATGCTCATGCTTATAGCAATTGTCTCCGCGGAAGTCATAATCCTCACCCTTGATTTTCATCAAGCGGTGGATGATGTAATGCATGCCGTCGAAGAAAAGATATACCTTCCCGGGAACACATGCCTCGCCATCCTTTAGCGGGCGCAATTTAATCTTGTCCCCGTTCCCGTTTATCAACGGCAACATACTGACACCGCCAAAAAGCATCGTCACCTCATAACCTGCCTTCAGCCGCTCGCACATCTCTACAAGCAGGAAATTGTCCGGACTATTCGGCAGTGATATTTGAATCGTCTCCACGGGATGTTCGTTTTTTTCTCTATTGGTGCTGACCCTTAAAAATGGCATCGTGGCTCGTCCATGCCGCATCTTCGTCGGGAAGACACTCCAGATGGAACATCGGTACTCCGGAAATCACATCCGACAGCATGTCCACTATCAAATCCTGGTATCTTTCATCCTGAGCCAATGCCGGCGGGCAAGACGGATGGATGGCAGAGAAAGCCTCGATTACACTCAGCCGCTTAATGCTGTTATACGGAGCCTGCGATAACCGCACCACCCCTGCCAACGGGAAGCGTAGCTGGTGATAGCAATGTGTCTTGCCGCTCCACGGTGTACCATACACCACCGCCTCGCCGTTCTCCACTGCGAGTGCAGGGCTGTCATCATTGAGCAGATGGGCATCGGGGATACTCTTAAGCCAAAGTCTGGTATGCGTACTCTTGCCCGTTCCCGACTCGCCAAGGAAAAGCACAGCTCTTCCTTGGTGTACTATCGTGGAGGAGTGTATCAATGTAACCTTGCTCGACGACGCAAGCAGACCGTAAGCCATCCACAGTGCAAAACGCAACATGTCGGGGTCAATGCATACTGTGGCATCTATCACCTTCTCGCCAAATACATAGCGCATCACCAACGGCGGCATGTCTTTGTCGTAAGGCTCCATGGTAAAGTAATACGTGTCTTTGGTCTTGGCAAAGGTACACGTCATAATGTCGGCCTCAAACACAAAGTCATACAATACATCCCAATGAGCCGGCTTGGCTATCGACCTGCCAAACACTACCTGCCACTCAGGGTCGTCGTACTCTGACTCAAAAACCGGAAAACCCGGCATTGTTCTCAACAATGCCGACTCCTTGTCGCCAACCACGCGGAACTTGTGCCCCGCTATCAAAAGAGAGATGCTGTCAGACATAACCTCGCTCTTTTTTATTCGGGCAACAGCAGACCGTTCTCGCGGATCATCTCGACCCATTTCCCCGCGTCGGCACGAGCCACACTTTCCTCTACCTCGTAATTCTCCAGCAGCACAGCTACTGCATCATCGAGAGTAAAGTCTTTTCCTTGCAATGAATCCCACATCAGCAGTGCCGATTCATTGAATGCTACTACACGGGTCATGTCCCCGTTTGTTTTACCTTGCAATAAGATAATATTCTCGCCCGCAACCTTGCGGACCTTGTAAATAGGATTTATTTTCATGCTGCAAAAATACTAAAAAAAACTGACATATAAAGAAATAATTAATCAAATCGCAAAACCCGGACTCTCACAGCACCTTTTCACCCTCCCTGTCCGTTACGACTACATTCTGAGACAATGCAACTTGCATTCTTCTGGAAGCCCTTTCCGCCAGCACTTGGAATACCTCTTTCATGCTTGCTCGAAAGCCACCTCCACCTCATCGCCGAAAGTCTTGCCCAGCTGTTGGCGCACCGCTTTGGTCACCCCGATTATATAGCAAATATTGCCTTCTTCGTCCTTAAGACCCATATTGACAATACTGCCGCTGTAGGGCACCCCGTCAAAGGTGGCATTCACCTTCAACCGGCCCTTGCCAAACTCCTTGCGGATGTCAATGGGAACCACTACAAATGCGGCATCCATACCCTCGTTCTGGGTCAAAACAGCGTTGAAACGGTACATCTCAGCCACCGAACACTATCTTGTAAGTGTCTATAGCAATGGCCAATTCCTCATCGGTTGTCACTACTGCGGTAGTCACCCTTGCACCCGGTAACGAGATAATGGCATCCTCGCCCGAAACCTTGTCGTTCAAATCCATGTCGACGGCAATGCCCAGCCAGTCCATATCCTTCAAAATGGCGTGGCGCATAAACCATGCATTTTCGCCTATTCCGCCTGTAAATATCAGCAAATCGCAGCCGTTCATCTGGGCGGCAAAGGCTCCGATATACTTTTTGCAACGCTGTGCGAACACATCAAAGGCATGGATGCAACGCTGGTCGCCTTTGTTGCGTCCGGCCCAGATGTCGCGCATATCCTGCGCACCGCCGGTAAGACCTACCAAACCGCTCTTCTTGTAAAGGATGTCGTTGGTCTCCTGCACACTCAGTCCAGCCTTCTCCATCAGATACAGCAACGCTCCAACATCGATGTCGCCACAGCGCGACCCCATCGTCAAGCCTTCCAACGAGGTCATTCCCATGCTGTTATTCACACTTTTGCCGTGGTCGATGGCGCAAATGCTGGCTCCACTGCCCAAATGGCAGCTGATAATCTTCAAATCCTTCCAATACTTACCGGCCAGTTTGGCACCCTTCTTGGCCACAAAACGATGGCTTGTGCCGTGGAATCCGTAGCGTCTGATGCCATACTGCTCATAATATTCATACGGAATGCCGTAGAGATAATTCTTGGGCTCTATCGTGAGATTGAAGGCCGTGTCGAACACTGCCACCTGCTTCACTCCGGGCAGCACCTGCCCCATGGCCTCCACACCCATGATGTTGCCGGGTATATGCAACGGAGCCAAATCGGTCAATGCACGGCACTGCTCTATCACCTCGGGGGTGATCAACACGCTCTGCTTGAATTGTTCTCCGCCGTGGGCAAAACGGTGTCCCACAGCCGAAACCTCTTGAAGCGAACTTATCACGCCAGTCTTGCCGTCTATCAACGCATCCATCACCATCCTGAGACCCTCGGTGTGATTGGGTATGGGGCATTCCACTATGTGTTTCTCTCCTTTGCTGGTATAGGAAAAAACGCCTTGCGCCAACCCAATACGTTCCAAAAGACCCTTGGTCATCACTGTCTGGGTATCTACATCTATCAACTGATACTTAAGCGACGAACTGCCACAATTGAGAACTAATATTTTCATATTTTAAACTTAATTTTCCCAAATAACGTCAAATTTATAAATTTATTGTATGCCGAAGCAACCAAAACTCACTTATCATTTTCATCAGTACCCCCTCCAGCCACGCTCCCCACTTCAAACAGCATCCTCCATTCTCAGATGTAAAAACGAACAACAGGCGTCCCCTGCGGGAATAACCCTCGCACGGACGCCTGTTGCAGTATTTATGCGTAACTAACGCTATCAGGCCTTAGGAGTTTTCCAGTTGAAGAAAATCTGGATACCGGCCATCTGGTACACCTGCCAGTGACCCCACTTGCCCATACCGCTGAAGTCGGTATCCCATTTCAAGTTAAGGCCGAAATTAGCAGAAATATGGTTCGAAAGACGGTAGTCTAATTTCAACTCAAAATCCATATCTGTTTCAAAGACGCGCTTGGCCAGCCAGTTCTTGCCTTTAAGGTCTGTCCATGTCTCGCCGTCGGAGAGGCTATAATTCTTCGTAGGAGCAACTTCCGATTCAGGATTGTATTTTTCAATCTCGTCCCATGCCATGTTCTTGGGTTTCTTATAGTCGTAGAAGAGTTCCACACGGGCGTAGAGGTCGAGGTTGGGAAGCACATCCTTTCTCAGGTACTGAGCCTTGACATAACTACCGAGAGCGAAGTAAACATGTTTGAAGGTGGAAGGATCGTTGCGTTTGAAATTATCGCCCTGCAACACACCGTAGTTCCTGCCAGCGGCAATCAACGAGTCATAGTATACAAAGGTGGTCTTACCTGTCAAGAAAGAGAGTGACACCGACCAGTCGTCACGCTTGTGCTCAAAAGAGAGAGCCGTGGTGAGATAAGCTGGAGCAAAGAAACTGGAGATGATTTTCTCCGTCTGGTTGGCACCTACGCCTTTGTACTCGTAACCTTTACCGAACTGGGTCTTCAGGTTTGCCGTGAAACTGGCGCCCCACCCCTTGTAGGCGTTCCACGAAATGGCACTGGTAAGGTCTATCTTATCGTTGCTTTTGCGTCGGGTCTCGAAAAAGGGGAGATCCTTGCTGTCGTCGAGGTCTTGCCAGGCATAGCCGTAAGCCAGGTCGGCGATATTATCCCATACATACCGGGGATGCGTGTACTTGTAGTTGCCGAAGAAGGTGGCGGTAGCGTCTATCTGCGAGTTACCGGCCGTTGCCCAGTTGTTGAAGAAAAATTCGCTGACCTTCAAAGCCGGGGTGCTGGTTGTGGTCCATTTGCCGCCTTTTACAAGCGGGGTGGATTCGTCTTGGGCCGAAGCCATGGTGGCAACCATCATAAGGGCTGCACATAGAGTAATGACTTTTTTCATTTTTTATATCTGTTTGATATTGTTTTTTGTCTTTAAAATCAGCCCACCTGGGCTGCCTGTTTGTTTCGAAATGCAAAAATACTATTTTTTTTCCAATTACCGCGAAATATTTTACACAAAATAATATTACGCCACAGCGAAACACCGCCCACCCGGCCACTGCCCCAAGTGCCAACCGACGACGATGCCGACTTGCTGCCTCTCCGTTCATACCATTCTTATACTACAATTGTTCAAAATTAGTTCAACCGCTGCCAACTGCAAGGCAACAATCGAACAAGAGTAATTGCAATGGCGAAGCAGCTAACATTCAGCGGAATTGTCGCGGTCAAAACACAATCTCTGCTCCATTGAGTCGCGAGATTATCGGGAGATTGTGTTTGATTGTTTAATCAAGCGAATGGTACGTTGTTTCCCGTCAGTGGTAGCAAGAGTGAGAAGATAGGTGGCCTGGGGATGAGACGAGAGGTCAAGGGTGAATACACCATTGCCTACAGCGTCCAGTTTCACCTCCTCGCTGCGACCAGCCATGTCGGTAATATATGCACTGGCAAGGGGCGCGTCAATGACGATGGTAACAATCCCGCTGGTAGGGTTCGGGTAAATCACACAGTCGTCCATGGTCGCTTCATCAATACCTTCTTCACTATCGAAGATAGCCGTCAGGGCGGTGTCGCTTGTCACAATCAGACGTCTCGGGTTGAGGGTGTCGCCGTCATTCCAGTCTACAAACCTGAAGCCAGGGTAAGGAGAGGCTGTCAGTGTGGCCACATCGCCGTTATAGTACATACCATCGCCGGACACGTAGCCATAGGCGGGATTGTTGGGCGACACCGAAACCATGTACCTGTTGTTGGCAAACGAGGCTGTGAATGCCAATGAGGTGTCGCCTATGCCGCAGATGGAACGTATGTGGACTGTGTACTCGAATCTAAAGGGAATACCCACAAAGGTGTATGCCGGGGTAGTGACAACGACCGATAGGGTGTCAAGCGTAACCTCCCATGCACTTTCGGAGCCAAAAGATGTCCATGTAAGGCTGAGGCTGTCGGCGGAAATGATTCCCTCGACATTTCGAGGCATGGGGCATCTGTTGGGTTCGAGGACGATATTGTCGATAGCTGCGGGAGACTGAATGAATGTCCTGCCGTCGTTGTGCCACATGAACACCCATACATAGTTGCCCGGCTCAGTAATGGAGAATGTGCCGGACTGGGTCTGCCAAATGGTATGCTGGCTAAGGCAGTTCCCCCCGTCAAGGGCTATGCCGCCCTCGGGGACCCCGCCTGCATTGTCGAATCCGCTGTACTCTCCCGGCACAAGGATTGTTTGAGCCGGGACAAAGGCGGCACGCAGATAGTCATTAATATCCTCGCCGTTGCTTTTCCAGTCGAAACGGTATGCGTACTCGCCTGGGGATGTGATACGGATAGGTCGGGCGGAAAAGACTGTCGAGGATGAACCGCTATAGTGGTTGATGAGTCCATCGTCGGTGATGTAGAGCGAGTATCCGGGATTGCCGGTGGCATCTCCCACCATCCAACGATTGTCTTGCGCCCCGTTGATGACCGACCAATCTGAGACATCAATGCGCTCGAAATCGCTGCTGAAGGGCAGCTCGGCAGGTGTGGACAATAGCGTGGTGGCGACAAGATGCCGGGCAACAACAGAGTCGAAACAGTGAGGATATACATAGATGTGGTAGACAGTGCCCGAGTCGAGACCTGTCATCATATAGAAAGTGTCGGTTACAAGAATGGGACCAACAGCACCCGTCCCCGGGGCAAAGTCGACCGTGTCGTACTCCACATACCAGAAGATGTTGGCACTGCTGGTGTCGGTCCAAGCTATGCAAAGGCTGTCGAGGGCGGTGTACACCACATGCAGCTCTTCGGCGGGGCCGCAAGGCATTTCATCCAGCACGATGTCGTCGATATAGGGTCGGTTCGATTGCGGTATGTCATACGGAGCCATGAAGACCACATGGCCGTGGGGACCGGAGTAGCGGTTCAGCCTGACCGTATGGTGCGAGTATTCGTTGAGGGAAACGATACGGGCGGTATCGACGGCCACAAAGGTGGCTGTGTCGATGGGGTCGCTCATGACACCCACTACAATAAACGAGTTGTAATAGAAGTGGGCCGTGCGCAACCAGAACGACACCTGCAGACTCGACACAGGGAAGAGCGTCGAGTCGGTAAGGGGCATGATGGCCAACTGGTCTGAACACATGACGGGAGAGTTTGCAGTATGGAACCGCATAGCGTTGCTGCCGCTGTGGGCGTAGGCGGAGTCGTTGTGGACAAGGGGCGCTCCGCTGTATTCGCCACCTGCGCTGGTGTTGTGCCGCAGCCAGCAGTCGGGCAAGGTGTTTGTGTTCGAATAGGTGGTATATGAGGGAATGCCGTCGACGCTTTCAAAGTCCTCCACAAAGGGCAACGCGGTAAGAGGGCCACAGAGGGTGTGGAACGATTCGGGATAAGAGGAATAGCCCTCGCTGCCACCACAGCTGGCGACAACCACCAGCTCGTAGTCTCTGTTGGGGTTGAGACCACCAATAAAGGCGCTGTTGCCAGAGAATATATAAGGTGAAACGCTGCCGATGTCGAATCCCGGTGCGCCGACATATACCAACCACCTGTCGGGGCTGGCGGTGCCATTGGCTCCACAAGGATGCAGGCCGCAATCCCAAGTGGCGAAGACGCTGTCGGCAGTGGTACGCGTCACGCGGACATGCTCAGGTGTAGGACAGGGCCTCGACAGCCTCAGCTCGATATTGTCGAGGGTGAAATTGTTGTTTGGCATCCCGCTTCCGGGTGAAGGAGCATAGAAGACGATGTACCGGCCGCTGCCAGTATAGTTCTCGAACCGTACCGTGACAGAATGGAGCGAGGCGACAGGCTCGTCGCTGAGGTCGATGGTGTCGACGGGTACAAGGCCGGAATAGGTGTAGGCAAGCGAGGGGACGGAAAGCTCCATGCTGGCCGCAGGCAGGTCACCCGAGAACCAGGTGACATCTTCGGCGACTCCTACAATCAGGCGCGTGGATGGAATCGGACTAACACCACTGCCGGGACGTTGGATAAGGAAGTTCACCTCCAAGCTGGTGATGTCAATCGAAGTATCCAGGCGCGGCAGGGCTGCCCAGCGGTAGTAATTCCAACTGGAAGCCATATTGAATCCTACGGTGTCCTCGCCGATATACGTATGTGTTGCGTGCGGCCTGCCCGAGAAGGTGGATGGCACCGAACCTCTGTGCCAGCAGGGATTGATGGACTCTTGGTATCCATACGCATAGCTCTCGAAGTCCTCTCTAAACGGCAGGTCGCTGTAGGTCAGCGGTGGACACTCTGTCTGGATGCTCCCTGTCTGGAAGATGCTGCTGAGACTTGGGCACTCGGCAGCGACAGCATAGCTGTAGAGGGTGTTGCTGACAAGGGGATGAAAGGTGTAGAAGGTATCGGTGATTCCCCGTACGGTGTCGTTGCCGAGGATGGCTGTGAAGCTGTTGTTGCCTTCGGGGCTCCACACCAGTGTCACCGAGGTGTCGGTACATGAGGCCCTCAGATGTGATACGGGGTTGCATATAAAGTTGGTGAGCACTAAATCATCAAGCAACAGCTCGCGACCGTAGTTAGGTACAGAACCGCGAATGGCGATATAGTTGCCTGTGCCGCTATAGTTGGCGAAACTGACCGTGTAGAGCGTGACGTCGCGTGCAGGAGTGATGGTGTCGACCGGTACGAAATTTGCGGTGTCGCCGTCATGATCCATCACGCCGATGACATAAGAACCTCTTATCTCGCTGTTGTTCAAGGTCCGAGCATAGAACATCAGGTAGAGGTCACGGGTATTGTAGACACCCTTGTCGACCGGAGGCAGCACAATGTATAAGTTTTTGTATTCGGTGGTCAGCTCCCAATACATACTGTTGTTGCCGTGGATGCCGCTGGTGCCGGTATTATTGATGTAGGGGCGGCCGTTGGTATTGTTGTTGGCGGGAATATCGTTGACACGTCTCCAGCAGGTTGGGAAGGCCTCGACGTAGGAGGTGGAGGGACGCTCGTAATGAGGCGTATTCTCGAAGTCGTTGATGAGCGGAAGATTGCTGAGGAGATAGCAGGGGGTATGGAACGAAGATGACCAATAGCTGCTGGTATCGCCTGTGTCACAGATGGCACGGATGCTGACAGTATACACCGTGTCGGCTTCAAGTCCGTGGATATTAAATAGGGTGTCGGTGAGATAGTATATGCTGTCGCCTATGGAGACTTCCCACCTTGTCTCGTTTCCGCCTCTTGTCCAATAGACGGCGGCGCTGTCGGTGGTGACGTCGCGGAATCTGATATTGTCCACACGGCGACACATCGGCGCGTAGCTGATTGTAATATCGTCGATGGTAGCAGTCCAATCGGCCAACGAGGGTCGGTTGGCACGAATGGCAATGTACTGCCCGTTGCCGTTGTAGTTCTCGAACGAGACTTCATACCTGTCCCATACGCGAATGGCGGGGTCGATGTATACGGAGTCGACCATCTGGAAGGTGTTGATGTCGTTCGGGTCGGTCATCACGCCCACAAGGAGTATCGGATCGTCATTACGGGTTGACGACCTCGCCCAGAAGTTGAGATACAGTGCGTTGATTGCGTCTATATTGGTATC
>ONIP01000027.1 GCA_900317955.1 uncultured Bacteroidales bacterium
TTACGACTACACATACTACAGGGTGCTGAACAAACGTTATAGCAACATGACAGGGAACAATGTGGCTTATACCTACGGTACCAGTGGTACTTCCAAGGGACGCCCAGTCTATATCAGTGACGGTACAGGGAGCCAGGAACTCATGTATGACTTGCTGGGCAATGTGATAGAGGAAACTCGCATCATAGTGCTGCCCAACAGCGATGAGGTGTACACCCTGACCATGAAATATAAGTACGACAGTTGGGGACGAATGCTGTCCATGACCTATCCCGACAGCGAAAAGGTAAACTATACCTACCAATGGGGTGGGGAACTGAATGCCATGCAGAGTACCATGAGAGGTAATGTAAGGACCTATATCGGGCAGATACAATATAACGACTATGGGCAGAGAAGCCATGTGACCTATGGGAACTCCACAAGTGCCGAATACAGCTACGACTCACTGCACAGGCTGACTAACCTAAAGTGCCGTGACGGGAGCAACACCTTGATGCAGGACATTGACTACATCTACGACAATGCCAGCAACGTGACGGAGATAGCCAACAGCGCGGGGGCAGTTAACACCCTTGGTGGCGGATACGTGAACACCTACCAGTACGATGCGCTGCACAGGCTTGTCGGTTCGACCGGCGGAGGAGCCGGAACAGGTACCTATAACATGACGATGAACTATACAGGTTCGGGACGTGTCGAGTCAAAATACAGTTCGAGTCAATCGCCCACCCTTTCTGGCACGGTACGGATGTTCTATGGCTATTGCGACGAGTACCAGCCGCATGCCGTGAGACATATCTACGACAAATTCGGTAAGAAACACTATGACTTCCGCTGGGATGAGGCGGGGAATCTTGGACAGGTGAGTTATTGCAACAGATATGGCGTGTTCGAGAGTGGCCGTTTCCTATATTGGACGGAGGACAGCCGCATGCATGTGGCAGTGGATGACAACCATTACAGCTACTACGCATACGACTACAGCGGGGAGCGTCGCATCAAGCTGACAGGCGACAACAGTGTGCTGGATGTGAATGCCGAATTTATGAGCACAGTCTCCACGTTAGAGAACGTCACGCTCTATCCTTCGGCGTACATGGTGCTGACCGACAGGGGATACACCAAGCACTACTACACGGGCATGGAGCGCGTTGCCGCCCGCATAGGGGACGGCGGCTTAGATGTAGGAATCCATTTGATGAACACGGACAGTCTCCATGCGAGGGCAAACCGATTGTTCGACCAGAGCCTTGAACAGGCGAACCATCGGGTACTTGAAGCAAATGACTTGGACTGCATCATGAGCGGGGGGCAGTATTTAGGGGATAATGGAATATTTGTAGAGGAGATACCTGAACGGATGCTGACAGATGTGATGACAGAATACGGTGAGTTTATAGGAGCGATGCATCAGGCCTCTAATGACGGCGGGAAATCAGATGTGTATTACTATCATGGTGACCACCTTGGCAGTGCGAGCTGGATTACCGACGCATCGGGGGCAGCCGTGCAGCACCTGCAGTACCTGCCATTTGGCGAACGCTTTGTTGACCAGCGCACGAGTGGCTACAGTGAGCGATTCACTTTCACGGGGAAAGAACGCGACGAGGAGACGGGGTATGGCTACTTCGGTGCGAGGTACATGGACTACGAGCTGATGACCATGTGGCTGAGTGTCGACCCGATGGCGGATAAGTATCCAAGTATTTCACCGTATGCGTACTGTGCTTGGAATCCAGTGAAGTTGATTGACCCTGACGGCGAAGAAATAGATGACTATTTTTCTCGTTCAGGGCGATACCTAGGCTCGGACAATTCAACAACCGATAATGTTAGAATAATATCAGAATCCACGTGGAATGGATTGTCAAAAACAATAGATGGAAAAATAAATCATCAGGTAGGGTATGTATTGTCATCTGATTTTGCAACAGAAATTCGCAATGGAATGTCAACGGAAGCCCAACTTGCGGTATATAACCACTACAATCCAAAAGATTACAATTTGATGGATTTGAATAGCGGAAGTGCTTCTTGTGGCATGAGAACGACTCAACAAGCCAAAAGTGTCCCTATAATAAAAATCAGGCTAGAGGGCAATAGTGCTGGGATTGAAGTATGTAACCATTCAAATGAAATAAGAAATCTTTTCTCTCATGAGAAGGCACATATTGACCAATGCCAACAGATTGGATTTGACAAATACAAGCAGCTACTACTTTGCCAACAGGAAATTTTCGCCATTCGTTCGCAAATGGCAGACCCAACATGGCAGAAGACGAGACAGGAGTATCAAAATGCAATAATAGAATATGGGAAGAATTTTGGATTATACATAATGAGATGAGCCGTAAATGTTTTTTATTTATCTTTTTCTGCTTCACAACACTATCTACTTATTGCCAAAATATAATAGTAGACTCTATAGTGATAAATCATATTATAGAAAAAGAACCCGCAAGCTTGATTGTTGAAGGATTTGGTGAAGGTCCGAATATCAAGGGCGTTTTAAATATAAGTAATCATTCGAATACGCCTATAACAGTTGGAAATTACCTATATTTAAAATACTCATTTGAAGGGCATGTATGCAAAAGTCTGCCTTTCTGTTATACGCCCGATAACGAAAAGATAATTCGTTCGGGCGATTCATTGTCAATTAGTTTTCAAATACCATTATTATTGGGTCATCATAATAACAGCCTAATTAAAAGGGAAGTAGATTCGAGTAGGCTATTTGATAGCAGTACTTACATAAGGGAAATAACAGATTCCATTTTTGTCTGCATATTGTTAGATGGCCAAATAATTTATGCATGTCCAGAAAAAGTAGAAATAGATTATGGTGTTTATTATTTAAAATGATATGGCAGCCCCAAGATGACAGATGTCTGCACTGTATTGGAATACTTTTGGCGGACGTTCGGAATCTCCTTGTTGTTCTCGTTGGGCTGGATTCCGTCGTGGCGGATGTTCGGTATCCCCTTGTTGTTCTCGTTGGTCTGGATTTGCAATCCAGCCCAACTGAGTAACAGGATTTGCAATTCGCATAATAATGTAACTTGAATGAAATGGCGTGGATGGCAATAAAAAACAAACATCATCGTTACAATTGATGATGGTAAAATACGACATACAAAACCACTCAACCTTCACGGGGAAAGAACGCGACGAGGAAACAGGGTATGGGTATTTCGGTGCCCGCTATATGGACTATGAGTTGATTACAATGTGGCTGAGCGTCGACCCGATGGCGGATAAGTACCCGTCAATTAGCCCGTATGCCTATTGCGCGTGGAATCCTGTCAAGTTGGTGGATCCTGACGGAAAAGAATTCGCAGATTTTTTTGATCACAAAGGAAATTACCTTGGGAATGACGGCAAAAATGATGGAAAGGTTTATATGCTAAAGAAAGAGTTTCGTGCCAAAACGGAAAACAAAAACGTCAACTGGGGAGGAACTCTTGACACCAAACATGTAGAACAATTAAAGAGTAATTCTGATGAAATAACAATGAATAGTGACATTGGGATGCTGTCTAGATTATTATATGCAGAATTTAGAGGACAATCTAGCGCAGAGCAACGCGTGTGCGCTGATATCGTCCTAAATAGAGTTGAAGATGGCAGGTATCCCAATTCATTAGCTGGTGTTATTGAGAAAGAAAATCATTTTTCGTCAGTAAGGGAGAATGACGGAAACAATAAGTATTATAAAAATCCAGCATCAACTCTAACAAATGCCCCAAATATTGATGCCTGGAGAAGTTGTGTTTCTAGTGCGATTAGTGTTTATAACGGTTTTTCAAGAGGAGTTGGATGCGGTGCAACTTTATATTTCAGCCCTCAATCAATGAGCCCCAAGGGAAGCATGCCTAGATGGAATTTTACGCTCCTACAAGAAGTGCATCCTCAAGGCGTCAACTCGAATAGTATGCGGTGTTTTAAATACAAAAACTGATTATACATGAACAATAGATTAATATTTGTAGTACAGTTTGTTATTTCGTTTATTGGAATCTCGTCTTGTAATACGGCAAATAACAATGACTTAACGAATCGAATCGCGTTACCCCTAGTTTCTGATAGTGGCTCGACCGATTCATTAATAGTAACTCAGAACTTATCTGAAAATTACATGATGGTATCCACAAAACATGATGATTGGGTCATATCATTATGTGGTGGGGGAGATATAGATTTCTGCTATACTGATAGCAATTCTATCACCATTGATTCAACTTATTTTGATGAGACTGGAGTATCGTACGTACTGCCATTATATGTAAAAGGGTCGACTTTCGGAGCCATTGAGTATTATGTCATTTATAGAGAGTGTTATTTGTGCACCTATTGGTATGTTTATAAGCTACCTTTCACGAATCTAGTCATTCGTGATGTCAATGAAGACGGCTTCTCAGAACTAATTACATATAGAGATTCCGATAGTTCAGTTTATTCATTCAAACATGGTCAATTGTACAATGTATCAAATATCATTCATGCAGAGACAGATCTCTGCTCTAATGCTGAAAAGCGCATAAAAACAAATACTGATTGACCCCACCAGTATATAAAGTCGAATGGGTAAACCGCACGAAAAACGCGCGGTTTTACCCCCCTTCTTGCACCGGCAAAGAACGCGACGAGGAAACCGACTTCGGATATTTCGGTGCCAGATACATGGATCATGAGCTCACTACCATGTGGCTGAGTGTTGACCCGATGGCGGATAAGTACCCGTCAATTAGCCCGTATGCCTATTGCGCGTGGAATCCTGTCAAGTTGGTGGATCCGGATGGCCGTGAGGTTGGAGATTACTATACACGTGATGGCAAATGGGTTGGGCGCGATAAATGGAATGACAATAAAGTTTACATCTGTGACGGCAAAGATGATAAAGGGGATTTTCTTAATGCACAAGATTTAAAAATAACCCATTCTGCATTCCGAAAAAAAGCAGCAACAGTTTATGGGGAGAGTTCTGCTTACCGATATTCAGGAAATACCGTTCCCGAGGATTTAAGATGCGAAATGTTCGCCATCGCCTATGTTCATGAAAGAAACGATAAGGCCTATGGCGCCAATTCCCAGAAAGCCAAAGATTTCCTAAACCAAACCCCGGAGCAGAATAATTCGAATAATTTCAGGACGACAGCAAATGCTGCTGTAATAAACGCACTTACAGGTGGACCCGATTACAGTAATGGTGCAACGCAGTGGGATGGAATGGAACAAGCCTTATATCCAGAGAGTGAGAACCGGTGTCACGTTGATGGCTATGAATTGCACATGAACACCATGGGATGGAAAATTTCTGACGAACATTACAGCATATGGAAAGCCAATGTCGGAGAACGGTTTAAGGCGCCACAGGAAAAAAAAGCTGTCGCAGGTAAACTCAAAGGGGAAATGGGCTTGAGATCCACCGCTGTGTATTGTCGTACAATTTTCTGGAAATTAACAAAAAAGTAGAGAGAAATGACAAAACGAATAATACTCTTCTTGATGATAGTCTCTGGGGCCACATTGTCGTCCGCACAAAATGTGGTCATCTGGAAACATGTTCTTCGATTCAGTCATGATAGGTTCTTGCCCGATAGCTACATTTTCGCAAAATACAGCTACCGCGATAACACTTTGTTATACAGATTAGATTATACAGACAATGGATGGCAAATAATCGATTCCATCTCTTATAAGAAAAGTAACGGATTATGGTATATAACATACTTTCACACCCAAGATATGAGTTTAAAACTGTACTATCGTGATTCTGATACCACACAGAATTTGCATTATACAAACGATGACCTTCATTATACCATAGATAAATACGAAATACTATCCGACTACTTAGATGAAATCAACGACCTTGTACTTTTTTGCAAGAAAGAACCTCAGTATTTGAAACAAGTGCATATCGGCGATACAAGTTGTTATTCATTCGATGTTGAATATGTCCGTTTGTTCGCATGGTATGGAGTCTCTTGGGAGGAAACACTCAAAAAGTACTGCTGTCATATTAAGGAGAATGGCGAATACGACTGGGATAGATTCTGTTTTTCCGAATGCACGATTACACGACGTTTCGAATATGACGCACAGGGTAACCTATGCAAGGTAACTGTAAAGAGGACTGGAGAAGTACCAGAGGAAGATGTGACATGGGTGGAGCATTTTATCCTGATGGAGCAGTAAAGTATCGGTGCACAATAGGATCCATCTCCTAGTCAGTGTGAAAAGAGGGCCAGGTTGACACTTTGAATTTCCCGACACTCAACGGGCACCATCCTCAAAGTTCATTTGAAAACTGTTATGTTTCCATTACATCCAGTGGCAACTTGATAAAAAACACCAAAGATAATGGTAGCATATATTTCGGGGGCTTTGTAGGATACTATCTTAGAGATATTAATCATACTAATGAATGGCTTCAAATTAGATCTACTAATTATGGAAGGAGCGCTGTTCTAATCAATAATTTGGAGGTGAGAGGTACCAAAAGTACCAGCACGGTATATGCAGGCGCGTTCTGCGGCTATATGAATCCTTCCTATCCTGTTAATCTGCGTAATTCATATCACACTACAATACAAACCTCTGGTCAATCATTCCAAATGGGTTGGTGGGCATGCTTCAGAGATTCACTTGAATGCAATGCTATACGAAGTTGTTATTCTGATCAGTTACAGGTTGCCTTAAGTAATGAGGGATTATTGTTTGATGAATTTTGCGGTGTGATTGCCCGATTTCAGGAGGTAGAGACCGGCAGGCAGTGAAGAGATGTTGATGGAGGTTGCTTCCTGATTGGAGGGAGTGGTTATGAGGCAACGGCCTTTTAAGTCGTATATTTCGATGGAGGGGGATTGGAGTCCATAGACGGTGAGATAAGTGGTTGCAGGGTTGGGAAGGAGGGTGATGGTGGGGAGTTGGATGTCGTTGATCGAGACGGGGTGGTTGCTTTCGTAGCATCCCAGGTCGATATAGCCTTGACGGCAGCGTAGGTTGCCGTTGATGTCGCCGTCGTTGATGGATTCGGTGAGGCGAACACCGGCATTGATGCAGGGGGAACCTGGGGCTAATTCCCATGAGAGATCGTCGGGAAGGGTGGAGATGCCCTTGTCGAGGATAGGACGAATGAACAGGGGACCTTGGGGGGCGTTGTTGTCGTGGCCAAGAATGAGGCAGGTGCTGTCGCCGACGGCGGTGTCGCTCTCGATGGCAGAGTAGCGGAGCGTGGTGTCATGAAGCGGGGTGTAGAGCCTCAGGGAACTGTCGTTGTTCCAGATGATGTTGTTGACGAAAGAGTTGCGAGAGACTTGGAAGGTGACGCCGGTGCCTTTGTTGGAGAGGATGTCGCAGTTGACGATGCGGCAGCCACTGTTGAGAACCAGGCAGTCGCCGTTGTTGTTGTGGAGAAGGCTTTGGCGCAAGACGGCATCGTCGAGGTGGCAGATGGCCGGGGCGGAGTTGTTGTAGGCGCGCAGGCAGCGGACTATGCCAGAGGTGAGGTTGAGGACAGAGTTGGAGGCATTGAGGTCGGCGGAGTCGGAACCTTGGACGGAGCAGTTGCGTATGGTGAGGGAGCGGCTATTGGTGTTGCGAGTAAGGTTGACGATGGGACCTTGGGAATTGTTGGCATAACCGTTTTGGAAGACGATGTTGTAAAAGGATAGGGGGTTGGAGTAGTTGGAGCCGATGCCGTTGAGCAGAGCATGTTGGTTGAGGCCGTCGATGATGGTGGGGTGGGCATCGGGGTCGCGTTGGCCGATTTGAGTTTCGGTGCCTTCGAAGCCGCCGAGGATTTTGGCAGCACCACTGAGGGTGAAGGCGTATTGGGCAGAGGTGTCGCCATAGTAGATACCTTCTTTCATCCAGATTTCGCGAGGGGTGGAGCGAGAGGTGTAGAGGAGCGTGCTGAGGGCTACAGCGGAACGGATGTCGCTATTGGCTGTTTCCCAAGAGGTGCCGTCGCCATTGCCGTCGGGAGAGACGTGGAAGCGGGTGAGATGGCCGTCCCAGCCGGAAGGTTTGATGTTGATGACCATTTCCTGGTTGGAGGTGAAGCCTTGCATGGTGTTGAGTGAATAGAAGCCGTCGGCATAGCCACCCCAGCCCCAGTTGAAATGGAATCTGTCCTCGTTGTTGAAACCGTCGAGAACGAAGGCGTGGCCGCCCGCGTCGCCGACACCGCTATAAAGGATGGGACGGAGGTTTCTGATTTCGTTGCGGATGGCTTGTTTCCAAACGACGATGTCGTTGGTGCTGTTGTAGGTGAGGTATGAGGTTTCGGTATAGCCAAAATAGAGTAGGCCTTCGGGGACGAGACGGGTGAAGCTGCCGCTACCGGTGGTGTGCCCCGGGTGTTCGTAAATCATGTCGACCACGACGCCGCAGTGGTAGCAAAACCGCGATACCATGTCGCGTTCGGCAGCGGTGGAAGAGCGGCGGATTTTGTCGGGCATGAGGGTGTAGTCGTATTCGGAGGTGTCGAAGTTGACAGCGAGGGTGCCATAGGCGGTGTGGAGATAGGATTTCTTGCCGAAGCCGCGCGAGGGGTAGCCGTGATAGCGCATGATTTGAGCCATGGCGGTGGCGATGCACCCGACAACGGCACGGGAGCCGTTGCTCATAACGGGGCAGTAGTTGTTGTAGCCGGAGCCTTGTTCCCAGGTGGAAGTGAGGAGGAAGTCGTCGCTCTTGGGTGAGGCAGGAGTGTCCGGGGATAGGAGGAGAAGGTTCCATTGCTTGGCGGTTTCGGGGTTGAAGGGGGCGTTGGCCTCGATGCCGGAAAGGATGGAGGAGGTGTAATCGTCGAGCCAGGATGCCATGTTGGCGGGCAGGGAGTCGGTGACGAAGATGCCGTTGCAGGAATGGCCCAAGATGGGTGTGCAGCGGTCGTCGGCACTGACAAGTACGAAGCCGGTGTTGTTGTAGTTGAAGACATAGAATGCGCGGGGGACGGAAGGGTTGTCGGGGTAGGAGGTGTAGAGTGAGATGGTGTCGCCGTCTTTGATGAGGCCATGACTTTGAAGGAAATGGGTGCCGGCTTGCTGTGCTTTGGTGACGTCGACAGGGGCGGCGTTGAGTGTGAGCACGGCAAGGACAAGGATGAAGAATGATATGTGTTGTTTCATTTTGATAGGGGTGTTGTCTTTGTGATGTTATTATTGTGCGTTAATATTCGATGGGATGTTGCAGGGGGGGAGGAGTGGGTGAAGAGAGCAGTTGTGTATAATTAATTCCTAATAACGTTGATATGGGTAATAAATTGTTTTAGGGCGCGTTTTTTTATGTATTTATGATGCGGGTATAATTATTTATTGGGTACTAAATGAAAAATGTGTAATTTTGCAGTTGCAAAAATAATTGGAAACAGTAAACAGAACGTGTTATGTCAGAGTTTAAGACAAATGTGATGCGAGTTCTCGACAAGGAGGGAATAGCGTACAAAGTCCATGAGTATCCGCATGGCGTCGAGGCTGTGGACGGGTTGACAGTGGCAAAGTTGACGGGGGAAGACCCGAAGTGTGTGTTCAAGACTTTGGTTACCCGCGGGGACGGGGGAGGATATTTTGTGTTTGTAGTCCCAGTGGAGTGTGAACTGGATTTGAAGAAATGCGCGAAGAGCGTGGGGGAGAAGCGTGTGGAGATGATAGCCGTGAAGGAGATAAACAAGGTGACGGGATATGTGAGAGGAGGTTGTTCGCCGGTGGGGATGAAGAAGTTGTTTGTGACCGTGTACCACGAGACAGCCGAGGAGATACCTTCGATTATGGTGAGTGCCGGGAAGATAGGTTATCAGATAGAGCTTAAGCCAGAGGATTTGATACGACTGACCCGTGGCCGTTGTGCAGACATAGTGCGTTGACGACCACGGGTCAATATGTGGGGGAGGGAAAGATTACCGAATGAGGGTAATGGTTCCTTTGCGTTGGTGTTTGAAATGGTTGTTGTCGGTGTACTGGATGATGTAGACGTAGGCGGATTGGGGAAGTTCGCGACCTTTGTAAGTGCCGTCCCAGGGTTGGTCGATGAGGTTGGATTGATAGACGAGCTGTCCGCTGCGAGTGTAGATATGGATTCGATAGTCGGTGATGCTGCCGGGATGGTTGAGACGTACGCGGAAGTATCTGACGGCTTCGTTGTCGCTGGCAGGGGCGAAGGCGTTGGGAATCCAGAGGATGGTGTCTTCGTTGGGCGAAGTGGTTGCTTTGGAGTCGGGAAGTGCGGGTTGAGATGTGGTGGCAGAGGATTGCTCGAGCGTTGTTTCGTCGGGGGTGACGATGGATTCTACCAGTTGGTCTGATGAGATTTGTTGTAAAGCTGTAACGGGAGTGGCAGCGGAAACGACAGCCGTGACGGCGGCGGGGGTGTTTTCCTGTTTGACAGTGGAGACGGGCTCGGAGATTGGGCTCATGGCACCGCGGGAAGTAGTGGGTTGTACGGTGGAGGAGGCAGGCATGGTGTGTTTAGCGGCAACGGTGGCCGGTTGGACTGAGGTCACAGGCGCGTTGTTGTGGACTGCCGGGGCTACGTTCGGGGTGATGTTATTTTTTGCAAGGAGTGGGGTGGATTGAGCCGTGGGAGCGGTGGTGAGAGTCGCCGAGTTGGTGGAGTCGTTGTTTTGCAAGGAGGCGGGGACGAAAATGACGGCAAGTATGGCAGCGGTGGCGAGCAGAACTGAAGCAGCAGCAAGGGTGCGGCGACGGATGGCACGGCGATGCAGGGTTTGTTCGATACGGTCCCATACTTCGGGATCGGGTTCGGAGGTGAAATTGTTCAAGTCGTATTCCATGATAATTATTTGTTTTCTATGTTAAGGTAAGTTGTTTAGGTGTTCTTGCAGCAGACGGCGGGCTCGGGCTTGGATGGAGCGGATGGTGGAGAGGGGTTTGTGAAGTTGATTGGCAATCTGTTGGTAGGGGATGTTTTCGATGTTGTGCATATTGAAGACGATGCGGTAGAGGTTGGGGAGGGATTGAATGGCGTGGACGATTTGTTCGGGGGTGAACTTTTTGCCTTTGTAGTTGATGATGTCTTCCTTGGGTTCGGGTTCGGGGATAGTGAATTGGGAAAGGTCGGCGTAGAGGACGTCGCGGCTGCGTGAAATGTAGTTGATGGAGGTGTTGACCATGATTTGCCTTACCCAGGGTTCGATTTTTTGAGTGGAGCTGAGCGAGCCGATGTTTTCAAAGACCTTGATGAAACCGTCGTGGAGGAGGTCTTGTGCTTCGTCGCGCGAGTGGGTGTATCTCATACAGACTCCCAGCATTTTAGGTGCAAGTTGGTTGTAGAGTTCCTTTTGAGCTTCACGGTCCTTGCGTTTAAGTGCTTTGACAAATTGTTCCTCGTCGGTGTTCATACGCTTATTAAGACACGGAAGGTTCTATTTTGTTGCAAAATTTAACCTTTTTTATGATTTTATTTGAGAAAGGATAGGCAGGATTTGGCTTTGGGGATATGGCTGAAGGGGTTGAGAAACGTGTGGGATGGTAGAGGTTAGTTGATTAGTTCGTCGAGTTCGAGCCATTGGAGCTCTTTTTCGTCGAGGAGGGCGATTATTTCTCCGATACGCTGAGATGCCTCGGTGAGTTGGTTGATGTCGGTGGAGTTGGCATTGGAGAGGATTTTTTCGAGTTCGTTTTTTTCTTTGTTGAGGCTTTCGATTTCGGCGGTGAGGGATTCGTATTCTCTTTGTTGCTTATAGGAGGGGCGGGGTTTGCTGTTGCGATTGCGTTCGTATTTTGGTTTCTCCTCGCGTTTCTGCAGGGCTTCGGAACGTTGTTGTGTGTTTTTGGCGGCGCGGTATTCGGAGTAGTTGCTGTGGTAGTCGCGGATGCGACCGTTGCCCTCAAAGACCAAGAGGTGGTCGACGATGTGGTCCATGAAACTGCGGTCGTGGCTTACGATGATGAGGCAGCCGCGGTAGTCTTTGAGGAATTGTTCGAGGATTTCGAGGGTGTAGATGTCAAGGTCGTTGGTGGGCTCGTCAAGAATGAGGAAGTTGGGGTTGGCCATCAGCACCTTCAGCAGGTAGAGCCTGCGGCGTTCGCCGCCGCTCAGATTGCCGAAGTAGTTGTATTGCGTCATGTCGTCGAAACCGAAATAGCTGAGGAACTGGTGAGCGGACATTTCCTTGCCGTTGTCGAGTTCTATGCGTTCGGCCACGTCCTTGACAATCTCTATCACCCGGCGGTCGGCGGGGGCTGTCATGCCGTTCTGGGTGTAGAATCCGAAGCGGATGGTCTGCCCCACGATGATGCGGCCGCTGTCGGGACGCAGTTGCTCGGTAATGAGGTTGAGGAAGGTGGATTTCCCTATGCCGTTGGGGCCGACGATGCCAATTTTTTCGCCTTTCTTGAAGGTGTAGCTATAGTCGTCGACCAGCTTCACACCTTCGTAGCTTTTGCACACATTATACATTTCCAGAATCTTGCCGCCGATGCGCTCGGTTTTTACAGTCAATTGCGGGCGGCTGTCGTCGAAGCGGGTGTGTGCTTTTTCTTCAAGTTGGTAGAAGGCATCAATGCGGGCTTGTGCCTTGGTGCCACGTGCCTGGGGCATGCGGCGCATCCAGTCGAGCTCAGTGCGGTAAAGGCTCTTGGCTTTTTCCACCTCGACACGTTCGTTGTGCTGGCGTTCGGCTTTCTTGGTCAGATAGTAGTCGTAGGTGCCACGGTAGTGATAGAGACGACTGTTGTCGATTTCGAGGATGTCCTGGCAAACGTGGTCGAGGAAATAACGGTCGTGGGTGACCATGAGAATGGCGAGCCGTTGACGCGAGAGGAAGTCCTCGAGCCACTCGATCATGTCGATGTCGAGGTGGTTGGTAGGTTCGTCGAGGAGCAGGAGGTTGGTATGGTCGACGAGGATGCGGCTGAGGGCGGCTTTCTTTTGCTCACCGCCACTGAGGGTTTCCATGGGTTGGTCGAGCTTGCTGTCGAGACGCAGTCGGCTCAGAATTTCCTCGATGCGTTGTTCGAAAGTCCATTCGTCTTCATGTTCGGGTCGTTCGACTGAATAGACGAAGCTGCGGAGGGTTTGATGTGGCAACACCTCGGGCTGTTGGGGAAGGTAGGCCATCTTTACATCGCCGCTGAAAGTTACCTTGCCTTCATCTTGCAGGGTTTTGCCAGTGAGGATGTTGAGCAGGGTGGATTTGCCGTAGCCGTTGCGGGCGATGAGGGCTGTTTTCTGTCCGGCATTGATGCCAAAGGAGATATTGTCGAACAGCAGTTTGTCGCCGTACGACTTGGTGAGATTCTCAACGGTAAGGAGTGCTTCGGCCATGGGGTGAATTGAAAAATGAAATTTCTTTAGTCGGCAACTCTTGGTTATCGATATTCAAAGAGTGAGAGTTAGTAGTTGTATTTTTCCTTCCAGTGGGCTCGGAGTTGGCGACGGGTCTCCTCTTCACGGGGGTTCTGCCCAGGCTCGTAGAATTTGGTGCCACGGAGGGCATCGGGCAGGAATTCCTGGTCTACGAAGTTGCCCGCATAGTCGTGGGCATATTTGTAGCCTTCGCTGTAGCCGAGTTGTTTCATGAGTTTGGTGGGTGCGTTGCGGATGTGGAGAGGGACGGGGAGGTCGCCGGTTTGCCTGACGGTTTGTTGGGCATTGGCAAGCGCCATGTAGGTGCTGTTGCTCTTGACAGAAGAGGCAAGGTAGACGGCGCATTGGGAGAGTGTGATGCGGCATTCGGGATAGCCGATTTTGGTGACAGCATCGAAGCAGGCATTGGCGAGGAGAAGGGCGTTGGGATTGCTGTTGCCGATGTCTTCGGAGGCGAAGATGAGCATGCGGCGGGCGATGAAGACGGGGTCTTCACCACCTTCAATCATGCGGGCGAGCCAGTAGACGGCAGCGTTGGGGTCGCTTCCGCGCATGGATTTGATGAAGGCACTGATGATGTCGTAGTGCATTTCGCCTTGCTTGTCGTAGAAGGCAAGGTTCTGCTGGACGACGTTGGTGGTGCGCTGGTTGTCGATGACAACAGTGGGTTCGGGAGAGTTGTTTACGACCAGCTCGATGGCGTTGAGGAGTTTGCGGGCGTCGCCCCCTGAGATTCGGAAAAGGGCTTCTACTTCTTTTATCTCTACAGTTCTGCCTTGACTGGCATAGTGGTTGACGGCGGAGGTGAGAAGTTGCCGCATCTCGCTCTCGCCAAATTCCTTCAGGACGTAGACCTGACAGCGGGAGAGGAGTGCGGAGATGACTTCGAAAGAGGGATTTTCGGTGGTGGCACCTATGAGGGTGACAATGCCGCGTTCGACAGCACCGAGGAGGGAGTCCTGCTGGCTTTTGGAGAAACGGTGGATCTCGTCGATGAAAAGGATGGAGCCTTCTTCGTTCTTGGCTTTTTCGATGACCTCGCGGACTTCTTTGACACCGCTGCTGATGGCACTAAGGGTGTGGAAGGGACGGTGGAGGGTGTTGCTGATGACCATGGCAAGGGTGGTTTTGCCGATGCCGGGAGGTCCCCAGAGAATCATGGAGGGGATGTTGCCGCTGTCAATAAGCGTACGCAGAACAGCACCGGGACCGACAAGATGCTGTTGGCCGATGTAGTCGTCGAGGCTTTGCGGGCGGAGAATTTCGGCTAAGGGGGTCACGAAAGGGGAGTGTTAGAGGATGAGCATGGCATCGCCGTAGGTGGAGAATTTGTATTTTTCGCGGATGGCGATGTCGTAGGCGTGGTGGACGAATTCGGTGCCTCCAAAGGTGCTTGCCATGATGAACTGGGAGGATTTGGGATGATGGAAGTTGGTGACCATCATGTCGGCAATGGTGAAGTTGTAAGGCGGGAAGATGAATTTGTTGGTCCAGCCGTCGTAGGCACTGATTTTGCCGGCGATGGTGACGGCGCTCTCGATGGCGCGCATGGTGGTGGTGCCGACAACACAGATTTTGTTGCCATTGTTCTTTGCATTCATGATGGTGTCGCAAGTCTCAGGAGAGATGTGCATCTCCTCGGCATCCATGCGATGCTTGGAAAGGTCTTCGACTTCGATGTCCTTAAAGTTGCCAATGCCACAATGGAGGGTTAATTCCTGCCAGATGATATCGTTGATTTCGAAACGTTTGAGCATTTCGCGGCTGAAATGAAGACCCGCTATGGGAGCAGCAACGGCGCCTTCGTTCTTGGCGTAGATGGTCTGGTAGCGTTCGGCGTCCCAGTTTTCGATGTTGCGGAGCTGCTGGAGCTCGTCGGGGAGTGGGGTATGGCCAAGGCTGCGGATGTGTTTGTTGAATTCCTCGTCAGTGCCGTCGAAGAGGAAACGGACGGTGCGGCCGCGGGAGGTGGTATTGTCGATGACTTCGGCGACAAGGGATTCGTTGGGACCGAAATAGAGTTTGTTGCCGATACGGATTTTGCGGGCGGGGTCGACGATGACATCCCAGAGACGCATTTCTTTGTTGAGCTCACGCTGGAGGAAGACGGTGATTTTGGCACCGGTTTTTTCCTTTTCGCCATAGAGCAGGGCAGGGAAGACCTTGGTGTTGTTTGCCACGACGACATCGCCGGAATGGAGATAATCGAGGAGGTCTTTGAAAAGACGATGCTCGATGTTTTGGGTGTCGCGGTGGAGAACCATGAGGCGGGCTTCGTCGCGTTGCTTGGTGGGCTTCTCTGCAATGAGGTCCTTGGGCAGGACAAAATTAAAGTAGGAAAGTTTCATTTTGATGATTATAAAAACGTGCAAAGATACGAAAATTTGAGGGCGTTGTCAAGTTTTTTAACTCTTTTTCTGCTGCTATGATATATAAGATGCTGTTAGTTTGTGTTTTGAAGGTGAGGCTAATATTAACAAATAAGCCATTCCTCTGACATTCAGAACAACCTGAAAAAACGGTTTCAAATGATTTTTGAAGGTTGGAGGAGATGGATTTTTTTTATTTGTTGCGCGGGGCAATAATTGTGGTGGATTACCGTTTGTTTGGTGTTATGAAAGAAAACTGTCGGCAGGAGAAGTCCATCTTCAAGCAGGTGGCGGGGTACAAGAACATGCACCTTTATCAGAAGAGCGAGGTGCTGGTGTTGTTGACGGATGTGTTCTGTAGGCGGTTTCTGCCCCCTTATGGCGACCGCACGGTGGACCAAATGACCCAGGCTGCCCGCAGCGGGAAGCAGAACATAGTGGAGGGGAGCGAGGCCGCCATGACCAGCACGGAGACGGAGGTAAAGTTGGTGAATGTGGGTAGGGCAAGTTTCCAAGAACTGAGGGAGGATTATGAGGACTATCTAAAGAAGCATGGTTTGCCGCTTTGGGATAAGAGTCATCCTCGGTTCGACAATATGCTGGCCTTTTGTCGCACAAGGAACGAGTATGCCGACTACAGGCATCTGGCTGAGACGCTGGGCGCGGAGGAGTTTTGTAATATGGCGGTGACCTTGTGTCACATTACCGACAAGATGTGTTCCACCTATCTGAAGTATTTGGAGCAGGAGTTCATCACCAAAGGAGGGATTAAGGAGCGGATGCACGCTGCCCGCACGGGCTACAGGGAGGAGCAGGACCGCCGCCTGCGCGAGCTGGAGGAGGAGAACAGAAGGCTGCGGGCAGAGAACGAAGAACTGAGAAGAAGATTAGAAAGACAAGTATAATTAGAAAAACTAGAAAAACTAGTAAAACTAGAAAAAAAATAGAACAAGATGAAGAGAATACTACTACCTATTGTTTGCCTGGCAGTGGCCTGGGGGGCTGCTGCACAGGGAGAGCCCTCGAAGGAGGGAACTGTGAACACCGAGAAACCCAAAAAGGTGAAAATTACGCCTTACGGCTTTGTGAGGAATTATTTGCTGTTTGATTCCCGCAACACTTACACGGTGGTGGGGGACGAGTACAATATGATTCCTTACGACGAGAAGTGGAACGGTACCCCTGCCGAGTGCGAGGCAATGGGTGTGGAACGCGTGGATTTGAATGCAGTGCCGCAGACGAGTTTCCAAGCATTGACTACACGTTTCGGCTTGAATCTCGAAGGTCCGTCGGTGTTTGGAGCGGCTACCAGCGGTAAGGTGGAAGGCGATTTCGGCGGTTTTGGTACGACAAACACGGTGCTACGTCTCCGGTTGGCTTTTGTCAAGTTGACTTGGAGCAATGACCAAGGGTTGCGCCAAGAGTTGTTGGCAGGTCAGTATTGGCATCCGCTCAGCGGAGATATTATGCCCGAGGTGTTGGGTATGGCATCGGGTGCACCCTTCCGCGCCCATAGCCGCACACCTCAGTTGACGTACACCTTTACTCATGGGAATCTAGGGTTTACCGCCTCCGCTCTCTATCAGTTGCAATATATGTATAACGGCCCGTCGTATTCGAATGGGGTGTGGAGCAGCGTGTCCGGTCTGGATTATGTGAAGCAGGGGTTGATACCTGAAGTGTTCTTGGGTGTGCAATATTCCGGAGAGCATGTGTATACCCAGTTGGGCAGTACCTGTCAGACTCTTAAACCCCGTACGGTGGGGTATAAGACGGTGGATGCACTCGGAAGCACTATCGCAGTGCCAGTGAAGGAACGGCTCACTTCGTTTACTCCGACATTCTATTTCCAGTATACCAAAGATTTATTAGCTATTAAGTTCCGCACACTGTTGGCGCAAAACACGAGCCATGTGAACCAATTGAACGGATATGGTGTGTCCAATGTGCTACCCGACGGTAGTTGGGAGTATGCACCGCTGCGAGCTACCATCAGTTATTTGAATGTAGCCGTGGGGAAGACTTATCGCGCTAATTTATTCCTGGGATATATGAAGAACCTCGGTGCCGGCAAGGACTTGTATAATTTCGGAACTGAGCAGGCTGTGAGGCACCTCATTTTTATGAAAGCAGGAGAGAATTTCACCCATTTGAACAGTGTATGGCGTGTGGCGCCGTCAATTAGCTATAATTTAAAGCATTTCAATATTGGCCTTGAGTACGAGTGGACGGCCTGTACTTATGGCGACCAAGCCGCCAACGGCAGCATTGTTAAGAACGACAATCTGCACATGGTGGATAACCACCGCCTGTGTGCATTAATCAAGTATAATTTTTAGGAGTTGAGGAATTCTTCTACCTTGTCGAGGCTTATGGCGTCGGCAAGGGAATAGGTGCCTATCTGTTCGCGTCGGAGCGCGGAGAGGTAGGCACCGCTGTCAAGTGCAAGTCCGAGGTCGCGGGCTATGGAACGGATATAGGTGCCTTTGCCACAGCGAATGCGGAAATCTATTTGCGGAAGGTGTTCAGGGACTGTGCCCATTGGATGGTCGTAGAGGTGGAGGGCATCGCTATCAGAGGGTTGGGACAAGGGTTCGGGTGTGGCATCGGGATTTCCCGCACGGAAGGATGTGATTTCGAATTCGTAGATTTGCACGGGTTTAGGGGTAGGGGAGGGAGTTTCTTCATCCGGATTGGTTTGACGGGCATATTGGTAGGCTCGCTGCCCGTTGATTTTCACGGCACTGAAAATGGGTGGCACTTGCTGGATTGTGCCGAGGAACTGCGGCAGAACGGACTGCAACAATTCGGGGGTGATGTGGGAGAATGGATAGTATTGGTCTATGGCTCGTTCCAGATCGTAGCAGGGTGTGGTGGCTCCGAGAACCATTGTACCCGTGTATACCTTATTGCCACTCTGGAGTTCGTCGATGCGTTTGGTGGCTTTACCGATGCACACAAGGAGCAGCCCCGATGCGAGGGGGTCGAGAGTACCAGCATGGCCGATTTTGAATTTTTTCAATCCATAGACACGACGAATGGCCGCCTTTATTTTGTTGACGGCCTGAAAGGAGGTCCATTGACGGGGTTTGTCGATGGGGAGGACAATGCCCTCGAGCAAGGCTTCCTGTGTCATCAGAGCATGGGAAGGACAATGGCCAGCGCACCGACTATGGCGCAGTAGAGGGCGAACCAGATAAGTTTGCCTTTTTTGACGATGTTGATCATCCATTTGCATGCCAGGCAACCGCTAACAAAGGCGGCAAGGAAGCCGACAATGAGTGACATTGTGGGCAGGCCAGCCATGGCGGTGCTCACGCCGACCTCGGCCATGTCTTTGGCGTCGAGGAGTGCTTCGCCAAGAATTGGCGGGATGACCATGAGGAATGAGAACTGTGCGAGTTTTTCTTTCTTATTGCCGAGCAAAAGTCCAGTGGCGATGGTGCTGCCGGAACGGGAAAGGCCGGGGAGGACGGCAACGGCCTGGGCAATACCGATAACGAAGGCGTGCCAAGGGGAGATGTTTTCACGTTGGCGAGGTTTTGCCCAGTAGGAGAAAGCAAGAAGGGAGGCTGTGATAAGGAGGCAGATGCCAACAACGAGTAGTCCGCTGCCAAAGATGGCCTCAACTTTGTCCTTGAAAAGAAATCCGACCACGGCTACAGGAATCATGGAAATGAGAATGTTGAATGCATATTTGGTGCCTTCGTTCCATTTCCATTTGAACAGGTCTTGGAAAATCCATACGATTTCACGCCACAGAATAACGCAGGTACTCAGTACGGTAGCCACGTGAACGGCAACGGTGAAAGCAAGGTTTTCGGCTCCATTGAGTCCAAAAAGATGCGCCCCGATTGTCAGGTGTCCGCTGCTGCTGACGGGTAGATATTCAGTAAGGCCTTGAACAAGACCCAAGACCAAGGCTTCAAACCATTCCATATTATTGACGTGTTAAGGTTATTCGTTTTTGGATTTGAACATGATGGCCACGATTTCGGCTATAAGTCCCAGAATGATAAGAATAGGAGCCAAGAAGAGACGGCGGCCGTCGAACATGTCGGGGTTGAATACTTCGGGATCGTCGCTACCGCCACCGCTCAGGAAAATGTATCCGAGGGCTATGAGTACTACACCTGCTATCATGATGATGTAGTTGGTTTTGCCGAAGACGAAAGCAAACTGGCGATTGGAGTCTTCTGTTTTCTTGATTTCTTTTGCCATAGTATTCTTTTTATTTGAGCACCGTATGCCTGAATGAGGGGCTGGCGTGGTGTCTATTTTGTTGTTTTATTTGTTTTAACGATTGTTTCTCAAGTATCGGCGGACGGCAAACAGTGTGGAGAGATAGGAGAGTAGAATGCCCAGGAAGATAATGATGATGGCAATGCCTGCGTACCACGACATGTGGGTTACGTTCAGTAAATCGAGGCCGCTAAGCGACTGGTTGAAGATGCCTGTGGCCAAAGCAAGTACCACGATGGCAAAAATCGAACCAAGGAGTCCATACCAAATGCTACGGGCGAGGAATGGATGGGCTATAAAACCGCTTTTTGCACCAACCAACTGCATAGTGCGGATAGTGTCGCGCTGGCCAAAGAGTGCAATGCTTATGGTGCTGCTAATCATTAGTATGCTTACAAGCACCAGCAAGGCAATGAATACGATAAGGAACCATGTGACCTTGTAAAAAACATCGTTCAGTTCGTTGACGATGTTTTCCTGATAGGTGACGCCGATAACGTTCTCAAGCTTGCTCACCTCGTCGGAGAACTTTGCGATAGTCTGCGCACGTGCGTCCTGCCTGGCATCGGGGATGTATTCTGCACGGAGGTTGACCATCATGGAGGGGTACAGCGGATTGTATCCTATGAAACCGACAAAATCTTCGTTAAGGTCTTCGCTGAATATCTCGGCGGCTTCGTCTCGTGAGATATAGTCAACATGTTTTACGTTCTCAATGGCTTCTATCTGGGTCTTCAGTATCTGTGCAGCTCCGTCGCTGATGTCTTGTGCAACGTCCACTTTGAAGGTGATGCGTTCCTGCATGTCGTGGGTGGCACGGTAGGTGTGGTATTCCACCATCAGACACAATCCCAACAAGAACATCACCAACGTAATGCTCAGTATGGTCGAGGAGTGGGTCTCCCACAAGTTCACTTTGCTTCTGCTCACGGTCGCAATTTATTAGCGTGTTGGCTTGTGTTTTTCTACGGACATTCTTGCCAGCAATGTCACTATAGTTTCCGCAAGCCTTATCTTTGTTAGTTGTTCGACAGCATGACAGGCATGACAAGCATCAAGATGTCCTCGTTGCTGTCCACACCCTCGCCAGTCGGGAAGATGATGCCCGCGCGGCTGGGATGCGACATCTCTATCAGTATCTGTTCGGTGTCAATGTTCGAAACCATTTCGGTCAAGAACTTGGCATTGAAACCAATTTCCATCGGGTCGCCTTCATACTGGCAAGGCAGTTTCTCACTGGCGTCGTTTGAGAATTCAAGGTCTTGGGCACTGACAATCAGTTCGTGCTCATTGATGGAAAGACGCACCTGATGCGAAGCCTGGTTTGCAAACAGTCCAACGCGGCGCAAGGTGTTAAGGAATGAGTTCCTGTCCACAATAAGGTGGTTCGGATTCTCTTTTGGAATGGCGGCATCGTAGTTCGGGTAGCGTCCCTCAACCAGTCGGCAGATGATGTAGAAGTTGTCGAAGGTGAAGAATGCATTAGTGTTGTTGTACTCCACGTTCACCTCCAGCTCTTCTTTGCGTGTCGAGATGATATTGCGAAGCATCGTCACCGGTTTGCGGGGCAGAATAAACGATACGGTTGTTTCGTTCTTGATGTCGTTGCGGCGATAACGTACCAGTTTGTGTGCATCGGTGGCAACAAACGTGATGTTTTCTGGATTGATTTCGCAGAATATACCGCTCATCTGCTGGCGCAATTCGTCAGTGGATGCGGCAAAAGCCGTCTTGCTTATGGCATTCACCAGCAGGCTGCCCGGCAGTGTGATGGAAGAGGTGTCTTTCGGTTGGGGCATGGAGGGGAACGTCTCGGGATTCTTGCCCGCCAAACTGTATTTGCCCTCTCCTGATGCAATGTTGATACCGAAGTCGTTGTCGTTAACGCTGAACGTCAAGGGTACATCGTCAAGGCTCTTTACAATGTCCAAAAGCAGCTTCGAGGGTACTGCTATGTCAGACACCCCTTCAAGAGTGCCGGTCTCCACTTCCACTTTTGATACCAGTGTGGTCTCCAAATCCGTGGCTCTGATGGTCAGAAGGCCTTCATCCAAATGGAAATGAAAACAATTAATGATGGGGACGGTGTTGTTGTTTGTCAGCACTCCACTGAGTGACTGTATCTGCTTTGAGAAAATCAGACTGTTGACGATGAATTTCATAACACTATTTTTGGCTCTATATACTTATGTTTACTAACGCTATATGCCCGTTGCTGGAACATATCCGTTCAATTTGCAAAAATACCATATATTTTCCACATAACAGAAAAATTGTTCAATTTTTTTTCAACATCATGTGGGTAATATCCTTTTCCACTTGCTTCTGTCAGTCTTCCAGCGTGTAGCACACCCCTTCCGGGATATTCAGATGCACGTGGTACGTACAGTAGGCTGCGGAATACTGGTCGTCAAGATACATGGTCCCCTTGATGCGGTCTTCAACATAATAGCGGGCGCGGGTGCGGTATATCACCACGCAGTTGGAATACTTCTTGCCACTGGGGTCTGTAAAAACGCCTCCTATCGAGTCCGGAACCGTCAGACTCACCACATATCCAATGTCAAATTCCGAAATGCTCGCCGAGGCCAACGAGCAGTTGGCAACCCCGACCACCGTTCCATCAAATTTGAAAGTATCAACTCTCTTTTTGCATCCGCACAGCAAAAAGGGAATAATCATCAATATTATCAATGTCTTTTTCATAGTCTGATATTATTTCTTCAATGGTTTTTCAACTCAGTTCATACACTCACACCGTACTCTCGCAAAGCCTGGTTTAGCGAAGTCTTCTTGTCTGTCGACTGGCTGCGTCGTCCTATTATCAAAGCACAGTTCACTTGATAGTCCCCGGCAGGGAAATGCCGTGTGTAACTACCTGGAATAACGATGCTTCTTGCTGGCACACGTCCCTTGCTCGTCACAGGCTCCGGACCGGTGACATCAATGATATGTGTGCTGGCAGTCAGCACTGTGTTGGCTCCCAGCACGGCCTCCTCTTCCACTATCACACCCTCCACCACAATGCAGCGGCTGCCAATAAAGCAATTATCCTCAATAATAACCGGCGCAGCCTGCACAGGCTCAAGCACTCCGCCTATCCCTACACCTCCGCTCAAGTGCACATTCTTGCCTATCTGTGCGCAACTGCCAACAGTGGCCCATGTGTCCACCATCGTTCCACTGTCAACGTAGGCCCCGATATTCACATACGAGGGCATCAGCACCACTCCCGGTGCCAAATAAGCCCCGTATCGGGCCACCGCATGTGGCACCACCCGCACCTGCAACTCGGCATAATTCCGTTTCAACGCCATCTTGTCGTGAAACTCCATCGGGCCGCATTCCATCGTGGTCATTCCGTTTAGGGGGAAATATAAAATCACAGCCTTCTTCAGCCATTCGTTCACCTGCCATCCTTCTCCGCACTTCTCTGCAATGCGCAGGCTGCCGCGGTCCAACATGTCCACAGCCTCCCTTATGGTATCTGCTATCTTTTTGTCTTTTAGCAGTTCGCGGTTCTCCCACGCCTGCTCTATCATCTGTTTTTGTTCTTCTTTCATGACTGCAAAATTACAAAAAATAATTCAATTTCTGCCTTTTTTATACTTCCTGCAAAATAAAAACAACTCTTCTGCGTTACAAAAAGCATAATGAAAAAGAAATCTATAATCTTCACTCTGGCATGGATTCTTTTGTCTTTCGCTGCCATGGCGCAAGACAAAGAAACCATGTCCAACTACCAATCTGAGTTGCAACAACTTTTCGAACAGGTATATACCGCCCCGTCCGACAATCAGCGCTACCATGCCAACGAGTCCGCACTGCAACTCCTCACCGAAGCCCTCGCCGTCGACAATTCCTTCCGTTGGCAATGGGACTTCGGCACTCGCGTCTCCGTCCTCACTTCCCCCGACAAAAAATTCCGCATCTTCACATGGCCTGTCGTCAACGACGCAGGCGAATTTGAATGCTTTGGCATCGTTCAGGCTCTCAACGAACAAACTAAAGATTATAACGTCGTCCTCCTCAACGACCGCTCCGCCGACATTGTCAACCGCCAGGAAGAAGTCCTCTCTCCCGACCGCTGGTTCGGCACCGTCTATCAAGAACTCATTGTAACCCACCACGAAAACCGTACCTACTACACCCTCTTGGGCTGGTGCGGTGTCGACAATCTCACCCAGCGCAAAATCATCGAACCCATCACTTTCAAATCGGGTGGCAGCACTCCTCAATTCGGGCAAAACCTCTTCCGCAAAGAATCCAACCTCCGTCGCGTAGTCCTCGAATACACACGCGACGCCATGGTAACCCTCCGCTACGAGGAACAATACCTCCACCTCACCGAACGCGTTCGTCCCAAGCGTAGCTCCTCCTTCTCTCTCTCTTCGTTTTTCTCTTCCATTTTCAGCCCCTCTCCACGTTCCCGTCGCGGCCGCCGTCGTGGTCCCAGTCGCCCTGTCTCCACTGCTGCCCGCACCTCCTCAGCCATCTCAAAACCTACCCGCAATGCTCCCACCTACAAAACCACCGACAAAAAAATGGCCATGATTATCTTCGACCAAGTCGCACCCCAAGTGCCAGGTATGGAAGGCCTCTACCAATACTATGTCCCCTCCGGGGCCGAAATGGCCTACGTCTTCAACAACGGCAAGTGGGAACTTCACGACTCCGCTCAAGGTCGTGCCACCGACAAGAAACTCAACAAGGAATTCGAACCTATCCAAAAAGAACCCCCTGCCTACAAAGTACAATAACCGCCAACCCCTTTCACCAATACTCCATCACCCATCATTAGGAAACCAACCCCCACAACCCAAGGCAACTCTCCAATGGAAAACAACAACACAATAATATCCCAACTCCAAAGCCCCGACAAACTCCCCGGCGTCATCCTCAGCGGCATCAACTCCGTCGACGACCTCCGGGCACTCCCCGTCTCCGACCTCGAGCAACTCAGTTTCGAACTGCGTCACTACATCATCCATACCCTCGCACTACACCCCGGCCATCTCGCCTCCTCCCTTGGCACTGTCGAACTCACCCTCGCCCTCCACTACGTCTTCAATACTCCCGACGACAAGCTCATCTGGGATGTCGGCCATCAAGCCTACGCTCACAAAATCATCACCGGTCGTCGCGACCTTTTCCCAACCATACGCACGTATGGCGGTCTCAGCGGTTTCCCCCGCATCGACGAGTCTCCTTTCGACGCCTTTGGCACTGGCCACAGCTCCACCTCCATCAGTGCTGCCCTCGGCATGGCCACCGCTTCCACATTGCAAGGCAACACCAAGCGGCAGCATATCGCCGTCATCGGCGACGGCTCCATGACCGGTGGTCAAGCTTTCGAAGCCCTCAACAACGCCGGTGTCTCCAAAGCCAATATCCTCGTCGTTCTCAACGACAACGGCATCAGCATCGACAAGGCTGTCGGCGGTCTCAGCCGCCACCTCACCCGCATCACCGCCTCTCCGCAATACAACAAACTCAAAGAGAAAGTCTGGCGTCACCTCGGCGGTGACAAAACCGACCACAAACCCCACAACAAATCCCTCAACTTCTTCCAGCGCATCACCTTCATGGCCAAAACAGCCGCCCTTGGTGCCCCCAACCTCTTCGAATCACTCGGATTCCGCTATTTTGGTCCCATCGACGGTCACAACGTCGAAGAGCTTGTTGAGGTTCTCTCCCAACTCAAAACCATTCGCGGACCCAAACTCCTCCATGTCATCACCAAAAAAGGCAAAGGCCTCCGCACCGCCGAACGCCACCCCGTCACATACCACGCCCCGGGACGCTTCAACGCCGAAACCGGAGCCCAAATCAAGAATAACGTCAACGGACAACCTCTCAAATACCAGGATGTCTTCGGTCACACTATCGTAGAACTCGCCCGCCACAACCCCCGCATCGTCGGCATCACGCCCGCCATGCCCACCGGCTGCTCCCTCAACATTATGATGGAACAAATGCCCACCCGCGCTTTCGACGTAGGCATTGCCGAACAACACGCTGTCACCTTCGCCGCAGGTCTCGCCGCCCAAGGCATGCAACCTTTCTGCAACATATACTCCTCCTTCATGCAGCGCGCCTACGACCAAATCATCCACGACGTAGCCCTCCAGCACCTCCCCGTCATCATCTGTCTCGACCGCGCCGGCATCGTCGGCGACGACGGCCCCACTCACCACGGAGCCTTCGACCTCGCCTGTCTCCGACCCATCCCCAACCTCACTATCTGTGCGCCCCTCGACGAACACGAGCTCCGCAACATGATGTACACCGCCCAACTCCCCGACCAGGGAGCCGTTGTCATTCGCTACCCCCGCGGACTCAGCGTCCATCCCGATTGGAAATCGCCCTTCCAGCAACTCCAGACTGGACGTGGCCGTTGCCTCCTCCAAGGCACCCAAGTGGCCATAATCTCTATAGGCCACATCGGCAACACCGCCCTCCAGGCAGCCGAGACCCTCACCTCTCAGGGCATCAGCACTGCCATGTACGACATGCGTTACCTCAAGCCCCTCGACACCGACCTCCTCGACTCCATCCTCGCCCAAGGCTTCCGCCGCATCGTCACGCTCGAGGACGGCGTCAAAAAAGGCGGACTCGGCACCGCAGTCCTTGAGCATTTCGCCGCCGTCAAATCGGCCAACCCCTCCGCTGTCATCCCGCCAACCACCGTCCTCGGCCTCCCTGACCACTTCGTCACCCACGGCCCCGTCCCCCAGCTCCACCGGGACTGTGGTATCGACCTCGACTCCGTCATCGCTGCCTGCAAGCAGTAATCCCTCCCCACCTTCGCTCCAGGTTCGCTCTACCTTCGTTCTACCTTCGTTCTAGGTTCGTTCTAGGTTCGTTCTAACTTCGTTCCGCCCCCATCGTCGTTCCACCGCGGCCACGTCCTCTGTCCATTCCCCTCATGCACCTTTATTACCCTCCTCCCAAGGCACTAAAAAAGCCTGCCCAAAGTGTTAATTTCGGCAGGCTAAGCAATAAAACTTTCTCCAATTAAAATATTATTTGTATCTTTGCATTTTCAGCATCAAAACCTTTGGTGCTGAAAATCTGTGCAGTAAACAAAACAATTAATAATAATAATAAATAAAAAGCAAAATTATGACCCCTTCGCACATTGAACACATCGGCATTGCCGTGACCAATCTTGACGAAGCTATCCGCTACTGGGAAGACGTCATGGGTCTCAAATGTTATGCTATTGAAGAAGTAACCGACCAGAAGGTTAAAACCGCCTTCTTTAAAATCGGTGAAGTGAAAATCGAACTCCTCGAACCTACCTGCCCCGAAAGCACCATCGCCGCTTTCATCGAGAAAAACGGCGGCAAAGGCGGCATGCACCACATCGCCTTCTGTGTCGAAAACACCGACCAGGCTTTGAACGACGCCAAAGAGAAAGGCGTCCGTCTTATCGACCAGCAGAGCCGCGGCGGTGCCGAAGGCCTCCATATCGGCTTCCTGCACCCCAAGAGCACCCTGGGTGTCCTCACCGAGTTCTGCTGCAAATAAAACATCCTAAGAGTTTCCGGGTACGGCAACCGGCCGCTAAGACCGCGCGCTTTACCCATGTTCAATAACCTAAAAATATTCAAATAATGGCATTTGAAGAAAAGATAAAAGAACTTCTCGACAAGAGAAGCCAGGCCAAAATGGGTGGTGGCCAAAAACGTATCGACAAACAGCACGAACAGGGCAAACTCACTGCCCGCGAGCGTATCGCTCTTCTGCTGGATGAAGGTTCGTTTGAGGAATTCGACATGTTTGTCGCCCACCGCTGCGTAAATTTCGACATGCAAAAACAATCCTTCCTCGGCGACGGCGTTGTCACCGGCTACGGCACCATCGACGGCCGTCCCGTCTACGTCTTCGCTCAGGATTTCACCGTCTTTGCAGGTAGCTTGAGCGAGACCATGTCTCTCAAAATCTGCAAAATCATGGACCAAGCCATGAAGACCGGTGCCCCCGTCATCGGACTTAACGACTCGGGTGGAGCCCGTATCCAGGAAGGCAGTAACTCCCTCGCTGGCTATGCTGAAATCTTCGAGCGCAACATCCTCGCCAGCGGTGTCATTCCGCAAATCAGTGCCATCTTTGGTCCCTGCGCCGGTGGCGCCGTCTACAGCCCCGCTCTCACCGACTTCATCCTCATGACCAAAGAGAACAGCTATATGTTCCTCACCGGACCCAAGGTGGTCAAAACCGTTACCGGCGAAGATGTAACCGTCGATAAACTCGGTGGAGCCATGGTTCATGCCACCAAGAGCGGTGTAGCCCATTTCGTCGGCGAAACCGAAGAGGCAACCATCAAACTCATCCGCGACCTCATGAGCTATATCCCCTCCAACAACTTCGAAGAGGCTCCCTATGTACCTTCAGAAGACCCCATCGACCGTCTGGAGGACAGCCTCAACAGCATCATCCCCGAGAACCCCAACGAGCCTTACGATATGAAAGGTGTCATCACCTCCATCGTCGACGACGGCAAGTTCCTCGAGGTACACGAAAAATTCGCACCCAACCTCATTGTAGGTTTTGCCCGCTTCGGTGGCGTCAGCGTCGGCATCGTCGCCAACCAGCCTAAAGCCATGGCAGGCGTTCTCGACAGCAACGCTTCACGTAAGGGAGGCCGTTTCGTCCGCTTCTGCGATGCTTTCAATATCCCCATCGTAACCCTCGTCGACGTTCCCGGCTTCCTACCCGGCACTGGCCAGGAATACAATGGCGTCATCGTTCACGGTGCCAAGATGCTTTTCGCATACGGCGAAGCCACCGTTCCCAAGGTTACTGTCACCCTCCGCAAGAGCTACGGCGGCGCACACATCGTCATGAGCTGCAAACAGCTCCGTGGCGACTTCAACTACGCTTGGCCCACGGCTCAAATCGCCGTCATGGGTGCCAGCGGTGCCACCGAAGTCCTCTACGGCCGTCAGATTAAAGAAATCGAAGACCCCGAGGAACGCGCCAAGTTCATCGCCCAGAAGGAAGTGGAATACAACGAGCAGTTCGCCAACCCCTACTGCGCAGCCCGTTTCGGCTACATCGACGACATCATCGAGCCCCGCAACACCCGCTTCCGCGTCACACGTGCCCTCCAGGTTCTCTCCTCCAAAAAAGAGTCCCTGCCGCTCAAAAAGCACAACAACATCCCGCTTTAGTGTGAATTATTCCTGGTTAATTGCCTGCCGTAGTAGAACGAATCAAATCTTTCCGCAACACGGCACCTCTTAATCAGATTAATTGTATCAATATATTATTTATTAACCAGGGGTTCTTCACCCCACAAAAAAAAATTACAACAAAATGAAGAAAGTTTTCTTAACTGCTTTAGTAGCTGCCGCTTTTGCTTTTGGCATGTCCGCTTGCAACAACAATCAGACCGCAGAAGAGACCGTCGACAGCGCTGCTCAGACCGAAATGTGTGAGCATGAGTGCCATCACCACGATTGCACCTGCGCCGACACCACCTGCGCCGCCAATCATTGCGCCAACTGCACCGACACCAACTGCTGCAAGCCTTGCGACCACAAGTGCTGCGCCAAGGAAGGTCAGGACAGCTGCTGCGCCGCCAAGAAGGAATGCTGCAAACATCAGCATGACGCTGCTTGCGAAGGCAAGAAAGAGTGCTGCAAAAAGGCCAACTAAGCTTTAAGATGGAGTAGAGCCATGGGGCGGCCTCATCCCGCCTCATGGCAACCGCTCTTCAACGAAAACACGCATTTTGATTGTTTTTTTCCAAACAGAAATGAATAAAATCTTTAAACCCATAGTCGCATTCTTGGTAAGCCTGCTCCTCGTTGCAGGCTCCGCCCAGGCTCAGCCCGGCCGTGGGGATAATCCCGCTCCTCAATCTCCTCTCCAGGAACTTACGGATCCGGGTTTCCCGCCTCGCCCTGACGTCTTTGGCTCAATGGACTTCTCCTCCAACCAAGTCTGCTATATCCCTGAAATGAAAGCCTTCGTGGTCATCGACAGCATCGACTGTGCTGTTGACCTCCTCGTCCGCCAGGCCGACGGCCTGCAGCGAATAGGCCGTTTCACCACCGACCGCTACATCGGACGCCACGACCTCGTCAACATCCTCCGTCCACGGTCTGTTGCCGTATTCGAAAACCGCATCCTCGTCCTTGCCAGCTCCAAGAAAGACTCCTCCTACCTCGCTGTGGTAAGCATGGATCCTGTCAAATGCACTGACGAGCAAGGTTTCGACAGCCTCAAAGCCGTCGCCTGCACCGGTTTCAAGAGCAACAACTACGCCTTCCGCGTCGACCCCTTGGCTGCTGAGATTATCGTTGTCGGAAAGAACGCCGTGGGCTATGACATCAACTTTGTCTCCATTACCGACGGCATCGACCACATCGCTCCCACCAGCACTTACCATTACCACGTACCCAAACAGTCCGAGCGCATCCAGGCCTCCGACCCCCATGGTGCTGGTTTGGCTATCGTCGCTGTGGCTGTGGTATTCTTCGCCCTCGTATGCATCATGTTCATGATGGGTGGCTACGGCAAACTCATCCAGAGATTCCAGAACCGCAAGTCCGGCACTGCCAAGGCTGGTGCCGTCGCATCTACCGCTCATGGCTCTGGCTCCGACGATGAAGTCTATGCTGCCATCGCCGCCGCCATCTTTGCCTACAGCCAGGATCTCCACGACATCGAAGACACCGTCATCACCATTCAGAAAGTGGAACGCGCATGGACCCCATGGAATGCCAAGTTCTACAACATGAACAGATACTTCAACGTCCGCAAGTAAATAAATTAAAAGAACCGGCGGGCTTTCGTCCGCCCAACCACAAAGGCAATAAACAACGCAACAATGAAAAATTACACACTTAAAATAAACGGCAACGACTATAAAGTTGACATCAACGAAGTAGAAGGCCAGGAAATCAAACTCGAGGTGAACGGCAAACCCTACACCGTCACCGTTGACCAGGAACTGAATGCTCACAAAACCCGCACCACTGTCATCAACGACCGCCCCATCCCCCGCGTGTCGGCAGCCCATGGCGACGTGCAGCGCGCTTCGGCTCCCAAGCCGGGTTCCGCCGCAGGCGGCACCAAAGTGTCCACTCCTCTCCCCGGCACCATCCTCGACGTCTTCGTCAATGTCGGCGACCAAGTCAAGAGCGGACAGACTGTTGTCCTTCTCGAAGCCATGAAGATGGAAAACAACATCGAGGCCGACACCGACGGTACCGTAACCTCCGTCAATGTACGCAAAGGCGACAGCGTCCTCGAAGGCGACACTCTTATCGTCATCAGCTAAAATAAAAGTAAAAACTGAGAATTAAGAATTAATACCTTCCAGTTTTGATTGTTAGTTTTTAATTTTCAATTTTCAATTATTAATTTTAAACAACATGTTTAGTTTATTAGCATCAGGTGGTTTCATGGACTTCTTGTCGACCCAGATGGTACAGTTCCTCATGTACACGGGTTTCGCCAATGTCACTTGGGGCCATATTATCATGATTCTCATCGGCCTGGTTTTCATCTTCCTCGGAATCAGGTTCGAATTTGAGCCGCTGCTTCTCGTCCCAATTGGATTCGGCATGCTTGTGGGCAACATCCCCTTCTATCCGGGTCTAAAGATAGGCATATACGAAACAGGCTCTGTGTTGAACATACTATATCACGGTGTGCAAAACGGCTGGTACCCGCCACTGATATTCCTTGGCATCGGGGCCATGACCGATTTCTCCGCCCTGTTGTCCAACCCCAAACTCTTCCTCATCGGTGCAGCTGCCCAGACGGGTATCTTCGCCGCCTACGCCGGTGCTTTGGCTCTCGGCTTTGCTCCCAACGAGGCCGGTGCTATCGGCATCATCGGCGGTGCCGACGGTCCTACCGCCATCTTCCTCTCCTCTCAGCTGGCTCCTGACCTCATGGGTGCCATCGCCGTCTCGGCCTACTCCTACATGGCTCTCGTTCCCGTCATCCAGCCGCCCATCATGCGACTCATGACCACCCCCAAGGAGCGTACCATCCGTATGAAGCCCCCGCGTCAGGTCTCCAAACTCGAGAAGATTTCCTTCCCCATTGTAGGCTTCCTCTTCTGCGCATTCATCGTGCCGAGCGGTCTGCCCCTGTTGGGTATGCTCTTCTTCGGTAACCTGTTGAAAGAATGCGGCGTCACCAAACGTCTTAGCGAAGTGGCCAGCAACGCCGTTGTCAACGTCTGCACCCTCCTTATCGGTATCACCGTGGGTGCCTCCACGCAGGCCACCTCATTCCTCACTGGCCGTTCGGTGCTCATCTTCTGTCTGGGTGCCTTCTCCTTCATCGTGGCCACCTTCTTCGGTGTCCTGTTTGTGAAGATTTTCAACCTCTTCCTCAAAGAAGGCAACAAGATCAACCCCCTCATTGGCAACTCAGGCGTCAGCGCTGTGCCAGACGCCGCCCGTGTGTCGAACAACGTAGGCCTCGAGTACGACCGCACCAACTACCTCCTCCAGCACGCCATGGGTCCCAATGTGGCCGGTGTTGTGGGTTCGGCTGTTGCTGCCGGTATCCTCCTTGCCTTCCTCCACTAAGAAAAACTTATTTTTCATATCCCAATTCAAGGGTGTCCTGCTACCGTCAGGACACCCTTTTGGGTTATATATAGGAACCACATCCCGCCCAACTCCCATAAAAAGGAACTTGGATCGCGTTTGTTCCATTGTTGGTTCACACTTTTATAAGTGTAAAACAAGATTTGAAAGACGGTTATATCAGTGTTGGGCGGAATAAGGAATAAAAATGGTTGGAACAGGTGAGGGAAGGGCAGACTACGTTCGTTCTTGTCGCTAAGGAACCCTTGCTGGTACACTTTTTAGGTCACAATAAGACGGAGATACAATTTTTTCCGGTTTTCTTCGTTATAGATTCGGTATAAAATTTCAGATGGAAACAAGATCATTCAAAAAACGGTTTCGTCGGCTTGTAAACATGTCCGACGACCTTGACCGGGATGGTGCCAGCGAGTCTATTCGTAATGGTATCCATTTCCGTGGTGCCAATGTGTTTATTTTGGCATGTGCCATCATTATTGCATCGGTTGGGCTTAATGTGAATTCCATTCCTGTCATCATTGGTGCCATGCTCATCTCGCCTGTCATGGCTCCTATTCTTGGATTTGGTTTCGGATTAGGGATACGTGATAACAAATTGGTCAGGAATTCGCTCAAGAATTTTCTCATCATGGTGTCCATTAGTATTGGAGCCTCGTTTTTGTATTTCCTGCTTTCTCCTTTGCATCTTGAAAACCCTACTGAACTGCTGGCACGTACCAATCCCACGCTTTACGACGTATTGATAGCCCTTTTCGGTGGCTTTGCCGGCATTCTGGAGTTGTCGCGCAAAAAGAAGGGCACAGTTCTGTCCGGGGTGGCTATTGCAACGGCGTTGATGCCGCCACTGTGCACTGTGGGCTACGGCCTTTCCCTGTTTAATGCGCGCTATATCTTTGGGGCGCTTTATCTGTTTATTATCAACAGTATATTCATTTCATTAGCCACCTTTATCACTGTCAAGTATCTGAAATACCCAGTTGTGTCAGTGGGCGATTCAAAGAGCCGTCTTTCTAAACGTTCTGTCACTATCTTGTTGCTTTTGGTTGTCATTCCAAGTGTTTTCTCGGCCGTTCGGATTGTTCGTGAAAGCAATTTCAGCCGTCATGTGGAACAGTTGGTGTCCACTCACAATACTATAGGCCGCAGTTACATCTACGATCATAAGAACCATTTCACTTTCCGTCACTCCACTGTCGAACTTTTTGTGGCAGGGCCTACCCCCACCGACCTCGAGTTGGAGAGTTTCTATAACGCCGCCGAGGCCGAAGGCATCAAGCGCAGCCAGATAGTCTTCAGCGACAATAATCTGGTTACAGGCATTGCCGCTTTGGAAACCGACATGGTCAAAGACATGTATAAGGCCAGTGAACAGCGTCAGGTTGTGCTTTCCGACTCTATAAAGAAATTGGATGATTCGCTCGCATTTTATCGTGGACATGGTGCCTTGTGCGATGCTGTGGCGCGCGAAGTGGTGGTGCAGTATCCCTCTATCACCCGTGTGGTGCTTGGGAAAGCCCGCACCCTCACCGCCGGTTCGAAGTCCGACACTCAGTTTGTCGTGCTTGTCGAAACGGCTGTGCCGCTTTCACAGGCTGAGCTTGACAGGCTCGAGTCTTGGCTCTGTGTGCGTCTTGACCAAAAGCAAGTTTCCGTAATACAGTCTTCTCCAACCAAGTAGTAATTAATAAAAAGCCATGTTCTTGCGCAGGTGCATTTTTTTGTCTGTTTTCGTGCTTTCACTTCTGTCGGGGGTGCGGGCTCAGATACAGCCTATGTGCACCGCCTCATTCAGGGTTACCGACACGCTGTTGGTGCCAGACCTGATGAACGGACATGATTCTGTGCGCTACCGTCTTGAGGCTCTCGATAATGGGGACAGCATTAGATGGTGGCCGGGGCATCTTTTTACCGACCCTTCAGCAACGGTGCAGTGGGTGACGGTTGGATGCTATGATACCTTGAAAGTAGGGCTGACGGTCTACTATCACAGTGCCAATCTGTTCCATTGGCAGCAGGATGGTTTTGTGCAACGGCATACCCAATACAACTATGTTCCTTCGCCAACGGGGGGCGACCTTTGCCAGCCACGGAGTATTACCGTTGGCTCTTATCCGCAGAGCTATTGCTCCGAGATGGATTATAACACGCCGCAGCATTGTATAATCATACGACCCGACACACTGTGGGGTTACGGTGACACCATTCAGCCGTTCTTTCCTATCGACAGTGCCAATCCGGGTTCGTATTTCAATACCCTTTTCCCCATAATCAGAGAGTTTCCTTTCGATGGAAACCATGTGCCTTTCTACGTAGATACGATAGAGATGCTGGACACAAACCCCAACTATACCTATGTTTTGTATTTGACCCACTTCACAGCATCGCAGATTAACGACACACTTTACTCTGTTCCGTTGCTGTTTTTTACTGTTAATATCGACGACTCGGTGCCACGATTCTTCAGTGTTGGGCATACCGTGCCGTTATGCGACACCACGCTGTTTTATTACCTGAATTTATCCTTGGCTCGACCGGCAGGGATAGGAGCCTCTCATTTTATCACGTCTCAAGTATATTTCAATATGTTTCCTTACCCACGTGGTAGGGCGGTGTTTCGGTTTTACGAGACTCCTACGCCCTATTTCCATACCACGGGGTCATACTGTTTCAGCCGCATAGAGATGTCTGGTCGCTGTGCGCCGTCGGACAGTGTGCTGCTCACCGGCCCGCAGTGTGGCTGCCTGCTGCGCGACACGGTCTCCCGTTCGGTGTGCGGAAACCAGCTCCCCTACCTGTGGGATAATGTTCTGTTTCAAGGCGCCGGCGTTGATTCTGCGTTGATCCGTTCGATTGAGTGCGATACGTTTCGGGTCTATGATTTATCTGTCCTCTCCGACGACACGGCTTCGCGTTACGATACCATTGTGGAGAATGCCCTGCCGTGGGCGGTTTATGGCGACACATTGACAGCCGAGGGGTGGTATCAATTTGTCCTGCCGGGCGTCATGCCGGAATGCGACACATTGCTGCATTACC
>ONIP01000035.1 GCA_900317955.1 uncultured Bacteroidales bacterium
TCAGCATCAGCTTGATGGTCTGGTCGGCCACATAGGCACCCATGCCGTCGTTCATGCGGCGTCCGGCAAGAATGATTTCGGGGTTGTATCCCAGTCGTTGGGCGCATTGTGCCAGATAGTAGGGGTCTACCGAAATGCAGTGTCCGCCCACCAGTCCAGGGTTCATCTTGATAAAGTTCCATTTGGTTCCTGCTGCTTCCAGCACATCGTTTGTGTCAATGCCCATCAGGTTGAAAATCTTCGACAGCTCGTTGACAAATGCGATATTGATGTCGCGCTGGCTGTTCTCAATCACCTTGGCGGCCTCTGCCACCTTGATGCTGGAGGCTCTGTGGGTTCCGTTGAGAAGAACCGACGAGTATACTTGGTCTACCAGGTCGGCAATCTCGGGTGTTGAGCCGGAAGTGATTTTGGTGATTTTCTCTACGGTGTGGACTTTATCGCCGGGATTGATACGTTCGGGACTGTAACCGGCAAAAAAGTCTTTGTTGTACTTCAATCCCGACACCTTTTCCACCACGGGAAGGCATTCGTCCTCGGTCACACCGGGATAGACGGTTGACTCGTACACTACCACGTCGCCGCGGCTTATCACTTTGCCCACCACCTCGCTGGCTCCGTAAAGGGGTGTGAGGTCTGGATTGTTGTTGCGGTCCACAGGCGTGGGAACGGCAACCACATAGAAATTACACTGGCGTATATCGTCAATATTGGCCGAGCATATAAACCCGTGATTGTTAATGGCGTCTTGCAACAATTCGTCGCTAACCTCGAGAGTGGCGTCGTGACCTGCCATCAATGCGTCCACTCGGGCCTTGTTCATGTCGTATCCAATAGTTTTGTACTTGGTGGAAAACAGTCTGGCCAAGGGTAATCCTACATAGCCTAATCCGATAACGGCAATCTTAATTTCTTGCATATTATTTTATTATATTATTTGTATATTATCATGCCAGTGTCGGTCATTGCATTGTACAACCTGCAAAACCAATTTGCAAAAATACGCTATTTTTTTAATATATAAAATATTTTTTTGCATTTTTTCTTCTTCTGATTGTATTCCGTCTTCAATAGAAAACGGCAATTCTTACAATCAAGGGATGCACAAAAGGACATTCTTGCCGCATTATGGCAAATTAAAAATCCGGTATCAGCACTCATACCTATGATTTAATCTGCAATGGCGGATTGCGTTGTGCCTTTCATAATACCACTATTATGCTCCCTGTAATCAACCGCAGTATATCTGCAGTACCGATGTCTTTCAGATAATAACGCAGTTCGCCCTCCAGGCGATGCAGTCAGTGTGATGCCGGGTTTCGTGGCACTTTTCATCCCGCTCAATAACCTCCCGCCAGCCCCATCCATTAGTAGTTACGGTTACTTCATCCTTGCCATAACCCCAAATCGGTCATTAGGGTTTATGCCAGATTAGTATTTGTTTCGAGCAGATTGACCGCATCGCTGTCGAAGGCGTAGCGGGCTACGGCGAGACAGGGATGTGGACAAGATGCCGAAAGAAATGCTGATATGGCATAAAGAGACCTGAAAAAGCGAGAAAGGATATAAATGTCGGCCTAATGACCGATTTGGGTTTATGGTCAATTAATGATTATTTGTGTTTTTGAATGAATGTGTGAATGTGTTAACGTGTTATTGTGTTAGTCCTTGGCGCATCAAAGACTCACGAATTTACGAATTAACACATTAACGCAATCAGAATCACTCAAGCAATCAAGCAATCAGACAATCAAGCAATCACTCAAGCGTCGTTCTTTATCCTGTCGATTTCCAATGTGTTTCCCTCATTTTTCCCTTTCTGAAACGGAAAAAGAGTGGAAAACGATCGAATAACGAGCGAATAAATGACGACCCTTGAGTGATTGCTTGAATGCTTGATTGTGTTACTTCGTGACGTTGTTTTGGCTCGGCATAGTGAGCAAGCTCCCTCTGCTCTCACCCTGTACAACGTTAATGCTTGAGTGGCTGACGCATCTAAATACTCAAACAATCAAGCAATCAGACAATCAAACAATCGATTTGTCATTAATCAAAGATATAAAACTATGAAGAAAGTAATCGTTATATCAACCAGTCTCCGTCCGGGCTCGAACAGCCACGCTATGGCGGAGCAGTTTGCCAAAGGTGCTGAAGCCGCTGGGCATCAAGTGGAGTTTGTCTCACTAAGGGGCAAGGAAATCAAGTATTGCGTCGGCTGCCTGTCGTGCCAACAAACGGGAGCCTGCATCTTCAAGGACGATGTGCCCGCCATTATGGAGAGTTTCCTCAACGCCGATGTAGTCTGCTGGGCAACACCCATCTACTACTACGAGATGAGCGGCCAGATGAAGACCCTCATCGACCGCATGAACGCCATGTTTCCAAAGGACTACCGCTTCCGCGATGTTTACCTGCTGACCACGGCATTCGAGAACGAGTCCCACGTCCCCGCGCGTGCCGAGAACGGTTTGCAAGGCTGGATAGCCTGCTTTGGCAAATCCGCCCTCAAAGGCCACATCTTCTGCGGCGGTGTAGGTGCCCCCAACGAGATTGTCGGCAACGCCAAGCTCCAGGAAGCCTACGAGATGGGGAAAAACATTTAAGAATTCGTTAATTCGTTAATTTGTTAATTCGAGAGTCTTTGTTACACCAAGGATTAACACATTAGAATTCGTTAATTCGTTAATTCGTAAATTCGTGAATCTTTTTGATGCGCCAAGGACTAACACATTAACACATTAACACATTAACACATTCAAAAAACACATTCATGCATTCATCATCACCGTCCATGCGAAAAAAACTAATCATTTTAGCAATTATGACCCTTTCAGTATTGCCTTCTATGGCACAAATCGACCTTCATAGCCACGCCATCACGCAGGGATACCTTGAATACATCAAGGCCAACGGTGCCGAGATGGACGAGGGTTTCCCCATCCCGAGCTGGGATGCAGAACACCACATCGCCTTTATGGATAAGGCCGGCATCCAAACCTCCGTGCTCACCATGCCCGCGCCGCAACCCTTCTTTGGCAACGCGGAGGCCTCGGCTGCAGTATGCCGCCGATACAACCAGGAGTGCGCTGCACTGAAGGCACGCTATCCCGGCCGTTTCCTCTTCTGCGCCGCACTGCCCCTGCCCGATGTGCCGCACGCCCTGGAAGAGGCTCGCTATGCCCTCGAAGTGCTGGGTGCCGACGGCATCAAGCTGGCCACAAACAGCTATGGGCAATACCTCGGCGACCCCGCTCTCGACACACTGATGGCCTACCTCGACCAACAGAAAGCCGTCATCATCCTCCACCCCCATAAACCCTCGGCCTTCAACGCACAGCTGATTGCCGACGTGCCACTGGCCAGCTACGAATACTTGGCCGAAACGTCGCGCTCTATACTCAACATGATAGCCCACAACATGCTGGTGCGCTATTCGCACCTGAAGGTGGTTGTGCCGCACTGTGGCTCATTCCTGCCCAATGCCCTGCCACGTTTCCGCTCGCTGCTGCCCGTGATGGTGAAGCAAGGCATTATGCAGCCCGTGGATGTCGACGCCAACCTGTCGCGTCTTTACTACGACCTTGCTGGAGCACCCACCGACGACGTCCTCGACGCCCTCCTTACCATCACCACTCCTGACCACATCCTCTATGGCAGCGACTACCCCTACGTGGCCGAGCCGGTGCTCATCAGCGGAAAGCAGGCCTTGCAACAGCGCCTCGCCTCGCATGGACTGAACCCGCAGGACATCTTCTCCGACAATGCCCGCCGACTATTCGGCGAGGACGTTCCATTGCGTAAATATGGCGAGAGGATTGTTCGCCTTGCCGAAATCGAGGTGGAGCCAGCCATGCTCGAGGAGTATCTTGTCTTTGCCAAGGAGGTGGGGGAGACCTCCACGAGAACAGAGCCAGGGGTTTTGACCCTTTTCTCGATGCAGGACAAGTCCAATCCTTGCAAGATTTACATATTGGAAATCTATGCTGACAGAGAAGCTTACCAAAGCCACATTCAGGCCTCGCATTTCAAGAAATACAAAGAAGGCACTTCCAAGATGGTGCGGAGTTTGAAGCTGATAGACACCCATCCGTTGGCTGGTTTGGAACAGGTCAATGCCGGTCGCTGACCGAAATTTTGTAAATAATAATTGGGGTGGTGTAGTTTTTTTGAGACTTGTTACGTTATTATTGGCGTGAAAACAAAAGATCCATTTGATGAATTGCTCCACCGATACCGAGGATTGCTGTTTACCCTCTGTAGCCGTTTTCGTCACAGAGGGTTGGATACCGACGATTTGATACAAGAGGCGGCAATCTCCTTGTGGCGGGCTAGAGAACGGCTGCTGGCACTAAGCGGCCCCGCGCAAGCTGCACTCACGTGGAAGGTTGCCCGTAACGCTGTCATAGATGCGTTGAGGCGGATTGAGGACAGTGTGGCGTTGCCGGAAAGCTATGACGAGAGAGAAGAGGACAACACACTGGTGGATGAGCTGCACGAGGTGATATCGCATCTTGACGAGCCGGACAGGACAATAGTGACGATGAAACTGGAGGGCTACTCCTACAAAGAGATAAGCAGCCAATTGGGATTGACCGAAAAAAATGTAAGTGTGAGGTTGGTGCGGGTGAAAGACAAACTAAGAGAAGAAATGACAAAATGAAAAGAAATATGGATAAAGAACGTTTTGAAGAAATATGGGAGCTGGCCGAAGCGGAGCGGTACGGGCAGCGTTTAGCGGCTGAGTATCCGGCTTGGCGGGCGCGTCGCAACCGGGTAGTGGGAATGTTGGCGGTGGCCGTGATTGCCGTAGGTGTTGCAGTGCCGTTGCTGCGTACCGGCTTGCCCACCACACCCACGCACGACGGCTATACCGCGGCCGTCTGCAACAGAACCGGCATTGCCGACCAGTATTGGGTTGACATGGCAGACCAACTGCTGATGAAAAGCTAATGAATGAAATAAAAAGTTATGAAACGAATAGTATTAATAATTCTGTTGCCGTTGTTGGTGCTTGCAGGCTGTTCGCGTGAGGCGAAGGAAAGTGCGGTGAGCGGCTTGTATCGGCACTACGCCGAACGCCAGGATTTGAAAGTGGCCCAGGTCAGCGGGTTTAAACTCAGCGACACGGTGCGTGTAGACGTAGTCCTGATGGAGGCCGATGACGAGCCTGCGTGGCAGCAGCTCAAACAAGAGCTCAACATACAAGGCGAAGAGGGTACTGTGAGCTGGCTTGGCGAGACAGGCGACCCTGCTGTCCGTACCCAATGGACCGGTGCACCCGTTATGCGTGTCATCGCCTCGCTCGACAATCACACCGTTGGTTTCTACCGCATAGACAACGAGGCTCAGTACGATGCCATTGTAGACTACCAACTTGAGAAAACAAAAAAAAGAATCCAATAAAGAAAGTAAAGAATATGAAAAAAACAATGAAACTCACTGCGTTGCTTGCTGCACTGGCGCTTGTCGCCACTGCCTGCGAGAAACCCGAAAACCCCGTCAACGGCAACCCGGGCACAGATGGAGTTAAAGAACGCACCATTGTCTACACCGTAGGCGATAACGAAAACCGCAAGACCTTGACCACCGATGCCGAATGGGATGCTGTATTGGACCAGTTTTGCGACCAGGCGCAGTCCGGCAGCGAAGTAATATTCTATAATATGAACCAGACCACCTATTTCGTGACCGAAACCAAAGGTGCATCAAAAGAAAACAGAACTATCAGCACCACAAGTCGTGACGAAATGAAGAAGTGGATGAAGAATATGGAGAAGCAGGGACTCACAGTGCGGGTTACCTACGATGACAGTACCGGCACATGGCACGGCGAGGCATACGCCACCGCACCATTAACCAACACCTCGGACAATATCATTGGAACATGGCGTTTTGACTGCATGGTAGTGGCGCAGACCGACGCCGACAGCCATTTGGTGAATGCCGACCTCTTTGCCCCTCAGGACGGCAGTACGATGTACTATACCTTCAACGGCAATGGAACAATGTCCATAACGGTAGTCAACAGTAGAGACAGTGTTACCGACAATGGAACCTGGAGCCTCTCTTCCGATGGGGAGCTCTGTTCCGAGATGCTGCCCAATGGTCTGTGCTGGAATGTCAATTGGATTACCTCCAATACCATGATACTTTCGCGCAACGACCTTGGCACCGAGGAAGGCAACTATTACTACCAACTACAGTTCGTTGCCGTCCCCTCAGCTAAAAAATAAAAAAAACGCGGCCATTGTAGTTTTTTGTCTACTTGTTGCGTTCTTATTGGCGAATAAAACAAAGCACAATTAATAATCAATTTTTTAAAACCTAACAATCCAATTATCAATTATGAAGAAGAAAATCTTTATCGCCGCCGCTGTTGCCGTATTGCTCGGCATGACCGCCTGCCAGAAAGAGCAGATCACCCTTGACACCCCTGCTGCTCCCGCCACACCCGGTGCATCCGCCATGGTGAAGACAACTGCCGACCTTATCGGTACAGACTGGACTTCCACCCTCAACCTCTCCGACCTCCTCTATGCCATGACCGGCATGAATCTCAGCGACTATGGATGCGACAGCGTCATAGGGTTCGACTCAGCCATGGTATTCCACATTGAATTCGACTCCAACTATGCCCACATCACCTTCAGCGAGAACATGGTCATCACCAATGTTACCGAAATTGCTGGTGAATATAGCATCAATGAGATTGAACAGATGAACCTTGCCTACCAATACAGCAGTGCCACCCATACTGGAACGCTGACCGCCGTAGGCGTGGACGAGGACAACCAGCCCATCAATTACCAGATTGCCTTCACCTACAGCGAAACTGACGACACTATCACCATCAACCTTCTCTTTGCCAACGCCGAAGACGAGGACACCACCATCACCTTCCCGCTGGTATTCCACCGCGACCTCTAAACTCAGGAATATTTAATACTGAAACTGTCACAGGGACGAGAGTTTGTTCCACGTGACAGTTTCTTTTTTTATAGCCGTTTAATCGCTTAATCGCTTAATGGCTTAGTCGCTTAATGGCTTAGTCGCTTAATCGGGAGTCAAGGACTAACACATTAGAATTCGTTAATTCGTCAATTCGTGAATTCGTGAATCTTTTTGATGCGCCAAGGACTAACACATTAGAATTCGTAAATTCGTCAATTCGTGAATTCGTGAATCTTTTTGATGCGCCAAGGACTAACACATTAGAATTCGTAAATTCGTTAATTCGTAAATTCGTGAATCTTTTTGATGCGCCAAGGACTAACGAATTAGAATTCGTTAATTCGTCAATTCGTGAATTCGTGAATCTTTTTGATGCGCCAAGGACTAACGAATTAGAATTCGTTAATTCGTTAATTCGTAAATTCGTGAATCTTTTTGATGCGCCAAGGACTAACACATTAACACATTAACGAATTAACACATTCAAAAACACATTCAAAGAATTAGTATAACGAAAAAAAAGTGTAAATTTGTAGCCGTAATAATTGAATGGGTTTGTAGTTATAATATTGAAAATGAAGTGTGCACTTAAGAATGATACATGCTGTGGTTCGGTAGTCCTGATACTCTTTGCGGCACTTGCAGTTTGGCTGGGTGCTCTTATACTCTGCTATACTACCCTGCAAAATGAAAAGGCATACAAGTTTATGGGCGGCATTGTCAAGACATACGATGTTACGGTCAATGACGATGGCAGCAGGGATATATGTGCTGTAGAGCGTCCGTATAACAAGGTATCGAACCAAAATCTTTTGCATTGGGATGCCGATATGTATCATCAAATTTCGAAATATCTCTATGACACTTCAAACATTTGGGTGGGGAATTACGCATTCTTCCCGCTCTTCCCTTTGCTTTGGCGCGCCACGCATCTTTCGCCGATAGGTGTATGTGTACTTAACTTCGCATTGTTTGGAGTAGGGCTTATGTTGTTACTGAGATTATTCCAGCAGAAGTACCATTCGACGGGGCGCCACCTTATGATGACATGCATGATGCTGCTTAGTATGCCCTATATGGTTATTTTTCTGATACCCTACAGCGAAGCACTCTTCTTTGTTTGTATTGCGTTCGGGCTGTATGGGTTGCTAAAGGAGCGTTATTGGCTTTATTTTGTTGGATTCACATTGGGGTGCATGACACGCGCCGCGGGTAGTATCTTGTTGGTGGCATGGGTGATGGCTGATGTACTTGGGGCTCTGCACACCCGACGGGCTTTGAAACTTCTTTTGCGGGACATTGCCTTGCATGTTGCACCCATAGTGACCGGTGTTGCAGCGGTGATGCTGTTTCAGCACTACCGTGGAGCGGAACATTGGTTTGAATTCATTCTGGCACAGCAATATTGGGGCAAAGAACTGTCGCTGCCGACCTGGCCGTTGACCGATTGGAGCGATGAGAGCAAGTGCGTTACCCAGCCCTTGCTGTTTATACTGTTTGTTCCGGCATTGGCTTGGTTGGCAACGAAGTTGATAGATGGTATCCGTGTCCGCCTTGGGAAGAAAGATGTTCCGCAGGATGCTGCGGGGTCGACTTCTTGCTACTTATGGAACCTTGTGCGTATGCTCTCCGTACTTTTTTTTGTTGGGAATATAGTGCTTGCTTTGTTTACACAGAAAGGGTGCATGTACTCGCAGGCACGGTTGCTGACCTGCACCCCGTTTTTTTTCTTTTTGATGATAGACATATACCATAATCCTCGTGTAGGGTTTTGGCGGTGGGTGGTGGCTGTATTTGTAGTGGTAGCAGCCATTTTGTGCAGCGATATGATTTTCCGTCTTGATACTGCGGGTTGCGTTTTGACGATATTGCTTGCAGTGCTTGTGTTTTTCGGACGCGGCTTGAACCGATATGTCCGTCACGTGCTACTATGCCTTATGCTGGTTCTTAATATTTTCTGGACGGCTTATCTGTTTAACTGCTTCCTCTCGTGTGGCTGGATATTTACTTGACATGACAATAAAGATGATGGATATGAAAAGAGTTTATATTTGGAAAGGGTTTTGTGCCAGGGTGGCTTTGGTTTTATGGGTTGCTATGGGGCTCTTGCATGGGGATTGCAATGCGCAAGGTGGTGAGTTCTTAGGTGTACGGGAGGATACAGCGGCAAAGGAAGCTGGGTTGTTTATTGGGTGTATGACGGAGGAGGGGCGAGCGGAGACCCCGTTATTTCGAAGGACTGTCAACGTCGTTGCGAAAATGAAGACAACCGTCAATGTTGTTTCGCTGGGTTACCATGAGTTATATGTGAACGGAAAGAAAGTGGGCGACCGGGTGTTGCAGCCAGCTGTGTCGCAGCTGGATCGCCGGGCTCTTGAAGTGAGTTATGAAATAACGCCTTATTTGCATGACGGCGACAATGAAATTATGCTCTGGATAGGGCAGGGGTGGGGACGCATATATGGCAAGGAGGCTGCGGTGAAGGCGGAAATAGTGCAGGGGGGACACATTGTTGCCGTAACCGACGGCAGTTGGGAAACTGCGCCGAGCGGGTACAGCTATACGGGGTCGTGGCAGCCGTTGCAGTTCGGCGGGGAACGCTACGACGCACGTGTCGAGCCGGAATGGAGACCAGCCACGGTTGTCGATGCCGGAAAGATATTGGTTTCAAGGCAAGAGTTTGAGGGAAACCGGATAATTGACACGGTGGCACCCGTGTGGCTTTTCCCCACAGGGGAAGGGGAGGTGACGATAGACTTTGGACGTGTGGTGACGGGATGGTTTCAGGCAGAGTTCGGCACGATGGATGCAGGACATGAGGTGAGTATGGATTATCTTGACCATCGGGAGGCCGAGCCTCCTCATACGGAGCGTGATGTGTATGTGGCAAAGGGTAGGGGAGAGGAGCGTTTTACAAACCGTTTTCATTACCATGCCTTCCGATATGTGCGGGTGAAAGGATGCGAAGTGAAGAGGGCGAGGGCGTTGCAGATATGTGCCTTGGATGATGAGACGGCGGCAACTTTTGAATGCTCCGACCCGCGGCTGAATGCTGTGCACGACTTGGTGAAATATACTTTGAAGTGCTTGACATTGAATGGGTACATGGTAGACTGCCCGCATTTGGAGCGTATGGGATATGGTGGTGACGGCAACTCGTCGACAATGACGCTGCAGACGCTGTACGATGTGCGGACGACCTACCACAACTGGCTGACGGCTTGGGAAGACGCGATGGACAGCGTGGGTGATTTGCCATACGTTGCGCCAGCCTACCACACGGGTGGCGGGCCTTATTGGAGCGGGTTTATAGTGAAGGCACCTTGGCGGACTTACCTAAATTATGACGACCGCAGTTTGATAGACAGGCATTATGACGCGATGAAGCGGTGGTTGGAGTTTGTGGAGCATCACAGCGTGGACGAGATATTGCAGCCGTGGCCCGACGACGCGAGGCGTATGTGGTTTCTTGGTGACTGGCTGGCTCCCGAGGGGGTGGACGTAAAGGGTGAATCGGTGCTGCATGTGACCAGTTGCTTTATAAGTGAATGCTTGGGTGACATGGTTCGTATGGCGCAGTTGACAGGACGCAGCCACGATGCCCGTATTTTTGCAGAACGACGGAAGAGGCTGAACCAAGCCATACACAACCATTTTTACCATAAAGAGAGCCGCAGTTATGCCAACGGTACGCCGTTGGACCAGGCTTATGCGTTGTTGACGGGAGTGCCGCCTGATGCCGCCACACGCAAGGCGGTGACGGAGCAGTTGGTGGAAGACTGTTATGGTCGCTATAAAGCGCATATTGCCGTGGGGCTGGTGGGAGTGCCGGTGTTTACGGAATGGGCTATATGTGAAAGGCAGTCGAATTTGATGGCGACCTTGTTGCGACAACCAGACTATCCGGGATATTTGTATATGATTGAGAACGGTGCTACCACGACCTGGGAGTCGTGGAACGGTGACCGTAGCCGAGTGCACAATTGTTATAATGGCATAGGAATATGGTTCTATCAGGCGTTGGCGGGCATACGTCCAGACCCCGAGGCACCGGGCTATCGTCATTTTTATGTCGACCCACAGCCTGTAGAAGGGGTGACCTGGGTGAAGGCCGTGAAACCGACTCCATACGGTACCATCCGTGTGGAGATACACGATAATGTGTTGCGGTTGACTGTTCCGGAAAACAGTGTGGCGACGGTATTTCCCGGCAAGCCGTGGCAGCGCACGATCAAGGCGGGGGAATGGGAATTCAGGTTCAAATAGGAGCATGAATTGCCTGCTGGAGAAGAGAAGGAAAGAGTGTTAATTTGCAGGATGAAATTATAATAACAGGAAATATGAAAAAGCTTTTACCCACTATTATTTTGGCAGTGTTGTTCGCTGCTTGTGGCGGCAGAATCAGTGTAACGTCGCTCACTGTGGAGATGCAGGACGGTAGCCAGCCGATTGCCACTTCCGAGCCGCGTTTTAGCTGGCAGTATGAGTCGACGGCGGACAATGTGATGCAGAAGAGGTATCGCATAGTCGTAGCGTCGACAGAGGAGAATGCGCGCAAAGGTGTGGGCGACATGTGGGATTCGAAAGAGGTGGAGTCGAGCCAGATGCTGTATATTCCCTACCAGGGAAAACCGCTGAATAGCCGTGACCGCTGCTGGTGGAAGGTGTACACTACCGTCATCTACGGTGAAAAGGGCAGGGAGAAAGAGTTGGAGAGCGAAGTTGGAAGGTTTGAAGTCAGTCTCCTCAAGCCGGAAGACTGGCATGCGAGGTGGATAGGGCGCGACTTTGAAGACGATATTGTAAACGGCCATACAGCCATTGCTGCCCGCTATCTGCGCAAGAAGTTCACGCTCAAAAAGGATATTGCAAAGGCTCGGCTGTATATTAGCGGTCTGGGTGTCTATTGTGCGTATATCAATGGGACTGAAGTGGCAGGCGACGAGTGGCTTAAACCTACATTGTCAGACTATACACGGCATATCTATTTCAACGCCTACGACGTGACCGACCTTGTCCGCGAAGACGTCTTGAACGCCGTGGGGGTAACCCTTGAGGGAGGCCGGTTCACCACCGTGCGCCACGACACCAACTACCTTGAATGGTGCGGCATCAACCACGCCGCCCACTACGGCTTGCCGCAACTGCTCATGCAGCTGGAGGTAACCTACCAGGACGGTACCACCGACACCATCGTCAGTGGCGAAGGCTGGAAGATAACCAACCGCGGTCCTATCCGCAAGAGCAACGAGTTCGACGGCGAGACTTACGACGCACGTCTCGACCTTGGCAATTGGACAATGCCTGACTACGACGACAGCCAATGGGAGGATGCCATTGCCGATTACGACCGGCAGAACATGTACAAAGAGGACATCTACAATCCGCGCCACCGCGTTGCCCGCGAATATCCCGTTGTCACCGGCAGTCCCCTTCCCGCCGACTACCAACGCCCCGACCCTATGCGGCTCCTCACCCCGCAACCTAACCCCAATATCAAGGTGCAGGCGTGTTTGCAACCCGTGACACTCTTCCAAAAAAACGACAAATGGATACTCGACATGGGGCAGAACATGGTGGGAACGCTGCAATTTGATATTTCAAAATGGCAAATGAGGAATGGTGACACAATCACGTTCCGCTATGCCGAGACATTGAATCCCGACAGCACCATATATACGGCCAACCTGCGTTCCGCCGAATGCACCGACAGATTTATCGCATCAACAAATTCTCAATTTTCAATTTTCAATTTTCAATTCGTCTATCACGGCTTCCGTTATGTGGAAATAACAGGATTGCGAGAGCGACCCCGACCCGACGACTTTACCGGATTGGTTCTTTACGACGAGATGCCGATGACAGGCACCTTCGAGACTTCGAACAAGGTAATCAACGCCGTCTACCGCAATGCCACATGGGGCATAAGGGGCAATTACCGCAGTATGCCCACCGACTGTCCGCAACGCGACGAGCGCATGGGCTGGACTGGTGACCGCACTACAGGCAACTATGGCGAGAGCTACATCTTCGACAACCATCGCCTCTATACCAAGTGGCTGCAAGACCTCGAGGACAGCCAGTTCGAAAACGGATCACTCCCCGACGTTGCCCCCGCCTATTGGCGCAACTACACCGACAACATGACCTGGCCGGGTGCCTTCATTACGGTGGCCGACATGATTTGGAGACGTTTTGGCGACTTCCGTCCCGTAGAACAGCACTATAACGCCATGAAACGGTGGCTGCTCCACATGAAGAAATACTACCTCAAGGACGGCATCCTTATCCGCGACACCTACGGCGACTGGTGCATGCCGCCCGAAAGCCCCGAGCTGATACACTCGCGCGACACCAACCGCATCACATGGCCAGGCTGCCTCTCGACTCCATACTACATCAACTATTGCAACATTATGGCAGGGTTTGCCTCTTGCCTCCACCGGGATGACGACGTGCATTACTTCGAAGACGAAACCAACGCCGTGACCAAGGCTTTTAACTCCCGTTTCTTCCACCCCGAGGCGGGATGCTACGCCAACAACACCGTTACTGCCAACATACTGCCGCTTGCTTTCTGGATGGTCCCCTCGCCCGGCTATGAACGCAATGTGATGGACAATATCATAGAGAAGACCGTGAACGACTTCGGCGGGCATGTCTCCACCGGTGTGGTGGGCATCCAGCACCTTATGCGCACCCTCACCGAATACGGCCACGGCGACCTGGCATTGAAGATGGCCACCGACACCACCTATCCCAGTTGGGGCTACATGGCAAAGAACGGTGCCACCACCATCTGGGAACTGTGGAACGGCAATACCGCCGACCCCGCCATGAACTCGGGCAACCATGTGATGCTGCTGGGCGACCTTATAGTCTGGTACTATGAATACCTCGGCGGTATAAGGCCTTTGGCTCCAGGCTACAGCAAGATAATGCTGAAACCCTATCCCATTAATGGGTTGGAACATGTGAATTGCACCTATCATTCGGTTTCAGGCCTTATAAAGAGTAGTTGGAAACGCAACGGAGACCGATTTGATTGGGAGATAGTTATACCTGCCAATACCACTGCCGAGGTGTATCTCCCTACCCAGAATGGGTACGAGAAGCGGATTTTTTACAGCGGAAAATACCACTTACATTCCATCATAAAAATTACTGATTAAAAGATTTGGCGGCTGATTCCACTTTTCGTTTTTCACTCTTGAGAAGTGTAGATTAGATATACAATAAATGTTGGCAGGCCGCGTTATGATTTATTATAACTAAAAATTGAAGCTACTATGACAAGTAAAAGGTTTGTTTTGGTACTCTTGCTGCTTGCGGCAGTTGTTTCCTGCAAGAAGGAGGAGAATGTTGCAGTATTGACTGACGGGGATGGAGTGACTCTAAAGTGTGTGAAGCCCGACTATCTGAAAGCAGGCGACAGGGTGGCTCTTATTTCGCCGTCGTACTTTACTCCGATGGAGAATGTCGAGAAGGCAGCCGAGGTGCTTCGCGGCTGGGGGCTGGTACCGGTGATTGGCCCCAACGTGGGCAAATTGTATGCAGGTAAGTATGCTGGCACGGTGGAGGAGCGTTTGAGTGATATACGCTGGGCGTTGAACGACACTACGATTAAGGCTATTATCTGCAACCGTGGCGGGTATGGCACTATCCAGCTGATCGACCGGATGCAGCTCAAAGAGTGGTCGGCTCATCCCAAATGGTTGGTGGGGTTCAGTGATATTACTACATTGCACGGGTTGCTGACCCGCGCCGGGGTGATGAGTGTGCATGGCACCATGAGTTCGTTTCTGGCCAATGGGGGAACCGATGCGACAAGCACGTTGATGCGTGACGTGCTGATGGGGCGTGTGCCGCGATATGAGGTACCCGCACATCCGCAGAATATAAAAGGCCGGGCAAAGGGTGTCATGGTGGGTGGCAACATTTGCACTTTCGCCCCCAATATGGGTACCCAGGCCGATGCCACCCTTGGATACGACCTTATTCTCTTTATAGAGGAGGTCGGGGAGTCGATGCATAATATCGACCGCCAGTTTAATGTTTTGGCTATGAACGGTGTGTTAGACCGCTGCAAGGGTGTGGTGCTTGGCGAGTTTGCGGGCTGCGGAAGTGAGTTGTCATACGAGAGTGTCGAGGCCATGCTTCGTCAATATATTGAAAAATACAATATCCCGCTGCTGTGCGGTTTCCCGGCAGGGCACGGCGATGTGAATCTGCCCCTGTTGATGGGAGCCCCTGTAACAATCGATGTGCGAGAGGACGGCGCCACGCTCCAGTTCGACGTGGAAGGGCGGCAGCAGGTGGTTAATACGGCAAATGTCAGCACCCCTTCCAGTTCTGTCGCCGACTGTATGAAACTGGCCGGAAAGAGGGAGTGACAATGTGAGAACTTTATATTTTTGCATATAACTAAAAAACGATAATTCCAATCTATGAAAAAAACATTATTGACTTTGCTTGTCTGTTGCCTTGGCGTCGGTGCCAAGGGACAGGATGTGGACACGATTCCCTATTTCAGTACAGACTCCATGCCCAACGCAGGTGTATACCTGCCGGCACCGCCCGACACGTGCAGTCAGTTGTTTATAGACGATTTCCAGCAGTGGCTGTGGGGCAAGTCGATGCGTGGCACCGCCCGTGGGCAGCAGGCCAGTTGGGAATCCCTGTACAGCGTCGACCGCATGTGCAGCATCTACAGCGAAGCTTTGGGTTTTGTGGTGAGCCGTGAGGCTACGCCCGCCATCTACCGTCTCATTTCGCGTGGACAAAAGACGGCAGCCCAGGCTGTGGATCCTGCCAAGGCAAAATATATGCGCAAGCGCCCCTTTGCAAGAATGAATGAGCATGTGGCAGGAGCCTTCGATGACGAGGCGGAACTGCGTGGCAACGGTTCCTATCCGTCGGGTCATACGTCGTTGGGATGGACTACTGCTCTCATCATGGCGCAGATGGCCCCCGAATTGCAAGACACTATTCTGCGGCGCGGATGGGAGTATGGCGAGAGTCGCGTCATTGTCGGGGCACATTGGCAGAGCGATGTGGACGCAGCTCGGCTGGCCGCTTCGGCAGCTGTGGCGCGCCTTCAGGCAAGTCCCGAGTATCAGGCCGACATGGCAGCCGCCCGTGCGGAGTATTTGCTGTGGCACGGCTCTGTGCCGGCAAATGTGGGCTATCCGAATGGCCGCCGCATCCTGCCTCCCCCTGTCGATACTGCTTGTTACCGTTATCAAGGGGATGTGGCTGCCCACTGGTTGGCCAAGGCTGAAAGAGGCACCGCCCGTGGCGCACAGGCTTCAGCCGATGCTGCCAGCAAGTACTATGATTTCTTGAGCCAGTTCTCTTCTTGTTTGAACTTACAGCTTGATACGTTGACAACCCCTTATATCGCGGCCTATTTCAAATACGTCAGAAATACCCTCAGAAACGAATCCGGCCGTCTTAAGGATACATATTTCCGCAAGCGTCCCTTCGTCCAGTTGGCAGAATCAACCCTGATACCGGAGGAAGAGGAAAGCCATGCAACAACAACATCCTACCCTTCATCACATTCTACTATTGGATGGGGACTTGCGTTGGCAATGGTGGAACTGACTCCCGACAGCATGAACGCAGTGTTGCAACGTGGCTTTGAGTATGGCCGCAGTCGAGTCATTGCGGGCTACCATTGGGCATCGGATGTGCAAGCCGCTCGTTTGGTGGCCGCCTACACGATAGTAAGATTGCAGCGCGACCCCCGTTTCCAAGTACTCCTCGACAGTGCAAGAGCCGAATACGCCCGTCTGCGTGGCTACAATGCCATTGCCCCCAACCCGGCCAGCAACGAGGTACTGCTCCGCCAAGTGGACAACACCGTGACGCTCACTTTCACCGACCATCCCATTCATGGCACCCTCAACCTCTACTCAGTAGACGGCCGCCTGATAAGCTCTCAATCCATCAGCAGCAACACATCTCTCAATCTTTCCACACTTCCCCACGGCGTTTACCTCGTCACCTTTACTGGCAGAGACAAGTTCTGCAGCTTAAAGACGGTATTTTAATCTCTTTTACCTGCATCATTATAGGGAACCGCGAAACGCGGTTCTCTTTTTTTAACCCAAATCGGTCGATAGGATTTGTGACAGATTAGTATTATCGCACCGCTGATCATTTGTTCCCCGGGGCATCCATTTCCATACCCATCAGAATGACTCTTTCCTCTTTCACGAAACCATATTTCCTGTAAAAGTCCTTCAGCCATCCATCGGCAGCGGTAATCAGATGAACGCCCACCATGCCCTGACGTTTCAAATCCGTCATTGCCTTATCCATCAAGCGGCGGGCAATACCGTGCCCCTGAAACTGGGGGTCAACTGCCAAATCGTTGATCTCGAAAGTCCTGCCATAGTGGAAGAGCATGGAGGATCCCAACAAAAAGCCCGCCACCTCATTGCCGACAACACATTCAAGGCCGTAGGATTGTGGGCATTCCAATAACTCTTTTACATGGACGACGGCATCTTCCTCTTTCCAAGGGTCGCACCACGGTTCTCCTGAAAAGGCCGCAGCGTATATCCTGCCGTATTCTTCCAGGTGATTGATATCACATGCTTTGATTTTTAGTTCCATATTCATATAAAAATGAAAGTCGGTTGGAGGTTCTCACCTATATTGAAAGGTATTGTTATTACACTGCATTAGTCCTTCACCATTGCGACCAGACAGGGAGGTCACTATTTCTTCCCCATAAGTATGGCAGAACCTCTGAGCCCCAACCATGTGGCCTCACATCGGCTCATGAAAAGACCGTTGTCGGTGGGGACAAGCTTCACATCTGCATAGCCCATGTCTTTCAAACGCTGCACAAACTTCTGCATGTCGCCATACTTCAGGCTTGAGAAGATGTCGTGGATGGCGAAGGTGCCGCCTTTCTTAAGCACACGGAGTGTCTCCATCAGAATCTCCTGACGGTTCCGGCTTGGGATATTATGGTATACGTAGTTGCTGCATACAGCATCGAAGGTTTCGTTGGCGAAATCAAGACGTACTGCATCTCCCTTTGCAAAGGAAGTGTTTGATACGCCCTCGGCTTTGGCGTTCTCCTCGCAGAGTGTCTTGCTAAAAGAGGAATACTCCACACCCCAGCGGTCGATGCCGGTCATCTGTGCCTTCGGATTGTGCTTGGCCACGGCAATGGTCAATGCACCGCTCCCACACCCTACGTCAAGGCCGCAGCCGCCTTCGGGCAGTACGACTCTCGCGGCTACGCCGTCGATTATCCTACGCGACAGCTGGCGCTTTCCGTCGTACGAGAAAGACTTGTACAGAAAAATCATCCAGATCGTCACGGCGAGCAAGAAGAGTGTGAGGACAAGGAAAAGTATTGTAAGCACGGTTTTCCATATTCCGGCTGTGAGCAATCCGCTCACACCGAAGACAAGGAACAGGACAAGGCATACCGCGCATCCTGCCGCCGTTCCACAAATCATGCCCTTGGGCATCCAGTTTTTGTAGTTGGGTTTCATGGTATCTTTTTATTTTGTTGCTATTACAGTAAGCCAGTGGTGTTGCTCGTCGCCGTGGACGGCAATGTCGCGGAATCCGGCATTGGTCAAGTGGGCACATAGCTCATCGGGCGTGTAGGTATGCATACCTTCGATGAGCTTCTCCCACTTCTCGTTGTTGCCCGTGAGGCCGTCGTCTTCGTTGACGATGACAAAACGGCCATCCTCTTTCAAAATGCGGTGTACGCCACGGAAGCACTCTTCGATGTCCGGCCAGAAGTAGACGGTCTCAAAGGCGGTCACGATGTCGAAAGAATTCCCATCAAAAGGCAGTGCAGAAGCATTTCCCTCCAGCACCTTGCAACGTCCTGCGGCAATGGCGGCGGCGTTCACTTCGGAGCTTTTCTTCACCGAGACTGGGGAATAGTCGATGCCCGTCACCGTCCCTTTGGGGCAGCGCTTCAGCAGACGTGCCACATTGGCACCGCCACCGCACCCCACATCCAGAACGTTGGCATTGTCGGTGAGCGTCAGATGCGAGAGTCCCCATTCCGCCATACGGGCGTGGCCGCCGCCATTCATGCCGTTGACCATCATTCTTCCGAAGAAACCTTCGGGCTTGCGTGTATTACTGAAAATCTTGCTTAGTATACCCATAGATATATAATGTTATTTGATTATTTTTTTAGCTATCCACAATCCGCACTCGGCAGCTACGACGATGGCCACCAAGGCGACAACAAACCACAGCGAGCTCTGCAATGAAGCCATAGCGTCGGCATAGGCTTGCCCCATCTCCTCGGCGGCTCCCTGGAGGTACCACGCCTTGCGTGTCCAAAGGTAGATAATCTCTGCAATGTTTCCAAGGGCGAGAATCGGGTATGTGACGCCATCTTTCTTTACGCCCATGCGCACCAGGTCGCTCAAAACACCGAAGCCGACGATAACGGCCAGACAGGTGAGGTCCATCTCGCCCATAGCCATCATCACCAAGCCGAATACGGCAGACAACACCGTTCCCAAGCCGAACTTATGCCAGCGGAGCGAGAGCCAGCGGTAGGGGAATGCGCCAAGGAGCGCGCCCAAGGCTGGAGCCATTATCCAGCATACTGGATGGGCAAAACCTATGAACTCGGCAGCGAATACCGCCACAAAATACAGTACCACGAAACCCGTAGCGCCCCAGAATGTCAGTTTTTTATCCATACAATAGCTTTTTTGATTCATGCTGCAAAAATATCAACATCCCCAAGACCCCACAATCACCAAAAATGAGGATTTTTGCGGCAAATGAATATACTATTCTCCTCATATTTTGCGGGGAATATGCAACTCTTTCTCTGCATAGCAACAAACATAGCATGTGCTATAGAAAGCATTGGGGAATCCTCTATAAAAAAACTTTTTGTCACTTTGGAAAAAAGTCGTACTTTTGCAAATCGAAACAACTATAGAAGTACAACTATGCAAACAGCAGTAAACCATTCAGAGATGTCTGCTGAGGATATGTTTTGGGTGCTCTATTGGCAGCAGCCACGCGAAGTGTGCGACGCTTCCCGTATCCGTCTTGCTCAGAGCGAAACTGGCGAACCACGAATCCTAACATCCGATGAAGCCAAGTCTTTGACACTGCAACGAGGACACGACATCAAGGCCGGTCGGGCAAAGTTCATCGCCCACGAAACGGTGATGCAGGAAATGGAACGTTGCGAAAAAAGTTTGGTTAATCCAAATAATTGTCGTAATTTTGCAAATTGAATAACACCTTAATCAATGATTAGTACAAACACAATACCAGCGACGAGCATTACAGATATGTACATGTCTGTACTTGCATCGTTAAGTGTGGATGACAGGTTGGATTTGATATCAAAACTCTCATCATCCATTAAAGAAGACTCTCATCCTGCTGTCGTTGATAACGATTTGCGTACCATGTTTTGTGGCGAGTGGGGCGATGCCGAGGAGTTGAGAGATGTTACATACACTGGTCGTGAAGTATTGAACTGGTAAAGGACATGGCACAATATCTGTTAGATACCGACATTTGTATAGAGCTATTCCGTCACAACGAGCATGTGATTAAAAAGATTGAGACTGTAGGCAAAGAGAATTGTTTCATCTCGGAAATCACCATTGCCGAATTATTCTATGGAGCTGCAAAGTCAGAACGAGAAGAGAACTTTGTCGATGTGCAACGAGTACAATCATTGTTTGAGGTCGTACCGTTGAGACCTTCATTGCGGCTTTATGGTATTAACAAAGCCTCGCTCCAGGCGAAGGGATTGTCTGTTAGCGAATTTGATTTGTTTATTGGTTCCTGTGCGGTCTTTAATAACATGGCGATGGTTACTTCTAATCTCAAACACTTTACCCACATTCCTAACATCCAATTGGAGGACTGGGCACAGAAATCAAAATACTCAAGATAAAATTGATGTAATACAAATTTAAGTATTGCACAAAATACAAATACTGAATATATGACATAAAACGTAGAAATATAACAAAGACGACATAATGAGCTTGACGCTCTTGTTCTTTCATAGTAAAGCTGGTAACTTAACACTGGATAAGAATAAGATGACGGAAAGTTCGCGCCAATGGCGTGAATTATTCTGTCTTATTCATCCAAAGGTTGTACCAGCACCCACTATGAGGATATGATTTAAAGAGTATTCACGCCTTAATTTTTAAAACATATGAATAAATTAGCAATAATACCCCTCTTACTGGCTGTCAGTTGTACAATAGCTGCACAAACTATTGTAGACACAATTCCTCATATGAGGAATGCAATTATTGAGCAATTCAATGGAGGCCCATGGTGCCCTGATGCACATCGAATAAGTGATTCCATTTGCAGTAAAAAACCGATACAGGTTTTTGACGTAAGGTATTATGAATTTTCTTCACTATACAATACAATTTGGGGAGATTCAATAAGTAACCAAGCATCATTGGCCTATTATCCAATGGGGACGATAAATCGTCATTTGTTCGGAAACACATCTGAAGGCTTTGGAGATGTCCCCTATGGTCAGCCATGTACATCAGAGTTAAGAGGAAACTGGGCAAGGGACGTTGATTCAATTTTGTCTATGCCATCGCCAATAAACATTGCAGCAACGGCTTCTATTGACGAAACCACAAGACAACTCACGGTTTTTGTCGAAGTGTACTATACGTCCTCGTCTAGCAACCAAACAAATATGTTGAATATTCTTTTGTTGCAGAACAACTTGTTAAGTAGTTGGAATGGGGCAACACAGCATTATCCTGGCATGGTAAATGATAGTGGAGAGTATCGGCACATGCATGTCTTTAGAAATATGTTGACCGGACAGTGGGGAGAAACAATCAACACAACAACAGCAGGAACCTTGTTTAGCCGAACATACTATTATACTGTTCCCGACTCCATAGAGGGAGTTCCCATTGATAACTTGTGTGATATAGAGGTAGTGGCATTTGTTTCTGAAGGCAAACAAGAAATAATATCGGGATGTCGCGCTAATAACACAAGCGCCTCCTTGACTATTCAATTTGATACGGCAATGGGAATTGTTTCAACAACACAATGTCTGTCTACCGGAGCAATACAAGGCTTGGCTGTTCCTTTTGAGGGATATAGATTTGTCGGTTGGGACAATGGCAGTACGAACAATCCCGAGTATTTCGACTGTTCTCTTGACACAAGTGTATCAGCTATTTTTGCTCCAATAAACGATGAACCTCAAATTTGTATGGTGAGTGTTCAAGACAACAATAACGTGGTAATGTGGAATTCTCACGAGGGATTATCCTATTATAAAGTTTACAGGGAAGGCAACATTGCTGGTCAATATGATGAGATTGCCGAGGTGACAGACGGTAGTTCATCATATGTTGATACAGCATCAAGGCCGTCCACACGTAGTTATCGTTACCGTATAAGTGGAGTCGATGAGTATGGATTTGAAACGCCCCAAAGTGTTATTCACAAAACAATGCACTTGACAATCAATCAAGGATTGGGTGGACGATGGAATCTTCAGTGGACTCCATATGAAGGAGCCGAATACACCACATACATTATCTACAGAGGTACAAATGCTTCTGACCTTCAGCAAATAGACATTATGCCTGCTGATGGGAATACGAGTTACACTGACGAAACGGCCACTTCTGAGGATGTATACTACCAAGTTGGAATTGTAATGAGTACGCCTTGTTCTTCTCCCGAAGAAACCGTTGCTATGAAATCATCAAGTGTTAGTCTCTCAAATATTGCCACAAATAGTTCGGTCGGTATTAACGATATTCCCAACAGTAGCACCGTCATTTTCTCATCTCATGGCATAATTCAAATAGACGGCAGTATAGACGGCACCATTAGTGTATATGATATGTATGGGCGCATGGTTTCTGAATCTTCAACCAGCACGATAGATATTCCTTCATCTGGCGTTTACCTCGTCAAAGCCGGCAACCATCCCACTATAAAAGCTTTAGTGGTAAAATAAGGCTTATCAAGAGTAAAAAATATCGGCGTAATAGTCATTTTGCAGGCTAAAAATTGCAGTTTTTGTTCTAATAGTCAAATTGCAGGCTGATATTTTGTATGAACGTTTGGTCGGATAAAAAA
>ONIP01000046.1 GCA_900317955.1 uncultured Bacteroidales bacterium
GCCGTTTATGCTGTTTTCTTTGTTCATGGTGCCCGTCTTCACGGGTTGCGGCAAAGAGGACGCTCCTCAAGGCCATGCCTCCGTTGAGAGCTATGCCCCCTGGGGCGGCGACACCGCCGGTTTTTGGAGCAAGCAGACCTCTGCCATCGGAGCGACAACAACAAACATCTGATACCATGTGCTTCCTGTTGAGACGTAGAAAAGAAGAACGCATAGCGCGCGCGATAGCCGCCAGCCACAATATGCTGGACGACTACAAGGCTGCGCGGAGGAATGGCCTCTCCCCCATCGAGGCGCTGGAGGAGTGGGACCTGCTTAAACCTGAAGATTATAAACTTTTTAGAATAAAAGGATAAAACTTATGCCAACTAAACAAGAACGTGCGGAGCTGCACAAAACAATATGGAAGATAGCCAACGACCTGCGTGGTGCCATCGACGGATGGAACTTCAAGGCCTATGTGCTGGGGAGTATCTTTTACCGCTTTATCTCGGAGAACATGTGCGACTATTTCAACGGGCGCATGCACGAATTGGGGCAGACAGACTTCAACTATGCCGATATGCCCGACAAACAAGCCATCGGCGGCAAGAAAGACGCTGTACAGACAAAGGGATTCTTCATCCTTCCCTCGCAGTTGTTTCAAAATGTGGTGAAGAATGCTGAGAAAGACGAGAACCTGAACGAACATCTGTCGTCGATATTCCGTAGCATCGAGGGCTCGGCCAAGGGTACTCCTTCGGAAGAGGATTTGCGCGGATTGTTCAGCGACTTCGCTGTCGATAACGCCGAACTTGGAGGCACAGTCATCAAGCGCAACCAACTTCTGGCCAAGGTGCTGAAAACGGTTGCTGCAATGGATTTGGGCTCGAAATACAACAGCACGGAGAACGACACCATAGGCGACACCTACGAGTTCCTTATGGGAATGTATGCCTCGCAAGCCGGCAAGAGTGGCGGCGAGTACTTCACCCCGCAGCAAGTTTCTGAGCTGTTAGCACGACTGGCCAGTTGGCATAACCAAAACATCCAGAAAGTTTACGACCCAGCATGCGGCTCGGGGTCGTTGCTGCTGAAGTTCAAGAAGATCTTAGGGAAGGACAATCCCAACCTGAAATACTTCGGTCAGGAGGTGAACCCCACCACCTACAACCTCTGCCGCATCAATATGTTTCTCCATAATGTGAACTTCGACAATTTCGACATAGCGTTGGAGGACACTTTGCTGAAGCCGCAGCACATGGACGATGCGCCCTTCGATGCCATCGTGAGCAATCCGCCTTATTCTCTTAAGTGGGTGGGGAAGGACAACCCCATATTAATCAATGACGAGAGATACGCTCCTGCCGGAGTACTGGCCCCCAAAAGTGCAGCAGACTTAGCCTTTGCAATGCATATGTTGTGGCATCTAAGCGAGCAGGGGACGGCTGCTATTGTCGAATTCCCTGGAGTGCTTTATCGTACAGGAGCCGAACAGAAAATACGTCAGTATTTAATAAAAAACAACCGAGTGGATGCCATTATCCAACTGCCCGCCAACCTATTCTTTGGTGATGTAACCATCTCCACTTGTATCATCGTGCTGAAGAAGAGCGCAAAAACTGACAGCAGTGTGCTCTTTATCAATGCCAGTAAATTATTTGGCAAAGGCGGCAATAAGAATATCCTCCTGCCCGAACACCAGAACAAAATTATGGAACTCTATACTAATCGTAAGGACGAGCAGTATTTTGCCAAACTGGTAAAGAATGATGATATTTTAGCGAATGGTTGTAACCTTTCTGTTTCCACTTATGTCGAGCAAGAGGATACTCGAGAGGAAATCATTATTGAAGAGGTAAACACCAAGATTGAAGCTCTTGAAACAGAGTACTACGAACTAAGTGAGCATATCAGAGACATCATTAACGAATTGGGAGGAGAATAGTATGGTAGAATATGTGAGCATAGGTTCATTGATTACTCGGAAGAGAGATAAAGCAAAAAAAATAGGTGGCAATGCTCCGGTTTATGCGGTGACCAATAATAAAGGTTTTGCTTTATCTTCCGATTTGCATGATTTCACCATACATAGCGAGGATACATCCAATTATATGGTTGTAGAGCGAAACGATTTTGCATACAATCCATCAAGACTTAATATAGGTTCAATAGCCTATTTCAAAAATGATGGTAAAGGTCTTATCAGCCCTATGTATGTCGTTTTTCATGCTGACGAGAAAATAGTTTTACCAGAATATCTTTTTATTGCCTTAAAGTCGGAAGCGGTTAGGAATAAGATTGACTCGTTAAAAGAAGAAGGTGCACGTTTTCGTTTTGACTTCAAACGATGGGACTTAATAAAAATCCCCGTCCCATCTCTTGAAGAGCAGACTCGGATAGTGGGAATCCTTGACACCTTCACTTCTGCAATAGATAACCTTAAGGAGCAGATTGCCCTACGGAGAAAACAATACGAATATTATCGTGACCAACTCCTCGACCTCGAAGGAAAGCCTGGGGTGGAAATGAAGACGTTGGGAGAGGTGTGTACTAAAACATCAAATATAAGGTGGAAAAACACCTCTGATGATGAGACATTTAAATATATCGACTTGTCTTCTGTAAATAGGGATACCCACACTATTGATGATGTTCTTGAGATAAATAAGGATAATGCGCCAAGTAGAGCTCAACAGATTGTTTACAAAGGAGATGTTATTTTAGGAACTACAAGGCCAACATTAAAGAGATTCTGTCAAATTCCTCAACAATACGACAACCAAATATGTAGTACAGGATTTTGCATTTATAGGCCCAATAAAGATATTGTGTTGAATAGATGGCTATTCCATAACGTTGGGAATAGAAGATTTTGGGATTATTGTGAACTCAAGCAGCAAGGAGCAGGGTATCCGTGCATATCAAACTCTGATGCATTCGCGTATATAATCCCCCTCCCTCCACTCTCCGAGCAGCAACGCATTGTCTCTATTCTCGATACCTTTGAGGCTTCGATACAGAATCTTGAGGCTCAGTTGGAGCTGAGACAGAAGCAGTATGAATACTATAGGAATAAATTATTGACATTTGAAAAATAAAACCAACAATATGGACGACTGGAAAATAATTTGGGACAGTTTTTGTGACGAAGTGGCCGCAAGTGTTCAAAAGAACAACTTGGAGAAGGTTTTTGAGGAAGATATAGCAAGAGACTTCTTTACAACGCTTGGGTGGAACCGTTTCAAGAAGGAACTAAAAGAGCAATATTCCGTAAAGTTTGCCACAGCGACACACAGAGCGGACTTTGCACTATTTACACAGGACAAAGAAAAGCCGGAGGTTATCATAGAGTTAAAACGCCCCAAGAAGAAAAAAGAAGAGAAAGATGCCAACCAACTGATTGACTATATGCGTCAGGTGGCTTGCAGCTATGGTGTGCTTCTGTTGGGTACAAAACTGGAGATTTATTACATCGACTATAGCACACCCAAACACGAGGCCATGCTGGTAGAGGCCATTAAATACCAACATGACAATGCCGCCGCAGAACAGTTTATGGCTGTGCTTGACCGCAACGAATACACATCGGCAAAAATGCTTGACTATTGTCTGAAGCGTGTGAAGGTCAATAAAAGTGTAGAATATTGGTGTTCTGAAGATGGAAAGACTGAAATATTGAATATGATTGCTGAGCGCAGCCAACTGCCAGGGCATCTACGTGAGACACTACGCACCACACTTGTGGTGGATGTAAAAAGGAAGGATGGTCTTAATCCCATACCTCAGCAACCGATAACAAATGCAACAGCCGCCTCACCCAATAAACCGAAGAACCCCAGCAACGGTAGAGAACCAAGAGTGTGGTTGATTTCGGCTAGCACCAAGTTCTTTGACCATCGTCGCTGTTTTGATGAATTAGGTCAGATATATTGGAAGCAGCATAATAATCTTCAGGTGGGAGATACTGGATATATATACTTCTCAAAACCGCAACAAGAGATTCTTTTCAAGTTCAAGATAGTTGCATGTGATTTACCATATAGCAAAGAGATTGATGCCGAATTGAAATACTATAACAACCCCAAAGATTTTGAAGAGGCAAAAGCTCACAATAGATTTTATCTTATCAAGAAGATTGGAGAATCAACAAGCGGAAAGCTAACGCTTGAAAAGATGATGAAGCACGGGATGAACAAACCACCTCTCGGTGCTTTCAATCTGACACATCCTGGCTTTAAAGAGTTGTTATCCTATATAGAGTCGAACTTTTAGAATGTCGGAGTAATGAATGACTATAAAATCATAGTAGAGCAGGATCACTCGACGGAACAAAATAAATGGATTTAGGGGGAAAAGACATGTTTAAAAATATAAAATTTAAATTTATAAAAGAGCATCCCGTACTTACTGCAGTCATTGGCATATTGACTGTTTTAATAAGCGGTGGTAGTCTATATTATCAATATAGAATGGCTCACCACGATTTAGGAGGAATGCTCAAGGCAACCTTTCATACAAAACCGTTGAGCAACAAAGACACCAGAACTATTGTCGTTTGCGTCGATGATATGGAGATGCTTAATCAGAACATTTATATAACTCCCACATTTGACAACCCTGACCAGTATTCATTAAGAGATTTTTCACTTACCTACGAAGTTGTCTCCGACAATGTAGAGTTGTATCCCACCGATTTCGTGACCAGATATCACTACAGTGGCAGTCAATCTTACTACCAATATAAGGACAACATATTGCAGGCACATATGGACACAAAGAACCCATTTAATGGATTTGGGTTGAAAAACGATGTGGCCAGATGTGCTATAATCAGTAAGGTTACCTATGACGGAGCGGTATGCTTGTTTGAGTATCGGTCGGATATCTGGTTCTTTTATCTGCCCAAAAACAATAATATTTCTTTTGATTACTGGAAATTAAATTGTAAACAAAAAATATTCAAATACGTAGACGAAAAGGAGTTCGATGTCTACTATATCACTAAAGATGAAAAAACAGAATACCAATTTGATGTTGTTCTTGGAATGGTGAATAGTGGCATAGATCCTCTTAAAGTCAAAGAAAAAAAAGTTAATCCCCAAAACTCAAGTGTAACAATACAAGAGTATGACAAAGAACGAGAGGCGGCTGGAGAAATGCTCAAGATAGATGATTATATTATTGAAAGAAGTGACACAAACAAGATTATATTTTCATTCAACCGTCCTGCAGAAAAAAAATGTAAGTTACTGCTGGAATATTGCTATGATCATAAAGGTGGATTATTCCCGTTGTTTGATACGCGATATAGAATACTTGATATCGAAGAGGGACAGACGGGTTTTAGTGTAAGTGAACCCGATAACCCTAAAAGGATTGGATTCATAAAAATATACTACCAAGTAAACACATCGGATTATTGTGATATAATTAAAAACAATAAAGGCAGCCTGGAAGTAAATCTAAAAAAGGAAGGAAGTGCGATTATTCTGACTAAAAATGATAGGGGGGACAGTTTTATTAAAAAAACCTATGGTTATTCTGGACGTTTTGATGAAGGTGTTACCATGGAATTGTTTTTCTATCAGAATGCTTTGGAACGCTATATGAACAATCATCCTTTGCAATGGTTGTTGATTTTTATACTTTTTTTAATGATTATTATAAGCATTGGTCCGCTTATTTGGGAAATTGCCGGAAAGGTTAAGGATGAGAAAGTTTCTGGTAATTTGTTTTTTGTTGGCCTTTTTGCTTTTTTTGCTCCGTTTGTATTGCTCCTCGGGTATGGTTTGTTTTTTATTGTTAAAGTTCTTATTATTCTGATTTAATACAATATTATGGACGACTATAAAATCATTGTAGAGCAGGAGCATACGACGGTGATGGCCCACTACGAGGTGGAGGCCAAGCCCGACGGCGGCTACCAGAGCGAGGCGAAGCTGGAGGCTGAGTTCATCAAGCAACTGCAGAGCCAAGGATACGAATATATCAAGGTAAAAGACGAAGAAGGTCTTTTGACGAACCTGCGCCGACAGCTGGAACTGCTTAACGATATTTCGTTGAGCGACTCGGAATGGGCTCGCCTGCTGCCTATGATTTCGAACGAGCAGATGGACATTCTGGACAAGACCGAGATGATTCAAGGCAATGGCCATGTGCTGAACCTGCAGATGGACAACGGTCATAAGAAGAACATCAAGCTCATCGACAAAACCAACATCCACAACAACCGCCTGCAAGTCATCAACCAATATGAAGAGAAAAGCGGCGCACACAAGACGAGATACGACGTATCTATATTGGTGAACGGATTGCCGCTGGTACACATAGAGTTGAAACGCAGAGGTGTTGACATCAAGGAAGCCTTCAACCAGATAAACCGCTATCAGCGCGACTCGTTCTGGGCAGGAAAGGCTATGTTCGACTTCGTGCAGGTGTTCGTAATCAGCAACGGCACCGAAACCAAATACTACAGCAACACCACACGCTACGCCAAAGAACAGGAGTCGGTATCAGGCGCACGCAAACGCAAGAACGACGGCAACACATTCGAGTTTACCAGCTATTGGAGCGACCAAGAAAACACCCTGTTGACCGACTTGAGGGACTTCACCACCACCTTCTTTGCAAAGCATACTATACTGAATATCCTCACCAAATACTGCGTGTTCAATGTTGACAAGCAGCTGTTGGTGATGCGTCCCTACCAGATTGCCGCCACCGAGAAGATATTGCAGCGCATACAGACGGCACTCTACAACCGTTGGCAGGGAAGTATTCGGGCAGGAGGCTACATCTGGCACACTACAGGAAGCGGAAAGACCCTCACCTCGTTCAAGACTGCCCAATTGGCCTCGAGGATGGAAGGTATCCACAAGGTGCTCTTTGTGGTCGACCGCAAAGACCTCGACTACCAGACGATGAAGGAGTATGACAATTTCGAGAAAGACTGCGCAAACTCCAACTCGTCGGCCAATGTACTGCTGAGACAGCTGAAAGACCCCGACTCGAGGATTATCATCACCACGATTCAGAAGCTGTCGAACTTGATGAAGCCTAAGTTCTACGACACCGACGAGGAACTGCGCGAGATCTTGACGAAAGAGAACATCGTGCTGATATTCGACGAATGCCACCGCTCGCAGTTTGGCGATATGCACAAGCTGATTGTGAAGCGGGTGAAGAAATACCTGATGTTCGGCTTCACGGGCACACCCATCTTCGCCGTCAACACCTCGGCCGGCAGCAAATACACCACCACCGCCCAACTCTTCGGTGGCGAGCCGGACAAGGACGGCAAACCCACCAAACCGCTGCACACCTACACCATCATCAACGCCATACGCGACAAGAACGTGCTGAAATTCCACGTCGACTACAACCGCACGATGCGGATGAAAGACGATGTGGAGCGCAAACAGGTGTGGGGCATCGACACCGAAGAGGCGCTGCACGACCCGAAGCGCATCGAGATAGTGACGCGATACATTATAGACCACTTTGCCGACAAGACAAAACAGAGCGCAGATGCCTACGCAATGAGCAAACTGCTGAATGTGCAGGATGTGGTCAAGAAAGGCAGGAAAGTTGAGGAGGAAAAGACTAAGATAAAGACTAAAGGATTCAACAGTATCTTTGCGGTCGATTCTGTGCAGGCGGCCATACTCTACTACAACGAATTCAAGAGACAGCTGGCTGAGCCCGGGGCTCCCAACCTCCGTATCGCCACCATCTACACCTATAACGCAAACGAAGCCGAGGTGGACGAATGGGGCTTTGAGGGTGACGAAAACCCCGAGGAGATTGGAACTGCTCCCGATTTGCAGAGCCGCGATGCGCTGGAAAACGCCATCGATGACTACAACAAGATGTGGACACCTAACACCAGCTATTCGACCGACGGCGACAGCTTCCAGAGCTACTACAAGGATGTGTCGCTCCGAATGAAGAACAAGGAAATTGACATCCTGATTGTGGTGGGAATGTTCCTCACCGGCTTTGATGCCAAGACGCTGAACACCTTGTGGGTGGACAAAAACCTGAAACTTCACGGATTGTTGCAAGCCTACAGCCGCACCAACCGCATATTGAATGCCGTGAAGAACTGCGGCAACATTGTCTGTTTCCGCAACCTTGAAGAGGCCACCAACAAAAGCCTGGCCATCTTTGGCGACGAGAATGCCTCTGGAATGGTGTTTATGAAGACCTTCGAAGAATACTACAGCGAAGGCTATGTGGACGACAAGGGCAATCAGCACGACCCATATACCAAGCTGATAGATAATCTGCTTAATATGTTCCCTTCTGAAGGAATGGCCAACATCATTGACGAGGACAAGAAGAAAGCCTTCATAAAACTGATGGGTGAAATACTGCGTCTGCGCAACATCTTGGCTGCCTTTGACAACTTCACGGACGAGGCTAAGATTGTTGACGAGATGCGTTATCAAGACTACTTAGGTTGGTACAACAACTACTATGAGGAATTCCGCAAGCCTACACACAACGATGATCGCGAAGACATATCGGACGACATCGTTTTCGAGATGGAACTGGTGAAGCAGGTGCAAATCAACATCCGCTACATTCTGGAGTTGGTACAGAAATATCACGATTCAAACTGCGAAGACAAAGAGATTATTGTAAAGATTCGCAAACAGATGGATGCCAGCCCCGACATGCGCGACAAGCGAGAATTGATTGAGAAATTCATCGAGCGTATGACCCCCGAGAAGGGCGCCGACGTAGGCGTTAAATGGGAAGAATATATCGAGAAAGAGAAGAAGGAGCAATTGGATGCCATAATCGCCGAGGAACAGTTGAAGCCTGCCGAGACAGAGGCATTCGTAAAGCGTGCTTTTGCCGACGGATATGTTACCGAGACAGGCACAGGGATAGCTCAAATACTGCCGCCTACCAATCCCTTCCTGCCAGAAAGCGGAGAAAAGAAGCAGACGGTGATAGACAAACTTAAAAGATACCTGAATAAATTCTTGAACACAAACGAATAAATAACGAAACAGGAGCCTACCCCAATAGGTAGGCAGCAAAAAGCGAGTCGCCTACAAGGTTGCAGCGTACAGTTCTGATCACTCCAAATTTGCCAAACACGAGATAAGACAGACGCAGACCTACAATGCGGCAGATGGCGCTTGCGCATAGGAAACTATAGCGTGAGCATCATTTGTGCGGTGTAGAAGTCTGTCAAGGTCGGCAAAGCCTGGAGTGATTTTGCATTGCCATTTGATGACTCACGCTTTTTTATCGAATCAGAAGAATGTTGAACATCAACGAAGAAATAAAACAACTATTCCAATTGATAGAGACACCTCTCACGTACAGAGGGAAAAATATCTTCAATCGTCTGCAGGCATGGGCTATCCTGTCGTTGTTCAACGATATTAATTATAACCTTGAGTGTATAAACGATAAACTAGACAAATCTCTCGACTACGATGCTCTGGGTATAGACTTTGACGCCTTTATCTATGGTGCAAATTCGCTAAAAAAGAATCTGCCTACAATAGCCAAAAACAGTTCTATCATAAGCAGAACTCCCCAAACTTATCAGAGCCCAATCAACCGAATGACTGATTACCTTCCCAATGGTGTCCCGGGCTATGACATCACCTCCGATGTCGTAGGGTCGTTCAGAACAGCCATGCATCAACTGTGCGACGAAGACAGAATAAGTCCGCGTGCAATTGAAAAGGCTCTGAACATTGGATTAGATACTTTATGTATGTTACTTACCGAGATAAAAGAAAAAATCGAAAAACCTAAGCCATATTTATACCTTAACCTATGGAATGACTTAGAGTATACTTATTTAGATACTCTTATCGAGGAGGAATATCGTGAATGGGTAGCTGAGATAGGAGACCCAAGCTTAGATGAACTACGGGATAAGCTAAATCAAGCAATATTTGAACTGCTCACTTCAGGTTTTTTCCGCTTCTGTCCACAACCGACACGCGGCGCAGTTACAAATCGAAAGCTTAAGATAGGTGAAAACGAACTGGCGGTTGGAACAGAAATCCCTGTAAATTTCGATGTGGAATGTACAAAATTCGAGAAATTTATTGAATGGAAAGGTAATTGTATTCTCGCATTGAACTATGAGAAGCTGGGACAATATATCTACAGAAACTACCGTAAATTTAATGAAGACGATTTCTATAACATCTTTCATTTCGACACAATCAAAGAGCTTATAAATGAGAATCTGGCAATAATAAAACCAGAGCTGGCTAAGTATACAAAACGATATCAAGAGGACAAAGATAAAGAACTATTGAACGACTGCAGGAAAATCTTTATACCATTTAAAGAACATTTGAAAAACGATATAAGTAAGAATGTGATAGATGTATACCTCGAAAAACTGCTTCTTGATTCTGATTATAAGGAGGATGCGAAAGCAAGATTGTCGGGGCAATCCAGAAAGAAATATTGTTGTTCTATTTTGCTTGCGCTTTGTTCTTGCTATATCTTTCCTCCTGAGTTTGCCTCCAACAAAACAGAACTGGCCAAAACCCTTAACAAGGGATTGGGTGGGGATAATAAAGAAACATTGATTCGATATCTGAAAGATTCCAATAACAACGACAAAAAACTCACAAGTTGGACGAGCGAGATAATGGACACTATTATGCGGACTCAATTTACTATGACGAAAACGGGATAATTCCAAAACATAGTTCCGAAGAGCAACACTGAGATTTTTAAGAATTGTCACCAGCCACCATATCTCCCTGAAAAACAAACCATTTCAGGGGGATTTTCTTTTTACACAATATTTTTTCTGATAATTTAATAATCCCTTTCACCTTTGCACTCGATTTCGAAAGGAATCAGAGTAGTTAAACTTTTTTATTAACCAGAGTGTCGTGAGCCGCGAGAGTCTTGCAAGTGAAATATGGCCAACCTTAACGCTCCCTCCTCACAACACTTATTTAAAATGAATAAAAGTGTAAAAAAACTCCAGGTCTTTATCGACCAAATCCAAATCGAAACACAAACCGTCTTCTTCGAGAACGGCGGCATCCACACCACCCCATGCTCCTTCGAGGACAACCACAACATCGTCCGCAACGGCGACCGCGTCAGCCAGAAAGGACGCATGGTGACACTCGACGACGGCACATCCTCCTTCCGCCCCTACGCCACAGACAGCGGCAGCCGCTACAAAACCCTCTTCCAAACCCCTCACGGCGAGGTCAAGGAAACCAAAGAAAGCATCATATTCCAGTTCCGTTTCCCCAAGCACCTCGGTAAAATCCTTATAGTGAGCATGCTGCACAAGGAGCAAGACTCTATACTCTCTTTCCTCAAGTCCTACCGCAAACTCTATAAGCCTCGTAGAAAGAAATCACTATCAACCATCTAAACAAAACTCTATGCGTTCCGTTCCGGTTGTTCCAATTAAAAACAAGGTATTCCAAACCCTCTTCTTATATATTATAACTAATTAATAATTAATAATATATAAAAGAAATCGGAAAAGTGATACCCCTTAAAAAACGACCGGAACAACCGGAACGGAACGCTCAACAAAAAGAATATTTCTTACCTAAAAAACAACTAAACAATGAAATACGACATCACCAAACCCTCGGCACCCAAGATGCCAACCCTCGGAAAAGGAACAGAATGCATCCGTTTACTCCTCTCCCAGACATCAAAAGATATGCACCAACCCCTCGTACCCATGCTTTTTCCCGTCCTGGGTGCCCATTTTAGCGGCGCAGAGTTCCAATACCCAGACCTCACTTGGAAGGAACTTTGCGGCCAAATGGCCAATCTCGTCGCCGAAACGGGCAGCAACAAGGGCCAATTGTCCAATCTCGTCGAGGCCATCTGCTACAAATTTCGACTCCACGACGACGAGGAACTGCAGAAGCTCATCGAGTGGCAACGACAGGTGAAGACAAAATCCGCCAACAAGGAAAAACCTGCTCGCCCCGACGTGGCCTTCTGGTTCCCACCCTCCGACGTCACCTCCGCGGCATTCCTCCAGAACGCCATGGCTTGCGAAGCCCTCGGCAACCGCACACAGTACCTCAACCTCCCAGAGGTCGAAATGGCCGACCGTATCTGCGGCGGTCACAAGCAGATAAGCCAGATGCTCCGCAACATCTACGACCGGCAGCGCGCAGGCGCTCTCCGCGCCACAGCCGACGGCATCACTGGTAACCCTCTCCTACGCTGCAACTTCACCATCTCCTCCACACCCTTCGCTACACGCAAGTTCTATCGCAACGACCTCTTCAACGGCACCTTCGGACGCATGGTCTTCTCCTATAAACCTCGCACCTCACGCGACGGCCGCATCCCGCGTCAGGGTAAATACTCCGAGGACTTCTTCCGCCAACTCGACGGATACCTCGTCCGCCTCGACATATGCAAAGGACAATTCATCATCCCCCAACTCAACAAACTCACCGACCACCTCGCAGCCGATATGGCCACACTCGCCGACCTCACCGACGACGACATCCTATGGGATTGCTCCAAGCGCGCCCTCGTATCCGCCTGGAAGGCCGGATGCATCCTATGGACTCTCAACGGCATGTCTTGGACAAAAGCAATGGCCGACGTGGTGGAATGGCTCGTCTACCACGACCTCTGGAGCAAGATGCAACTCTTCGGCGACCTCCTCAAAGAAGGCGACACCAGCACCTCCGAAGCCGGCAAATCAGGCCCAAAGAACATGCTCGACGACCTTCCCGACACCTTCAACCAAGCACAGCTCGAAGCACTCCGCACCCAGATGAACAAAAGCAAGGAAGGCACCAAAGGCCAACTGCGCAAATGGGTGTTCTTAAAACTCATCACCTTCTCTGAAGAATCAGGCCTCTACAGCAAAACAGACAAATACCTAAGCAGAGCAAAATAAATAACCCCCTCACGCCCCCCCCCCAACCCCCATCAACTATTATCTATTATCTATCAACTCTTAATTAATTGTACACCATGAACAATAATCAGATCCAACAACTTCGCGCCATCCCCATCGAAGACCTCGCCTCTCGCCTCGGCCTCGACGTGCGCCACCACAAAGCCCTCTGCCCCTTCCACAACGACCACCACGCCAGTTTGTCGTTCAACGTAAGGAAAAACACCTACCGCTGCTTCGTCTGCGACGCCCACGGCGACACCATCGACACCATCGACCTCGTCCGCCACCTCCTCAACAAAGACTTCCAACAAGCCTGCCTCTACCTCTCCGACGGCTCCTGCGAACCCCAACATTCCACACCCCTCTCCCCAGGGAGAGGGGCCGGGGGTGAGGCTCACTTCGACGCCTCCCGCTACGCCCCCTTCTTCGACCGCCCCTACCTCAGCCCCGCCGCCCGCCACTTCCTCTTCGACCAGCGCCGCCTCGACCCACGCGTCATCCGCTGGTGCCGCCTCACCTCCTGGCGCGACCGCACCGGCACCGACTGGCTCCAAATACCTTATTATGATAGGGATGGCAAGCTAGTGGGCCTCCAGAACCGCAATCTCACACCCGGCGGCGAGCCACGCTTTAAGTTCCCAAAGGGATCGCAATGTGGCATCTATAATCTGCCAGTACTGAACAAGCTTGAAGAAGGAGAAGCACTCTACATCGCCGAAGGCTGCAGCGACTGTTGGGCACTCCTCTCCGCCGGCCACAAAGCCATAGCCATCCCCTCCGCCACCTTGCTTTCGCAGAAAGACAAAGACCAACTCATAACTCTTAACTCTACACTCTTAACTGAATTCCACATGTACCCCGACCGCGACCTCCCCGGCGAACGCCTCTTCCTCCAACTCAAAGAACTCCTTCCCAACCTCCAGCACCACCACCTCCCCCCTGACTGCAAGGACTACAGCGACCTCTACCTCCAACCCCACCTAAACGGCTACTAAACGGCTACAAGACGGCTACAAGACAGCCTCACTAACCACTAGTCACCGAGTAGATTTTCTAAAGATTTTTAACTAGATTTTCTAAAGATTTTGAGCCCGTAGGGCGACCCCAACCCGCGTAGTTTTCGAGTAATTCGCCCCCAATCAACCGGCTCCCGCCCCATTCGTAAAATTCGCAAAATTCGCCGTTAAAAAAACACACCATGGAAACAAAACTCCGCCCCTACACCAAGAAAGAACTCGCCCTCCTCTACTTCCCCGACAGCACCCCGGAGACCGCCGTCAAGCACTTGAAGATGATGATCCGCAGCAACGACATGCTGTGGGACGAGCTGCAGGAAATGGGCTACAACAAACGCCGAAAAACCTTCACGCCACGTGAAGTCAAGGCTATTTTCGACTGGCTTGGGGCTCCCTAAAGAGCCCCCTTCCACGACAAATCGGGAACAATCGGGAACAATAAAGACCGAAACACCGCAATCGTCATCCACCCCCGAAAAACCTTC
>ONIP01000028.1 GCA_900317955.1 uncultured Bacteroidales bacterium
TAAAAGCATTTTTTTTGTTCATGACCTTTGACTTTGTCAAAGTAACGATAAAATCACGCTTCTGCGTTGGTTCGACCATTAATTTTGTCCATTACGTCAGATTTACAGGTATACGTGAGAGACTTTGGGCTTTTACGCGACGACAAATGTCTGGTTGCCGAAGCCGACACGAAGATTGTTGGAGCGGTATGGTGCCGGATAATGAATGATTACGGCCATATCGACGACGACACTCCCTCCCTCGCCATTTCATTATACAAGGAATATCGAAACCAAGGCATTGGGACAGAGTTGCTTCGTAGAATGATTCTGCTATTGCGTCAGTCGGGATACAAACGGGTTTCACTATCGGTCCAGAAAGCGAACTATGCGGCACGGATGTATCTCAACGCGGGGTTTAAAGTAGTGAACGAAAACCCGGAAGAATACATCATGGCGCTGGATTTATAGCGTAAGGGCTTTACTTTATCAACCAACTTCTTGTGCGGATAGCAATTCCTGTGTACGCAGATTCAATCTCCTATGCCTTCTTTTTGTAGTGAACGCTCACAGTTGTGAAGATAAACACCACGGGAATAAAAATATAGATGTAGCCTTCAATGCATTCTATGGCAAGCATCGTTACGGCCTCGATGCCGATAAGGTAGCAAAGTGCAACCGTCAGGCAGCGTCCCGATTCGTGGGTTCTGACTATGTCAAGAACCGTTTTCGTCACAATCATCAGCAGCATCAACATCTGGTAAATAATCATCACCCACACGCCCGTAATAGGGGCGAACACATCCAGCACCCCGGCGATTGAGGCACCCAGAAGCATCACAAAATTAACATGCTGCCATTCCAGCCACTGCTTCTCTGCCATGCCCAGCAAGTCACTCAGCCGTGCCACCACCTGCAGCAACGCCGTCAGGAAAACAACCACAACATACGTAAGCAGCAACTCGCCCGTCAACGACCATCCCAGACCGACTATGTCCCTTTGGCAAAACCAGCCAACACTCACCTCTTTGCGATGCAGGTCAACATCTTCAAACAACGGCAGGTCGTCCGAAAAACAGTAATAGTAAGTGGCCGCCACGGCAAGCCCCACCAGCGTATACAGCAACGGATAGAGCCTGCCCATGTCTTTGTGGTTGATACGATAGGTCGTTACATGCATGGCAACAGCCAGCGCCAACAGGAAAATGGGTATCGCTATCGGGTGCAATCCCAATGGATTGCTATGATGAAGACTTAACAATTCTGGCAGATTGGACATTGGTGCGTTTGCAACAATATACTCAGAGAGGCGTTGTAAAAGCATGGTACTAATTCTTATACTTAATGAATGCAATAACGTGCCTTCCCCACAAAATATTGTGTAATCGGTCAAAAAACAGTCAAAATATCACATTTCTTTGTCTGTTTCAAGGAAAAGATGTATTTTTGCATATTCAAAAAGCGGCAACACCTACACCGCACGAAAACAATCTATAACTATGACAATCAGATTAGAACAACCCAAAGACTATCGTGAGGTCGAGAACCTCACTCGCGAGGCGTTCTGGAACGTCTACCGCCCCGGATGTGTCGAGCATTACGTGCTCAACCAATACCGCGACAACCCCGATTTCATCCCCGAACTGGACTACCTCATGGAACTCAACAACCGCATTATAGGCCATATTATGTTCTCCCGTGCCGAACTTGTGCTCGACGATGGCAGCCACATTCCCTCGTGGACGTTCGGTCCCATCAGCATCCACCCCGACTACAAACGCCGTGGCTACGGTCTCCAACTTCTTCAATACGCTTTAGACAAAGCCCGCCGACTCGGCATCGGATTCCTCTGCATGGAGGGCAATATCGACTTCTATAAACATGCCGGCTTCGGTCTTGCCAGCCGTCTCGGCATACACTACCACGCCGAACCCCGCAACGCCGAAGTCCCCTATTTCCTTGCCCAAGAGCTCATCCCCGGATGGCTCAAGGCCAACGGGATCAACAACGGCATCAACAACGCCACCTACTGCCCGCCCAAAGGCTATTTCGTTGCCGACGAGCACCCCGCGGATTTCGAAACCTACGATTCTTCTTTCCCAAAGAAAGAAAAGCTCGTTCTCCCGGGTCAACTACCCTCTTGACCACCAAGGCAAGCAAGTCGACCAACAAGTTAACGCATAAACAAATCTGGAACGTTTCAATAGCCCTGTCTCGGGTCATCACAACCTTGATATTATTTCAATAAAAACATCCTGCTCCGACACAATAAAGCAGGATGTTTGGCGTTAAGAATAAAAATCAACACAATCAAACATTCAGATTGATTGATTGTCTGAGTGCTTGATTGTTTGAGTGATTTGACTGCGCCAGCCACTCAAGCATTAACACATTCAAGCATTCAAGCATTCACTCAAGCATTAACACAATCAAACATTCAAGCAATAACTCAAGCATTAACACAATCAAACATTCAAGCAATCACTCAAGCATCAACGAATTAACGAATTAACGAATTAATTAACACCTACTCAATGAACCCTCTTGGCATCTCCATCACCTCCGTGGCCGTGGCTTTGGCTCTCTGGCTTGCTTGGCTCACCAGCAAACCTTCTGTCAAACCACTCCTCGACCCCAAACAGAAAAAAGCACTCTGCGACAAACTTCCCGAAAATCCCTCCGACGGCAATGCCACAGTTGTCTACACCGACTTCAACCCCATGTTCGACGACATGCTGCGCGACATCAACAACGCAACCGACCACATCCACCTCCAGTTCTTCAAATTCGAAAGCGACTACATCTGCCAGCGCATCGGCACCGCCCTTGCCGCCAAAGCCTCACAAGGCGTCGAAGTGCGCCTGCTCTACGACCACCTCATCAACCTCCCCAACCAATGGTACTACCGCACCCTCGAACGGCAAGGTGTGCAAACCTGCGGGTTCGGCCGCACCTGTCTCCCCCTTCTGCGCAAGCACGACAACTACCGCAACCACCGTAAAGTGGTGGTCATCGACGGCCGGATAGGCTACCTCGGCGGCATGAACATCGCCAAACGCTACCTTGAAGGCCTCGACTGGGGTCCCTGGTGCGACACCCAGATGCGCATCGAAGGTCCTGCCGCTGCCGCCATGCAATGCTCCTTCCTCTCCGACTGGTGCTTCGCAACCGGAAAACTCCTCGACCATCAGCGTTATTTCCCCGACCTCCAACCCTGCGGAGACCGCTCTATAGACATCCTCACCTCCGGACCCATAGGCAACGGCCCCACCATCATGCAACGCACCATCCAGATGCTCAACCAAAGCAAAAACTACATTTATTTCCAATCCCCCTACTTCATCCCCACCCCCCAAGTGATGCAAGCTTTCTGCAACGCAGCCCGTCGCGGTGTCGACGTCCGCCTGCTCATACCCGCCTGCAGCGACCGGGGGCTCCTCGTCCTCCCCGCTTCTCACTCCTACCTCTCACAAGCCCTCGAAGCAGGCGTGAAAATAGGCTTTTTCAACAAAGGCTACCTCCACTCCAAAACCATTGTTTCCGACGATTCCATAGCCCACATCGGTTCCACCAACATCGACATCCGCAGTTATCTCCTCGACCACGAGATAGGGGCATTTGTCCGCAACCGCGACTTCGCCCTACAAATCAAACACAACTTCCTTGCCGACGAGGCCGACTCCGTCTACATCGACCTCGACTCCTGGCGCCGCCGTCCCCTCTACCGCAAACTAATTGAGCGCACCTCCCGACTTTTATCCTCGCAACTTTAGCCAGAATACATCACGAAAAAAACTGTCAATATGAACCAAGCATTAAGAATACAAACCTCTCTCATCAACGCCGCCGAAAAGAAAATACTTGTGTGGCTCGCCAAACGTCAACCCCGCTGGGTAACCTCCGACATGCTCACTGTTGTAGGCACCCTCGGAGCCCTCATCGTAGCCATCGGATTCGTCCTCTCCAACAACAACGTTCAATGGCTCTGGCTCAGCTCCCTCGGTCTTGTAATCAACTGGTACGGCGACTCCCTTGACGGCACCCTCGCACGGGTCTTCAACTGCCAACGCCCCGTCTACGGCTACTACGTCGACCACACCGTCGACTGCATCAACGAAGGCCTCATGTTTATCGGCGCCGGCCTCTCCCCCTTCCTCCACCTCGATTTCGCCCTTCTGGCCTACGCCATCTATCTCGTCCTCACCATCAATGTCAGCATCAACGCCCATCTCAAAGGCGAATTCCGCCTAACCTACATCAAACTCGGTCCCACCGAATTCCGACTCATCATCGTTATTGCCAACACCCTCCTCATCGCCATCCCCGCCCTTGTCGCCATCAGTCACACTTACCACATCTTGGGGCACACCATCACCCTGCGGATACTCGACTACGTCGCCTTGGGCATTATTGTCATCATGTCCCTCATCTACCTTTTCACTACCCTCTCCGACGCCCGCAAGTATTCAGCCATAGACCCGAAAAAGCCCCGCTCTCCGCAAGTCCCCAGCACAAAAAAACCATAAGAATGTGTTAATGTGTTAGTCCTTGGCTCATCAAAAAGATTCACGAATTTACGAATTAACGAATTAACGAATTCTAATGTGTTAGTCCTTGGCTCATCAAAAAGATTCACGAATTTACGAATTAACGAATTAACGAATTCTAATGTGTTAGTCCTTGGCGCATCAAAAAGATTCACGAATTTACGAATTCAAAATGTGTAAATGTGTAAATCGATTAACGAATTAACACGTTTACAAATTAACGAATTCAAAACTACCGTCCCTTTGCCCAGTTGCGATAGCGCGCCCACACATGCAGCCACACGCGGGTTATCGAGTCGATGGCGTCGCACAATATGGCACGGCTGTATTCCTCCAGCTTGGCGTATGCCTCGCTGCCAAGATATACCTCCTTGGTCAAGTTCTTATCGTCATACTCGGCAGGTATCAGGCGGTATGACATCAGATAGGAATATTCCGATATTGCGCTGATATAATCCCAAGTATTGTTGTTGCCGGTGCCCCAGGGATGGAGATACTCCCGGTTGACGATGTCGTCCTCCACTGCCAAAACAAGCGGGGTGGGCTTGGCCTGCAACGGATAGCCTGCGGGGTCGTAGAAAAACCTGTTGTTGGGGATGTCGATGTTATACGACTTGCGCACCTGCTTGTCCCATTCGGATTCGATAAAGCCGTGGATGTTGGCTCCCGACGAGAAGGAACGGCAGTCGCAATGCAACGGCATGTGGCAGTCGGCAATATAGTGGCTGAGAATGAAGAATCGCATGGCTATGTGGTTGTTAGTCGTCGAAAGGGGGCAACCCCTGTCTTCCATGCGAAGAATCTTGAAATTGTCGATGATGCTATGCGAAATCGACTCGCAACGGTCGGCGCAGTTGCCGCTTTCGATGGTGAAGGGTTTCTTGTAGAGTTCCGACTTCTGTCCCAAGGTATAGAGTTTCATTGTCTTGGGAAGTTTCTTGAACTCTCTCACGCCGTTACCGGCAGCGGGGCGGTACTTGATGACGTGGCTGGTGGCCATGTCTTTAAACACCTCGTCGGGATACCACGAACCTTCGATAACGAAATCGCGGTAATCGTGAAACCATTTCACGAGGCTGTTGGCGTCCTCCTTCAGCTCTTCGGGGATAGGTCCATACTGGAGTCGTTTGATGGCCATAAAGGCCAGCCATGCATGAGAATACTTTTTCATAGGTCTTATGTATTAATGGTGTTAATTATATTGTTCACGATGCGGAGACGATGGTTATTTGTCGGGACAAGGTTTCTTCAGTTCTTCAATGACTTGAAAAATCTGAGCAAGGAATTCGTCGGGAGCCCCGTCGAGGGTGAAGAAGTAGATGGCCTTTTCAAGATGTTGTACAGCGAGAGATTCTTCCTCAAAGATGTTCATGCCAAGGAGGTAATGACAAAGACCATGCTCATAGTCGCTTTGGGCCTGCGTTGTCTTGTTTTGCAGGAAAAGGGTGATGCGGTCGGTGGCATTGTTGGCGAGACAGATGTTGACCAAATGCATGGCATCACGATAGCTTTGGTCTCCATCGATAGCATTGCGCCAACAGGTGTCAATCAATGCGTTGGCGCGGATGTCGTTCTTCTCGAGATAGTATAAAAGGAGGTTGGCAGCATTGCCGAAGTCGCCAGGAGAGAGTTCATGAGCGGCAAGGATGTAGCGACCGGCGCTGTCGGGGTTGTTGAGATGGTCGGAGTAGATAATGCCCAACGCACGGGCTGCATCGGCTTTCATGTCGGAAGACGGATAGCCATAGTAGGCGGCACGGAAGTGGGACACGGCTTCGGCATAGTGGCCTTGGCTGTAGAGGACAGAACCCAGATTGTAATGGGTGTTCCAGTCGGTATCGCAAAGGGCGATGGCACGACGGTAGTATAGGGCTGCACTGTCGTCCTGACCGTCAATGTTATAGTAGAGTCCCACTTGATAGGCGGCCTTGTGACAGGGACATACAAGCGCAGAAGCATGGCACAACAGGGCAAGACAGGCGGAATCGACATAGGCAAGCCAGAGGTCGGTATTGTAGTCGTAGAGCAAGGCATAATAATATTGGGCATAGCCGCATAGCAGTTGACAGTCGTCTGGGTTGCGGGCAATGAGCCGCTTTAGCAGACTGTCGGCCATGAAAGCGACCATAGAGCCTGTCTCAAAGTTGGCACGGATGCTGTCAAGGTCCTCACCTGGTTTCAAATCCTGAAGGCTGAAGGCCATGTGGTTTATGCTTTGCACAAAGTAATTAAGAGCAATATCCTCTTTCTTTAGCAACACCGCAGGACGGTCGTTGGCAGGGTCGAATTCCTCGAGCATGGTGAAGGCTGAGGCATAGTGACGCTGGGCTATCATTTGGTCGGCCTGTTTCAAGACCGAGGCCTCGCTTTGGGCATAGGCAACTATACCAACAAGCAGGGCGACAACCAAGAAGACAAATGGTTTTTTCATGGAGCGAGGCTTTAGAAATTTTAAGCAAAGGTACGAATATTATTGCAGAAATCGGAAAAAAAAAATCGACAAGTTGCGATTTTTATTGTGGTAATTGTTGGTTATGTGGAGAATATATTGTATCTTTGCAGGCATAAAAAAAGAATGCTAATAATAGTTAATATCATGAAAATACGATTCTTTATCTTTTTTTGCCTGATGGCATGTTTGTCCATGCCCATGAGAGGGGCAGACAATCTGACGTTGAAAAGCCCTGACGGACGGATGGAGGTGACCTTCTACCTCCTTGACGGAACCCCGCATTACGAATTGATGCGCGACGGGAAACCTGTGGTACTGGCATCACGCATGGGCTTCCAGCTGGAGTGGCGCGACGACCTCGCACACGCCTTCGTGCTCAAAGATGTGCAGCGCAACACCTTCGACGAGGTGTGGCATCCCGTGTGGGGCGAGGAGGCCAACATCCGCAACCACTACAACGAGATGCTGGTGACGCTGGAGCAGCCCGTGGGTTCGGTTGCCAGCATGGACCATAGCACCGAAAAACGCGCCACAGTCATGCAGATACGTTTCCGCCTCTATGACGACGGTCTGGGTTTCCGCTACGAATTCCCCATGCGCTACAACGGCGTCGACAACGCCTTGGTCTGCTTCTGGTTCAAAGAGGAGCTGACAGAGTTTGCCCTTACAGGCGACCACACCGCCTGGTGGATTCCCGGCGACTACGACACCCAGGAGTACAACTACACCCAAAGCCGCCTGTCGCAGATAGACAGCCTCTACGAGAAAGGCCATGAACATGGCGGCTGGCCGTGGACCGACTTCTCGCGCACCGGCGTTCAGACTGCCTTGCAAATGAAAACCGACGACGGCCTCTATATCAACATCCACGAAGCCGCCACGCTCGACTATCCCACCATGCACCTCAACCTTGAATGTGCTAATGCGTCAATGCGTAAATGTGTTAGTGCTGACGCGCAAGCCACTGACACAATCACACAATCACACAATAACGCTTTCGTGCTTCACGCATGGCTCTGTCCCGATGCAGCAGGCTACAAAGGCCGCATGCAGGCCCCCTGCCACACGCCGTGGCGCACCGTCATGGTCTGCGACAAAGCCACCGATGTGCTGCGCTCAAGGCTGATACTGAACCTCAACGACCCCTGCGCCCTCAAGGATGTCAGCTGGATTCACCCCGTGAAGTATATGGGTGTTTGGTGGGAGATGATCAGTGGCAAGAGCACCTGGAACTACACCAACGATTTCCCAAGTGTCAAACTCAACCCCGAACCCGGTACCCAGGCATTAACACAATCAAACATTCAAGCATTCACCGACTTCATCCACGCCAAACCCAACGGCACCCACGGCGCCAACAACGCCAATGTGTGCCGCTACATCGACTTTGCCGCCGCCCACGGCTTCGACGCACTCCTCATCGAAGGCTGGAACGTCGGCTGGGAAGACTGGTACGGCAAACAGAAAGACTTCGTCTTCGACTTCCTCACGCCCTACCCCGATTTCGACCTGCCCGCCTTGAACCGCTATGCCCACCAAAAAGGCATCCGCCTCATCATGCACCACGAAAGCAGCGCCTCCACCGTCAACTACGAACGCTGGATGGAAAAAGCCTACACCCTCATGAACCAATACGGCTACGACGCCGTCAAGAGCGGCTACGTCGGCACCATCATCCCCTTTGCCGAAGGGCACTACAGCCAGCCCATCAACAACCACTATCACTACGCCATCGTCGAAGCCGCCAAGCACCATATCATGGTCAACGCCCACGAGGCTGTACGCCCCACGGGCCTCTGCCGCACCTGGCCTAACATGATAGGCAACGAAAGCGCCATGGGTACCGAGTTCCGCGAACGCATCCATCCCGGCCACACCACCATCCTCCCCTTCACCCGCCTGCAAGGCGGCCCCATGGACTACACACCCGGCATCTTCGAACCCGACATGGGCAAGATAGTCCCCTGGGGCAAGAAAATGCAGCACACCATCTGCAACCAGCTGGGACTCTACGTCACCTTCTACTCCCCCCTCCAGATGGCCGCCGATTTCCCCGAACATTACCAACCCTACCTCGACGCCTTCCAGTTCATCAAAGACGTCGCCGTCGACTGGGACACCAGCATCTACCTCTACGCCGAACCCGGCGACTACATCGTCACCGCCCGCAAGCCCAAAATCTCCTCCCTCAACAAAGCCGCCCAAGGCCTCTCCCTCCTCCCCGACGCCAAGAAAAACATCATCAGCAACGCCACCCGCTATGTCTATGCCATCCCCGACACCGTCGCAACCTTCAACCCTCAATCCTCCACTCCTAAAGACGTCTGGTACATCGGCGGCATCACCGACGAGAATGCCCGCGAAATCTCCGTCAAACTCGACTTCCTCACCCCGGGCAAGACCTACGACGCCGTCATCTACACCGACGCCAAGAATGCCTCCGGCATCCCCGGCGACAGCTACAACCCCCAAGCCTACACCATCACCTCCAAAAAAGTCACCTCCAAGACCACCCTCAAACTCCGCATGGCACCCTGCGGCGGTTTCGCCGTCAGCATCCGCTCAAGATAACAGCGACCACCCTTCAATTACCCCTTGGCGCATACCTCAACCTACTGTCAATAGCAAAAGTATGCGCCAAAGTTGTTTATTACAACAAAATAACCGTCTCCCATGCAGCAATACACGATGTATTCTGAGCCTCAGATAAGATAAGAAGGCAGCAAACCGCCACCCATATCAACCTAAACCACATCACATTAGCATATACAACAGTTATTAAAAAGACGTTTCAGGCAACGGAAAAGTTGATTATCGGATTAATTATTGTATATTTGCAAACCGAAATGAGCAGCAATAACCGAAAACAACTATATTATGGAACGCGTCAATCTGAAGAAAGAATACACCGTCCCCGCCCTTCACGTGGTGTCGTTTGTGGTGGAACATGGTTTTGATGCCACTAACCTGAGTGCGGGAAGTGCCGAACAATACAACCAACTTATTATAGACTGGAATTCAACCAATCAAGACCAAAACCTCGAAAGGCAACAGTTCAACGAAGGTTCGACGTGGTAATTTGAATCTTTCAGTCATTATCCTTAATTGATGTTTTGCACCAAGCGGACGGCCATTCCTTGACCTCTCGGATAAATGGGAGAATTTACTACACCAGGGTTACTGTCATCACCGAGCATAACATAATAAACATAAGCTTGAGACGATACCGGTGTAGTTGTCCAATAATAGCCTGTGCTTGGACTTATACTCGACGAATTCCTTTGTCTACGTCCTGTTGGGGGCAAGAAAACACAGCCTCCTGCCTCAAGGATAGCCCACTGGGCTAAAGAACAGGTAATAGCACCTGTAGTAGACATGTTGACATTCGGCATAGTGTATGAATTAGGATATATGATTATACCGGTACATGAATTGATTGTCACATTCTTTGTATATCTTCGGTTATCCGTACAACATGTTCTCCCCGTCAATAGGTAGTTCCACTCATTCTTAGACAATGTCCGCCATTGTCCAGGTTGATTTCCTCCGTTTGAGATAGCATTATAGACTCCCCAATCAGCATTGGCATAGCTTCCTGTAAGACTATTGCTAAAACTACCGCCAACTGCGTAATAGGCCGCATTATCATCAGTGGAAGTAGGCATATAATACCCGGCACCACTATTCCAGCCGCTTGTTCCCCATCCGAATAAATCAAACCAACCCATATCGTCCGAATCATAAATGGCAGAATTCCCCGACCCAATAAAATCGTATTGGTGCTCAGCAAAACGCCATGTACCAGGGGCAGGATCTGTCCCAACATTAACAGCATGGCTGCCCCGACGTGAATACTGCAGATTGCCTTTCGAGAAACGGACATTCTTTGTACGAGTGACTGCAAAACTCTCTTTTATCTCCAACAACGCATCAATTGCAAGTGTATCTTTTGCTATACTATTGTGTTCCAAATACACCGATGATTTCAGAACAGGGAAATAACGATTGCCATTGGCAAAGACAATGATAGCCACCTCATCCGCCCCAAACTCCGGAAGGGAAATGTAATATTCCCCATCATCTTCTGCCTGTATTTGCTCATCGCTGCCAAAAACCAACGACACGGTATTTTCACCACCGTTGGCAATAGGTTCCAAAACAGCGTTATTATTCAGAATTCTGGCCGAAGTGGCTCCGCACAATTTGGTTGTAGAGGCAGTTATCGTAATGCTGTCGAGCGTCATATTAGCACCAGTGCCATTGTGTACTGTCACTTTTACAAGTGAACAAAGATTCTTGAAATTCAAAACAGTACTGTTATCGGCATGAGCCATCATGGGTACACCGACCTTCTGACTATTACCCTCCCGGACAAAAGTCTGACAACGGGGCAATTGCACTGGAACCGAACCATCGGAAACAGCCCCTTGCTCGGGGACGATGTCTGAGGGAAACACAGCATAATACTGGCCGTCACTGGCACGAGTCACACCATTTATCTGCACAGAATTGGCGTCAGCAGTAATCGTATAGTCATGCGCATTATTGATCCATACACCGTCTCCTTGACTCCATTGCGGCGTACGGTTGTCATCGATAGTGATTTTGGAGTCCTTTCCCCATCCGTCTACCTTCACTCCCAATGTCACAGTGTCACCCTCTTTGGTGCATCCTGCAAAGGCTGAGGATATTACTATTGCAAACAAAAGCATACTTTTACTTTTCATGGATAAACCCTTTCTATTGTTAGAAATTGTAGTCATCGTTTAAATTTCCTTATCCGTATGGACAGCAACATTTTCACCCTGCAAAGATACAACTATTTTCCCATGTAATAATAAATTATTTTTGAGTATTTAGATAAAATATCAATTATTAGTTGTGTTACTGCCTATTATATAAAATGATAAGACATAACAGTAATCATATTGCCGACAACAACTCTGCTTCGAAAATAATAAATAAGCACAACTACACCATTCGCCGACAAATACAATGTGCAAGTGATTGGAGTACCATTCACTTGCACATTTCCAGAGAGAGTTTTCAGGGCTTCCTAAGCAACCAAGTGAGTACAGTATGCCACCGCAAAGGGCTCTACGGCATAAGGGAGTCAGCAAGGCATACGGCCCTCATTCATTGAAAAAACAAAGGGCATTGCTTGATTCTTTGAACCCACCTGTCAGCTACATGCTTTCTTTGAGGATTTCTACAACTTCGTCGCGCGTAAGGGTACGGTAACCCACTGGCAGGATAAGAACGGCATCGGTTATCGCGGAAAGGTTTTCCTCCGTCACACCGAGTTCACGGCTGTGTGTCACCACGCCAATCTCGTTCATCCAGTTCTCCAAACACTTGAGGCCTTCGGTTGCAACCTGTTCGTCGCTCTTGCCTTCGGGACGCACGCCCCACACGTTTTTGGCGAAACGTACAAACTGGTGCAGACCGTCGCGCATCACATGGCGGTAGTAAGGCAGAGACACCGAGGCCAGCGTCATGCCGTGGGTGGCATCAGTGACCAAACCGATGGCGTGGCCAATCTGGTGCACCTCCCAGTCGCCACCCTTGCCACATTTCAGCAGGGTGTTCAATGCCCAAGTGGCCGTCCACATAATGTTGGCACGGGCTTCGTAGTCCTGCGGGTTCTTGGCGGCAATACGTGTGGAGTGGATAAGCGAACGCATCAGGCCTTCGTTGATGTAGTCGGTAGTGCAGTCTGCCGTTCCGGCAAAATACTGCTCCATCAGGTGGCTCATAATGTCGAAAAATCCGGCCACCATCTGATACTGCGGCACGGTCATCGTAAAACGTGGATTGAGAATGGTGAACTTCGGATACAACTCCGGTCCAAACACCTTGCCCAATTTAAACCCTGCCTTACGGTTCGTGATAACGCTGCCACCATTCATCTCACTGCCTGTACCCACCATGGTGAGCACCGAGCCGATGGGAACAGTTTTGCACGAAGGCCAGCCTTGATGAACCCAATACTTGTCCCAGGCATCCTCTTCGCAGTAGGCACTGGCACTCACGGCCTTGGCATAGTCGATAGTGGAGCCGCCACCAACGGCAAGAATAAGGTCTACACTGTTTTCGCGCACCAGTTGGCAGCCTTCCATCACTTTCTCGTAAGTGGGGTTGGGCATCACTCCAGGATTTTCGACAACGGTTTTACCGGCGTTTTTCAGCGCAGCTATTACGGCATCGTAAATGCCGTTGCGTTTGATAGACCCGCCACCGTAACTGAGCATCACGGTGGAACCATAATTTTTCAATTCATTGGTCAAATGACTCATTGCATCCTCTCCGAAGTACAACTTCGTAGGATTGTGGTAAGAGAAATTTCCTTTCATGGTATTTTGTTGTTTATTGTTTCAATATTTGGCCGCCCACGGCGACTTCCTTACCTTGAATGCGAAAGTACGGATTCAAGAGGCGGCTATCTCTTTTTCTTCGAAATAAGTGCTTCTCCGATTCTTCTTTATTTGTCAATACTTACAATCTTGTATTTCCTCGTGCCGAGGCCTATGGCTTCAGCATACTCAATTGTGTGGACTCCATGCTGTTTGTCAATGCGGCTAAGCAAGTCGGTGGGGTCGTTGGTGGCCGTCACCTCCTGATTATTAATGATGTCGATGCAAGCTTGGTCAAGGGCCACTGGGTCGGTGGAAGCCAGTATGCCATAGTCTTCAAGTTTCACCGGTGCAGGGTGGTCAACACAGTCGCAGTCTATGCTCATGTTGTTCATCACGTTGATGTATATGATGCCCTCTTTCTTGTTAAAGTAGTTTGTCACAGCCTGTGCAGCGGCAGCCATACTCTCAAGGAATCCCTCCTGGTCATTGACATACTTTGTCCAAAGCTTCAGCATGTCGAGTTTCTCCATTCTCCCTGCCGAGTGGATATAAGCCTTGCCGTTCTTGCTGGCACATCCAATCGAGAGGTTTTTCAGTGCTCCGCCGTAGCCCCCCATGGGGTGACCTTTGAAGTGGCTGAGGGCTATCATGAAGTCGTAGTTGGCTATATGACCGCCTACGATGTCATACTTGATGTGCTTCTGGTCCTTGACGGGGATGCGAATCTCGTCGTACTCGTCCATAATATCCACGGGGAAATACTGGGTGAACCCGTGTCGTTCGATGACTTTCCAGTGATTCTCCGATGTGTTACGGTCGTCTTTCTTGTTAAGGGGGCCGCTGGTGTAGGCGGTGTTGCACTCCACTATGGTACCATCCACCTCGAAGACCAGATTCTTGATAAGTTCTGGTTTCAGGTAGTTAGGGTTGCTGCCCTCGCCAGTACTCATCTTGATTGCCACACGTCCCTTGGCTGGAACACCCAATGCCTTGTAAATCCTCACAAGTGCCTCTGGGCTAATTTCTCTTGTCAAATAAACGGTCGCCTCTTGCTTATCCTGAGACTGAACGGGGTCTGCCTTCTGTCTGAAGCCAACCATCAACAATGTGGCAGCCAGTGCCACTGCTACAAATAATGCTATTTTTTTCATCTTGTCATGTATTTCCGACTGCAAAAATAATAAGATTTTTCGATTATAATAGAAAATTCTTATAAGTTTTTTCTGTTATAATAGAAAAATATTATGTTCAGGTGTCACTATGGTGTACCAGTTTAATAAGTGTACCAGTTTAATAAAGTAGACACAAAAAACAGAAACCATCTTGGTTTAATGCAAATTTGTGCCCATGTCATTCGTACTGATATGCGCAATCCAAGTTTTTTATGTATCTTTGCAATCCGAATCCAATTTGCTTTTCTCTGTATGAAAGACTACGATTTTTCGCAACAGCTGCACGACGTCAAGGGCATTTCTGACGTCCTAAAGCTTGCCAAAGCGGCACCCTGTCCGCTCTTGTTGGGTTACCTTGACCACGAAGACATCCGCGTAGCCCGGAATGCGGCCTGGGTCTTGACCCACAAACCAATCTCCCTAATCCTTACCTTGCCGCACGACCGACTCATCAACCTGGCCATGACCACTCCCGACACACCTCTTCGCAGACTCACGCTTTGCCTTGTAGAAAAACAGCCTATCCTCGAAGAGGAAATCAACACGGACTTTCTCGACTTCTGCCTGCTCCATATGCGCCTGATACAGGAGCCGCCCGGCGTGCAAGCACTCTGCATGAAACTCGCTTACCGCATGTGCAGTTTCTATCCCGAACTAATGCACGAATTCCAAGTTAACCTCAGCATCATTCAACCCGAACTTCTCAAGCCTGGCGTGAAACATCTAATAAAAAAATACCAAAATAACAAACACTAACTTCTCCCTTAATCACGACCGTAGCACACCGTTATACCTTCTATACCAATATATTTTGGAGAAGGTATCAAGGTTACATCAGTAGTATTTGAATGCGTTAATTCGTCAATTTGTGAATTCGTAAATCTTTGATGCGCCAAGGACTAACGCATTAGAATTCGTAAATTCGTAAATTCGTGAATCTTTTTGATGCGCCAAGGACTAACACATTCACACATTCACACATTCAAAAAACACATTAACACGTTATGAATCCACTTCGGCTTTCACCTGCTCGGCGAGTTGGTTGGCGCGGGCTTCGGTGTGGGCTTCGCTGTAGATGCGGATGATGGGCTCGGTGTTGCTCTTGCGCAGGTGCACCCAGCCGTCTTCGAAATCGATCTTGACACCGTCGATGGTGGTGACTTTGCATCCGGGGGTGGCGTTGTACTTGTCGGCCAAACGTTTCAGCAGGCCGTCGACATCCATCCCCTGGGTGAGGTCGATGCGGTTCTTGGAGATTATGTAGTCGGGATAGGTCTTGCGCAACTCGCTGACCTTGATACCGCGTTTGGCCAGAAGGGTGAGGAACAAGGCCACGCCCACCAGCGCGTCGCGGCCATAGTGCAACTCGGGATAGATGACGCCTCCGTTGCCTTCGCCTCCGATGACGGCGCCTGTCTCGCGCATCTTGGTGGTGACGTTCACTTCTCCCACAGCGGCGGCATTGTACTCGCATCCGGCATACTGGCGGGTGACATCGCGCAACGCCCTCGAGGAGGAGAGGTTCGACACGGTGTTGCCGGGTGTGTGCTGCAACACATAGTCGGCCACACTGACCAGGGTGTATTCTTCACCGAACATCTCGCCGGTCTCGCATACCAAGGCAAGACGGTCGACATCGGGGTCTACCACCACGCCAAGGTCGCACCGGTTCTCACGAACCACGCGCGAGATGTCGGTCAGGTTGGCAGGGATAGGCTCGGGGTTGTGGGCAAAATGGCCTGTGGCATCGCAGTTGAGTTCAACTACGTCTTTCACCCCCAAGGCTCGCAGCAGGCGCGGGATGGCCATGCCGCCAGTGGAGTTGACGGCGTCGACAGCCACCTTGAAATTGGCTTTGCGTATGGCTTCGACGTCTACCAGTTTCAACTGCAGTACGCGCTCAATATGGTGGTCGATGGTATCGTTGTCGACGGTCACCTGCCCCAGGTGGTCCACTTCGGCGAAGTTCAACTCTTCGCTCTCGGCCAGACGCAGCACCTCGGCCCCTTCGGCGGCGTCGATGAACTCGCCGCGGGCGTTGAGCAGTTTCAGGGCATTCCAATGTTTGGGGTTGTGGCTGGCTGTGATGATGATGCCGCCGTCGGCATGTTTATCGATTACCGACATTTCGGTTGTGGGAGTGGTGGAGAGACCTGTCTCGATAACGTCTATGCCCATACCCTGCAGGGTTCCGACCACAAGGCGGTCTACCATCGCGCCGGAGAGGCGGGCGTCGCGCCCCACCACGAGGGTGAGCCGTTTGCCTTTGCTGCGCTGTTGCAGGAATGTTGCAAACGCCGAAGTGAATTTCACAACGTCAAGAGGGCTTAACCCCTCGCCCGGACGGCCGCCAATGGTGCCGCGGATACCTGAGATGGATTTTATCAAACTCATTGTGATTGTGTTTTTGATACTAATATTTTGATTTCTAACTTATTTCTTTTTTTTCTAAAATATTCATAACGCGCAAGTCGGTTTTTTATTGTATACGATTTGAAAAAACATTTTTTGAATGTGTGAATGTGTTAATGTGTTAATGTGTTAGTCCTTGGCGCATCAAAAGATTCACGAATTTACGAATTAACGAATTTACGAATTCTAATGTGTTAGTCCTTGGCTCATCAAAAAGATTCACGAATTTACGAATTAACGAATTAACGAATTCAGAATGTGTTAATTCGTTAGTCCTTGACTCTTAAATAAGCTATTAACCGACTAAGCGACTAACCGATTAAGCGACTAAGCGATTAAGCCATTAACCGACTAAGCCACTAAGCGACTAACCGATTAAGCGACTAACCGATTAAGCCATTAACCGATTAAGCGATTAAGCCACTAACCGATTAAGCGATTAAGCGACTAACCGACCAAAGCCTCCGCAACAAGTTTTTTTGCAAAAACTTCTGCTGTCTCGGATTTTTTTTGTATATTTGCCTTTTACAAAATAGTAATATAATAAGCCTATCCTTTTGTCGCCCAAACGGATAGGCAAATTATGACGTATTATGCACATCGCTATTGCTGGAAATATCGGCTCGGGGAAGACGGCACTGACAAAATTGTTGGCCCGCCACTACGGCTATCGCCCCATTTACGAGTCTACAGAGACCAACCCATACATCAACAGTTTCTATGAGGATATGCGCCGGTGGTCGTTCAATATCCAGATATACTATCTCCACACCCGCACCCGCCAACTGCTGGACATACGGAAGGAAAACAAAAACATCATCCAGGACCGCACCCTCTACGAGGATGCCTACATCTTTACCCCCAACCTCCATGCCATGGGGCTGATGAACACAAGGGACTTTGACAATTACCAGCATACGTTCGAATTGGTCTCCTCCTTCCTCCAGCCACCCGATTTGTTGATTTATCTCCGCGCCGATGTCCCCACGCTGATTCGCCATATCCAAGCCCGTGGCCGTGACTACGAGAACAGCATACGCCTCGACTATCTCACCGGATTGAACAAACGCTACGAGGACTGGATGGAAAAGTATAACAAAGGCAAATACATCATCGTAGACCTCACCAAACTGGACTTCGTAGAACGCGACGAGGACTTGGGCTTGGTCTACAACATGATTGATGCCGAAATAAACTCTTTGTTTTCATAAAATGAGAGTATTGGCCATAATTCCCGCGCGGTACGCTTCGACCCGGTTCCCCGGCAAACCCCTTGCCCTGCTTGGTGGCAAGCCAGTGATAGAATGGGTGTGGGAGCGCGTGTCGTCGGTCTCCGGTCTCGACGAGGCCGTTGTAGCCACCGACGACAACCGCATTGCGCAGGCCGTGGAGGCTTTCGGCGGACGGGTGGTGATGACCGGCAACCACCACCGCAGCGGCACCGACCGTTGCGGAGAAGTGCTGCAACGTATGAAGGAACAAGGGAATGTTTTCGATGTAGCCATCAACGTTCAGGGCGACGAACCCTTCGTGCAACCCGGCCAACTGCATAGCCTTATAGCCGCCTTTTCGCAGCCCGATACCTGTATCGCCACCCTCAAAACCCCCATCCGCAGCACCGAGGAACTGCTTTCGCCCAACAATGTGAAAGTGGTGTGCGACAAAGAGGGCCAAGCCCTTTATTTCAGCCGCCAGCCCCTGCCCTATCTCCGCGGAGCCGAACCCGCCGAATGGCTGGAGCAGCAACGCTACTTCAAACATGTGGGCATATACGCCTTCCGCACAGCGACACTGGAGAAACTGGTAAGCCTGCCCCAATCGTCCTTGGAAACCAGCGAATCGTTAGAGCAACTGCGGTGGCTGGAAAACGGCTATCGCATCCATGTGGGCGAGACCGAAGCCGCCAATATCGGCATCGACACCCCCGAGGACATGAAAGCGGCCGAACAATATTTGACTAACATTCTAAAAAGATAAAAAATACAAACCTATGAATATAACAGAACTTATCGTAGAATTCATTCAAGAGGGCAATGTGGTTGAGTTTCCCGGAATGGGGACCCTGTCAAGCAGCAATGTAAGCGCCCATCACGATGCCGCCACGGGCACCTATCATCCCGCGCGCCGTACGGTGGCGATGGTCGACTCGCTGTCGGGCAACAAGGCCATCGTGCGCCGCATAGCCGACAGAGAGTGCGTCACCAACGAAATAGCCGAGCAGATGTGGGTGAACTATGTCGCCGCCTTGAAGGACAAACTCCAACGCAACCCCAATGGTCATGAGTTCCCGGGTATAGGCAGTATGAAATTAGTGGGTAGTAAGGTTAGATTTGATGCAATCGAAGGTCTTGATCTGGATGCCGGCAAGAAGCATGAACAACCCTTGGAGAACGTGTCTACCTACACACCAAAAGCCGTGGCCGACCCCTTTGCCGCCTTCGAGAAACCCGCTCCCAAGCCTCAGCCCGAACCGGAACCCGCTCCCGTGCCTGAACCCGTGGCCGAGAAACCGGCTCCCAAACCCGAACCCACGGCCGAAAAACCTGCTCCAAAGCCTGAACCCGCGGCCGAAAAGCCTGCTCCTGCCCCTGAACCCGAACCTGTAAAAGTCGAAACCGTCAAACCCGAACCGGTCAAGGTCGAGCCTGTCAAACCCGAACCTATCATCACCAAGACGGCCGAAGCAGCCGCCGCTGCACAGTCTGCCGCCCATCTGTCGGAGGTGAAACGCATGCTCGACGAGATACCTTCCTCGCCCAAAGACGCCAAAGAGGCCCGCCGTGCCGAGAAAGCCGCCGCCAAGGCCGAGAAAGAGGCCCGCAAAGCTGCCGCTGAAGCCCGCAAGGCCGCTGAAGAGGCCGAGCGCAACGCCGCCAAGGAACGCGAAAAAAACGCTGCCAAAGAGGCCAAAGAACGCGAAAAAGCCGCCAAGGCCGCCCTCAAAGCCGAAAGCTCTCCCAAGAAGGAAAAGCACAAGAAAGAGAAAAAAAGCCATACGGGGCTTTGGATTCTCATCATCCTGCTGCTCCTCTTGCTGGCAGCAGCCGGGTACTACTTCACCCAGGTATACCAGCCCGTCAAAAAGGGTGTTAGCTGCGCCCGCGAAGTGGAATTACTCTACCCAGAAGAATTCGACGAAACCGACTACCCCCTGTTGAAATTCAACGAGAACGACATCGCCCGCACCAAAGGTCAGCTAATCACCTTTATGGGCGACTACGTCCGTACCTTCCTTCTTGCCAACAACTACGGAAATGCCTTTGCCGCCGTCATGGCACAAATCGGCGACTATGCCGACGGCCGCCTTCACGAGTTGATGGTAGAAGGTTACTCTCCCAAGCGTTTCTTCCCCCACAAGAACCTCTGGCTTGACAGCCACTACGATTCATACAAAAATGTCGGCGCACTTTACTACCGCTGCAAAGTGCAGGAAGAACTGATGGACTACGACCTCCTCGGCGATATTCTCGACGATGTAGTGGCCGCCTTGGGTCTCAGAGCCGACGGCTACGGCTATGGCTATGGAGCCAACGGAGGCGGTGCCAACGCAAATGCCAAAGCCAACGCTGCCAAACAGCCTACCACCGCCCCCTACGAAGAAGTTGTCCCCGAAGCCCCCACCTTCAAGAACAGTAAGCAGGGATTCGACATCGTGGCCGGATTCTTCACTTCCAAGAAATCTGCCAACAAGTGTGCCAACCAGCTCAAAGCCCTTGGCAGCGACGCTTACATTATCAGCAAGTCAGGCGGATACTACGTCAGCATGGGGTCTGCACCCACTCGCACCGCCGCCGAAGCCCTCGAGCGTCACATCAAATCGTGGTACAAGAGCGATGTGAAAATCTACAACTTCAACGAATAATCCGAATCGCCACTGCAAGAGTAATCTATGGGTCATCACAAGTTAGAGCGGTTCGCCGAAAACCTCACATTCCCCAACCTCTTTCAAGTCTCCTACGAGATGTTGAAAGAGGAGGGTTTTCCCAAAAAGGGTAAATGGCACGAGCATTTCGGCAACAACAACCCCATAACCTTGGAACTCGGTTGCGGCAAAGGCGACTACACCATCAGCCTTGCCCGCATCCACCCCGAACGCAACTTCATCGGCGTCGACATCAAGGGTGCCCGTCTCTGGCGCGGCGCCAAGACCGCTGTCGAAGAGAAAATGCAGAATGTGGCTTTCATACGCACAAGGATTGAACTGATTGAAAACTTCTTCGATGCCGACGAGGTCTCCGAAATCTGGATCACCTTCCCCGACCCCCAACCCAAGAAAGAATTCAAACGCCTCACCTGCGAACGCTTCCTCAACTACTACAAACACTTCCTCCAACCCGGCTCGCCCATCCATCTGAAAACCGACTCCCTCGAACTGCACGAATACACACGCGACGAAGTGATAGCCCCCGCAGGCTACCGTACCGAGTACGCCACCGCCAACCTCTATGCCACCCCGGCCGACCAACATCCCGAAATCCCCTGCCTGCGCGAAGCCCAGATGACCCAAACCTTCTACGAACGCATGTTCCTTGCCGAAGGAAAACCTATCACTTATCTCAAATTCTTCATCAAATAGAAAAGTTTTATAATAGTATTAATATATAAAAAAGTAATTATTTATGTCAGGACACAACAAATGGTCAAAGATTAAAAGAGCCAAAGGCGCAGCCGATGCCAAACGCTCCAAACAGTGGAGTAACATTCTGAAACAAGTCACCATTGCCGTGCGCGAAGGTGGCCCCGATCCCGACAGCAACCCCCGCCTGCGTCTTCTCGTCCAGAACGCCCGTGGCTGCAACATGCCCAAAGACACCCTGCAGCGCTCTATCAACAAGGCCAACGACAAGGATGCCGCCCAGATGATGGAACTCACTTTCGAGTGCCACGTCAGCCACGGCATAGCCCTTTTCATCGAGGCCCTCTCAGACAACAACAACCGCACCGTTGCCAACATTAAGTCTATCATGAACAAGAACGGCGGCACACTGGAAACCAACGGCAGCCTCGCTTTCCTGTTCACCCGCAAGGGCGTTTTCGTAATTCCCCGTAAACCCGACATGGACATCGACGAACTGGAAATGGAACTCATTGACGGTGGCCTTGAAGAAATGGAAGCCGACGACGAATACCTGACCCTCTACACCGCCTACGAAGACTTCGGCAACATGGTCAAGATGCTCGAACAGAAAGGTATCGAGTGCGAGACCGCCGAACTCCAGCGTATTCCCAACACCCTTCGCCAGGTAGACGAAGAGACCATCCGCAAGGTCATGAAGGTTATCGGAATCCTTGAAGAGGACGACGACGTTACCAACGTCTACCACGATATGGAGATACCCGACGATTTCGAGGAAGAATAATGAAATTATATCTCGTCCCCACACCTGTCGGCAACCTCGGCGACATGACTTACCGTGCCGTCGAGGTGCTGAAGGGGGCAGACCTCATTCTGGCTGAAGACACTCGCACTTCGCGTGTCGTTATGCAGCATTACGGCATCGACACCCCCCTGCAAGCCTACCACATCTTCAACGAACACCAGACTCTCCAACGCATCGTCGACCGTCTGCTCAGTGGTCAAACCATTGCTCTGGTCACCGACGCCGGCACCCCCGGCATCAGCGACCCCGGTTTTTTATTGGTACGTGAAGCCGTGCGCAACGACATCCCCGTCGAAACGCTCCCGGGTGCCACTGCTTTCGTACCCGCACTGGTCGACAGCGGCCTCCCTTGCGACCGGTTCGTCTTTCTCGGTTTCCTCCCCCACAAAAAAGGAAGACAAACTGCCATCCGCCAACTGGCCAACGAACAACGAACCATGGTCATATACGAGTCGCCCTACCGACTGGTCAAACTCCTCGAAGAGCTGATTCCCGTCCTCGGCAGCGAACGCCAGGCAAGCGTCTCGCGCGAAATCAGCAAACTCCATGCCGAGACCGCCCGCGGTACCCTCTCCGAATTGCTCGCACACTTCAGTGCCAAAGAGGTCAAAGGAGAGATTGTCGTGGTCATTTCGGCCACCGACGAGACACCGCAGCCCGACCAAGACAACCTTTAACCCCATGCCACTTCCGCCAAAGTAAAGAATCATGCCATACGACGTATTTATCAACAGACTCCTTTGCGCCCTCGTAGCCGGATTGCTCATCGGTGCCGAACGCCAGATGCGCAAGCGCAACGCCGGCCTTGCCGTCAATGCTATGGTGGCCGTGGGAGCATGCCTTTTCATACTACTCTCCGAGAGCGTCATCCAAACCGCCATCAAATCAGGCGGCCTCGTCAACAACGACAACCTGCGCGTCCTCTCCCAAGTAGTCACCGGCGTCGGTTTCCTCGGTGCCGGCGCCATCATGAAGGACGGTTTCACCATTCACGGACTCAACAGCGCCGCCACCGTCTGGTGCAGCGCCGCCGTCGGGTGTCTGTGTGGCTACGGCATGTGGCGCCAGGCTGCCATCGCCGTTCTCGTCATCCTTTTCATCAACTGGATTGTAAAGAACATAGAGATTTTTTTCGAGAACAAAAAACAAGACCAACAAGACAAGGAGAACTGAAACTTTTTTCCCGTTTTTACGTATAAGCATAAATCCTACCAACTGCTAAACGTAAAACGAGCGGCACCCGCTGTGCCGAAAAAACAGCCCTCACAATGAAGAAAAACAAAACACCCGAAGAAAGATTAGAGATGGATATATTAAAGGATGAGCTCGAGGCATTCGAAGCACAAGACTTCGACGGAATCTCTGCCCGGGCTGAAATCATACCCCTTATTACCGAAGACGACGAGTCCTTCCTCCTCCACGAAGACGCCCTCCCCGACGACATGCCCCTACTCCCCCTCCACGGCAACGTTCTCTTCCCCGGCGTCGTCATCCCCATCAGTGTGGGCCGCAAAGCCTCCCTCACCCTCCTTCGTGCTGCCGAGAAAAAAGACGAACGCATCATCGTCACCGCTCAACGCAACGACATCGAAGACCCCGAATTCGAAGACCTCTACCCCATCGGCGTCATCGCCCGTGTCATCCGCGTCATTCAGCTGCCTCGCAACAACCACATGGCCATCCTCCAAGGCTCCATGAAATGCCTTCTCTCCTCTATCACCGCAAAGACTCCCTTCTACCGCGGTCAGGCTTCACTCATCAACGACAACACTGACATACGCCACCCCCGCACCTTCCACAACCGCGTTCTCAGCATCCGCAAGGAATTCTCCGACCTCCAGCAGATGAAATCCAACGGCCAGGGTCCAAACCCAAGAGACTACTTCAACTCTCTCGGCAACATCAACAGCGACCGCATACTCCTCAATTTCATAGCCTCCCAACTCGACATACCCGTCGACGAAAAGCAAAAACTTCTCGAATATCAAGGCTACGAACAGCGAGCCGAAAAGCTCCTCGAATACCTTGAAAAAGAAACTGAATACTTCCGCGTCCGCGACGACATACAGGACAAAACCCGTCAGGAAATGGACCGTCAGCAACGCGAATACTTCCTTAACCAGCAAATGCGGGTCATCCAGGACGAACTGGGTGGCTCCACTCCCGACCAAGACCTCGACCGTCTTGTCGAACGCGCTGCCAAAAAACACTGGAACGAACAAGTAGAGGCAGCCTTCCAGCGTAGCATGGAAAAACTGCGCCGTACCCCCTCCCAGACACCCGACTACACCGTCGAGCTCAATTATATCGAACAGCTCCTCGACATGCCGTGGAACGAATACAGCAAGGACGACCTTCGTACCACCCACGCCCAGAAAATTCTTGACCGCGACCACTACGGCATGGAAAAAGTCAAGGAACGCATCGTGGAATACATCGCCGTCCTCCAGCTCAAAGGCAACCTCAAAAGCCCCATACTCTGCCTCGTAGGTCCTCCGGGCACCGGCAAAACCTCCCTCGGCAAAAGCATCGCCGAAGCCATGAACCGCAAATACGTCCGCGTCGCGCTCGGCGGCCTCCACGACGAAGCCGAAATCCGAGGCCATCGCCGTACCTATGTCGGCGCCATGCCCGGCCGCATACTTCAAAACATCAAAAAAGCGGGCGTCAGCAACCCAGTCTTTGTACTCGACGAAATTGACAAAGTACAGGGCATGAGCCACAACGGTGACCCCACGTCCGCCCTCCTCGAAGTCCTCGACCCCGAGCAGAACTCCGCATTCCACGACAACTACCTCGACCTCGACTACGACCTCTCCCACGTCCTCTTTATCGCCACTGCCAACACCCTCAGCACCATCCAGCCCGCCCTGCTCGACCGTCTCGAAGTCATCGACCTCAGCGGTTACATCCTCGAGGAAAAAATCGAAATTGCACAACGCCACCTCATCCCGCGTCAGCTCAGCGAACACGGATTCCCCAAAAAAGCACTCCGCTTCAGCAAAGAAGTCCTCACCGCCATCATCAACGACTACACCCGTGAGAGTGGCGTCCGCCAACTCGAAAAAACTATCGCCAAGATAGTCCGCCGCCGTGCCGTACAAATGGCCAACGGCACCGAGCCCGACAAAAACGTCAAAATCTCCGAACTCAAAGACATCCTGGGTCTCCCCATCCACAACAGCGAACGCCGCGGCAAACAGCCCAAAGTCGGCGTTGTCACCGGACTGGCCTGGACCCAAGTAGGAGGAGAAATACTTTTTATCGAATCCAGTCTCAGCAAAGGCAAAGGCACCCTCTCCATGACCGGAAACCTCGGCGACGTGATGAAAGAATCCGCCACCCTCGCTTTCGAATACCTCAAATCCAATGCCGAACGCTTCGGCGTCGACCCAGAGAAAATCGAGAACAGCAACATCCACATCCATGTTCCCGAAGGTGCCACCCCCAAGGACGGCCCCTCGGCAGGCATCACCATGTTCGTTGCAATGGTCTCCGCCTTCACCCAGCAAAAAGTCATCCCCACCGTCGCCATGACGGGCGAAATCACCCTCCGTGGCGCCGTCACCCCAGTCGGAGGCATCAAAGAGAAAATCCTTGCTGCCAAACGTGCTGAAATCACCGACATCATCCTCTGCGAAGACAACCGCCGCGAAATCGAAGACATCCCCGCCGAATACCTCAAAGGGTTGACCTTCCATTATATCAACGACATGGGCGAAGCCCTCCCCATAGCCTTCGAACAGCAACAGTCATGAAAAAAATCCTCCACATCCTCGCCCTCCTCCCTGCACTGACCCTCACGGCGCAGTCCATCCACCCTGTCACCGCACGTCCTGTCAGCAGCCTCCGCCTCCCTTGGGGACTCTCCAATCTTTCCGTCGTCGACGGCCGTCTCTACGCCTCCCAGAGCGGCGTTCTCGTCAGTGCCGCCACTACCAACGGCACCATCACCGGCCTACTCCCCGACACCCTCTTCGGCCCCCTATGTGACGGCGCCGACTACATCATCCGCAACAACCGCGACAGCCTCCTCTACTTCTCCCGCCCCACCGAGTCCAGCTCCTACGACTTTAACAAACACACCAACTCTCACTTCCGCAAAAACCGCCGCGTCGACATCCGCGCTTGGTTCAAAGACGTCAGCCACCCCACTTTCTCGTCCGACGGAAACACCCTTATCTTTGCCGCCAAAGGCAAGGTAGGTCTTGGCGGATACGACCTCTGGTACTCCTTCTACAATGGCACCCGCTGGTCCAAACCCATCAACCTCGGCAACGTCATCAACACCCCGGGCAACGAGATGTACCCCGTCTTCTACGGCGACTACCTCATCTTCGCTTCCGACGGCGTGGCAGGCGCGCCGCATGGTTTCAACCTCTACTCTGTCAAACTGAAATCCGGCACCAAAGTCGACGACATAATCTTTGCCAACTACATCGTCCAACCCCTCCCCGCCCCCTTCAACAGCAACGGCGACGACTGGGAAATAGCCTTCGACACCGCTGCCAACAAAGGCTATTGGATGTCCACCCGCAACGGCAAGGAAGAACTCTTCACCTTCCAAGGCCAACTCGAAGGTGTAATGCTTAAAGGAAAAGTCACCGACGAAAAAGGTCTCCCCGTACCTCAAGCCGAAATAAAACTCCTTTCCAACGGGCACTTCGTGGCCGACGCCACCACCGACGCCTCGGGCAACTACAACCTCTTCGCACTCCCCGGCGATGACTACACTCTTACCGTGTCAAAAACCAACTACTTCCTCTTCGAAAACGACCTCACACTACTCCGCCTCAACGAAGACCTCCTCGTCGCTACACAATACCGCAACGTCACCCTCGCATCCCTCCCGTTCGGACGACCCCTCATCTTTGACAACCTCTATCAATCCGAAACCGAGGTTGAACTCAGTTCCGACGCACAGGCAAGCCTTCGCGACATAATTAATTATTTGCGCGTGAATCCTAACGTGCTGGTACAATTCACATTATACTGCACCCAGTCGGACGATGCTTCCTACAATAATCTTGTTATTGAACGCAGAATCAGCAATATGCGCCGTTTTCTTGAATCTTGCCTACCCACCAACAGCCAACTTTCATTCAAAAACGGTAACCTAAACCCCGAAAAACCTATTGGAGACTACAAGGGGAACGAGGTATTTGTAGAATTATTTTCCAAGTGATACCCCATTGTACCATAGCCTGTTGAATAACCTTTTCATACCCTTGGCAGAAAAAATATAAAAAAAAATTTTGCCATACCAAAAAAAAGTAGTACTTTTGCAACCGTTTTCGAGAGTAGATAATCACCATCGGAACAAAAACAAGTTCGGGGCGTGGCGCAGTTGGCTAGCGCACTTGCATGGGGTGCAAGGGGTCGAAAGTTCGAGTCTTTTCGCCCCGACTGAAAAAAGAGAGACATTCAACGGTCTCTCTTTTTTTATTATTTTTTTATACGGAAATACAATAATATGCGTCCCCTTACGTTATTAACTCAATTTTTAAAACTTTAATAATATGAAGAAATTTTACATTCTTTTAATTGCCCTGGCTCTCACCGCCGGTGCTGCTTACGCTCAAAGCAACGATTCCATCGAACGTGCCAAACAGCAGGAAGCCCTGCTCAAACAACAGCAGAAAGAACAGCAAGAGCTCATGAAACAGCAGCAGAAAGAGCAGGAGAAACTGCTCGAAGAACAGCAGAAAGCCGCCAAAAAAGCTCAGGAAGAACGCATGAAAGAACAGCAAAAACTCCAGAAAGAGCAACAGGCAGAAGCTGAAAAAGCCGCCAAGAAAGAGCAAGACCGCATTAAACGCGAGCAAACCAAGGCTGAGAACAAAGCCAAAGCCGAACAGAAAAAAGCCGAGAAAAAACGCAAACGTCAAGAGCATTACGCTGCTTGGAACCGTCATCCCAACTTCACTGCCGACCCTTCGGTATCAATCGTCACCGACCGCCGCATGTACACCTACAATAGTTTCTACAACAGCATTGGTGGCAACATCGGCATAACCTTCGACTACCATCGCCCCATCGCCAAACACTGGGACATCAACATCGGCCTTGGCTATCGCCTCACCTACCTCACCTACAGCCACCTCTTCAGCCACGCTGATTTTGCCGACTCCATCACCCGTTCCGACTTCGACGGTAAAGAGCAGTCCAGAACCTTCAGTTCTATCCTCATCCCCATCAAACTCAGCCACATCAGCAAAGACAACGACCATGGCTGGTATATCGGCGTAGTTCCCGGATTCAACTTCGGCACCAAAGCCGCTGAAGGTGCCAAGTTCAACAAATTCCGTCTCGACGCTGCCATCGGCACCCAGAGCCGCTGGTTAATCTTCTCCCCCGGTACCGAAATCTATTTCAACATACTCCCCACCTACACCTCCGGCGACAAGAAGATTCACGAATTCGGTATCCGCTTTGTTTTGTAAACTTTTCTTTTTCATTTTATTCAGAAGCCCTGCCTCGTGCAGGGCTTTTTTTTGCGCCAAGCCTCTACCTTCGATTGCTAACCACTACAAATACAATTCTTTCTCATTGATGTAACACACTGATAGTGAAACACAAATGCATAACAAGTGTAATATTATTGAAATTTTTTTGGGTTTTGTATGCAATAATAAAATCTTTTTTCCGTTACTAAACTAAAAACATAGTTATACAATTAATTTTTATACTATGAATAGGGCTTTTATATGGTGCGCATTGTTCTGTACAGTTCTGGGGTTTGCCGCTTGCCACAGCGGGAGAAATCTTTCTCACAAGCTGCCGGGCAAGGCAATGCTTCTTACTGAGAGTCGAATGAATAAACAGAATAAAATAATATTATAGCATATGGAAACAAAAGAATTGACAAAAGCCGAAGAGCAGGTAATGCAGGCGATATGGACTGTCGGGCAGGGGTTCGCCAACGAGATTGTGGCGGCAATATCATCGCGACCGAATGGGAGCAACGATGATTCAGATGCCATCGAGGAGCCCAGGCCTGCTTATAATACTATCCTTACTATTGTAAGAATATTAGAGAAGAAGGGGTTTGTGGCTCACGAGACCTTCAACAAGGCTAACCGATATTATCCCATCGTCAGCCGGGAGGAGTACTCGGGGCAGATGCTGGGCCGTGTGGCGAAGAATTATTTCGGGTCGTCGTTCCGCAGTATGGTGTCGTTTCTAGTCGACAAGAAGGCGGTGACACTCGAGGATCTTGAATCATTAACCAAAGAGTTAGAGAAATGATACGCTATCTGTTTTTTGCCGTTGTGGGCACTGCTTTGTTCTGGGGACTGTACCGCTTGCTGTTGCGGCGGGAACATTGCCTGAATGTAAATCGTTTCTTTCTGTTGGCAACGCTGGGGATGAGTTTGTTGTTGCCGTTGGTGCATCCGCAAGTTGCCGTTGTCGCGCCATCTGCTATGGGGGGTGGCGGCTATCTGCTGGAGTTGCCTGCTCCTGGGCAATCTGCTCCCGTGGACGTTGTGCAGCAGCCAGTGGTTGGAGATAATGTGGGGGTTGCTGGCAGTTTGGATGTGTGGACGGTGTTGGGCGTGATTTATTGGGCTGGGGTAGCGGTGAGTGTGCTTTTGCTGGCAGTGCGTTATGGTGTGTTGTGGCACAAGCTGCGCAGGTACACGTATGTCCGTCAGGGACGTTTCCGTGTGGCGGTGACCGACAGCGAGGAGCCGTCGTTCTCTTTCTTCCGCTATATTGTCGTGGGTCGCGGTGGCATGAGCGATGCCGAGTTGCAGCAGGTGCTGTGCCACGAACGGTTGCACGCCGCTCAGGGGCACAGTTGGGACAGGCTGGCGGTGCAGACGGTCTGCTGTCTGCTGTGGTTCGACCCGTTTGTATGGCTGTATGAGCGCGATTTGTGCGAGGTGCATGAGTATCTAGCCGACGAGGCGGTGCTGCGGCAAGGTGATGAGGGGTCGTACAAACGTTATCTCGCTCTGCTATATTGTCAAATCTCTGGGATGAAGTATGTCCCGATAGTCAATAGTTTTCATTTTTCAACAATCAAAAAACGTATTACCATGATGAAACAACCTAAATCCCACAAAGGGTGGGTCAAGGCATTAGCAGCCTTGCCAGTGGCAGCTTTGCTGCTCTTTGCCAATTGCAAGAACCAAGGGCCTGCGCAACAGCAGGCCGTTATCCCCGACGGTACCTATTTGGTGGATCCGTTCATCGACACGTACCGTGACGGACAGCTAGTGGAGCGCGAGTTTATGGGGGTGATAATTCCGCTTGAAGAGGAGGACAACCACAAGGTGTTTGCCGATTCGGCTGAAGCTGTGCGCTTTAAGGAAGGACTTGGGAAGTCTGTAAAAGCGATAATCGTTCCCATGAAACCACTGTCGGGAAAAACTGCTGAGATGCTTGGGTCGTCGGTAAAAGCGGTACTCAATCCCATGGTGGACCGCGACGGTGACACGGCTGCACGGTGGTATGATGTGGCGTGGAGCAAGGATCCAGCCGCATTGTGTTGGTGGAACGAGGAGGATGCAGCGGATGGATTTGCCCTTGCCGAGTATCTGGGAGGTCAGGATGCTATGGTCGACTACGTTGCCAAGTCTATCGTTTATCCCGAGAAGGCCAAGGCTGACGGGGTGCAGGGCAAGGTGTATGTGCAGTTTGTGGTGGAGACAGACGGCAGTATAGCGGATGCCACGCTGATGCGAGGCATTGGCGGCGAGTGCGACGATGAGGCTTTGCGGGTGGTGAAGTCCATGCCGAAATGGCAGCCCGCCACATTCAAGGGCAAGCCAGTACGGTCGAAGTATGTGATGCCCATCAATTTCAAGCTACAGTAACCTATGCGGCGACTTGCCATTTTCATCTCTTTGTTGCTGCTCTGCTGCGGCTGCGCCTCGGTGCAGCCGCAGTTGGAGGGCGGCAGTGTCGTGGAGGTGGCACGGGTGCCGGACCCGATATTCAGAGCCTATCTGCTTGAGCAGGGCTACGCAGAGCCGTATAAGGGCAGTATGGATGGCTGGGGGTTGTTCACGCCACGGCGGGAGATGCTGAAAAGTACCTCAGCCGGACGTGAGGCGAAGGTGCTGAAAGTATATGGCAAAGGAATACGGTCGCTAAAGGGTGTGGAATTGCTTGGAGGCCTGGAGGTGCTGGTATGCAGCGAGAATCCGCTGAAGGAGGTGGAATTGGGCTATCTGCGACAGCTAAGGCAGTTTGTGGCTTTAGAGACGCCGCTACGGCAGTTGGACTTGAGCCGGAACGACAGTCTGCGGGTGGTAGAGATTAGTTATACCGATCTGGACAGTCTTGATGTGAGCCATAATACACATTTAGTGGAGTTGCTCTGCATATTTTCGCCACGAATAGAAGAACTCGACATCAGCCACAATCCAGAGTTAGAGGTGCTTTATATCCGCCAAACGAGTATCAAAGAGATTGATTTGTCCCACTGTGCAGCCTTCAGAGTGCTTCATGCGCTCGACACTCCACTGGAAAAGATTATTGTCACATCCGAGCAGTTGGAACACGTACAGGCATCAGTGGAGGACAGCGTAAAGGTGCAGGTGATGTCGGAAGAATAGACCGAAGAACTGAAGAGATGATGAATTCCATCCAAAAGTAACCGGAAAATTCAGCCTAATTTTTCCATTATTCCTATATTTAGCTCGGGTGGAGCGAAGGGTGGCCGTTGTAATGCTTGAATTATTGCTTGAATGTGTAAATGCTTGAATTATTGCTTGAATGCTTGAATGTGTTAATGCTTGAGTGAAAAAATACTCAAACAATCAAGCAATCAGACAATCATACAATCAACAAATCACTCAAACAATCAAGCAATCAAACAATCAAGCAATCACAAGACCTCTTCAAGGAGCCACATGCGGGTGGTGTTGGAGCCTTTTAGGAGAATGGTATGCCCGGTGAGGGGATGGTCGGTGAGGTGTTTTTTGGCAGCCTCGACATCGGGGAACCACAATAGGCGGCTATTGACAGGATTGTCGTTGACAAAACTGAATTCGGGACCGACTAAGATGGCTTGGAGGTCGGGCATTGCGGTGAGACGATCCACGATGGCTTGGTGCTCACTATGGCTTTCAGCCCCGAGTTCATGCATGGCTCCGAGGATGGCCATCTTGCCGGGCATGGAAAGACTGCCGAGGTTGTCGATAGCCGCTTTCATACTTGAAGGGTTGGCGTTGTAACAGTCGAGGAAGAGTGTGTTGCGGGCAGTCTGTTTGTACTGGGAACGTTTGTTGGAAGGTTCGTATTGCTCGAGGGCTTCTTTTATGTCCCAAGGTTCGATATGGAAATGACTTCCAATGGCGACAGCAGCCATGCAGTTATCAAAATTATAGTTGCCCAAGAGGTGAGTGTGGACATTGTAGACGTTGTCTCCCACTTCAAAATAGAAATGGAGGTATGGATCGCTTCCGACAAGGGTGCCGGGCATGGCAGGGGCAGTGTGGCCGTATGGGATGGTAGCGAGTTGGCAGAGCTTAGCCTGCTGAGCGAGAATGTCGTTGTCGACATTGACGAAGGCGGTACCTCCCTTGTCGGCAAGGTGGCGATAAAGCTCGGTTTTGGTTTTAATAACGCCTTCGAAACCGCCAAATCCTTCGAGGTGGGCGCGGCCTACATTGGTGATGAGGCCGAAGTCGGGATCGGCGATTTTACAGAGGGCATCGATTTCACCGGGGTGGTTGGCTCCCATTTCGATGATGGCAATCTGGGTGTCAGCGGGGATGGCAAGGAGGGTGAGCGGTACGCCGAGATGGTTATTGAAGTTTCCAGCCGTGGCATGAGTGCGGTATTTTTTTGACAGGACGGCATGGACAAGCTCTTTGGTGGTGGTCTTGCCGTTGGTGCCAGTAATGCCGACGAAGGGGATGGTGAGTTGCCGACGATGGTGAGCGGCAAGCTGCTGAAGGGTGGCGAGCACGTCGGGCACCACGATACAGCGGTCGTCGACTTTGTATTGAGGGTCGCTGATAACGCAAAGAGCGGCACCCTGTTCGAGAGCCTGGGGCACGAAGGCATTGCCGTCAAAGGTCTCGCCCTTGAAGGCGAAGAAGAGGCAGCCGGGGGTGATACGCCGCGAGTCGGTGGTGACCGTGCGGGACTGCAGATAGGTATGATATAATCTTTCTAACATATATATTGCTAAATAGAACAAACGGTTGAGAAACGTTTCGTTTTGCAAAGATACGAAATTGTAACGAAAGAAGTACAAAAAACGACAAAAAATGTTCTTTTTTAGGTACAAAATGACTGGAATGGGACCGTTGACAGGCAGGGAAGAATAGTAAAAGATTCTTTGTTTGCGAAAAAAGTTGTATATTTGCAGCGTTAAAAAGGATCGTTTGAGATAGAACGGTGGTGAGTGAACGTTAAACAAAATCAAAAATTAAGGTATTATGAAAAGAATAAATGCAATAGCGGTAGTCAGCCTGATGGCTGGATTAATGATGCTGGCAAGCTGCCAAAAAGAACACATCACTGAAATAGTAATCGACAGGAGTCTTCCAGGAGCCTTCTCAGTGAGCGACACACTGCAGGTACACTTTTCGCCGGGCAACCTACAGTACCAGGCCAGCAGCGATACTTGGCGTTTTGCAGAGCACCAATACGATTATGTGGGCGATGACAATAGTAACATCAGTTCTACCTACGGTGGTTGGATAGACTTGTTCGGCTGGGGTACCAGCGGGTGGAACAGCGGGGCGTTTTGCTACCAGCCGTGGTCAATTAGCACAAGAAACCGCGATTATTTTCCTGGCGGTTCATACACCAATGGTTTGACGGGAGCATACGCCGATGCCGACTGGGCGTGGCACAACGCCATCAGCAATGGGGGTAACGTAGCCCATCATTGGCGCACTTTGACACAATCTGAGTGGAACTATCTCCTCTTCAGTCGCACGAATGCCTCATCCAAACTTGGCAATGGCAACATCAACGGTGTGGGTGGACTGATTATCCTGCCCGACAGTTGGACACTGCCTATGGGTTGTTCGTTCACTGCGGGGCTTGGTTATGAATGGACACGCAACAGCTACACCCTTGCCCAGTGGAAGCAGATGGAGGCAGCTGGTGCAGTGTTCTTGCCTGCGGCGGGCGACCGCTACGGCGCGGTTGTCAGATATGTGGGCAACCACGGCTACTATTGGGCGTCCACGCCCTACAATGACTATGAATGTGCGAACGAAATAAGTTTCTACGGTGCCCAACTCTTCGCGACGGTCAGCGACTATCGCAGCCGCGGGTTCTCCGTACGCCCCGTTCGCTGACGCAGACATGGCTATGGCTCGGTCTCGAGAATGGGATTCTCGACCTCTCGCCTTACGCCATGTTCAGGATTAAATAACTAATATTTTCGAAGGCAGTCACCGCTGCCTCCATACAACCAAAAGAGAGTCCTTGCCACTGCGGCAGGGACTCTTTTCTATCTTCCAGAATCCATTGCATATACTATGACTTAACATTTTGCTAATAACATTTTGTTAAGTCGGGATTTTGTTGTATATTTGCAGTGGGAATTAATGAAGAAGAATATGGATAACCCTTTTGTTTT
>ONIP01000032.1 GCA_900317955.1 uncultured Bacteroidales bacterium
CCGCCATTGTGATGAATGCAATTTTTTTCATTGTTGTGTGTTTATTGATGTGACATGATTAAGTATCTGTTCTTTTTCGGTAGGGGTCGTGTAGAAGAAGAGCCAGAGCGTGAGTGCGTCGCTGTCGTTGTGGATGATGTAGCCGCTATGGCCATTGTCGACGGTGGTGTTCATCAGTTGTTTGTTCCATGCAGGGATGGCGGTGCCTGGAATGCCAGCCGAGTCAACCAATACGCCGTGCTCATAGTGGAGACGTTTGGATACAGAATAGCATGTGTCGATTCGTATGGAAATGGGACGGCTGTTGAGAGTAGGACTCTGTCCAGTCAGGCTGTCAAAAATGTGAGTTACCGCTTCGCGAATGGTGCTGTTTGAAATATGAGACACCGCTTCTCTAATGACACTGTCGGAGTGCGGCTCAAAATCCTCCAAGCTGTTGTAAGTTCCTGTATTGAAATTGGCTATCGTGAGACCGGACACTCTTGATGTGTCCAATGCTTCGGCATCCACATGACCTCTCACTCCAAACTCATCGCAGAGTTGCAGCCAGTCTTCTGTGGTTTGCGCCTGTAGCATCACGGCATTGTAGCCTTGGTAATTGCCGATGAGGGCAACCGTCAAGTCCTTGCGGTCGGCATATTGCAGGTAGACCTCCTTGGCTGCGGATGTGGCTTCAGGTAACACGTCATCGTGCTGGCATGCAGCCAACAATAACAATATCAATGGGTAAATTATTCGTTTCATCGTATAATGGATTTAAAGTTTTGAAGTGTACCTTCTGGGGTGCAGCCGTTGTTGCAAGCAAAATAGATATGCTCTCCGTCAATATCTATTGATGCTATTTCACCTGTAGTACCACTCTTCATAAAGATTGCCGCTGGGATGATGATGACGGCAGCAATGGCGGCAGCGGCAGGCCACAATCGGCGTTTTAAAGGTGTTTTCATGTTCTCGGCTGGTGTGATATTCCATAAAACACTACGAATCTCCTTGTCCAGTTCCGCATCGCTGTGCGGGTATCGGGAGTTTTTCAATTCGTCGCTGTACGCTTTCATTTGTTGCTTAAAATCTCGCATGTTATTTCTGATTATATTGTTTCCGTAATTTGCGCAATGCGCGGGTCAGTCTCATACTCACAGCACCAATGGTCAGTCCTGTGATATTGGCTATCTCGGCATAGCTGAACCCCTGTGCATGGGCTTTTATAATTGTCCTGTCGGGTTCTGTCGTTGCCTCGATTATCTCAACCAGGTCATAGTAGTCATCATCTCTATAAGATGGCTCTGGATAATCGGTTGCCTCCATGGTAGGTTGGTTCCCTATTTTCCTTGTTAGGGTTGCGTTCCGAACTGCGTTTGTCGAAACTCCCCAATCCACGCCATATGTCACATAGAACCTCATGGAAAGCATCTTCTGTGGTCCATGCTGCGCTTAGTCGATAGCTCTTACAGATGCTCCAAATCATATCGCGGTGGCGATGTATGAGTTCCTTGAATGTCCTTTCGTCGACTTCCATATAGTAACTTTGTATTATTACGCCCCATTAGACGCAATGAAAAATCAAATCACAACATGGGATGTGTTTTTTTTTATCTTTTTTGAATGAAATCAAAAAAGGGTACCCAAACGGATACCCTTTTGTGCATTAAATGTACATTCTATTATTCGGCGGGCCAGACGGGCTGGAGATTGCGGTCGCCGTAGGCGTCGTCAATCTTGCTGATGGTCGGCCAGTACTTGTCGCCGTGAGGCAGCGGGAAGGCTGCAGTCTGGCGGCTGTAAGGATAGTTCCACTCGTCGGCGCAGACCACCTGCATGGTGTGCGGTGCGTTGGCGATGGGGTTGTTCTTCTCGTCATACTTGCCGGTCATCACGTCGTCAATCTCCTGACGGATGGCGATGAGGGCGTCGCAGAAGCGGTCGAGTTCGCTGAGGGGTTCGCTCTCGGTGGGTTCCACCATAAGGGTGTTGTGGACGGGGAATGCCACCGTGGGGGCGTGGAAGCCGTAGTCGTCCAGACGACGGGCGATGTCACCAACGCTCACCTTCAGGCTAAACTCGGAGAAGTCAACAATCATTTCGTGTCCGCACATACCGTTCTTGTTGGTGTAGAGAATCTTGTAGTACTTCTGCAAGCGGGCGCGGAGGTAGTTGGCGTTGAGGATAGCGTGTTTGGTTGCCTCGGTCAGACCGTTCCCACCCAGCATCAACAGATAGCCATAGCTGATGGGGAACAGCAAAGCGTTGCCGTAAGGCGCACCGGCCATGGCGTTGCCCTTCTTGCCGCCCACTTCGACCTGGCTGTGCTTGGGCAGGAAGTCAAGCAGTTTGGCACTGACGGCAATGGGGCCGACACCGGCGCCGCCGCCGCCGTGAGGACCTGCAAAGGACTTGTGAAGGTTGAGGTGGCACACATCGGCACCCATGTGTCCGGGGCTGGTCAAACCAATCTGGGCGTTCATATTGGCACCGTCCATGTAGACGAGACCACCGGCACCGTGGATGATATCCACAATTTCCAGAATACCTTCTTCGAAAGCACCATGGGTAGAGGGATAGGTAATCATGATGCAGGCGAGGTTGTCCTTGTACTGCTCAACCTTGGCCTTGAGGTCGTCGATGTCCACATCGCCGCGGTCGTTGCACTTCACCACCACAACAGTCATGCCGGCTTTGGCAGCACTGGCAGGGTTGGTGCCGTGGGCACTGGCAGGAATCAAGCAGACATTGCGGTTGGGCTGACCATTGTCAATATGATAATTGCGGATGACGGTTAAGCCGCTGTACTCACCGGCAGCACCGGAATTGGGTTGCAAGGAGACACCTGCAAAGCCGGTGACGATGGCCAGAAGGTCTTCCATGTCGTTGATAAGTTCGTTCCAACCCTCGGTCTGGTCTGCGGGGGCAAAGGGGTGAATGCCACCGAACTTGCTCCAGCTCAGGGGCAGCATCTCGGCAGCAGCGTTCAGTTTCATGGTGCAGCTGCCCAGCGGAATCATGGCGCGGTTGAGGCTGAGGTCTTTCACCTCCAGTTTCTTCATGTAGCGCATCATTTCGGTCTCGCTGTGATATTTGGAGAAGATGCTGTGAGTGAGGTACGGAGTGGTACGCATCAAGTTGTCGGGGAGCGACACGATGCTGGTGCAGCAACTGCCACTGCATTGCAACAGTTCGGGTTTCTTGCCAGCAGCGGTGGCCAACACAGTGATAATCTCGTTCACATCGTCGCGACTGGTGGTTTCGTCGATGCTGATGCCGATGCACTCCTCGCAAATATAGCGGAAGTTAATCTGGTGTTCGAGAGCCACTTTCTTCACTACATCGGTCTTGACAGGACATTGCAGTGCAAGGGTGTCGAAGAAAGCGCGGTTGTGCTGCTTGTAGCCGTATTTTTCCAATTCTTTGGCCAACACGGTGGCAATGCTGTGAATATTGCCAGCAATGTTGCGGATGCCTTCGGGACCATGCCAGAGTGCGTAGAAACCACTCATGATAGCCTGCAAAGCCGAAGCGGTGCAAATGTTGGAAGTAGCCTTGTCTCTCTTGATGTGCTGTTCGCGCATACCTAAAGCCATACGCAGGGCGGGGTTGCCTTTGGCATCTACGCTCCAGCCTATGATACGGCCGGGGAAAGCGCGCTTGAAGGTGTCGGTGATGGCAAAGAAACCTGCATGAGGACCGCCAAAGCCCATGGGGAGACCAAAACGCTGGTTGCTACCAAAAGCACAGTCAGCACCCATCTCGCCGGGAGTCTTCACCATGGCCAAAGCCATCAAGTCGGTAGCCATACCGACAAAGATACCCTTCTCGTGGCACTTGGCTATGAACTCGGTGTAGTCGCACACCTCGCCAAACTGGTTGGGGTTCTGAACCATGACAGCGAAATACTTGGAAGCATCGAAATCGAAATCCTTCACATTGCCGGTTTCAATCTCAATGTTGCGGGGTGCGGCATTGGTGCGCATCACGTCGAGAGTCTGAGGCAGTATGCCATTGTCGACGAAAATCTTGTTCACACCGTCTTTCTGAGCCTGGCGGCTGCGGCTGGCAAAGAACATCAGCATGCACTCGCCACCTGCAGTGGCCTCGTCCAGCAGGCTGGCATTGGCCATAGGCATGTGGGTCATGTCGGCCACCATGGTCTGATAAGTCATCAAGGCTTCAAGACGGCCCTGGCTGATTTCAGTCTGGTAAGGGGTGTAGGCGGTATACCAACCAGCGTTTTCAAATACATTGCGCTGGATAACAGCAGGGGTAATGGTGCCGTAGTAACCCATACCGATATAGGTCTTATACAATTTGTTTTTCTGAGCCAAAGAGCGGCAACGGTTCAAGAACTCATACTCGTTGATGCCATCGGCAATGGGCATCGGTTCTTTAAGGCGGATAGCAGCAGGCACAGCCTTGTCGATAAGTTCATCCATAGAACTGACGCCGATTTCTTTCAGCATCTTCTGTTCTTCAACAGGGTTGGAGACACCGTTGTGTCTCGGGGCGAAATTGTTACTAATCATATTGTTATGTTATTATTTATTTAATTTGTATTCAGTTATACAGACTACAAAGATACAAATTTTCTTTGAAATAATAAATATTTACAAAAAGCTTTTTGCAACAACTGCCCTCAAAAAAAGTCCCGACAATACACCTGTAATACAGTGCCGGGATTTCGGTAAGGAAAAGATTCTGCACCAAGATGGAACCTGATAATACTCACCCTGTTATTTTATAACAAGTTGTAGTTGAAAGCAAAAGCTATAGCCTCAGAAATGTTGGACACACCCAGTTTGTCGAACACTCGCTTCCTGTACATCTTGACCGTATCGACTGAACGGTACATTTTTTCACCAATCTGACTCATGGTATATCCTTGGGCCGACAGGTGCAGCATAGTTCTTTCACCCTCAGTCAATATCAATTGTTTCTTTCTTTTCTTCCAGCAATGGTTTTCGAACGTATAAACCGAATAGCCTGATGGTGAGCTGACTGTGGCTTCGATATGGCCTGTGTCGCTATGTACCGAGGGAGAAACCAAGCACAATGCAAGCCACACCTCCCCTTCTGCAGTACGAGCAAATGGTGTTACATTGTGATTCACCAACACCGAATGCCCGTTCACGAGGAAATGGAAATTGCAGGATACAGTATAAATGGAAGTGTTTTCGCCCAGTGGACGCTGATGAGTTTTGCCTACAGCCTCCACCAATTCGGCCATAAGAGGTCTGTCTTTGGGGGCGGCCTGCCCTATCAGGAATGAATAGCCCCCCTCCCTCACCTCTTCGGCTGTATGGCCAAAAGAACTAAAGGACTGTTGGAAACATACATAAAACGATTGCGGAAAAGGTCTGCGACAAAGATACCTTGACTGGTGATGCGGGAAAAAGCCTCTACAGCATCCATTTTTATCCGAGCCAACTTGTAATCGGCTTTGGACACAACTTTAGGAGTTGATATAGAAAACAGAATATCAGTTTCATCAGCCATAACCTGGTATAGTTTTTCTTTTGCAAAGATAACTATTTTCTTCCTCTTACAATTATTTTTATCGCAATGGAACAAATTATACCCTTCTGGGTATTGTTGCGCAGACAAAACCAAGAAATACCTTTTGGGTATTTCGGCATCTTTATAAAATCAGTATTTTTGCATAAAAAGAAATGCTTTTAAAATATTGCAACGAACTAATACTTAGTAAATAACAATATTATCAAACCTTTTAAGAAAAGAAAAAATGAAAAACTCATCTCAATTATTTGCCTTTGCAAGAAAAACAGCAACTGCCACATTGTTGGCTGTTTGCCTGCTGACTGTTGCCTCTTGCACCAAGTTGCGCAGTGGTCAAAGTTTTGTAGCGGAATCGGATGGAATCAACTATCGCTACGAAGTGATTGTCTCGAACCATAACTATGTGCGTGTCACACCTGTTTCAGGACCAGAAGCCGTAACGGGAGCCATTAATATACCTTCCACCGTCCGCCATGAAGACTATACGTATGTTGTGACGCAAATTAGAGCAAACGCCTTCAGCAATTACACCGGCATCACCTCTATCACCATCCCCGGGACCGTCTCAATTATCGAAACTAATGCATTCCATAACTGTCAGTCGCTTACCAATGTGAAAGTTTCCAACTCTATCTCCACTATAGATGCCTACGCTTTTGAAAACTGCTCGCAGTTGCAGTCCTTCCACTTTGCCACTTCACTCTCTACATTGGGGCAAGGCTGTTTCTGTGGCTGCTCATCATTAACCACTGCCGATCTTCCTTCAACTATCACAGCCGTACCAGACGAAGCCTTCAACGGCTGCACATCGCTCTCCAGCCTTCGGTTGCCTGCTACCATCATGCAAATTGGCAACAAAGCATTTGCCCATTGTACAGAACTGAGAAGCATCTATTTAGACCGTTCTGTGCAGCAAATAGGCGACAGTACATTTTATGACTGCGACTCTGTGCAGAGTATCACTTGCCTCACTCCTACCCCTCCTACATGCAGCGTTACCACCTTTGGCAACATGCCCACAGCTATCCCCGTCACCGTGATGATGTCCAGCATTTACAACTACCAAGTAGCCACCGGCTGGAACCGTTTTACCAATTATATCGGAACTTATTAATCAATAATTTAGGGGGTTGAATACAAATCTGCCAATGGGCGCAGTATTATGTTTCTTTCATGTTCAACTCCCTTTTTTATCACTTTCTCACATTAGGATTACCCACCAAGGGCGACCGCCTTCTCTGCTTCTTTCCCAACCTTTTCCTTGTATCAATATACTCTAAAACAATAATACATCAACAGTTGAATTAAACTTCTAAAGTGCAGGACAACTGCCGATTAAACGAGTAAGAAGAGCCTTTCTATTGGGAATAAGAAACAACTACTCAGGCCTGTTGTTCAAAAAAGCGTTTCCCCAGACGGTCGGCACGACGCTCAACCCAAAAAGTATCATGACGATGACGACCCTTTGGGCTAAGCCCTAAAGCCTGACTAACAAGGCTCGGCAGCCCAACGACGGGCAGGTACAGCCAACCCCACAACTGACTGTCGACGGTGTGTCCATATTCATGGGCATAGATACGAAACGGACTATGCAGCGCATATTGCTTAAAGTCTTGGATATTCGTGTCGGGAATCCACATGTTGACAAAGCACCCTATGGAGAGGCCGGCATAATTGTGTTTGCGCGGATTGGTTTTGGTGAGAAACGTGACGCCGTTGAGGGTGTCGACCCGGGAAACATTGCCAACAGCTACTCGCCACTGCGCCACTGCATAACCAATGCAAAGTTGAGGCAGTTCCCAAGTAAAACGAGTGAGAGCCTGGCCAAGTCCGCACCAGAGACGAGGGCTGAAACGATAACGGCTGAGAAAGAGTTGGACGGCCATGCGAGGATTGTGTAAAGCCCCTGCCAATGAGGATAGAATCATTACCCCTTTGCCGACAAGGAAGACGGTCCCTGCTATTATGCCTCCACTATAGGGTTGAGTGACCAGAAAGACAGCTGCTCCCCAGGTAATGCCCAGCACTAACAATGCTATGGGCAGGGCAAAGTTGTTGGTAGATGAAGACCGATGAGACTGGCAGTTACCTTTCATTGAAGATAAGAAAATATTTTATAATTTAATATTCTATCTATATGGATAGTATATAATATTATCTCAATGTAAAGTTAAATACAGATTAACGGCCGAAGAGATGCAACAACCTCATTTTTTTCTTTCCTTCTGAACCGCTATAGGGGTGTTCGCGCAGGGAGAGATTACAGCAGTTGCTGCCCATGAGAACCGTAGAAGGATGGGTGAACTCGCGGAACCCCCATTCACCATGATAGGCTCCCATGCCTGAATGTCCAGTTCCGTTAAAGGGAACGCCTTTCACCATCAGATGTACACACACTTCGTTGATGCAACCTCCACCATATTGTTGAGACTGCATTACCCGTCGCGCCCAACGCTTGTTGCTGGTGAAAAGATAGAGGGCAAGCGGATGTTCGCGTGTGGCAATGGTGTGGAGCAAATGGTCGATATTGCCATCGTTGTAAGGAATTACAGGAAGAAGCGGGCAGAAAAGTTCCTGCTGGACAATTGGTTCGTTGAATGAAACGGGATAGATTATCGTAGGTTCATATCGGCGGGAGGTCGGATCCCCCTTTCCTCCATAGACAATTCGGTCGCGATGGGCATCAGCCAAATCTGCGCAACGGGCGTAGGCCGAGTCGGTTATCAGTTTGGGATAGTCGGGGTTTGACAGTGGATTTTCTCCGATTTGCTTAGTGAAGGCCTTTGACAACTCCTCAATAAAAGCTTCCGACACCCTGGAGGCAACGGCTACTTGATTGATATTGATACAGATTTGTCCGGCATTGCAAAGTTTGAAGAAGGCTATTTTACGGGCTGCATCTTCAAGGTCGGCATCCTCGCGAACAATGCACCAATTGCCTGTTTCACCACCCAATTCGAGTGCCACGGGGGTAAGATTAGCGGCAGCAGCCTCCAGAACGTGACGTCCCACAGCAGGTGAGCCGGTGTAGAAAATCTTGTCGAAACGCTGAGCAAGACACATGTCGGCAACATCGTGCCCGCCGTCAATCAGGGTGATGTATTCAGGAGGGAAATGTTCGTTGATGAATTTCTTGAGCACGGCAGTACAAGCCTTTGACTTGCTGCTGGTTTTAATAATAGCTGTGTTGCCTCCCGCCATACTGGCGGCCAAAACACCAATGGTCAGAAGTATGGGAAAATTAAAGGGACTGATGATGAGAGTGACGCCGTAGGGCATCTTGTAGACTTTGGTGACAAGGCTCGGGAAACACATCAGGCCGCTGAAATGGCATTCCGGCCGTGCCCAACGCTTCAATCCGCGTATGATTTCGTCGATTTCAACAAGCGAGGGAAGAATATCGCAGAGATAGGCTTCGGTGTGACTGCGTCCTAAATCCTGTTGCAGAGCATCTTCGAATTCTTGTTCGTATGATGCCACAGCTGCCTTCAAAAGCTTGAGTTGCTTCAACCTCCAGTCGATGGATAGGGTTTGACCCGACAAGAAAAAATCGCGCTGCAGGTCTACACAGTGCTTAATGTCATTGATGGTATATTCCATATTATTTTGCAAAAAGAGGTTCGACTATCGTTCTTGTACAAGTCTGACGCTGTGTCCATTGCTTCGAGCAGCCGTAGAAAAGCCGTAACCACGATTTTGGATGTACAGTTCGTCGGCAGTGGAGGCATCGTAGAAGGTCGAAGTCCAATAGCATCCATATTCATCTATGAGCGATACCTTTTTTACATCACGGTAGCCCGCCACTGGGAGAAAGACGGCTCCAGCCACCTCCATCCTACCCCACTCTTCGAAGGTGTAATGGTTGGTTTCAAAACCTTTATCGGAACCGTAATGGAACGTGCAGCCAGCAGGAAGAGTCCATTTGTCGGGAAGGAGCAGCAGCCCGGCGATGGTGGAGCCTTCGCCACTCACATTTTCAATGGTGGCCAGTCCTCGCTTGGTGCCTGCTTCGTCTCTGAAAGAAAAGAGATATTGCCATTCGCTATAAGTCATGGTACGCCACACTCCGGGCTTATTGTCGGCGTTGCTGATGGGGTTATGCACACCCCAGTCGTAGTGGGTTCCGGCAATATCCGACTCACCACTGCCATATACGGCATTGGAATCAGTAACTGTATAAGGCATAAGGCCGTTATAGCCCGAAGTGCCCCAACCGAATAGGTCTATCCATCCAGAATAAGTGGTGTCGATAAGTTCGTTGGACATGCCAATAATATCGTACTGATTTTCGGCGAAACGCCAGGTACCAGTGGATGCTTGATACTGAAGATTGCCCTGAGCAAAAACGACAGTTGTATTATCACCGATGGAGTAGCGAGCATTGATTGCGCCGACGGCTGGATAAAAAGGTTTCTCGTGAACCTCGGGAGTTTTCTTGCAGGCGGCGAAAAGCGCCACTGAAAGGAATGAAATAATAAAGTACTTTTTCATATTTATGAAACGGCACATTATACATTTTATTGTTTGCCCTGCAAAAATAGAAGCCAACTTGGGCTATAGTGGGAATTTGGCTCTACTCTGGGAAATATTCGCTAAAGGAATGGTCACTATATAAGACTATGATTTTTACAATGCTCTTCTTGTCGAGAGTGCGTTGTACGGGGACTGGAGGCTTAGTTGCGTCGTCCGTAAAAATCTCGACGGGTTTAGTGTGGATGTCGTCATGGGTAGTATTATTCGTTATAACAGATTGAGGAGCAGGTTCTTTTGCAGGCATTTCTACGGTTGATTGAGGTTCCTGCCTTTGGAGTTGAGTTGGAGGATTAACAACTTTAGTATCAACAGTTTTAGTATCCTGAGGGGAATCAACCCGTCCGGAATCAATTTTTATGTTCGGCTGAGAAAAGAGGTCAAAAGCCTCAGGCTGTTCGACAGTTTTATTGTCAGCTGGAGCAGTTGGAACCGTTGCAGGAGAGGGAACATTTGAATTGTGATCATACATTTCGCCTTTTCCGAACATCAACCAATTGATATTTATTTCTGGCCATCGCTTAATAACTTTCATCACAAAATCTAAACTGGGATTGTTCCGTCCGGATAGAATATGAGAAATACCGCTTGGCTGGATTCCGATTTCTTCAGCAAACTGACGAGCAGTGATGTTCTTTGCTTGGAGCAATAAATTTATTCTGTCGACCATAATACGAAAAGTAATATTAATATGTTTACAATTGTAATTTACATTTGTAGGATAATCGTTTTTGAATGCAAAGATACGAAAATAAAATTGATTACAGAAATAATTTTGATTAAAATTACATTTGTAATATATAGAATATACTTAATTATTACTTTATATAAAATAATTTTTTAAGTAAAATACAAGTAGTTATTGCAATGAATTCTATCTTCGGTTGTAGTGTATTATAATTATTTTAATTAAAGATTCATATATTCTATATAATTAATTGGTTTATAATGATAATATATGTATTAATTCCTACATTATTTATTAAATATACGATTTTACAGTTTTTACTGATATACAAATGTGAATTTGTATATAAATTACACCCGTTTACATGTGTATACAAATGTAATTAATATATAATTTACTTCTGTAATCATATTTAGAACAAAAAGAATACACTATCACTTTCATTGCAGAAATATCGTCGAATGATTCCCTCTGCAAGAGAAACCGACTTGGCTTGTCCCCTATTTTGAAATTTAAAACAAGTAATAAAACTTGATTCTGTATGTGGAATGAATATACTTAACCGAGTAGAACCGACAACATATCTACTTTATTTACTACTACTTATGCTGGAAGAGAAATAGGTTTATTATTATCTTATGCACGTTGTATATATAGCCGAATAGGCTTCTACATTTTATTTATTAACACCGATGTACAGTTGATAAGCATACAAGCGATTCAAAATGTTAAAAACAATAACTCCTCTGCCCCTACTCAGTTCTGTAGTAATTGGCATGGTTCAGGACTCCTGGCAACTTGCATCGAGCAGCCGGAAGTGACTTTTTTGTATTCAATGACAGGCAATAATGAAAAATAATTGTTATATTCATTTTTTTTAGTATATTTGTAGAGTAAAATTTGGTAGCGATATTAATTTATAAAACTGACTAACAATAAGATACATGGCAGATTCAAATAAGAAATCATGGAGAAATAGTTCTAACAAGTGGATCTATTTAAAAATCGCTATCATATACTTTACCACCCCGAGCAAGGTGTATGAGATTGCACATAAATCCCGAGGTGCTAATATGAGAGAACGTGCCATCCGCGGACGTTTGGTTGAGATGGGAGTGCTTTCTCGTGGAAATTCAAGTCCAAACAATGGTATTGATCTTGAGAAAGGCCACATTTAATTAATAGAAATAAACAAGTCAAACAATAAAACATTATCAATATGAAGAAATTTATCGTTGCATTATGTTCAATTCTGATTCTGGCTATTGTTGTGTCTTCATGCACACATCATACCTGCCCTGCCTACCGTGGCTCGATTGCAGAGAATGTTGAGCAGTAATCTGAACCAACATAATAAAAAGGTTGAAAGCCCATGTATGAATCCATACACGGGCTTTTTATTATCCTGTAATAGGTGTGATTAAGGAAATGATACGTTCATCTGTATGATGGACAAGTACTTGGATATAGAAATAGGGAGTCAACGCTTGGCGTGACACCCTATTCTATTGTGTATGTAATTCGGATTATTGAATCATCTTTTCAAGATCGGAAATACGGCTACGAATCTTTTCTGTCTGACCGATAATGAAGTCTTCGCTGTATTTTGAATCGCAAAAACCATTGCCACGCGCTATGTAGGCCGCGTCATCGTCCTGGTCAGTGAGCAGTTCCTCATAATTCTGCAAGAGCTGCTGTTGTTGTTTTAGTTCGGTTAGTATTTCCTCTCTTGTCATGAGTAGTTCCTAATGAATTAGAGACCAATTTTCTCGTTAACAATCTTGATGATTTCAGCCTCCTCGTTGATGGCACGAGCCTCGAGTTCAGCAGCCTTGGCAAGAATGTCGTTCTTGAAGGCTTCGTCTTTCAGAGAGCTGGCGTTGATCTTGACATTGAGGTGTGCACCCATGACAGCACTGCGGGCGGCAAGGGCTCCAACACCACCGTCGGTAACACTTGCGGGGTTCCCCCACTCTACCATAGCACGGCATACTTCGAATGCTTCAAAGCTCTTCTGCATGGTGTGGAAGGGCACCTCGGTTGCAAACTTAGTGGCTTCCTGGATGGCAGCACTGCGGGCGGCTTTCTCTTCATCGGTCTTCTTGGGCAGGCCGAAGGCGTTCATTATCTTGTTGAATGCGTTGGTGTCTTCATCAACAAGGTGCAGAAGTTCGGTTTTGAGAGCCTGACCTTTTACGGCAACATCGCTGAACTTCTCCCATTCATCGTCGTAAGCGGCTTTGCCACCCGTAAGGTTGGCAACCATAGTGCCGAGGGATGCAGCCAAAGCACCCATGTATGCGCTCACGCTGCCACCACCGGGAGCAGGACTTTCGCTGGCAGTCTCATCGCAGAAACCGGTGCAAGTGAGGTCGACAAGTTTCTTCTGGCTGTGGTCTTCAATCAGGAACTCGATTACTTTCTCTTTGGGGTCGAAAGGTTTAAGGTCGTCGAGACCCATGCTCTTGACGGCCACCTTCATGATTTCATCTTCGCTAACGCCAAGGCTGCGCTGCTGTTTGGCGAGGTAGTACTTGCCGGCGTCGATAAGTACGCTTTTGGGAATGAGACCCACAATCTCGCAACCCGTTACGCGAAGGCCGCGGTTGGCAGCACAACGGCACACTTCGTCGAAACACAGGTGAACAGGAGCAACCTTGATAGAGGTGATGTTCATCGAAACCTGGGCAATGCCATAGTCTTCGATATACCAGCCGATGGCCTTGGTTCCCTTGAGGGTACCGGGAATCATGATGGTGTTTCCTTTTTCGTCCTTCATAATTTTGCCGCTGGGCTTGCCACCTTCGCGCTGAGGACGGCCTTTTTCACGCACATCAAAAGCCACGGCGTTGGCGCGGCGGGTGCTGGTGGTGTTCAGATTGTAATTGATGGCAACGAGGAAGTCGCGCGCACCCACCTGGGTGGCACCAGTTTGTGCAACATGGTCATTCCACTCGTTGGGGCCGAAATCGGGCTTCCATTCTTCGCTTCCTAAACGGCTGCTTAGGCTTTCATACTCGCCTGTGCGGCAGTAGGCCAAATTGCGGCGTTTGGGTTGGAAAGCAGCATTCTCGTAGCAGTAGATGGGGATGTTGAGTTCTTCACCCAGACGTTTGCCCAGTTTGTGGGCATATTCTACCACCTCTTCCATGGTGATGTTGCTCACGGGGATAAGAGGGCACACGTCGGTGGCTCCTTGACGGGGGTGGGCACCATGGTGGTTGCGCATGTCGATCAACTCGGCAGCTTTTTGCACTACACGGAAAGCAGCCTCGCAAGCTTGCTCAGGCTCTCCAACAAAGGTGATGACAGTGCGGTTGGTGGTCTGACCGGGATCCACGTCAAGAAGTTTTACACCTTCAACTTTTTCAATCTCGGCAGTGACCTGATTGATGATATTCATGTCGCGACCCTCGCTGATATTGGGGACGCATTCGATTAGTTGTTTCATGGTATTTGTTTATTTATATTATATACAATTCTATATCAAACAATTTCTGTGCATATTAAGATAAGCATAGATTATGCAAAGATACGAAATTATTTTTAATTGCCACTGATTGAAATCTATGCCGACCTTATTTTTATTTCCCACGAGCAACTCTGCTGGCATATTCAAAAAGAAAGGGCGCCACAACCTTGCTGTGGCACCCTCTTAAGGAAATTAGGTCTTGTCTCGCTATGTGCTTACCACAACTGGGCGCGTAGTTCGGGAGCAAGATACATCGGGTCGTCAGCCTTGATGCCAAAAGCTTCAAGGAACTCGGTGATGTGCGGCAGGGTGGCATTGACGCGGTTCTCGGCAAGGCTGTGGACATCAGCAGCGGTGAGCTGAAGTTTGGCCTCTTCGCGGATGTTGGATGCCCATACACCGGCATAAGCAAGGAAGAAACGCTGGGCAGGAGTGAAACCATCCATCTCCTTGTCGTTCACCTGACGCTTAGAAAGAGCATTCTGCAAGGCTTGGTAGCTGATGTGCAGACCACCGTTGTCGGCGATGTTTTCACCCAGGGTAAGTTGGCCGTTGGCGTAGGTTAAGGGGTTGTCGCTTACCTTCACCTTGTTGAACCAGTCAACCAAAACTTTTGCATTGTTCTGGAAACGAGCAGTGTCTTCATCTTCCCACCAGTCGTTCAGATTGCCGTCTTTGTCGTAGTGGCGGCCTTGGTCGTCGAAGCCGTGAGTCATCTCGTGTCCAATCACAACACCGATGGCACCATAGTTGAAGGCATCGTCGGCATTCATGTCAAAGAACGGCTTTTGGAGGATACCAGCGGGGAAGCAAATCTCGTTGGTTGTGGGGTTGTAATAAGCATTCACTGTTTGAGGAGTCATACCCCATTCGGTCTTGTCAACGGGCTTGTCGATTTTGGAGACCATATAGGCAATGTCAAACTGGTTGCTGCGTACAACATTAGCAAAGTAGCTGTCGTTCTTGATTTCAAGACCGCTGTAGTCGCGCCACTTGTCAGGATAGCCCACCTTCACCATGATGGTGGAAAGTTTCTCGATAGCGCGCTGCTTGGTGCTCTCGCTCATCCATTTGGCATCGTGAATGCGCATGGCAAAAGCCTCTTTCAGGTTGTTGACCATCTCAACCATGCGGTGTTTTGCCTCCGGCGGGAAGAAACGGGCAACATAAAGCTCGCCAAGAGCCTCGCCCATGGCACCGTCAACGGTGTTGGTAACACGTTTCCAGCGGGGACGCAGTTGCTCGGCACCGCTGAGCGTACGGCCATAGAAATCGAAATTGGCATTCACAAAGTTGCTGCTCAAATAGCTTGCAGCTGTATTGATAACCTGCCAAGCATAGTAAGCTTTCACAGCCTCAAGGCTCTTGGCCTCGTTCAGGATAGCACCAACCTCGTGGAAATACTCCGGCTGAGCCATATTGAAACTGGTGAGCTTAGGCAGTCCGATTTCAGCAAAATAGTTTTTGAAATCAAAACCGGGAGCACAGATGGCAGCAGAATCTAAGGTCATCTTGTTGAAAGTCTTGAATGGGTCGCGGTTCTGCTCGTTAGAGTTCTGAGCCTTGGCCAGACGGGTTTCAAGGTCCATTACCATCTTGGCGAGCTGGGCAGGAGTCTTGCCGCTGATTTTGTCGTAGCCGGCATTGGCAAACTGGGTTTCCATCAACTTGACGTAAGCCTTGCGCAGTTCTGGCTCGCGACCTTTGCTCTCAAGGTAGTAGTCGCGTTCTCCCATGCCTATTCCTGTCTGGTAGAGCCATGCAATGCACATGTTGGCATCGTTGGCATCAGCCTCATTGAATAAGGCAAAGAAGGGATTGATACCAATACCATGCAGACGACGCAGTTCCGGTTGCAGGTCGCCAACGTTCTTGATGGAAGCGATCTCATTCAGATAAGGCATAATAGGCTCGGCACCCTGCTTCTCTATCGTGGCAGTATCCATGCCAACTTTGTAGAGAGTGGCAATCTTGTCGCCATAGCTGCCAGCCTCGTTTTTGGTGTTCACCAACGAGTCTATCAATGTGCGCAATTGTTCCTGGTTGGTTTCAGCCAACACATCGAAAGCACCATAGCGGCTGTGCTCGGCATCTAATGGGTGGGCTTTCAGCCAGCCACCGCAGGCATAGTGGTAAAAATCCTCGGCGGGGTTTACCGTTGTGTCGAGGTTGTCAAGATTGACACCCGAAGTCAATTCGGTGCCCTTGTTACATGCTGTAACGGCAAAGAGCGAAAGTGTCATGATTGTTAATACTGTTTTTTTCATTTTAATATTTTATTGTTATTATTTTGTTTTAATTATTATCGCCAACACTTATACAATATTTCTTTCCTTTATTATTTTACCTATTGTTTTAACTCAAATCAACATTATTTTGCAATAATCAAGATGAGAATTTAACAATTGCTCACAATATGAGTCTTGATATTAACCCTACACATGTTGCCACAGCCATGCTTAGCAATGTGCCCGACAAAACATATTCCGTCAACTTGTTTTCCCTGCTTTCTTTCAAATCGCCGAATCTAAAGAAGCATTAACCACCACCTGAGAACCATCGCCCCTGAATATATCACTTGAGACTACTCCTTCACCCAAAGTCTGCGATAACAATGACCTCAAGACCGACAACAACTTGGTTCTGTCATCGCCCTCAATTTTTGTAGAGTCTACAATATCACCCGTTATTACTCCAATCAATGCCATAAATAATTTTGCAAAAATACATCTTTTTTTCCAAATATCAACAAAAAACATGCCGGCTCTATTCGACCAAATCTCCATTATTCATAAATTGCAAATAAATATTCAAACAAAAACATTATTTTTGTAGTATCAAATCTAATATCATGACACAAGATAACAAAAAAACAGACAACAAGTTCGGTTTCCGTTCAATCATAAAGAGACTCGACAAATTCGGCATCAAGACCCACAAAACCATGCTGTCCGATGCTTTTGTCGGTGCCGACTTTTCCAGTTGTGCGATACGGTGGATGCGTTTCGGTGTAGGTTTCTTTGCCGATGTCATTCTTACTCTTAAATCCTCTGTCCACCTCGACGGCTACAAAGGCAACGACCGCATTGTCAATGCCTACCGTGGTGCCATCGACGGTTTCCACCGCTGCACCGAGCGCAAATGCTACATTATCTCTGGTGTCCACCTCCACACCATCGGCGACTTCTATGCCCATACCAATTTCATCGACCTCTACAGTCTCTACGCCCGGCAGCAAGGCCTCTCTCTCGACAAAGAGAGCATCCCCGTCTTCTCCACCCTCATGGAAAACCAACAGTTTCTATCTTTTGCACAAAGCCAAGGAGAACTGCACGCAGGAACCTACGGCCTGATAAGCGACATCATCGAAAAAATCTTCAAAACCAAACCCAAAGAAGGCTCCCACACCCTGATGAACCTCGACTCAAACAAATCAATCAACGGAGGGAAACCCTTTGCACCCAGTTCTACATTCACCAAACACGAAGCCGCCGTCTACGTCGCCACCGAAGAATGCCGCAACCTGCTGCAAAGACTGTTATAATCCCCCCACGAATTAACAAAAGGGAAAAGGATAAAATAGAAACTAAAGATTCTATCTAATCAATAAAATCCATTTGTTTAAAAATCATCTATTTCTATGCGAAAGGCAACGGAACTCCCTTTGGGCCTTCCTCAACAGCCTCATGAATCGCTTGTCAGCATGCAGTCGTGCTATGGCAGCACTCGCCGCCAACCGTCCGGCATCCACATCGCTCTGCCAGTGGTAACCGGCTATCACTCTGCTCTCCCCATATATATATCCTCTTGCCAGAATGGTGTCCGCCCTGTCTGGATTCAGTTCTGTCAGCAATAAAGCCGCACTCCACCCCTCAATGGTATGCCCCGAAGGGTATGAACCATTATTCCGCAACTCCTCTTCGTCCTGAGGGTAGATAGTGGGCTCGCCATAATACACGTATGGACGGGTGCGCTTATAGAAGTCTTTCGGCAGCTTGCCCACCACGTCGGTAGAGATAAGAGCAACATAAAGCATTCGGTATATCGCCGGAGTGGCCTCCTTCGATATTGTCATACCAAAGGGCTCGCTAAATACCTGGCAAATATACTCGATTCTCCAGTTCGCATCCTTCACAGCCAAGGAAAGCCGTGCCGAGTCCAAACGCTGCTCTTTACCCCAACGGTACCGCGCCTGGTCATAAGCAAAAGCGTCTGAAACCGTGTCGGGCGGAGGAGGAAGAAACCGCACAGGGTTAGGCATTTGTTGAGGGGTAAGCAATGGCAGCGGCTCCTGAGCCATCAATCCACTAAAGCCGCCAATGAAAACTATCACAAATAAGAATCTTCTCATATCTTTCAACGTAATGTAACACTTTAAAACGCAATAATGCCATCCTTATTGTCCCTTAACTCAAAAGTACCTAAAAAAAACAAATCACGACATACCAAAGAACTCAAAAGAAAGGTTGTATTAATCCCAAATTGATTCCCCGAAAGTCACTAACACATTCACACATATACACATAACACACTTCCTTCTTATTCTTTCCAGTTGCAAAGATAAGGACCAACGCTTGCACCACTTTTCTAAACTTTCGCATATTTATCACTATTTACTTCACCCATACACAACCATTGATATTCTTTAAAAATAATTTGGCTGTCGGGCTTAGGCCCGAACAGCCAAACAATACTTGCGATTGCGTACTTTCAAGCGCAATCGTTAATCTTGGACAAGCCGGACGGATAGACCGTTGCAACGGCGGCCGCCGCCCACGTACACCCCGCCGGAAATGAAGGCGAGGCACCACGTGTCGTCAGAGTCTTTGGGCGTAGACGACCAACAGCCGCCGTAGGACCCCACGAGGCCGACACCCCCATCGCAACCGCGGTAGCCCGAGGCGGGCAACATAATGCTGTTACCGTTTGGCCCAGTAACTTTGTATCCACTGCCGTACCATTCCCATTTGCACTCTGAATTCAATTCCTCTAACCTTTCCTTACTGGGTAAGCTGCTACCAAAACGGCTTACTGCCTCATCGTATGTGAAGAATCCGTTCTCATTTTTGTCTTTCCACAGCGTCCCGCTCGGTAGACCTAAATTCACATAACCGGTGGGGGCAATCGAAAGAGTATCAACTAACTCATTACCTATTGTTCTTATACAAGTCGTGTTTTCATTCCCCAAAACCTGTGACTGCATTGAGAGAGCCATCAAGCACATCACGCCGAATAAAAATACATTATTCATATACTTTGCCTCCCTAACTTAAAAAAACTAAAGATAGCGTTTCGGCTCTGCCCCTTCCACACAGGCGTAGAGTTCGACATACTCCTTGGCTGGGCTGGAGTTGATTTTGGGCAGCAGAACCTCTTCAATTTGAAAGAAGCCCACCTCGGCTGACATCTGGACGACAATCTGAATGGGCCTTTTATTTCCTTTCTGAATTAGCACACGGTCGATAGAGTAGGCCGAATACTTGTGTATGTCACCCATCTTGGGTGCAGAGTGTATAACGATCGGCACCCGTGCTCGTCCTTTGGTCATGTCACAGCCGTCGGCAATAAGGACGAGACCCGCCTCGATGGAATGAATCTTTCTTGTACCCATGTGGCCGAGAATTCCCTCCATGGCGGTGGAACGAATCACTACTCGGCGCATCAAGTCGCGCTCGTCAGGCAGGTTCTTTTGCAGAATGCGGTCAATGATATTGTAGGCAAGAATGCCCGAGTAGAGCTCATGGTCTTGGCGACCGATAGTCATTCCAAAATCGTGACAGAACGAGGCAAGCGCCACGGCAGTGACGCTGTCGTCAAACGTGCCGACCTGTTCCTTTTGGAGGTTGGTGGGAATGCCGGCATTGTACAACAGTTTGAGCATTCGCAAGGCATTCTGGCACACTGTACGCATGTGCACAGGCCCATGGTCGTTAAAGCCAAGGCGGGTGATGGATACCTTGTTGGCATAGTCCTGCACGGCTTGTATCTCCTTGTCGTTGACAAGGTCGCGAATTACATGCAGTGGAAGGTCGTCCACCTCAGGGGTAATATTGACAAGTTCCTGCGTCAGTCGCATCAGCCACTGTTCAACAGATATTTCTTTTGGCGATCTCATGCTGCAAAAATACACAATTATTGCCACACTTCAAAAAAAAAATTTCCTTTATTTCATGTAATTATTACATTTTTGGCAGACAAAATTGAGCCGTTTCTCTAATCCCTTATGGTTAAAAAATAGTTAAAGTGCTATTGTGATTCCATTATGCCACGGCATTGCTTACCCAAAGGTAAGTTGCTTCCATTGGGGTACCCTCTTGCAGGGTCTTTGGAAAGTGTGTATTTTTGCATCGTCAAAAACAACAAAGAAACACAATTAAACAAAACAGTATCATGAAAAAGATTGAGACCATCAAAACCGGCAAGAATTATGCCGCAGTAAGTGTCGGAAAAATGAACGAGATTATCGAGCACGAACTTCCCATGGGACCCGGCGTCACGATAAAAGGCAAAGTGTTTGTAGGGCAGGCTGTTGATGCCACTGGCAGCGAATTGTCGTTCCAGACACTTGTCCCCGGTCAGGACAGCGGTTTCCTGCACACCCACAAGACCCACGAGGAGCTATACATCATCCTGAGAGGCGAAGGGCAGTATCAAGTGGATGGAGAGATTTTCCCCGTCAGCGAGGGAACAATCGTCCGCGTGTCGCCCAACGGCAAACGCGCACTGAAGAACACCGGCAGCGAGAATCTGACAATGCTCTGCATCCAGTACAAGGCCAATGTCTTCACCGAGGCCGACAGCCCGATGACTGACGGTGTCATACTGCAGGATGAATTGAAATGGTAAATGTGTGAATGCGTTAGTCCTTGGCGCATCAAAGACTCACGAATTAACGAATTCCCACATTAACGAATTCAAAATACAGGATTTTTCCGTATCTTTGCAAACGAAAAGTCAGCCCTTGTAAAGACAGTGCAAACGATTTTTAACTCAAATCCAATGATATGGACAGATTGGAAAATATTGATTTCTGCATCCGCTATCTTATGAGGCAGGGCGGCATCGAGGCTGAGGTGCCGCCCTCTCTCGAAGGCAAACAGCGGCTGTTTCGGGCTCTATGCAATGTGTGGCAACCCCAGCCGCTGAGCGTCGACTACCTGAACGCACAGTATGCCGAGCTGCAAGCTCAGATGGCAGACAAAGGCGTGGTGAAGCCAGAAGGGAGCGGCATCACTCTTTGGCAAGGCGACATCACGCGGCTGCAAGTCGACGCAATCGTCAATGCCGCCAACAGCCAGGGTCTGGGATGCTGGCATCCCCTGCACTCCTGCATCGACAACGCCATCCATTCAGCCGCAGGTCTTCAACTTAGGCAGGCTTGCAACGATATTCTGAAAGGCAGGATGATAAAAACAGGCGAAGCCATCATCACAAAAGGCTACAATCTGCCCTGCAAATATGTCATCCACACCGTGGGTCCCATCATCCCAACGGGTGTACCCACCAAAGAGCAAGAGCAACAACTGGCCGACTGCTACGCGAACAGTCTGTTCCTGGCCGAAGCCAACGGCTGCCGCAGCATTGCCTTCTGCTGCATCTCCACAGGCGAGTTTCGTTTCCCCAACCGCAGGGCGGCCGAGATAGCCGTTGCGACAATCAAAGCATTTCTTTCATCTCACATTACGCAACTACAAATACTTTTCAACGTATTCAAAGACATCGACTATGACATCTACCGCAAGCTACTCGGCAAGGATTAATGCCCTACGCAAAGCCATCAACGAGGCCGACAATATCATCATCGGTGCCGGCAGTGGACTCACCACAGCAGCCGGCATCGACTATGGTGGCAAGGATTTCCAGCTTGAGTTTGCACCTTGGATTGAGCGTTACGGATTCACCGATCTCTACACCTCCTCATTTTATCCCTTTGAGACCAAGGAGGAATACTGGGCATATTGGGCCAAGCACATCTGGTTCAGCCGTTACCGAACTGGAGCCACCGAACTGTACAAGATGCTACTCCATAGATTTATGAATGCTTTTGTAGTGACTACCAACGTCGACGGACAGTTTGAGCTGGCTGGCTTCCCTGCCAGAAAAATCTTCGCCACCCAAGGCGACTACCGCTGGTTCCAGCCTGCCAGCGGAACACCCAAAACACTCATCGACAATCGCGAATGGGTTTTCCGTGTGTTACCACTTATCAAATGCTGCCGCATCCCAACGGAAATGATTCCGACAATGCCCGGCGGAGCTGAAGCCGCCATGAACCTGCGTGTTGACGACACCTTTGTCGAGGACTTCCATTGGCACGAACAGGCACGCCGCTACACCGAATTTGTGCACCAAGCCTCGCAAAGCAACCTTCTCCTGCTGGAGTTCGGCATCGGCTTCAACACCCCCGGCATTATTCGCCTACCCTTTGAACAGATGGCTCAGCGGTTCCCTCACACCACACTTGTCCGTTTCAACCGCGACAACCCTGAGCCTTACATCGAAGACCTGCCGCACTTCATCTCATTCACCGAAGACATCAACACCATCATCAAACAACTGTAAGCCCTATGAAAAAAGACTTCATCCAAGACCCCGTTTTCCCTGAGTGCCCCATCCGCAATGTGCTGGCCCGCATCGGGAACAAATGGACGCTTGCGGCGCTCTACACACTCAACAAGAATGAGAGCCCGATGCGATTCCGCGACATCGCTGCCGCCAATCCCGATTGCTCGCAGAAGATGCTCACACAGACCCTGCGCGGCCTGGAAGCCGACGGGCTTATTGTCCGCACCGTCTATCCCGAAATGCCACCCCGGGTGGAGTACGCCCTCACCGAACGCGGCAAATCCTTCATGCCCGTCATGCAGCAACTCATGGACTGGGCCTACAACAACCTACACGCCATCGTCACCGACCGCGAAAGATTCAACCGAAACTAGATACAGGTAAGAGATAAGAAGTAAGAACTAAGATTTGTCTGCCTCGCCATTCGTAGCTCTCAGTTCATAGTTCTTACCTCAACCAATGGGGCACCCTCTTATATATTTGCTCTTTGCGAGCACGCGGTGGTTTAGTATATTCTACTCATTCCGCCTATGCTGGGGTGTCCCATCTTCGGTCTCGGAAGATACTCGTCGACGGAATGGCGTAAGTTTGTCTCGACAAGTTCGGCTGCCCTAACACGTTCTCAACATCCTCGACAATAGTCCTAAAAATTATACAGTAATATAAATAAATTTTGCCACATCTAATATTATTTGTATCTTTGTATTGTCAAAATAAGTATTAATAGAATGAGAATTGTTTCAAAAAAGACGATAAACCAATACGTTGTAAATTACCCACAGGCAATGAAGCCTCTTGATGACTGGTATAAAAAGACTAAAGAAGCTGACTGGCACAATTTCGCCGACATACGACGTACTTTCGCTACGGTATCACAAGTGGGAAACGACCGCTATGTGTTTAACATAAAGGGCAACGACTACCGATTGGTGGTAATCATACTCTTCACGCCACACACTGTCTACATCCGCTTTATCGGAACACACGATGAATATGACAAAATAAAAGACATTCAAAACATTTGAGATATGGCACATATTAAGAACGAAGCAGCCTACGAGGCCGCAATGGCAAGAATAGAAGAACTACTGAAAGTGGTGTCGGACGATATGCCGTTGACCGACCCGCGCATGGCCGAACTGGATATGCTCTCTGAACTTGTGGAAGAATACGAAGACCTCAACTATCCGTTTCCTCCGCCAGAGATGATGCTTACCGAGGCAATCAAAGAGAGCCTTCACAAAAAGAAAATGACCCAACGCGAAGCTGCCGCCCTGCTGGGCATATCGGCACCGCATTTCAGCGAAATTGTGCGCGGCAAGACAGAACCATCCCTGCCATTAGCACGTAACATCAGCCGTAAACTCGACATCCCTGCCGAGATAGTACTGGGAGTATAGACAATCTGTCAGCAATCCATTTACAATACCGTCAACGCCCCCGCTTGTAAGCTCGGTGATGCCGTCCGTGAACACTTGTTAGTGCCACTCTGAGGGAGCGACAGAGCCATCCATTCTATTCATTACGTTTACTTAATATATCATGGAACAGATTTTTTATGGATTCTACGCGAAGCACCAATGGCGAGAATTGCTTATTGAGCCAGTTATACACTGTTACACATTTAAACTGCTGGAAGAAAGTGACCCCATTGTCTCTGATTCGAGGTATAAGGTGGTCAAGGGGGCTAAACAATATGACGTTGTTTCTTATCTCAATTGGTCGCAATTCCTCATTTCAGAAAGATTAAAGAAAGTCCTTGAAGATGGGGGATTCAACGGTTTCAAGTGTTTCTCTGCAGATGTTGAGGGCATTACGAAACAGTATTTCGGCTGGTTAAACATAAATGAAGCAGGACCAATAGTAAAAGAAGACCGCGACGCAGACATTGTATGGTTTGATTTGAACACGTGGAGAGGCTATGACATCTTTCACCTTAAAGGGACGTTTTTGAATGTCTGCACCCAAGAAGTCAAAGATGTCATTGAAGGTGCCGCGATCTCCAATATTGAATTTAGCACCAAATGTATCGGAATTAAATAAAAGCCAAACAACTTCCATCCTAGCGGACGGTAATAAAATCAGAAACAACACAATGATAGCAGTCTTCCTCGGGGCAAGACAAAAGAAAGCCGAGACCATCGCTGGCCTCGGCTTTCTCTATCTTTGCTCTCTGCAAGCACGCGGAGGCTTAGTACATTCCACCCATTCCGCCCATGCCGGGGTTGGCAGGCATCGGGGGTTCGGGTTCCTTGATGTCGCACATTACACACTCGGTGGTCAGCAGCATACCAGCGATGGAGGCAGCGTTTTGGAGGGCAACACGAGCAACCTTGGCGGGGTCGATGACACCACTCTTGAACAGGTTCTCGTAGCTCTCTGTGCGGGCGTTGTAGCCATAGTCGCCCTTGCCGTTCTTCACCTCGTTCACTACAACCGAGCCTTCC
>ONIP01000034.1 GCA_900317955.1 uncultured Bacteroidales bacterium
ACCCGCACCGATGCCTCATCCAAACGTGGTACTGGCAACATTAACGGTGTGGGCGGGCTGATTATACTTCCCGACAGTTGGACACTGCCTTCGGAGTGTTCGTTCACATCTGGTTTTGCGCCGGATTGGACACTCAACAGCTACACACTCGCACAGTGGGCGCAGATGGAGGCAGCTGGTGCAGTCTTCCTGCCTGCGGCGGGCCACCGCTTCGCGCGTGTCGACTTCGTGGGCAACTGGGGCTGGTATTGGTCGTCCTCGCCCTGCTTTGAGAGCAGCGCGTACTACATGAAATTCGACAGCGGCGAACTCGGCGCGAATTACAACAACGATCGCCAGGGCGGGTTCTCTGTACGCCCCGTTCAGGATAATTAATTTAATAAAACGTTAAACCTTGTTGCGGGCAGCGGAGACCATACAACAACTTCCTGTACTGAAAAGATTATTAATTCAAAAATGGTATTAATATGAAGAGATTAAGTAAATCCATGGTGGTCTGTTTTATGGCAGCCATTATGATGATGACAGTGGGGTGTCAGAAAGAAGATATTGCTCCTATTATCCCTGATTCTCCTATTCTCCCTGATGGAGCGTTGCCAGGCCTGTTCTCGGTGAGTGCAACGCGGCAAGTTCGTTTCTCGCAGGGCAACCTGCAATACCAAGCAAGCACCAATACTTGGCGTTTTGCCGAACACCAGTATGACTATGTAGGTACACAAACAGCCGATGATTCTGGATATTACGGAGGTAATGTCAGCGGAAGTGATAACCGCAGTATCAGCTCCACCTATAACGGATGGATAGACCTCTTCGGTTGGGGCACGGGTAGCAATCCAACCCTATCCTCCACCAGCTATATGGACTATGGCGCCTTCGTTGACTGGGGTAGCAACCCCATCATCAACGGCGGAAATACTGCCAACCTGTGGCGTACACTCACCAGAGCCGAATGGTATTACCTGCTTGAAGGACGCCCCAATGCTTCATCCAAATTTGCTGCTGGCAACATTAATGGTGTGGGTGGATTGATTATTCTGCCTGACAATTGGACGCAGCCTTCGGAGTGTGCGTTCACATCTGGTTTTGCGCCGGATTGGACACTCAACAGCTACACCCTTGCTCAGTGGGAGCAGATGGAGGATGCCGGTGCAGTCTTCCTGCCTGCAGCGGGCTACCGCTACGGCTCGAATGTCAACTTTGTGGGCTACGACGGCGACTATTGGTCGTCCACGCCCAGCGATGAGTACGGCGCGTGCAGCATGTACTTCGACAGCAGCCATCTCGGCGCGTCGAACTACAGCAGTCGCAACGTCGGGTTCTCTGTACGCCCCGTTCAGGATAATTAATTTATTAAAACGTTAAACCTTGTTGCGGGCAGTCTCCGCTGCCCGCAACAAGTAAATAAAGAGCCCTTGTTGTATAACAATTTCTAATATTATGAAGAAAAGAAATGCGATTATGTTGGTCTCCATTCTGTCCTTCTTTACGATGATTGTAACAAGTTGTCAAAAGGAGGTTGAGCAGATAGAGGGAGCATTGCCCGGTTTGTTTTCAGTGAGTGACAGTAAAAAGGTGAGCTTTTCGAAGGGCAATCTGCAATATCAAGCCAGCACTAATACTTGGCGTTTTGCTGAACAACAGTATTTGTATGGCGACTTGTTTGGTTGGGGAACGGGAAACAATCCCAGCCTATCATCAACAAACGACCTTGATTATGCCACCTTTACCGATTGGGGCAATAACCCCATCGTCAATGGAGGCAATGCTCCCAACATGTGGCGAACATTGACCCAGGAGGAGTGGGTTTATCTCCTCAAGAAACGCCCAGGCAAATGTGGCATGGGTATTGTAGGTGGACGTACTGGATGGATTATCCTACCCGACAATTGGCTACAGCCATCAGAGTGTCCTGATTTCGTGCCGGGAAATGTCGAGTACAATAAATATTCCCTTTCCGAGTGGATGGTGATGGAGTTGGCGGGTGCGGTATTCCTCCCCGAGGCGAAATACAATTCAGAACCTCATACCGCTATGAGAGGACCCTATGGAGAATACTGGTCATCGACCCCCGACGGTGAGTACAAAGCCTATAGACTATATCTATATGGCTACAATGTGCCGGTTACATGGGCCAGTGAGGTTCGCCACAATAAATGTTCGGTACGACTTGTTCACTGAAGCGGCAGGTGTAGCTTATTTTTCTGGTACAATGGAATTGGCACAGCTATTGCTGCGAGGCGAAGAAGGCTAAGATGGCTTGGGCGGGGCCGACTAGGGACTACAAGATTCCAAGACCGTTGCCATCTTTCTGTATCACTGAGAAATAAAGTTACAAAATAACTGAATGTTGCAATGTTGCAATGTTGCATCGTTAGTTTTAGTTTCACACTTCAAAAGTGAGGGGACTTTTGAAGAAGGCTTGCGCCTATCGATGGCAAGCATCGATTTCTCCGCTCCGCTATCAAAGAGCATCCACTGGATGCTCTTTTTCACGTTCAACAACTATATGGAGTTGGATTGATATGATTTTTTTACTATTTGAAAAAAAAAGTGTATTTTTGCATTCAGAATAAAATGATAAATAAAGATGGATACATTAGTCGATATTGAGAAAAATGTAGATGCGGAAACTGTTTCGGAGTCAGCATTGGACATGATATTGGCGAGTTGGAAAGAACGTGCGGACGCTTACCAGTATTGTCCGAACAAGAAACACCAATATACTACTCTTGAGGAGTTTGGTGAAAAATTGCTTGCTGCTATTCGAACTCAGTTATGACTGAAAGACAGGTGATAGTATCGGATGATGCGCAAGAGGACATCTTGTATGTGGCTCAATACATTGCCGTATCACGACCTGACCATGCTGAGAAATATGCACGCGAAGTTCTTGCTGAACTCGCAACATTGAACTATATGGCAGTTGTGCTTCCGAATCCGATATATGGTTATGTGAAGAAATTTCATCCCGAAGCAAAAATGATGAAATTGCATGGCAAGCCGTTATGTGCGATATTTCATATAGAAGGAGATGTAGTAATTATAGACAGAATTATTCACTCATCAATGATAACCTATTAAAATTTAGAAACAAGAATAGTAAATATTTTTTGGATCTATTCCAGAAAATCGACTTGTGTAGACTTTGTATTCGGCTCAAATAGGGATTATTAACGGCTCATTCTTGAGCCGTTGTTTTTGCCGGGATTACTGTTGTGTGGAGAAGTAGGCGATGATGGCTTTGGCTTTGGCGGGGCCTACTACTTTGGAGAGGTCGGCCTCGGTTTGGAGGCGAACCTCTTTTACGCTGCCGAATTTCAGCAGTAGGTCGCGGGCGGTTTTGTCGCCGATGCCGGGGATGTCGGTGAGCTGGGTGCGGAAGGTGCCTTTGCTGCGTTTGTCTTTGTGGAAGGTGATGGCAAAGCGGTGTACCTCGTTTTGTATCTGTTCCAAGAGGTGGAAGAGGGGGTCGGTGGGTTTGAGTCCTACCACCTTGGGCGGAAAGCCGTAGAGGAGCTCGGAGGTGTGGTGGCGGTCGTCTTTGGCAAGGCCTGCGATGGGGATTTCGAGGTGTAGCTGGTCTTGGATGACTTGTCGTGCTACTTCCATCTGTCCCGCCCCACCATCGACAACCAGCAGTTGTGGCAGCCCGGTGCCCGGGTTGTCATTGTTTTGCCCTTCGTCGGAGAGGCGTTTGTAACGTCTGAAGATGACCTCCGCCATAGAGGCGTAGTCGTCGGGGCCTTCGACGGTCTTGATGTTGAATTTGCGATATTCCTTGCGGTTGGGTTTGCCGTTGGTGAAGCGCACCATGGCGGCCACGGGGTAGGCTCCCTGGATGTTGGAGTTGTCGAAGCACTCGATATTGACGGGCAGCATGGGCAGGGCCAGTGCCTTTTGTATGCGTTCGAGCAGGTGCTGGTGCTTGCGTTGGAGCTCGGCCTCGTCGGGGTTGACCAAGGCGCGTTGGTGACGGCATTGTAGCTGGTAGGCCTTGACGTTGCGCATGGACAGTTCGAGCAATTGCAGCCGGTCGCCACGGGTGGGAACGGTCTGTTTCATATAATCCTCGGGCAGGTCGGCAACGTGAATGGGAAGCACAACCTCGCGGGCGGTGCTTTCGGTTCGTTCGTGCAGGGCAGGTATGGCGGTGGAGAGAATCTCCTCGTCGGTCTCGTCCAGCTGTTTCTTCACCTCGTGTGAGAAGCTGTAGATGATGCTGCCGTTTTTGATGCGCATCATGTTGACGTAGGCATATTTCTCGTCGGAGACGATGCCGAAGACATCCACATCTTTGACATTGGTGTTGACCACGGTGGAGCGGCTTTGATACTCTTCGAGGCGACGTATGCGGCGTTTCATGACTTCGGCTTCTTCGAAGCGTAGTTGGTCGGCGAGGGAGAGCATCTGGCGCTTCATTTCCTCGACGATGTCGGAAAAGTTGCCCTTAAGGATGTTGCGGATGTTGTTGATGTCGGCGATGTAGTCTTCGTGGGACTGGAGGCCGGCGCAGGGGGCTTTGCAGAGACCGATTTGGTGCTTGATGCAGGGACGGTTCTGCATTTTGTTGCATTTGCGGTAGGAGAAGAGGTTGTCGATGATGTCCTGCAGTTCGCGCATGATGCGCTGGTTGGGGTAGGGACCGAAGTATTGTCCTTTCAGTTGTCGGTTGCGGGTAAAGAGCAGGCGGGGGTATTCTTCGTCGGTGATGCAGAGGTAGGGGTAGGACTTGTCGTCCTTGAGCATGCTGTTGTAGCGTGGCTGGTAGCGTTTGATGAGGTTGTTTTCGAGGAGGAGGGCGTCGACTTCGGTGGCCACGACGGTGACACGGATGTCGTAGATGTGGCGGACGAGCATTTTGATTTTGGCGCTCTTGTCGTCGTAGTGAGAGAAATAGGAACTGACGCGGCGCTGGAGGTTACGGGCTTTGCCGACATAGATGACGTTGCCTTGCTCGTCGAGGTGCTGGTAGACGCCGGGGTTTTCGGGAATGGTTTTGAGCCGCATGGCGATGCGGTCGATGTTTTTGTTGATTGAGGCGTCAATCATTTATTCGGGATATTCGAGTTTGGCCTTGGTGATGAGGAAGTGGAGGGATTTGATGCCATGGATTTCGTAGTAGTGGGTGCGTTGGGAGAGGTTGACGGTATAGGTGCCGGTGGTGTTGAAGAAGTAGTATTGTCGGACAGGGTGGGTGATGGAGAGGAGGCCGTCGTCGGTAAAGGTGCCCATCCAACGACCCTCGTGGTTGCGGAGGATTAGGGTGGTGAAGAGGGTGCGGTTTTCGCGGTCGGGGCTTTGCATCTCGAGCATGAGGGGGAGGGAGGTGGCACGGTAGCGGGCAGTGTCGATGAGGAGGGTTACGGTGAAGTTGTAGCAGTCGTCGGTGTTGGTGGAGGTGACTGAGAATTGTTCGGAGGAGAAGCGAAGCCAGGTATCGTTGGCGAAGGTGCGGGTTTCGTCGAGGAGGGGTTTGTTGCCGCAGGAGGAGAGGAAGAGTGAAGCGACAGCGGCAAGGAGGATGGTGCGGAGGATATGTTTCATGATGTTGGGGGGGGATGATTTTTATGAAGGGTTGAGGAGGGTGATTATTTGTTTTGGAAGAGTTTGATGTGTTGCTGGAGGATTTGGATGGCGTTGGTGGCGGCCCCTTTGCGGAGGTTGTCGGAGACGACCCAGAGGTTGAGCGAACGGGGCTGGGAGGGGTCGCGGCGGAGACGCCCGACAAAGACTTGGTCTTTGTTTTGTGCCATGACCGGGGTGGGGTAGAGGTTTTGTGAGGGGTCGTCGCAAAGTACTACTCCCGGGGTGGAGGCGATGATGTCGCGGGCTTCGTCAAGGGAGAATTCGTCGAGGAATTCCACGTTGACGGATTCGCTGTGGCCGCCGACGACGGGGACGCGGGCGACAGTGGCACTGACCAAAAGTTCGGGAGTGGAGAGGATTTTGCGGGATTCGTTGACGAGTTTTTGTTCTTCGGTGGTGTAGCCGTCGGGGAGGAAATCGCCACCATGAGGGAAGAGGTTGCGGAAGATTTGGTGGGGGTAGGCGGGTTGGTAGTTGTCGCCGAGGTCCTGCTCCATGTCGTGGCGGAGGGTGGCACTCGGGGTGTGGTGGCGGAAATAGTAGTCTTCTTCGGATTCGAGTTGGCGGACGGCTTTGATGCCGGTGCCGGTGATGCTTTGGTAGGTGGAGACGACGAGGCGTCGGATGTGGTAGCGGGTGTGGAGACCGGAGAGTGCGAGGACGAGCTGGATGGTAGAGCAGTTAGGGTTGGCGATAATGCGGTGTTGGGGAGAGACGGAATGCATATTGATTTCGGGGACGACAAGAGGGACGCTGTCGTCCATGCGCCAGCAGGATGAGTTGTCGATGACGGTGCAGCCGTTTTGTGCGAAGAGGGGTGCATATTGGCGAGAGGCGGAAGCACCGGCAGAGAAGACGGCATAGTCGGGACGGGAGTTGATGGCGTCGGGGACAGAGATGACGGTGAGGTTGCGTCCGGCGAAGGGAATTGTTTTGCCAACGGATTTGGGTGAGGCGGCGGCGAGAATGTCGCAATGGTCGAAACCGCGTTCCTGGAGAACCTGGAGCATGACACCTCCAACAAGTCCAGTGGCACCGACAACAGCTATTTTCATGTTACGGATGTTTGATATTGTGATGGTGGAAAAGGGTGATTATCGGATGAGGGTGATGGTGCCTTTGAGTTCCTGAGTGGAGAGAGGGTCGAGGGAATTGCGGTAGCGGATGACATAGACGTAGGTGCCTTGCGCACAGCGGCGGCCCTGTTGGTCGGTGCCATCCCAATAGCCTTCGGGGCTTTGGAAGAAGGCGACTTGTTCCCCATTGCGGTTGAAAATCCATACAAGGACGTCGGTTACGTTACCTTGGATGTAGGGAGTGAAGCGGTTGTTTTCATCTTTGTCGGGGGTGAAGGCATTGGGGATGAATTCGGAGATGCGGTGGAGGGGGATGGTGGTGAGGGCGGTGTCGTCGCAGCCATAGTTGTTGTGGACGGCGAGTCGGACGTCCATGCTATCGACGCCATCGATGGGGAAGATGATACTTGTTTGGGGGAGGGTGGAGGTGGTGCCGTTGGGGAGGATCCAGAGACGGCTGTCGTGGCCGTAGCTGAGGTCGGTGAGGTCGATGGTGAGTTCGTCGATGGTGGCAACTTCGGGTGAGTGTCCGATGATGGCTTTCATGGGGATGAAGGTGAAGTCGAGAGTGACGGTGCTGTCGCAGCCCCATTGGTTTTGGAGGACGACGGTGTCGGAGGCACGAGTGCTGGTGTTGTTTTCGCTATAGGTGCGTCCGTTGAGCCAGGTGTGGGGTTTGCAGTCGAGTACATAGTCGGTGGAATGGCTTATGTCGGAGACGATGAGGTGGAGGTGGCGAGTGCTGTCGCATTCGGCTTTGGAGTAGTAGTGTTTGCTGGTGTCGCATGGTTGTGAGAGGCTCATGCCGTTCCAGTGGAAGGTTTGGCCGCGGCAGATGCCGTTGGTGTCGTAGAAGTGGTAGTTGGGGTGAGTGACAATGAGAAGGCTATCGTGGTTGTTGCAGCCGTTGATGAAAGAGGCGGTGCAGTGGATCCAGGTGGAGTCGATGTGGTTGGGGTGGAGATTGCCGGATTGGTCGTTGAGGGTAGTGGAGGTGAAGTTAACGGTAAGTGCCGACGGTGGCATAACGGTATTTCGTCCAAGATAGGTTTTTACAGCACTCCAACCGCAAGAGTCGAGGGTTTGGGTGTTAGGGAAGGAGAGTCCAACGGTGGTACGTTCGCCTTCGCAGATAATGCTGTCGTCGGTGAAGAGGGACATTTGGTGGGCGTTATCGAGGCCAACGGTAATGGTGTCATGCATACTGACACCGTCGAGTCCATACCAATAACCGTTGGCACCGCGATAGACGCATTTGACCATGTATCGGGTGGTGGCGGTGGGATTGACGCGGACTTCGGTGTGGTCGGTGTTAAGGTAGGTGCCGTTGGGATCGACGGGGCTGGTAGTGAATTCGACGGAGTCGATGATGTTGCCGTTGGCATCTTCGATGAGGCGCCACCAGCTGATGTTTTTAAGGGTTTCGCCTTGAGGGGTGAAACGCCATGCTTCGTAGGAGGTGGTGTCTAACCAGTAACCGGCCTGGTTGCCACGGTTTGGTGGGACAAAAGCACCGGGGGAGTTGGGCTGGATGTAGTAAGTGGGGTCGCCCATGTAGCTGATATCGTGATAGTGCGACACTTGGTTTGAGCCTGTGGAGTTTTGAATGCCTATCAAGCCTTCACCGGCGTTTGCCGTGGCGCAACAACTACGTTGTTTTATGTGAACTTCGATGATGTTGGTGCCCTCGTAACAGACAATTTGATAGGTGGAACGTTGGTTCTGATGGCTGGACCACATGTAGAGTGGTACCTCGTTGACGCTGGCACACAGATAGCGGCAGGGATAAGTACCGCCAACATAGCGGAACATGCCCTGAATGGATGACAATCCTCCGCCTGGGTCGATGTCTTCATAAACGCCGTAGATGGCATTTTTTTCAGGGAATATTGGGTTAGGGATGGGCAGTTTTTGATAAAAACTATACTCGCAACGTTGTCCCACCCTAGTCAAATCGAACGAAACGATACCATTTGAACCGACGACGGCTTGAGTGTAGGGGTAGCCGAAAAACATAAAAGTGAACGGGAAGGAGATGGGGGCATTTTCCCAAGAATCGTCGGAACTAATGTTCAGGCGAGTGCCGGCATGGAATGTCGGGTCGACGGGGTCGTAGGGGATGGACTCGACTGCGTATGTCCCGTTGAAATGTTGAGTGGTGATGAAGGGGTTGGCATGGAGGATGAGGGTGGTGTTTCTGCAGTTGACCAGCGTGTCCCATCCATTTGCGGCGCACATCGGGGTGGGGATGTGGTCGTATTTTTCGTTAATGGTGATTTCGGGACATTGTGCTTGAATGCTTGTCGCCACCAAAGCAGCAGCCATTGTGAGCAGAGTGCCAAGAGTCTTTTTCATGTTGTATAGTTTATAATTGTGGTATTGGCAATTAATTATAAATTCATTTAACGTTGAATTGTAATAAAAATTGTGTTGGTGTTGTGTTTTTTAATGTTATAGACACGGAATTTGTCATTTTGTTGCATTATTTATATTTATTTAACATTTTTTTTGTCGTGGAAGGGGTGATGGGGAAGGGGGATTAAAGCAGAGACTCTCTTGCCTTGGGAGGAAGAGAGTCTCTGTTAAGTATAAGTGTGTGGAGACGCTTACTGGTTTTTAATTCTCATCTTGTAGAAAGAGCGGTAGGCGAAGAGGATGGCTACGGCGAGGAAGACCAAGCCGAACCAGGGAGCGATGTGACGGAAACCTTCGCTGATGGCTATTTCCATAGCGAGGACACCGAAGAGGGTGGTGAACTTGATGATGGGGTTGAGTGCCACAGAGGAGGTGTCTTTGAAGGGGTCGCCGACGGTGTCGCCGACAACGCTTGCGTCGTGCAAGGGTGTGCCTTTGGCTTTCATGTCTACCTCGACAACTTTTTTACCGTTGTCCCAGGCGCCGCCTGCATTGGCCATATAGACGGCTTGGAAGAGTCCGAAGACGGCGATGCTGATGAGGTAGCTGATAAAGAGGCAGACAGCATTTTGGCCGCCGATGCTCTCGGGAGAGGAGAAGCAGGCGAACGCAAGGGCGAAGCAGAAAATGGCTATGAAGATGTTGATCATGCCTTTCTGGGCATAGTTGGTGCAGATTTTCACTACTTCCTGGCTTTTCTCGGTGTCGGCTTTCTTGGGTGCGTCGGCATCGAGTTTGATGTTGTTTTCAATATAATCAACAGCACGGTTGGCACCAGTGGTGACAGCCTGCATAGAGGCTCCGGTGAACCAGTAGATTACGCAGCCGCCAAGGATGAAACCGATGATAGAGTAGGGGTTGAGGAGGTTGAGGATGGAGGCGGGTTCGATGCCGAGAGTTTTCTGAATGAGGAGGATGAGGGAGAAAATCATGGTGGTGGCGCCTACAACGGCAGTGCCGATAAGAACGGGTTTGGCAGTGGCTTTGAAGGTGTTCCCTGCGCCGTCGTTGGCTTCTAAGTAGTATTTGGCCTTTTCGAAGTCGGGGGTGAAGCCAAATTCTTGTTTTATCTCTTTGGTTGCCTTTTCTTTGTCGTCCTCGATGAGGGAGAGCTCGTAGACGCTCTGGGCGTTGTCGGTTACGGGGCCATAGCTGTCGACAGCAATGGTCACAGGACCCATGCCGAGCATGCCGAAAGCCACAAGTCCAAAGGCAAAGATGGAATAGTATTCACCAAAGATGGGGGCAAGGTCGTAGGCGGAGGATGTCATGTAGGCAATAATCATCAGCACGACGAAGACCAGACCGGTCCAGAAAGCACCCATATTGCCGGCCACGATGCCGGAGAGGATGTTGAGGGAGGCACCGCCTTGTTCAGAAGCTTTGACAACCTCTTTCACATGTTTGGAGGTGGGGGAGGTGAAGAACTTGGTGAACTCAGGAATAAGCGCTGCGCCGAGGGTTCCGCAACTGATGATGACGGCGAGGGCTACCCAGTAGTTGTTGCCGAGGGGCGAGAGAATGTAGTAGCTGGCAAGGAATGTGCCTGCAATGCTGAGCAAAGAGGTTATCCACACCAGGCTGGTGAGGGGTTTCTCGAAATTAAGGTCGTCGGCATTGTTGTATTTTGCACGGGCGATGGCACCGTTGATATAATAGGCAAGAACTGAGGCCACGATGCCGAGGATGCGCATAACGAAAATCCATACAAGGAGGCGCACCTGGAATTCGGGCGGCACAGCAAGGAGGATGAAACTGACCAAGGCAACACCGGTAACGCCATAGGTTTCGAAACCGTCGGCGGTGGGTCCGATGCTGTCACCGGCATTGTCGCCAGTGCAGTCGGCGATGACGCCGGGGTTGCGTGGGTCGTCTTCGCCAATCTTAAAGACCACTTTCATGAGGTCGCTACCGATGTCGGCAATTTTGGTGAAGATGCCGCCTGCAATACGCAAGGCACTTGCCCCGAGGCTTTCACCGATGGCGAAGCCGATGAAGCAACTGCCAGCCAGATGTTCGGGCATGAAGAGAAGGATGACAAGCATGAGAACCAGTTCGATGCAAATCAGCACAATGCCGATGCTCATGCCAGCGCGCAACGGAATGTTGAGCAAATCGAGGGGTTTGCGGCGCAAGGAGGCAAAGGCCATGCGGCTGTTGGCATAAGTGTTCATGCGAACACCGAACCAGGCCACGCCATAGGACCCCAGAATGCCGATGACTGTCCATGCCAACACAAGGCACACAGCACCCACCGACATGTGGCTAAGCACACCAAAATAGAGTGCGATGGCGGCTCCGATGAAAAGGAATAAAACGATAAGGAATTTTCCCTGCTGTTTGAGATAGGTGGAACAGGTTTTGAAAATCACGTTACCAATCTCGAGCATTGACTGATGGGCCTTGAGTTTACGCACTTTCAAGAATTGCCAGATTCCGAACAGAAGTCCGAGAAGAACGATGAGGAATCCCCAATACAAAATTTTGGTGTCAGGATTCTGCGCAAATCCACTCGGCATTTCTAAATCCGCTTCGCTTGCAAATGCAAAAACAGGTAGGGCAAGGGAAGCCAGTGTAGTTGCTAATTTTTTCATAAACAGATTTATCAGTTAATTATTGATGTTTTGTTTAAAGTACAAATATACTAATTTTCTCATTGATACAAAAAAAAATTGTATTTTTGCATTCCGAAAAATCCAATAAGGAAAAGTATAAACGGGTGGAAAAAGGTCTCCATCCAATTATTAATACCGGCGGAGATACGCCGCAGATGACTATGATAGAACAGAAACTACAACAGGCTGTTGCCGATGCCTTGAATCGGCTCTACTCATTGGAAGTGTCGCCAGACACAGTTGTCCTTCAGGCGACCAAGAAAGAATTCACGGGCGACTATACCGTCGTGGTGTTCCCTTATGTGAAACAGGCACGACGTTCACCCGAACAAGTGGCCAACGAACTGGGTGCCATGGTAAAGGAATCGGTGTCCGAAGTGGCTGGTTTCAATGTTATAAAAGGGTTCCTCAATTTTGAGATTGCTGACAATTATTGGATTGACTTTGTGTCGGAGAAACACCTCGACACCAGTTTCGGATTCAAGAAGGCTAATCCTGACGAAGCTCCCGTAGTGGTTGAGTACTCTTCCCCCAACACCAATAAACCTCTCCATCTTGGGCATATCCGCAACAACCTGCTGGGTTGGTCGGTGAGTGAACTGCTTGCCGCCAATGGCGCCAACGTCAAGAAGGTGAACCTTGTGAACGACAGAGGTATTCATATCTGCAAGTCCATGCTTGCCTGGTTGCGTTTTGGCAACGGCGAGACCCCCGAAAGCAGCGGTATGAAAGGCGACCACCTGGTGGGAAAATACTATGTAGAGTTTGACAAGCATTACAAAGAGGAAGTCCGCCAGCTGATGGACAAGGGCATGGAAGAAGAGGAAGCCAAAAAACAGGCTCCGTTAATGCTCGAGGCTCAGCAGATGCTGAAACGCTGGGAAGAAGGCGACAAAGAAATCCGCGACCTTTGGACCAAGATGAACGAATGGGTCTATGCCGGATTTGATGAAACCTACCGTAAAATGGGTGTCGGTTTCGACAAGATTTACTATGAGTCCAACACCTATCTTCTTGGCAAAGAACTGGTGCAGAAAGGTCTTGACATGGGGGTGCTCTACCGCAAGGAAGACGGCTCGGTGTGGTGCGACCTCACCGGTGACGGCCTCGACCAGAAGCTCCTTCTCCGCCGTGACGGCACTTCGGTCTACATGACTCAGGATTTAGGTACCGCCCTTCTGCGCCACAACGACTTTGGCGCCGAGCAGTTAATCTACGTGGTCGGAAACGAGCAGGACTACCATTTCAAGGTGCTGAAACTCATTCTCGGAAAGCTTGGTTTTGACTGGGCCGACAAAGTATACCATCTCTCTTATGGCATGGTAGAACTGCCCAACGGCAAAATGAAATCGCGCGAGGGAACGGTAGTCGACGCCGATGATTTGATTGCCGAAATGGAAGTCACCGCCGAGGAAATGTGCCGCGACCATGGCAAGAACGATGACATGACTCCCGACCAGCTCAAAGCCCTCTACCACATGTTGGCGTTGGGTGCACTCAAGTATTTCATTCTCAAGGTTGACCCCACCAAGAACATGCTTTTCAATCCCGCCGAGAGCATCGATTTCAACGGCAACACAGGCCCCTTCATCCAATACACCCACGCCCGCATTTGCAGCATCGTCCGCAAGGCGGCCGAGCAAGGTGTCAACCTGCAGGACACTCTTTCCTCCCCCGTCACCCTCACCGACAAGGAACGTGCTGTGGTGAAATGTCTCCACGACCTGCCTTCCACCGTGGCCTCGGCAGCGGCCAACTTCAGCCCCGCCATGATTGCCAACTATGCCTACGATCTGGCCAAGAGCTTCAACAGTTTCTATCAGGATACCCCCATCCTGCGCGAAACCGATGCCAACCTCCGTCTTTTCAGGGTCAAGCTCTGTTCGCTGGTGGCAGTCTCGTTGAAAAATGCCATGCGTATTCTTGGCATCGAAGTGCCCGAAAGGATGTAAAGAAACCGTTCCCCTTCTACCAACAGGAAACATTATATTAGTTAATAATGTACTATACAGACACACTGACCATCCCCAACTACCTGTGCGACTGTCACGACACGCTCACCATGTGGGGACTTGCCCGTCTCTTGCAGGAATCGGCCGGACACCACGCCGAAACAGCGCAAATGGGCTTTCGTCAACTGATTGAAAGGGGCAAGGCATGGGTGCTTTGCCGCATGTATTTTGCCGTCGACCGAATGCCCAAAGACGGCGAAAACGTAACCGTACGCACTTGGTCGCGCGGCACCGACGGACTTTTCGCCTTCCGCGACTTCCAACTTATCGACTCCAAAGGTGTTGCCGTCACATGCTCTACCTATTGGGTAATCATCGACTTCGCTTCCCGCAAAGCCACCCGCATCCACGACTACTGGGCTGCCATTGAGACCCACCCCGATTTCGCTACCGACCGCCATCAGCTCGACAGGCTCCGCATCCCCCGCGATGCAGGCGAACCGCACCTTGCTGCCCAGTTTGCTGTCCGTCCTTCAATGCTCGACCACACATTCCATGTCAATAACGCGGAATATATCAAATGGATATTCGACCACCTGCCCGAGGGCGACAACACCCTCACCCAGTGGAAGGGAACCCGTTTCTTCATCGAATTTCTCTCTGAGACAAAACCCGACGAAACGGTCTCCATTTACTGTTATCCCCCTGCCGGAGACGCTGCCACCAGCTATTTCCGCATCGTCAATCCCCGTTCTGCCGCGGTCGTGGCATCCCTTTGGCACGACACCCATCCGGCCAGCCCTGCCAACAATTAAGTAACAAGCTTTCCCATAACTCATCCAACCCTCTCTGCCAGTTAATTTAATCATCTTTACAATCTTTCATGAAACGATTCGTTTTTCTTGCACTCCTGCTTGCTTTTGCCCTTCCACCGGCGCAGGCACAACTCTTCAAAGGACTGTTTAAAAAGAAGGTACCCGTGGCCGACAGCATTGCCGGCATGGAACGCCTGGGCGAAGTCATGAATCTCATTCAGACACAGTATGTCTCCGACCCCAACACCGACCATCTCAGCGAAGAGGCAATCCGCCACATGCTCCGTACCCTCGACCCCCATAGCATCTACATCCCTGCCCGCGAAGTGCAGCGTACCAACGAGGCCCTTCAAGGCAATTTCGAAGGGGTGGGCATCACCTTTGCCGTGGTCGACGATACCATCCGCGTTCAGGAAGTCCTCGCTGGAGGTCCTGCCGAGAAAGTAGGTCTCCTGCGTGGCGACAAATTCCTGCGCATCGACGGCATATCTGCCACGGGCGACAGTGCCGTCAACTCCTTTGTTTTCCGTCATCTCCGTGGCAAGAAAGGCACCATCGTCGTGGCCGACATGCTCCGCGGCTCCGACTCCATCACTTTCCATATCGAGCGCGACCGCATTCCCATCCATTCCATCGAGGTCTACTTCATGGAAGACGACTCTATCGGATACATCAGCCTGCTCCGTTTTGCCCGTTCTTCGGTCAACGAATTCCGCAGTGCCCTCAAATCGCTCAAGAAACAAGGCATGAAATCGCTTATTCTTGACCTCCGTGGCAACAGCGGCGGCTATCTCGACATTGCTTACGGCCTTGCCAACGAGTTTCTAAGCCCCGGCAAACTTATTGTCTATCAGCAAGGACGTGCCCGCAGCCGTCAGGATTTCAAGGCGGTTCGCTATGGCTCCTTCCGCGAGGGCGACTTGGTGGTGCTTGTCGACGAAGGATCCGCTTCGGCATCCGAGATTGTCAGTGGTGCCGTACAGGACTGGGACAGAGGACTTATCATTGGCCGACGCACCTACGGTAAAGGCCTTGTGCAGACCATGTACAACCTCAAGGACGGCTCTCAGGTGCGTATCACCACCGCCCGCTACTACACCCCCAGCGGCAGGTGCATCCAGCGTCCCTACGACGATGGTACCGACGCCTACAATAAAGACATCCAGCGTCGTTACAAACACGGCGAAATGTTCTCCGCCGACTCTATCCAGTTCCCCGACTCCTTGAAATACAAAACCGCGGGCGGCCGCACTGTCTACGGCGGCGGTGGCATTATGCCCGACATCTTCGTCCCCATGGACACCACTCCCGCCACACGCTACTACCGCGATTGTCGCCGCAAAGGCCTCCTCAACCAGTTCCCGCAGTACTGGGCCGACCTTCATCGTGGCGACACCCTGCTCAAGGATTTCGACAGCTTCATCGCCAACTACGCACGGCTCGACATCGATTCCGCTTTTGTCGCCTATGCTGCCGCCAAGGGTGTTGTTATGGACAGTGTTGCCGACTCCTCCCAAACGCCTGTCGTCATAGTTCCCCAAACCAAACCTCTTCTTGAGGTAGACCGCTTTCTCCATCGGCAAATCAAGGGGTTGGTGTCCGACTGTCTCTTTGGCCGCGGCCACTACTATCGTGTCATGAAAGAGGAAGACCCCGTCTACCGAACCGCCATCGCCACCCTCCGTTCCAAGGCAGCCAAGCAATAACCCTGCATCACTGCGCCTTCGTTCCCTTCCCGCATAAAGAGGACTTCTTTATATTGCCTCTTAGAGGCAAACTGTCAATACCCTCACATCCAGTGTGGGGTATATCATATAAATAAATACGTCCCAGCGAGTCGGAGACACACGCTCTCAAAAAACAATTGTAAATATTTTTGTTGTAAATTTGAAAAAAATACGTATATTTGCAGAATCACTTATTTTACTGATAGTATTGTAAAATATTTTGACACAGCGAAGAGCATCCGAAAGGGGCTGTGACGCACTTATTATAAAAAACAACAAAGCAACTTCAATGGCGGTCGTTACCGCTGGTATTATAGAGACTATGGATTACAACTTTAACGAAATCGAGCCCAAGTGGCAGAATTTTTGGCGCGAACATCACACTTACCGTTGCTCCATCGTGCCCGACAAGCCCCATTATTATGTTCTGGACATGTTCCCCTATCCCTCGGGTGCAGGGTTGCATGTGGGTCATCCCCTCGGCTATATCGCCAGCGACATCTTTGCCCGCTACAAGAGGCTCCGTGGCTTCAACGTGCTCCATCCCATGGGCTACGACGCCTACGGCCTTCCCGCCGAGCAGTACGCCATCCAAACCGGCCAGCATCCCGCCATCACCACCGACCAGAACATTGCCCGCTACCGCGAGCAACTCGACAAACTCGGTTTCTGCTTTGACTGGGATCGTGAAGTCCGCACCTGCGACCCTCAGTATTACAAATGGACCCAGTGGACTTTCATCCAGCTCTTCAACCATTATTATGATAAAGAACAGGACAAGGCCCGTCCTATATCCGACCTTGTCAAGCAACTCGAAGACGGTTCCATCCCTACCGAATGCGACAAATCCTGGGCCGACATGACCGAGGGCGAGCGTCAGGACTATCTTATGAATTTCCGTCTCGCCTATCTGGCCGACATCCCTGTCAACTGGTGCCCCGAACTTGGCACGGTTTTGGCCAACGACGAAGTTGTCAACGGTCTCAGCGTCAGGGGCGGCTATCCCGTCGAGCGCAAGCTCATGCGCCAGTGGAGCCTCCGCATCACCGCCTACGCCCAACGCCTTGTCGACGGTCTCGAGGAGGTCGACTGGTCCGAGTCTCTCAAAGAAATACAGCGCAACTGGATTGGACGCAGCGAAGGTGCTGCCGTCTGGTTTCCCCTCGATGTCAAAATCAACGCCAACGTGCTCCCCGGAGCCCAGGCCTACATACCGCAGGGCACTCCCGACCCCGTCCCCAGTTTTGAAATTTTCACCACCCGTCCCGACACCATCTACGGTGTCACCTTCATGGTTCTCTGCCCCGAACACGAACTTATCGACACCATCACCACTCCCGAGCAGCGCGCCGAGGTCCAGGCCTATGTCACTTGGGCCAAGAACCGCTCCGAGCGCGAACGCCAGGCTGAGGTCAAGAAAGTCAGCGGTGTCTTCACCGGTGCCTTTGCCATCAACCCCCTCACCGAAGAGCGCATCCCCATCTGGGTCTCCGACTACGTCTTGGCAGGCTATGGCACGGGTGCCATCATGGCCGTCCCGGCTCACGACAGCCGCGACTTCGCCTTCGCACGTCATTTCAACCTTCCCATCCGTCAGGTCGTTGCCACCGACCCCGACAACCTCACCGACCCCGACACCTGGACCGAAAGCCTCGACAGCAAAACAGGCTACAGCGTCAACAGCGGCTTCGTCTCCGGCATGAAGGTCAAGGACGCTATGAAGGCTGTTATCGACAAGATTGAAACCCTCGGCATTGGCCACCGCACCGTCAACTACCGTCTGCGCGACGCCATCTTCAGCCGCCAACGCTATTGGGGTGAACCTTTCCCCGTCTACTACAAGCAGGGACGCCCCTGCACACTGCCCGAGGAGTGCCTCCCGCTCTTGCTCCCCGAGGTCAAGGACTTCAAACCCACCGCCACCGGCGAACCCCCGCTGGGTCACGCCTCCCGTTGGGCTTGGGACGAGAAAAACCGCTGTGTTGTCGACAACTCCCTTATCGACGATGTCAATGTCTTCCCCCTCGAGCTGAGCACCATGCCCGGCTTCGCAGGCTCAAGCGGATACTATCTCCGCTATATGGACCCCCACAACAACGACGCTTACTTCAGCCCCGAGGCTGTCAACTACTGGCAGAATGTTGACCTCTACGTCGGTGGAGCCGAGCACGGCACCGGCCACCTCATCTACGCCCGTTTCTGGAACAAGTTCCTCTATGACTTGGGTCTCAGCGTCAAGCAGGAACCCTTCCGCAAACTGGTCAACCAAGGCATGATTCAAGGCCGTTCCAATTTTGTTTATCGCAGCAAGACCGACAATAACCTCTACCTCTCCAAGAACATCCCCGGCCGCGAAGAGTCCACCGTCCCCATCCATGTCGACATCAATATTGTCAACAACGATGTGCTCGACATCGAACGTTTCAAGGCTTGGCGTCCCGAGTTTGCCAATGCCCGTTTCGAACTTGAAGACGGCAAATACATCTGCGGCTGGGAAATCGAAAAAATGTCCAAGTCCATGTTCAACGTCCAAAACCCCGACGACTTGGTAGCCCGCTATGGTGCCGACACGCTGCGCCTCTACGAAATGTTCCTCGGCCCCGTCGAGCAGGCCAAACCTTGGGACACCAACGGCATTGAAGGTGTCTTCCGTTTCCTCAAGAAATTCTGGAAACTCTCCGAAAACTGCTCCGACATCCCCGCCGACCAGGAATCGCTCAAACTCATCCACCAAACCATCAAGAAGATAACCGACGACATCGAGCGTTTCTCCTTCAACACCTCCGTCAGCACCTTCATGATTACCGTGAGCGAACTCCTCTCCCGTCAGCAGGTCTCCAGCTCCATCGTTGAATGCCTCGCCATCCTTATGGCTCCCTTCGCGCCCCACATTGCCGAAGAGGTCTACCATCGTCTTGGCCACGACACCAGTGTCTGCGATGCCGTCTGGCCCACCTACGATGAGAAAATGCTTGTCGAGGACTCCTTCACCTATCCCGTCTCCTTCAACGGCAAAATGCGCTTCACCCTCCAGCTGCCTGCCGGTATCAGCCAGAACGATGCCATCGCCGCTGTCAAAGCCGACGGCCGCGGCCAGAAATACCTCGACGGCAAAGAGCCCAAGCGTATCATCTTCGTCCCAAACAAAATCATCAACATCGTAGTCTGAATTTCGATTAGTCGCTTAGTCGCTTAGTCGCTTAATCGCTTAATAGTTTAGTAGTTTAATCGCTTAATAGCTTAATTGAGAGTCAAGGACTAACACATTATACTGATTGCTTGATTGTCTGATTGCTTTATTGTTTAAGTAATTTAACTGCGCCAGCCACTCAAGCATTAACACAATCAAACATTCAAGCAATAACTCAAGCATTAACACATTCACACATTCACACATTAACACATTCCCCATGTTAAGCCGTCATTTCCTCCGCTCCAAAGTGTTGCAACTGGTCTATTCCATCCATATCGACCCCGTCGATGTGGTTGTTGCCGAGAAGAATTTCAAACACAACATCGAGCGTTTCAGCGACCTGGGCAACATCCAGATTGCCGCTTTGGTGCATTTTGTAGAGGTCTCCGCCGCTGTCATCGACGAGGCTCAGCACAAATACCTCCCCACCGAGGCCGACCTCAACCCCAACCGCCGTCTGCCTAACAATATCTTCATCCAACGCCTTGCCGACAACTACGACTACCGTCACCACTGCAAGGATTCCAACGTCAACTGGGGCGGGGTGGAATGGGATGAAGTCTTCCGCCAGGCCTACGCAGGCTTTGTCAAAAGCCCCGACTATGTCCAGTACCTCAACTCTGAGCAAGACTTTGCAACCGACCAGCAGTTTGCCCTCAAACTGTTCAAATACCTCATGAATTTCGAACCCCTCCGCGACCGCCTCTATGGCGAAAGCCTTATGTGGGAAGACGACTTCGACCAGATTGCCCAGTACAATTTCATGATGCTCAAGGCTCTCGACCAATCTCTCAACGAGGCCACCCTCATCCCCGCCATGCACGACGACCGCATCGAAAAGGATGTAGAGGCCTACCGCTTCGCCCACGACCTCCTGCTCGTCACCCTGCGCCACAGCGACGAGGTGGAAGCCATGATTCGCAAACATCTCCGCGGGTGGGAATTTGAACGCGTGGCAGGCATGGATGTCCTCCTGCTCAACATGGCCGTGGCCGAGTTGACCGAGTTCCCCTCCATCCCCGAACGCGTCACCGTCGACGAATACATCGAGCTGTCGAAAGAGTTCAGCACCGAACGCAGCAAACTCTTCATTAACGGCATCTTGGATAAGTTCATCATCGAGCTCCGCTCTGCCGGACGCATCAACAAGTCCGGTCGCGGACTTATCGACCCCACTATGTTAGAGGAGGATTCAGAATGAGACATCTTTCCTTGGCACTCCTCTTTGCCGCCCTTCTCCTTGCCGCCTGCGGTGGTCAGTCCAGCCAAGGCGACATCGACGTGGACCTCATCAACAATCCTGCCACTGCCGACGGTACCGATGCCAAAGCCAAAGCCGCCGCCATCACCTTCGACTGCGACCTCCACGACTTCGGCCGTATCACTCAGGGCGAAAGCATCTCCTACAGTTTCCATTTCCGCAACACCGGCACCGCCGACCTCATCATCAGCGGCTGCACCGCCACCTGCGGCTGCACCGTCGCCGACTATCCCCGCGGCCGCATCGCTCCCGGCAAGGATGGCTACATCACCGTCTCCTTCAACTCACAGGGCAAAACCGGCCAGCAATATCAGGAGGTAACCGTCTCCTCCAACGCCCAGCCCGGCCGGTATATCCTTAAAATCACCGCGCAGATAAGCTATTGAATTCATTTTTTTATATCTATTAAATAAACACATTATTATCCATGAACACACCCCTTGTATTACTCTCTGCCCAAGGCGGCAACGGTGGCGGAAGCATGCTCATCTGGCTCATCCTCATCTTCGTCGTCATGTGGCTCCTTATGGTGCGCCCCCAGCAGAAACAGGCCAAAAAAGAAAGAGAATTCCGTGAAAAACTGAAAAAAGGCGACCGCGTCAGCTTCAGCGGCGGCATCTACGGCAAAGTCCACGAAGTAGCCGAGCACACCATCGACGTCGAAATCTCCAACGGCGTAGTGGTCACCGTCGAAAAAAACATGGTCCAGCCCGTCCCCGAACAGCCTGCCCCAAAAAACGATAAGAAATAACTGTCATGTTCCGACACAAGTCGTTCTGGATCATACTGCTCATTACGGCTTTTGTATGGCTCGTGGCCACCATGACCGAGCATAGCGACTTCACCCTTTCCATGCCGCTGCGATGGGAAGGGTTTGACAATGCCCGCTATGTGGTCACCAATGCCGACACCGCACTTCCCGTCACCGTCCACGCCAACTACTTCCAGGCTGTGGCCTGCAGCCATGCCATCAGAAACCAAAAGGGCGCCATCCGTGTCTCGGGCGACTCTGTCCTCAAGGTCAACAGCCTCCTGCTCTCCGACCTCACCAAACAGTTCCATTTTCCCTCGGGCGTCACGGTCACGTCGCCTGTCGAAACCCTGCGCATCACCCTTGCCGAACGGCGCCGCAAAGCCTTCATCCCCAAACTGCAGGATGTCGACATCCGCTTTGCCGACGGCAGGGGGCTTTCCGGTGCCCCGGTCATCCAGCCCGACACCGTATGGCTTTACGGCAACCCCGCCTCGCTCGACAAAATCAGTCAGATAACCACCGACACCTGTCTCCTCGAAGCCCTCTCCGACAGCGGCTGGCACTCCATCCCGCTCAAAAAAGTGTGGCAACGGCTTCCCGACCTCCATGCCTCCACCGACAGTGTGCGGCTGTTCATCCCCGTCGAGCGGCAGGACGAAAAGACCCTCACCATCCCCGTCATGCCCGACAGCAGGGTCGACAACGTAAACCTGCGCATCATCCCCGGCCGCGTAACCGTAACCCTCTGGGTGCCGCGCGGCAGTTACGACATCGTCACCGAGCAGCAGCTCAAAGCCGTGGCCACCTATAGCGGCAACGACCTCGCCGACCAGCTCCCTGTGCGCATCACCAGTTTCCCCGCCAACACCCGCATCAAGCAAATCACCCCCGCCACCGTGCAATATGTCGTCATCAAGCAACCATAACCCTGCCCCCCTTCCCGGTACGCCGCTCCTTGTAGCCCTCACCGGAGGCATCGGGTGCGGCAAAACCACAGTCCTCAAGGAATTCCGCAACCTCGGCATCCCCTGTTTCATAGCCGACGACATTGCGGGGGCCTACTATCAGGAACCCTCCTTCCTCAATCAGATACGCACCCTCTTCGGCGGCAGCGTCATCCGTCCCGACGGCTCGGCCGACAAGCAAGCCATCTCCCGCATCGTCTTCTCCAACCCTCAAAGCCTGCAACAGCTCAACCAGCTCATCCATCCCCGCGTGTGGAGCGACTTCCTCCTCTTTGCGGCCTCACATCCACAAGCCCCCTACCTCATATTCGAGAGCGCCATAGTCTACGAATACGCCTTTGATAAACTGGTAGACAAAGTAATATGCGTCTATCTCGACTACGAAGAGCGGATGAGCCGCCTCATGCAGCGAGACCGTGCCACCCGCGCTCAGCTCCAGCTGCGGATGAACAACCAACTAAGTGCCGAAGAAAAAATGATGCGCGCCGACTACGTAATCCTAAACTACGAAGGCAACCCCCGCCCCCGCCAAGTCCGCCACATCCACTCCCAACTCCTCGAAACTGCAGTCTCCCAAACCTCGCATTGAATTACCATACATTGGCTTGTTTTCCCCAAAATTGCCCCTCCACACTTCTCCCGTATCGTCGTCATTTCATATACATTACAATAACATTGGTTTCTCACACGTGATGTGGCCAACCAGTGATGTAGTAATGATTATCTAAGGCTTTTCGAGCGGAAGAAGGGAATGCTTTTCGCTCTGTTAAAACAAAGAACAGGTTTTTAATAATAAACGATAAGGATAAATAACAACACCCCCAGGCATGCGAGATGCAGTCTGGGGGTGTTTTTTTGGTCTAATAGTCATTTTGCAGGCTGCGTCATGGTCTGAATATAGGAACAGCGGGCGTTTTGAGCGATTCAAAAGGTTTTTGCAAAAATCGGCTTG
>ONIP01000037.1 GCA_900317955.1 uncultured Bacteroidales bacterium
CATTTTGATGCGCCAAGGACTAACACATTAACATGAACTCGTTAATTCGTAAATCCGTAAATTCGTGAATCATTTTGATGCGCCAAGGACTAACACATTCACACATTCACACATTCACACATTCAACGCCTGCCATATTCTGGTCTCAAGACTATTGGGCAGTAATTTAAGGAGCAAGGGGGCGAGATAGTTCATCACTCCGGGTTTGACATAATGCCGTTTACGGAACATGCCGCGCAAGGCACGGCGCACCACCCACCGCGGAGTTCGGATGATTCCCACACGCACAAGACTCGCCATTGTGGCGGGACTGATATTGTAAAGAGGCGTGGCAACGGCTCCGGGCAGCACCGTGGTAACACCCACACCGTATGGCCGCATCTCGAAATAAAGCGACTTGGAATAACTCTTCAAATAAGCCTTCGTGGCAGCATAGATGGTAATACCCGGCGTAGGCATTTGAGCCACCATACTCGACACATTGACGATGTAGCCTTGACGGCGTTGCTTCATCTCTTCGCCAAAAAGAGTGCACAATCTTGTGGGAGTGTAGACATGGAGGTTCATCATGGACTCGACACGGCCGGCATACTCGGGGGTAAGCTCGTGAAAGAAGAACATGCCCGCGTTGTTGACAAGTATGTCTATCTGCAGCCCCTCGCCGTGGCACCAGTCATAGAGTTTTTGTGCAGCGTCGGGTACAGAGAGGTCCTGATAACGCCCTATGGCATGGATACCGTATTGCTGTGAAAGCTGCTGCGGAAGAGTGTCGAGTTCAGCCTGCTGGTTGGAAACCATTACAAGATGGTGTCCGCGCTGGGCCAACTGGCGGCAATACTCCAGCCCCATGCCCGACGTAGCCCCTGTTACAAGTGCCTGCATAACTGCTTTACTGTTTCAATGTCGGGTTAAACGAGGTCGAGCGCACGGCCGATAAAATGGTTCAGCGGCAGCGCGGCCTTCCACAAACGCACCACTTCGTCGGCGAAGGCATCGGACAGCACATCCTTAATCGGTGCGTGGTACATGCAACAATAGTCGCAATACTTCAGCAAGTCGATATCAGGCCAGTCGGCGGCATACCCCTTCGGGGGTCGGGACAACTTCTTGCTTGTAAAAAAGCTGCTGCCATAGTAGCGTTTGTAACTCGAGGCGTTGAGAATAGCCTTGAACTCGTCGGTGCAATAAAAAATCTCCTGACGTATGGCCGCCAACTGCTTGGGCGACGGCATAAAGATACCCCCGCCCAGAGAGCACCCCCCTGCCAATCCGTAATCGCCCTGTCCCAACTGAAGATAATAGCCCGGCACACACTGTGTACGGTCTCCCCCATAGGGCAGAAAACAGGCAATATGGGTCTTGTAAGGCCTCTTGTCCTGAGTGAAACGCAAGTCACGGTGAATACGATAGACACACTGCCGCGCAGAAAGATGTGCCACGGCGGAGTCGTCAGGTGCCATAGCGTCGATCAACGCCTGCGTGAATCCAAGAAAGGCCTCGCGTATGGCATCCCACCGCAACTTATTGCTGCTAAACCATTCACGGTTGTTATTCACCGCCAATTCCTCAAAAAAAGGCAACGTATCAGGATGTATCTGTGCTGTCATTTTAAAATAATTATTGTTTGAACATGCAAAATTACGATTTTTTTTCGTAATTTTGCAATCTCAAAAAAAAGAAAAGTAACAAACAAAAACACAATACAGCTATGACAGAAACCATTAAAACTTTAAGAGACAGCGCTGCCATGCGATGGATAGCCCTGTTGCTGTTGGCACTTGCCATGTTCTGTTCCTACATTTTCATGGACATCCTGTCCCCCATCAAAGACCTGATGCAAGAGACCCGCGGATGGGACAGCCTTGCCTTCGGCACCATGCAGGGGTCGGAGGTCTTCCTCAACGTGTTCGTCTTCTTCCTCATCTTCGCAGGCATTATTCTCGACAAGATGGGAGTGCGTTTCACTGCCGTCCTCTCGGGAGCCGTGATGCTTGCCGGCGGACTCATCAAGTACTATGCCATCAGCGAATCGTTCATCGGCGTTGACGAGATGGGCAACCACACCTCGCTCTACAACTGGTTCACCAACAACCTCAACTACATCCCCCTCTTCGATGAGATAGGCGTAGCCCCCTTCTATCGCGGCATGCCTGCCTCGGCCAAACTGGCCGCCTGCGGCTTCATGATTTTCGGTTGCGGATGCGAAATGGCCGGTATCACCGTCAGCCGCGGTATCGTCAAATGGTTTAAGGGACGCGAAACCGCCCTCGCCATGGGCAGCGAAATGGCCCTTGCCCGCCTCGGTGTTGCCACCTGCATGATTTTCTCACCCTACTTCGCCAAACTGGGCGGCACCGTCAATGTAAGCCGTTCCGTGGCCTTCGGCGTTGTACTCCTCTGCATCGCCCTTATCATGTTCATTGTATACTTCTTCATGGACAAGAAACTCGACAGCCAGACCGGCGAAGCCGAAGAAGCCGACGAACCCTTCAAAATCTCCGACATCGGCAAAATCCTCTCCAGCCTTGGCTTCTGGCTCGTTGCCCTGCTCTGCGTACTCTATTACAGCGCCATCTTCCCCTTCCAGAAATATGCCGTCAACATGCTGCAATGCAACCTGACCCTCAACCCCGCCGCTGAAGGCACCTTCTGGGCAGGAGAGTCGGTCACCATTGTGCAGTATGTCATCATGCTTGTGGTTGCCGCCTGCGCTTTCTCAAGCAACTTTATCAAGAAAAACAAAAGTCTGAAATACGGTCTGATGGTATTGGCCGGAATTGCCTTGGTGGTATACTGCTACATGGGCTACATGCGCGGCACCGCCGAAACCATCTTCGCCGTGTTCCCGCTGCTTGCCGTGGCCATCACCCCCATCCTCGGCAACTATGTAGACCATAAGGGCAAAGCAGCCTCGATGCTCCTGCTCGGCTCCATCCTCTTGGTTCTCTGCCACCTGACCTTTGCCTTCATCCTGCCGCTCTTCAAGGGCAGTGCAGTGGGCGGTGCCATTGTGGCCTATGTCACCATCCTTGTGCTCGGCGCCTCCTTCTCGCTGGTTCCCGCAGCCCTCTGGCCCTCGGTGCCCAAACTGGTGGACGAGAAGATTATCGGCTCAGCCTACGCTCTCATCTTCTGGATTCAGAACATCGGCCTCTGGCTCTTCCCGCTCCTTATCGGCAAAGTGCTCAACGGCACCAACCCCGAAGGCACCCCCGCCGACAAGTTAGACTACACTTGGGCTTTGGTCATGCTTGCCGCTCTCGGCGTGGCAGCCCTGCTCATCGGCCTCTACCTGAAGGTGGTCGACAAGAAAAAACATCTTGGCCTTGAAGAACCCAATATCAAGGACTGAACCTCTAACAGAACAGTATAAAGCAAGGCCGCTGGATTTCCGGCGGCCTTGCTTTTTTTAATCATTGCCGTCCGACAAAATGGAATCAAATCATTAATATCAACATTATATGGCATGCATTGATTTACGAAGGCTTGCGTGTGCCAAAGGCACACAATCCTATTAACCCCGCACTAAACACCGTAGGTGTGCAGTGTGGGGAAAACTATGCTCATCTCCATGCGTGTCGAAGACACGCCACAACATAACAATCAACAAAGTAGCGTGCCTTCAGCACGCAGATTTAGGGTTTCTGTCCCCACCCCACACGGCACTTCGCTTCGTGTGGGGTTAATAAGATTAAGTGCTTTCAGCACGATTATCGGACACTAATAGAAAGCTATATAATATCAACATTATATGGCATGCATTGATTTACGAAGGCTTGCGTGTGCCAAAGGCACACAATCTTATTAACCCCGCACTAAACACCGTAGGTGTGCAGTGTGGGGAAAACTGTGCTCTTCTCCATGCGTGTCGAAGACACGCCACAACATAACAATCAACAAAGTAGCGTGCCTACGGCACGCAGAATTAGGGTCTCTGTCCCCTCCCCACACGGCACTTCGCTTCGTGTGGGGTTAATAGGATTAAGTGCTTTCAGCACGTTTATCGGACACTAATGTTTATGAATATGATATGATGAAGATTTAATTATTAATTCTTAATTTGATCCTTTGTTCTTTCGACGATTTGTCATCAGCACGTCCAAACTTGTTCCGCATTTAAAAACAGAGAACCAACGGTGGAGCAAATGCGCAATAAGTTCGGGGCGACCGGGAAAAGGCGTAAGCGACTATTGCCGACTAAACAGCTATGCTTGTCAGAATACATCTCACCCTATTGAATGACAGAGTATTGAACAAAGGGGAGCAAAAGGGTATGCTATATCAACCTGCGCGCTGAAACCGCTCTTGCCCGACCCAAACAGCATCAGTTAGCCGAGGGACCGTTGATGGGCTGAACGAGCTTGCGCAGTAGTTCGATGTCCAACTGCTGATAGGAACGATTCGAAGCGTCGGAGAAATTTTTCTTATTGGCATTATAACTCTCCAGATTAGCATCGGTTGCCTTGAGGAACAGACTGTGGGCAACAGCACGTTTCAAGCCTTCGAACGACATACTGCCTTCCGTCCAACGTTTCTTTTCCGCCTCGGTAAGGTACTTCGTATATTTTGTGTTCATAGCGGGAGAGATACGCTCCGACCCTTTGGCGTCGGGGTTATGGGACATGGTCTCATTATAGTTGCGGGTAAGGGCAGGGAAATCCACCCAACTGGTAATTGTGGTTTCAAGAAGTTTCAGTTTACGACGGTTTCGGTCGGTGTAATAGCCGAGATAGGCATGGCAGGGCTCGACAAAGATAACAGGTTTGAGACCTATTTTCCGCATGATGGAAGCAAGGAAAACGCAAGCATCGATGCAGTTGGCCTGACGTGTATTATAGACCTGCTCGAAGAAACGTATATGCTGAACGTTGGCGCGCTTGGTGGGGGACGGGGTGCAGGAGATGGATGCATAGCTGATACCCCGTTCAAGCGCGTAATACCAGATGGCCTCGACCTGCTCGACCACATGATTGGCATCCTTCTGGTAGCCGGTTATCTTGGTGACAAGCCCTTGCTTCATAATATCCGTAAGGATGCTGTCGGTATAAGGATGCTCCTCGTTGACGTAGCCGGCAAAGAGCCAGCGGAAATCATGCAGGTTGTTGTCGGCATCGAGAACGCTGAGAAGGCAATCGTTGACCGAACGATAGTTGAGACGGATGTTTTTAACGTCGACCTCCTCGTCGTTGATATAGCAGGTAAAAGTGAGGTCGGTAGTGCCTTGCTGCCGCAGCTGGTAGAGCTTGTCGTACTTCCACTTAATTGACGGGTGGAAGGTGTAGCGGACATCCTTAACGGGAAGTACCTCCTGGAAAATAGTGACGTAGTTGAGATTGGAGGAATCGATAGTGATGCGGAGGACTGAATTGCCGGCAGGAGCGGTTACCGACACAGAGAAGAGGGCGTTCGTGTCGTCGAGACCAAAATTCTTGTCGCTGAGGGCTGAAACACCCATCACCAACGATGGGTAAAACTGGTTTTCGAGATAGGGGTTGTAGGCGGCCTCGAAACGCACATACGACGGGTCGTAGGTTTTGGGCTTGGCCGGATGGCACGAGACGACAGCCAACAAGGCAGCCGAGAGGAGGAAGGTTCTGAGACGGAACATAGCCGATGACGAATAATGAATTAACTCAAAATACCCGAAACAAGGACAACCAGCAAGGCCAAAGGCGCCACATAGCGGGCTATGAAACGGAAGAGACCGTAGAAACGGATGCTGACGGTGCCGTGGTTGGAAAGTTCGTCGCGGACATCGGCATCGGGCATAACCCACCCAAGGAAGATGACGGTTCCCAATGCGCAGAGGGGAGGAAGATAGATGCTGTTGAGTTTGTCGACGAAATCGAAGAGGGTGAGGCCGGTAAGTTTTACATGGGAGAGCGTGCCGAGAGAGAGCGAAAACACCACGCCCAGGGCGGTAGTAAGGAAGAAGAAAAGGAATGCACCCACAACGCGGGGAGTGCGGACATGCTCGGAGAAGGTGGCGGTAAGAGCCTCAAGAAGCGAGATGGCACTGGTGAGGGCAGCCACAGTGAGCAACAGGAAGAACAAGATGGAGAAGACCACGCCTGCGCCCCCCATGGTGTTAAAAACATTGGGCAAGACGCAGAAGACAAGGCCGGGGCCACCGGCGGGGTCGAAGCCGCAACTGAACACAGCGGGGAAGATGGCCAACCCTGCCAGAATGGCGATGAGGGTGTCGCACACGGTAATCCACATGGCAGTTTTGAAGATGTTTTCATTGACAGGGACATAGGAGCCATAAACAAGCATCACCCCCATGCCCACGCTGAGCGAGAAGAGTGCCTGGCCAAGAGCGGCAAGAATGCCTTCGCCCGTGAGCTTGGAGAAGTCGGGCGAGAAGAGGTATTCAACCCCTTTCACAGCACCGGGAAGGGTAAGGCTACGCACACAAAGCGCCAAGATAAGAACCACAAGCACAGGCATAAGAACCTTAGAGACATTTTCAATGCCCTTCTGCACACCGCCCAAGATCACAACAAGCACCAACACTGCGAAGATTACCAGAAACAATACGGGACGCCAGGGGTGGGTGGAGAACTGGGCGAAGTGGTCGGAAACAGGGGCGGCGCTGGTGCCAAGGGAAGCGAGAGTGCCAGAGATGGCATCCCAGACGTAGCCTGTTGTCCATCCGGAAAGGACAAGATACTGCGCCAATATGAAGAAGCTGGTAACTATGCCCAAAAGACCCAGAAGACCCCAAGCCTTATGACGTGGCGCAAGAGTCTGGAAGGCCTTGACGGGTGTATGCTGTGCACGACGGCCGATGATAAATTCCGACATCATAAGAACGGAGCCGATAAGGAAAACGAAACAGCAATAAACCAAGAGGAAGGCACCCCCACCGTATTTGCCGCAGGTGTAGGGGAATCGCCATATATTGCCGAGACCAACGGCCGACCCAACGGCGGCCATGATAGCTCCAAGGCTGGAGGTAAAGGATTTCTGTTGCGTTGTCATGTCTATATATGTGTTATCTTGTTGCTATGTTTCTGTATTAAGGATATGGGGTTGGAAGTGAATGGAAGTCGTTGGAGCAGGGATTTATCCAACAATATCGGGGTTTTGCATAACGAAGTCCGCCCACTGCTGTTTCTTGGACTTGCGGACACGGTGCGGCTTGAGCTGGCTGCGAATGTCGGCAATGGGGTCTGTCATTTCCAGATGGCAGGTATACGCCACGGCAAGGGCGTCGGAGGCGTCAAGGTACTGCGGGATGTTGTCGAAGCCGAAGATGCTCTGCAGCATGGCGGCAACCTGTTCTTTGGCAGCGTTGCCGTTGCCTGTTACGCGCTGTTTCACGGCGGCGGGTTCGTATTCGGTGTAGGAGAGGTCGCGCCCGATGGCAGCACCGATGGCCACCCCCTGGGCTTTGCCCAATTTAAGCATGGACTGCACATTCTTTCCTGCAAAAGGAGCTTCGATAGCGAGGTGGTCGGGGTGATAGGAGTCGATGATGCGCTGGGTGGTGTCAAAAATCTTTCGGATGCGGAGATGGAAATCGGCGATTTTGCGCAGATACAGGACATCCATGACCACGAGACGGGGTTTGGGGCCGTCGGTGTCGAGTAGGCTGTAGCCTAAAACCTGGGTGCCTGGGTCTATGCCGAGAATCAACATCAAGAACGATATTTGTTACAGATGAATGCCATCCGCTTATTTTTTTGCAAAAGTACGATTTTTTTTTGTATCTTTGCATTTTAAATTCAATTTACAATAATTATTTAAATATAACAACACCATGGACAAACTGATAATCACCGCCGCCATCTGCGGCGCAGAAGTCACCAAGGAACAAAATCCCGCCGTACCCTACACCGTTGAAGAGATAGTGCGCGAGGCAAAATCGGCCGTCGATGCAGGAGCCGCCATCGTTCACCTGCATGTGCGTCATGACGACGGAACACCAACCCAAAGCCGCGAGCGTTTCCAAGAGTGCGAAGAAGCCATCTATAAAGAATGCCCCAATGTAATCCTGATCCCTTCCACGGGAGGAGCCGTAGGCATGTCGCCCGAGGAGCGTCTGCAAAGCACCGACACCACTCCCCTGCCCGAGATGGCCACTTTGGACTGCGGTACCTGCAACTTCGGAGACGAGATTTTCGACAACACCATGCCTACCATGCGCGCCTTCGGCAAACGCATGATGGAGCGCGGCATCAAGCCCGAATATGAATGCTTTGAGATGGGCCACCTCGACACCATCCTCACCATGGCCCGCAAAGGCCAGGTGCCCGGAGCCCCCATGCAGTTCAACTTTGTGCTTGGTGTGCCGGGCTGCACCCCCGCCACCGTCGACAACCTCTGCTGGCTTGTCAAGAACATCCCCGCAGGCAGCACCTGGACAGCCACCGGCATCGGCCGCTATGCTTTCCAGCTGGCCGCTCCCGCCATCGTTATGGGCGGCAATGTGCGCGTAGGTTTTGAAGACAACCTCTATCTGGAGCGCGGTGTGCTTGCCAAGAGCAACGGCGAACTGGTGGACAAGGTAGTCCGCATGGCCAAACTGCTGGGCCGCGAAGTGGCCAACAGTGATGAAGCCCGCGAGATACTCGGTCTGAAAAAACGCTAAGAATCAGAAGTAAAAACGTTATTAACAACAGGAGCCGCGCCTGCGGCGCGGCTCCTTCAAGAACAACAAACAATTGAAAAAGATTTTTATCGCCCTGTCGGCTATGCTGTTGTGCAGCTTGACGATGGCACAAAACACCGTCTCGAAAGAAGAGATGTTGAAAGAATGGCGCCAGATGAAACACATGCGCGACTATTCTAAAGAATATACAAAAAGCAATATCCCACAGCAAAAAACCATCACCCAGAGCAAAGGCGTTCAGGCTCTCCCCGAGGACCGCGTATGGTTCCCCGGCGAATGGGAAGAGGTTAAAGCCATTGTGGTTACCCCCAGCTACTCCTATGAACCCGATACCAACCTGGGCTCAGGCTATTATATGGCCGACCCTGTTGTTACAGGCTATGCCGAATATTACAAATACAACGCGATGACAGGTTGGAACCCTACAGGCATATACGGTCCCTACCGTTCTGTGATGGATACCAACACCAGCTTTGGCCGTGTGTTCTTCTACCTCATGGACGGCATACAGAAAGGCCACGCCGAGGCTTGGGTGCGTGTTGAAAAAGCCGAAGACTCCGCAAAGGTGCTGCGTACCCTTTCCCGCATGAACCTTCGTCGCGACAATGTGCGGTTCCTCGTTGGACCGGGCAACTCTTTCTGGTATCGCGACTGCGGCCCCATCTGCTTCTACCATGGCGACGAGGACAGCGTGGCTATGCTCGACTTTGAGTATTATCCCGGCCGTGCCCTTGACGACTCGCTCCCCTCCATCATTTATCGCCAGATGGGTATTCCCAACTACATCAATTCCATCGAATGGGAAGGTGGCAACTGCCTCGTTGACGGTGCCGGTTTTCTCCTCAGCAGCGACGCCCTTTACTCCAACAACGCCGACACCTACGGCCAGCTTACTTGGAACGGACGCGACATCAGATCCTTGACTTACAGCACCAAGCCTTCATTGAGCAGAAGCCAGACCTTCGAGACTCTGCGCAGCCTGCTTGGACAGAGAGAAACCCATATCCTGCCCGCCTACAGATATGACGGCGGTACAGGCCACATAGACCTCTATGCCGACATGTGCGAGGAGAACGGTTTCGTATTCTCCATCATGCCCGAACGCTACAGCAGCTGGAGAGATTACACCACCGGTGCCCGCAACATCGACTCTCTCTGCTCGTATACAAGCATTTTCGACCGCGAGTATTACAAGACCTCCATCCCTTTCCCCAGCAAGGACAACGGCTCTTATTTCACCAGCCAGACCGAATACAACGAACAGTATACCCGCACCTATAGCAACCACACGTTTGTCAACGACCTTATTTTGCAGCCTTGTTTCTCGACCGTGGTCAACGGCCACCCCACCGCTGAATGGGACCGCGCCAATATCGACGCCTTGCAAGCAGCCTATCCGGGATACACCATCTACCCCGTCGACGTGCGCGATTTTGACGGCAGCGGCGGTGCCATCCACTGCGTAACCAAGCAGATTCCCGCCGACAACCCCGTGCGCATCCTGCACAAAAGCATCGTGGGCAACGCCTCGGCCATGCGCGGCAGCGATATACCTGTGAGCGCAGTCATCACCAACAAGAGCGGCATAGCCAAAGCCAGATGCATTTACCGCATCAATGGCGGTGATTGGGACACCATCACCCTCAACGCCAACGGCAACAAATTCTCCGCCACCATCCCCACAGCCGATATCAACGAGCGCGTTATTGATACCGATTACGTGCCTATGACCACAGTCGACAGCACCTATCTGCACACCGACACCGTTGTCACCATCAGCAGGACTTTTGTCTATATCGACAGCGTCACGCTCGACAGCGTTTTCACCACCGATACTGCCTACAGCTACATCCCCGTATTCAGCTACGACACAATTAACTGGACCGACACCGTCACCAGTGTGCGCGACACCCTTGTCACCGTTCAATATTACATTAGCGCCTCCAGCCGCAACGGCAAGACTATCACCAAACCCATGACAGCCCACCAAGGTGGCTACTACTCATTCTACTACAACGGCGCCGAAATGGAACTCGACAGTAACGACTATGATTTCAGCACCGAGCCCATGCCCGCCACCGACATCACTTTCCTGTTTGATGCCGTTCACACCCACGCCGATACTTCCACTGAGCATACCGTTTCCATCGAGGAACCGATAGCCGAACAGGCTTTCGGCCAGTTCTATCCCAATCCTGCCAGCGACCGTGCCAACATCAAGATTAACCTTGGCAACGGCGGCAACTATGCCGTCACCATCTACGACGCAGCCGGACGCACTATCCACACCAGCACCCTGCAAGCCGCTGGCAATGTAGTCTACACTCTCCGTGCCGACCGTATGCAGGCTGGCATCTACACCGTCACCTTCAGACAAGGCAACCAAACCATCTCCCGCCGTCTGGTAGTAAGATAGTTACATATCCTTGTCGACATCTTTATAGAGAACGCCCCGGAGTCCATCCGAGGCGTTCTCGTTGTTTTACAACGGTTCCGACTACAGCCTTAATCAGTGAATGAACAATGGCTTGATGTACTCAACAACAACCTGAATATAAGATACTCCCAACCTGATGCACCCGACATTATCATATATATAAAATTTGAAAAAAACTTGCTGTTTTAAAAAAAATTAGTAACTTTGCAGAGTAAACAAACAAAACCAAAAATAGCAATAATAATTAATACAATTCATTATGAAGAATTATCATCATTTTTCGGCATCTTCTGCCAAGAGACAAGCACTCTCATTGTTATGCTTGTTTTTGCTCGGAACAGGTGCGCTCCTCGCTCAACCTTCCCAGTTGAGTATCAGCAGCACTGAAATGACCCAGATTGCTCCCACCAAAGTTTACGATGGCACAACCAGTGCTATTATTACTACCCTCGGTACTTTGACCGGCGTTGACGCCACCCATCCTAATGTCATTTTGAACGGCGTCGCCAACTATACCGATCCCAATGTGGGAGGCATCAAGTTGGTAGTTGTCACCTACTCCCTGTTCGGCCCCGACTCCATCTATTACCTGCCCCCCGTCAACGACACCCTCCTCGGTGGCATCGACCCTAAACAAATCACCATGTACGGCACCACCCTCGACACTGTCAAGATCTACAACCAAGGGGTTCTCGCACCCATTGCCACCCTCGGCACACCCTATGGCATTATCACGGGCGACACCGTGTTTGTGTCTGCCTCTGCCGCATTCGACGACCCCTATGTCGGCACCAACAAGAATGTCACCATCACCTACAACCTTTATGGTAACCCCATCCAGTGCGCCAACTACCTTCCCCCTGCTCCCGCCACGGGCACTTCAAGCATTGTCCCCCGCACCCTCTACGCTCCCACAGTGGGCTACCAGAACACCAAAGTCTACGACGGCAATACCACCTGCAGCGTAACCGACACCGGCACCCTTAGCGGCGTTCTCCCTGGCGACATTGTCTACCATTCCGTTTCTGCTGCCTACAATAACCCCCATGTCGGCACGCTCCGCACAGTCTCCTTCACATTTACCCTCCACGGTGACCAATCTTTCAACTATACTATTGTCGACACAACTACCGCCATCCACTTTGCAAGCATCACCCCGCGCCAACTCTCTGTAACTGGAGCAATTGTCCAAACCATTAAGACTTACGACGGTAACGACACCGCCCGCGTCATCTACGAAGGCAGCATTGCCAACTACATCGAAGGCGACGACATCGACATCACCGCCGTTGCCACTTACGACTCCCCCGACGTTGGAATCAACAAAACCATCATCCTGCACTACTCACTGATTGGTGCTGCTATCAGCGACTATCTTGCCCCAAGTGACGAAATCTACACCACCGAAGGCAAAATCATTCTCCCCATCGTTATTGATACCACTGCAGGCATCAACGGCATCGTCTCTGGCTCCAACCACTTCTGCCCCGGCAATACTGCCACCATCTCATGTGTCGTCACCCAAGGCACTCCCTTCTATTACAATATCGATTTCGACTCCGAAGCCGAGGCTCAGGGATTCGTTGACTTCAACGCACTCTGCAATTTCGATACCGCCACCAACTCTTTCAACATGTTTATTAACCTGCCCGCCAACTGCGCTGCTGGTTCCTACTCTGCTTTTGTCATCGTCGGCAACGAAGCCAACGACGAAGTCGGCACCCCTTGGAACTTTAACGTCAACCTGCCCAACACCTATTTGGTACAGGTATTCAACGATGTCGTCAGCATCGACAACCGCGAAAATCGCTTCAATACCTTCCAGTGGTACCTGAACGGCAACCCCATCGAAGGTGCTACCAAACCTTACTACAGCGACCCCCGCGGCTACCTTAACGGCGACTACTCCGTTCTGACCAATGCCGGCACCGCCGATGAGCAATTCATCTGCCCCATCACCTTCAACGGCCAGCCTCAGTCCAAGAGCCTGCTTGTCAACCCCAACCCCGTTGTCAACACCACCAAAATCTCTCTCTCCGGATTCGACAACTGCCTGCACCTCATTACTGTTTACAACAGCTTCGGTACCCAGGTTCTACGCACAACCTTCAACGGCAACGAATTCACCCTCGACATGACCAACATGCCCTATGGTACCTACATGATCAATGTCGACGGCGAGACAAGCAAAACCATCAAACTATAATTTAAATCAACCAGATTTAAGAATCACAACTTCTTAATCCTTAATTAATTCATCACAGAATATGAAAAAGTTTATAACAGCAATAATGCTCTTGGCGGCAACCTCAGCCGTCTCGGCACAGATGATTGACCACAATAGCAATCTGCAGCTCTATTTTGGTGGTGGCATCCACTCCATGCTCTACAAGCCCGTCGATGGCACTCACAACCTCACTTTTGGCTTCATGGGCGGACTCCAATACCAATACATGTTCAACCACCATTGGGGACTTGGCCTCGGTGTTCAGGTTGGCAAAATCAACGGCTCCGCAAACTACAACTATTCCTTTGTTGAAAAAGCCTACATGCTTCCCGGCGCAAACTATCCCGCCGATGTGACCACAAGTCTCTACAACCTTAAAGAGGCTCAGCATGCGCTCGACATCGCCATCCCGTTACAGATTATCTTCCGCGCTCCCATCAACGTGAAGAGCGCCTTCCAGATGGCTCTCGGAGCTTCCTTCGACCTCCCCCGCAACGGCAAGTACGAAATCGTTGAAGGCAACCTTAAACGTTCCGCCTATATGCCCCGCACCAACGTCACCTACGAAGACCTCCCGCTCCACAACCTCAGCCGTCAGAACGTCAAAGACCGCACCGGCGACCTCAACCTTGCCGAACGCTATTTCAGCCTGCTGGGTGACCTCGGTTTCGATTTCAACTGCTCCAACAACCTTGGCATCTACCTCGGTATCTATGGCAAATACGGTCTCAACAACATCAACCCCCTCAGCGAGGACGTAGCAATGCTCATCACCCCCGACAACGTCTACACCAACACCTTCGCCACCGACCGTGTCAAAGATGTCAAGACCCTCGAAGCCGGTATCAAGATTGCCCTGCGCATTGGAATGGGTCGCGATGTCGACTGGCGTCAGAATAAGGCCGCCGAAGCCGCTGCTGCCGCCCAGGCCGAGGCCGAACGCCTCGCTGCCGAAGCTGCTGCCGCTGCCGAGCTCGAAGCCGCCCAGAAACGTGCCGTAGAGGAAGCCATCGCCAAGGAAAAAGCCGAGGCTGAAGCCCGTGCCAAAGCCGTAGCTGACTCTATCGCCCGCGTCCAGGCTGCCGAACGCGCCCGTGCCGAGGCCGAAGCTCAGGCTCAAGCCGATGCCCTTGCCAAAGCCAAAGCCGAAAAAGACTCTCTGGCCAAGGCCAAAGCCGAAGCCGAGGCTCGTCTGAAAGCCGAAGCTGAAGCCCGCGCCAAAGCCGAGGCCGAAGCCCGCGAACGCGCCCGCGCCGAACAACGCGCCCGTGAAGAAGTGGCCTTCGTCACCGGCTACAAAGATGTCGCCTACTTCGAGACCGGTAAAGACATGCCCATCTTCGGCCAGCTGAACGAAGACTCCTGGGTCAACCTCAAAGAAATCATGGAGAAACACCCCGAAGTCAAAGTCACCGTCACCGGTCACACCGACAACGTCGGCAAAGCATCCTCCAACATGACGCTCTCCATCAACCGCGCCAACAACATCAAGAAGATGCTCGTTGAAAAAGGCATTCCCGCCAACCGCATCACCACTGTCGGCAAGGGCCAGACCGAACCTGCCGAAAGCAATGCCACTCCCGAAGGCCGCGCCAAGAACCGCCGTATCGAAATCACCATCGGCAAATAATACAACCCTCAATACCAAAAGAGGAGGCCAACATCTTGCTGGCCTCCTCTTTTTTATTAGATAACCTCTAAGAAGCAAGTATAAAAATAATACGAGAGATACGTGGAGACAAGAAGCAAGTATAATAATACGTGTGATAAGAGAGATACGAGGAGACAAGAAGCAAGAATAATAATTCGTGTGATACGAGAGATACGTGGAGAAAAAAAGCAAGAATAATAATTCGTGTGATACGAGAGATACGTGGAGAAAAAAAGCAAGAATAATAATTCGTGTGATACGCGAGATACGTGGAGACAAAAAGCAAGTATAATAATACGAGTGATACGTGGAGACAAGAAGCAAGAATAATAATTCGTGTGATACGAGAGATACGTGGAGACAAGAAGCAAGAATAATAATTCGTTTGATACGAGAGATACGTGGAGACAAGAATCAGTCATAAAAATAGTACGCGAGATACGTGGAGACAAAAAGCAAGTATAATAATACGCGAGATACGTGGAGACAAGAGACAGTGCGTGATTCAGCAATTCCGTGTCCCCTGCTCAGCTCAGTCCTCTTCCTTCAACTCGGGCACCAACGAACAATACAAATCGTAAAAATCAGCTATAATCTTATGCTGTGAGAACTTCTCACGCTGCACACGGCCTTTCTCTATCAACTCCTGCCGCAGTGTGCCGCCCTGAGCCTCGCTGTCAATAATCAGTTTCAACTGCTTTGCTATCTCCGAAGGATTGGTTGGGTCGGCATAAAGAGCCGCGTCGCCACCGGCCTCGGGCATCGAAGAAATATTCGACGTCACAACCGGCACATCGCAACACATCGCCTCAAGGATAGGTATCCCAAATCCTTCAAAGAGCGACATATAGACCGATGCTATAGCATTGGAATACAAAGCCGGGAAATCTTCAAAATCGGCATGCTGCAAAATATGCACACGCTCGGTCGTCTTGGTCGACCGCATCGCGCTATGCAGCGTGGCCATATAGCCGCCATGAGGTTTGCCCACTATCACAAGATGCACATCCTCCGGCAATTCGGCCAAAGCTTTCACCACCGCTGCCTGGTTCTTCCGCTCCTCTATCGACCCCACACATATCACATAACGCTCCGGCAGATTGTAAGTCTTCTTCACATACTCTTTGTCCTCCTCGCTCACCGGATTCCAGAAAATAGGGTCACATGATTGGTACACAACCCGTATCTTCGACTCCGGCACATGCAGATACTCTATCAAGTCGCGCTTGGTCTGCTCGCTGATGGCCACCACCACGTCCGAAATCCGGCACGAATGGCGCATCTTAATCTTGTGCATCATCCTGTCAAAAGGTCCATAGAATCCCGGATAACGCCACACTATCAAATCATGTATCGTCACCACCTTCTTTATCGAACGCGGTATCCCGTGCGGCAATTCGTGGCTCAATCCGTGAAAAATCTTCACTTTGTCGCCCGACAAATGCACCGTAACGCCAAATCGACGCCACAAATCCGGGAAAAATCTGTCCACATTCGACGGCATACGGGTCGATATATTGGCAAAGCCAGAAAAATACGTCCGGTACTCACCATCCATATACGGTGAATAAAGAAACGCCCTCACATTCTGATGTTCCTGAGCCAAACCGCATATTAGCATTCGGCTATAATTTCCTAATCCCGTACTATTTTGAAAAGCACGTTTAGCATCGAAACCGATTACCATATCATATCAAATTTGATTTTGCAAAATTACATTTTTTTTTCGTATCTTTGCATTTTTAAAAGAAAAAAAAATGTCATGCCTGCCATCTCTGCGGTTATAATCACCAAGAACGAAGAGCGTAATATCGCCCGCTGCCTCGAGTCCCTCGCGCCCGTCGTTGACGAAATCATCGTCGTCGACTCCGGCTCTACCGACTCCACCGAGGCCATCTGCCATCGTTTCGGCGCCATATTCACACCCCACACCTGGGAAGGCTACTCCCAACAAAAAAACTTCGCCAACTCCCTCGTCTCTCACCCCCTCACCCTCAGTATCGACGCCGACGAAGCCCTCTCCCCCGCCCTCGCCCAATCCATCCTACAACTCAAAAATCAACCCCTCCTCAACGCTGCCTACCGCCTCAACCGCCTCACCAACTTCTGCGGCCACTGGATTCACCACTGCGGTTGGTACCCCGATGCCAAAGTGCGCCTTTGGCCTTCAGGCTCCGCCCACTGGCAAGGCGACATCCACGAAGAACTCATCCTCGACTCCCCCTTCCCCGTCCAGCCACTCCAAGGCGACCTCCTCCACTACTCCTACTACTCAGTCAACGACCTTGCCCTCCGCCAGCCCGGCTACTATCGTCTCGCCGCCTCAGAGGCTTACGCCAAAGGACGCCGCTCCTCCCTCGCCGCCATCCTGTTCAAACCCCTTTGGACCTTCTTCCACGACTACATCCTCCGCCTCGGCTTCCTCGACGGCCGTGCCGGCTACATCGTCTGCCGCATGAACGCCCACTACACCTTCATGAAATATACCACCCTCCTCGAACTCTCAAAACAAAAACAATAACCCCCTAACCCCAAATACCACTCCACACCATGCCCGAAATCAACAACACCAACCGCGCCATCTTCGACGCCCTCTCCCTCGCCCAGCGCGAACAACTCTACGAATCCGCCTCCCAACTCTTCAGCCCCCACAAACGCCAACTCTTCGACAAACTCGTCCTCAACCGCACACGCCACATCTGCGTCGTCCTCGAAGACATCTTCCAGCCCCACAACGCCAGTGCCGTCCTGCGCAGCTGCGACTGCTTCGGTGTCCAAGATGTCCACGTCGTTGAGAATCACAACAAATACGCTCCCAACTCCGATGTCACCATGGGCTCCGACAAATGGGTCGACTTCTACAAACACCCCGACATACTCCAAACCTACGACCAACTCCGTCGGCAAGGCTACCGCATCATCGCCACACTCCCTCACGAGAACGATACCCTCATCACCCAGCTCGACATCTCTCAACCCACCGCACTCGTCTTCGGCACCGAACTCACCGGCCTCTCACAGGAAGCCATCGACCACGCCGACGGCTACGTCAAAGTCCCCATGTACGGCTTCACCGAAAGCTTCAACATCAGCGTCTGCGCCGCCCTCTCCCTCTTCTACCTCACCGAACGCATGCGCGCCAACCCCTCCATCCACTGGCAGCTCTCCCCGCTCGAACAAATCACCCTCAAACTCTACTGGTCCATGCAAGTCATCCACGACGGCCGCAACGTAATCGACCACCTCATGCAAAACCAATAACTTCCTTCCCCACCCGTCAATCCGGCAACACACCCATGCTCACAAAACTCCTCATCGACCTCAGCATGCTACGCCATCCCCATTGCGGGCTCGGCCAGGTAGCCCTCAACTACGGCCGCTGGGCACCCTACATCCTTTCCCAGCTCTCCGCCCACATCCCCGACCTTCAGCTCACCCTCCTCGTTCCCCGCAGCTACCTCGGCTCCTTCGGCTCCCAAGTCTCCTACGTCGAAGCAAAACCCCTCCTTCGCTCTTTTCCAGTCCTCTTTCCACAATACGACCTTTGGCACTCTATTCATCAACTCTCTCCCTTCCGTCCCACACACGCCACCCCTCGCCTCCTAACCATTCATGACCTCAACTTCCTCTACGAAAAAGAAGGGGCCAAACGCCAACGTTACCTCCGTCGCCTTCAGTCCGAATGCAACGCCTCCGCCGCCATAACCTTCATCTCCCAATACGCACAATCCGACGCCCTGCAACACCTCGACCTCTCCGGCAAACCCCTTCAAATCATCTATAATGGTGTCGAAGACCTCACAACAGGTTCCCTCGACCCGCCTCAAGGCATCGACCCCTCACGTCCCTTCTTCCTCTGCATGGGCGTCCTCAAGCCCAAAAAGAACCTCCACCTCCTACTGCCCGCCATGCAGCACCTCCCAGCCTACTACCTCGTCATTGCTGGCAACGACTCCGACCCCTACGCCCGCCATCTCCGCACCCTCATCCCCTCAACAGGCAACGTCCGCATCATCGGCCCCGTCTCCGACTCCGCCCGCCGTTGGCTCTACGCTCACTGCACCGCACTTCTCTTCCCCTCCCAATGCGAAGGCTTCGGCCTTCCCCTCATCGAAGCCATGCAATGGGGCAAACCAGTCTTCGCCTCCCGCTATACCAGTCTCCCCGAAATCGGTGCCGACCTCGCCTTCTACTTCCCAACCCTCGACACCCCCGAACCCCAACGCTCCTCCCTCATCGCCTCCACCATCCTCAACTCCCTGCCGCTCTTCACCCCTCAACGCGCCGAGGCCGAACGCCAACACGCCGCCTCCTTCAGCTACAAAAAGCACATCGACAACTACATACAACTCTACCTCACCCTTCTCGACTCCTCAAAAACCCACTCCTAAACCCCACATTCTAAAAAAAAATCCTCCACACGAGTATTATTCACAAAAAAAATAGTATCTTTGTAAGATAAACAGAATACAAATAAATAACATAAAATCCACAACATGAAAAAGATACTCTTACTTGCAGCACTTATGGTCATGAGTCAGACCCTTGTGTTTGCGCAGAAAGAACGCTCAGTTAAAGAAGCCGATGTCCCCGTAAGGTATGTTAAAGACTTCCAAAATCAAAACAAAAACGCCACCGACGTTTCCTGGACCATGACCCTGGACAGCACACACTACATGGCCACCTTCATCAACGAGGACGGTGACAAACAAGCCATGCGCTTCTCAGCCCGCGGCACCGAAACCCGCTACTACATCAACCCCGAGTACTACCCCCACGCCATTATCGACACTGTGGCCAGCAAATTCCCCAAACACTCCATCACCTCACTTTACATCCTCAACCTCAAAGGCAAAATGACCTACGAAGTCAACATCGCCCGCAAAACCGGCTTCCTCTTCTGGCGCAAAGAAACCGAATGCAAACACCTCCGCTTCGAAGCCGACTGCAAGATGATTGAAATCATCGACGAAGAATAATCCCATTCACAACCCATACCAAAAGAGGGCCTCCCAAAAGGAAGTCCTCTTTTTTCGTCTCCACCCCGCACGAAGCGAAGTGCCGTGTGGGGTGGGGACAGACACCCTAATTCTGCGTGTCGGAGACACGCACTCATAAAATCGTATTAATAGAACTATCTATTTCCTTTTGAGAACCTGTCAATGAAACTTCTATGAGCTTTACTTAGTCCGTTTCCCTGTTACTTTCTCCCTATACTCTATCAGGTAATCGTTATTCTCATATAAACACCATCCTTTCTATGCTATATATACAAACTGATAACTATTACAAATTCTGTACTATCATTTACATTTTTACTCCACTTCTCCCAATCACATTAAACCTCCCCAAAAACTCAATCTATATCATAATTCCACACAAAAAAAACACTGAAAAAAGTAAATAAAAATACTTTTTTTGTACTTTTGAATTAGCAAACAAATGTTAAAAATCCCAACTCTTCGCATTATACTCCAACACCTTACAAAATAATATCCTTAACATATTATACTAATTAGAAAAAACGTCGTACATTTGCATCCGCAAGAAGTATTATATGGAAATGAAAGACATACAAGACGTGGCCTGCTATCTCGGGCTCTCCCTACTATCAAAAGGGCTTTCCGTCAGCCCCCTGAAACTGCAAAAAATCCTCTATTATACCCAGTCATGGTACATGGTCTTCTTCGGGCGAGAAAACACTCTCTTCAAAGAAAACCCACAGGCTTGGATCAACGGTCCAGTCTACCCAGTTATATACCGACTCTACAAAGATAAGACCGATGGCATGTGCGAGCACCTCCATGCTAAGGACTTCGGTTGTACTGATGACACTCTCGCCGAAGAGGCTGGCAAGCTCGCAAAGAAGATGGAATTATCCGAGGACGAAATCCAATGCATTGACTCCATCGTCACACTCTACGGCTCCAAGTCACAAAACCAGCTCATCTTCATGACACACGCAGAATCCCCATGGGCCGACCAGCGCAAAGGTCTCTCACCTTTCGACTACTCTCAAAGTGAGATTTCCCATGATGCCATGTACAACTACTATAAGGCTCGTTACGACCGTAACCACGCAGCACAATGAAATACACCCTTTCGGAAAGGGATGTGACTGGCGACATCCCACTTGCCCACCTTACCGACAATTTGGACTATAACGACCTTCGTGAATCCCAAGCTTGTCCCATCTCCGTTCAGTACAACGAAATAGACTTGGGTGATACCGACTACGGATTCGACCAACAATTCCACGGCAAAGAAGCCAACCTTTACTTCGAGCGAATGAATGCGTTCTCCGAAATGTCCATCAACGACATCATTGACAACGGGGTTCATTCGTGGCACTTCCACCGAACCGCAGTCAAGGGAGAAATCAAAAAGCTCTTCGACCGCATCGACAAGAACATCGCAAAAGCCAACCCTCTCATTTTCCACTTCGCCCTCGACCCTAATAGTAAAACAGTAGCAAACCGTGAGAAGGGTGACCGCAACCCACGTATATACTTCATGGTAGGCTACAACGGAATGATTCACCCTCTCTTCTTCGACCCATTCCACGAGCTCAACCCAGTCGAAGGCATATAATCCCCCCTTGCCCGCCAAGCTCGGCTTTTTCCCCTCCCTCATATACAATAACCCCGCACAAAAAGGGGTCGCGACCGAATGGGAGAGCAAAAGTCCAGTGAACTTTTGCCCTTTTAATGTGTGGGGCATATCAGGTAATTACATCACAGCGTGTCGGAGACACGCGCTCATGAAATTGTATTAAATTAATAGAACTATCTATTTCCTTTTGAGAGCCTGTCAATGAAACTTCTATGAGCTTTACTTAGTTCGTTTCCCGGTTACTTTTTCCGTATCTGTTAGTTCCTAAATCATTAATTATACCCCATACAACTTCTCTCCACACGGGATACAAATTTATCGGCCACCTTTTCTTTGTCCCATCAGGTAATGGGGGCATTCCGTCAGAATATATTCGCTCTGCCTCTTTGGAGAAGGGTTCAACAATCGACTTATCCACCCACATTCCA
>ONIP01000030.1 GCA_900317955.1 uncultured Bacteroidales bacterium
CTATCCCAACCCGGCTTCCGGCTCCACCACCATCAGCGTGGCTGGCGTCAACGGCCTCGTCAAGATTGCCGTCGTCGACATGAACGGCCGCACCGTAGCATCTGAAACACTCGAGTGCAGCAGCGACTGTGTCAAGACGATGGATGTTGAGAAACTCGCCCAGGGCGCCTACTTCGTCCGCATCACCGGCCAGGAAATCAACATGGTCAGGAAGCTCATCATCCGATAACCCTCCTATGATGCCCTAAAGGCATCAACCACCCAAAGCCCGGGCTTTCGCCCGGGCTTTTTTATTATCTATCCCGTCTATCAAAACTATCATATCTATTCTAAAACCAAAAAAACGCCCCCTCCACACAATAAAAAGCCCTTTCCTAAGTTAATTTATCACTTTTTAGTATTCATAACCTCTAAAATACAAAACCGAGAAACATGACCCGGCAACAACGGCGCATACAAATCATCACTTCCTGCCTGGAACAGCAGAAGCAACTGGCTGCCACTGCCAAACAAGAAATGGAGTCGGCACAGCAACAAAGCAACGAATACGGTGCCAATGTCGACCGCTACGACTCCTATCGTACAAAAATGATGCGCTCGCGCGACATGTATGCCAAACAACTCTCCAATGCCAACGCAGGCATTAGGGTCTTGCAGGAGCTCCTCAACCACACCCCCTTCGAGACCGCCGAACACGGTGCCATCGTCATCACCAACCGTCAGAACTTCTTCCTTAGCATCGGAGCCGGGAAATTTCTCGTCCCGCACAATGCCCCCCAGGACATACCCCAGGAAACCTTCTTCGCTATCAGTGCACAAACGCCCATCTACATGGCCCTCAAAGGCAAGAAACAAGGCGACAGCATCATCTTCAACGGCACCACTCAAACCATTACAGAAATACTTTAACCCTATAGTCATAATATAAACACCAATCAAAATGATTAATTTAGTAGAAATTGTAGGCGCATTTTTGGTTCTCTTTGCCATCATCGACATCACGGGTTCTATCCCCATCTTCCTCTCCTTGAAACACAGTGGCAACAAATACCATCCCCTCTATGCCGCGCTCATCTCCCTGCTCATCTTCGTCATCTTCTTTTTCCTTGGCGATGCAGCACTCAAACTCTTCGGTGTAGACATTGAGTCCTTTGCCGTGGCAGGTTCCATCGTGCTCTTTATCATGGCATTCGAGATGATTCTCGGAGTTGAAATCTTCAAGAACGACAGCAACAGCGGCGGCTCCACGGTGGTACCCATTGCCTTCCCCCTCATCGCCGGTCCCGGTGCCCTCACCACCATCATATCCCTCCGTGCTGAGTACGCCGACATCAACATTCTCATCGCACTCCTCGCCAACATAATAATAGACTATGTAGTGCTGCGCTACATCGACCGTCTCGAAAAAATCCTGGGTGGCACCCTCATCTCCATCCTCCGCAAATTCTTTGGCGTTATCCTCCTGGCCATCGGCGTGAAACTCATCACCACCAACCTCGGCAGCATAATCCAAAGCCTGAACCCCTAAAAAGGACTAAAAAAGGACTAAAAGAAAAAAGGATTCAAGGATTAACACATTAACGAATTAACGAGTTCAAGGATTCAAGGACTAACGAATTAACGAATTAACGCATTAACGAATTCAAGACTTGATCTTCAGCAGCCATATATTCCTGCTCTATTTTCTTCCGCTCTTTCTACTGGCATACTTTCTGGTGCCATCCAAAGGGCGTAACATCGTGTTACTGCTTGCCTCCATCGTCTTCTATGCCTGGGGGGCACCCGACTTCATTCTCATCCTCCTCGCCTCGACTGTGGCGAACTTCTATCTGGTCAAGGCCATGCACCGCGCCACCAGCACCCACCGCAAAAAACTCTTCTGTCTACTCGCCATCCTGCTGAGCCTTGGACTGCTGGCCTATTTCAAATACGCCAACTTCTTTGTCGACAACGCCAACGCGCTACTCTCCGCCCTCGGCCTTGGCACTATGGGGTGGACCAAAGTACTCCTTCCCATCGGCATCAGTTTCTTCACCTTCCAGTCCATCACCTATGTCGTCGACACCTACCGCGGCGTCAACGCTCCCATGCAGCGACTCACCGACTACATGGTCTACATCATCATGTTCCCGCAACTCATTGCAGGCCCCATTGTGCGCTATACCGACATTGCCGACCAAATCACCGCCCGCCGTCGCCTGCGCTGGGAAGAGTGCCTGCAAGGCTTCTATCGCTTCGTTATCGGCTTGAGTAAAAAGGTGCTCATTGCCGATGTCATCGGGCGCACGGTAGATGTGGCGCTGGGCGGCGACCTTGCCATTATGGACACCGGCACCGCCTGGATTACCATCACCGCCTACACCATGCAGCTCTACTTCGACTTCTCCGGCTACAGCGACATGGCTATCGGCTTGGGTCGCATGATGGGCTTCCGCTTCCCCGAAAACTTCGACAACCCCTACACTTCGGCCAGTATCACCGAGTTCTGGCGTCGCTGGCACATCACCCTCGGCACCTTCATGCGGAACTACCTATACATACCCCTTGGCGGCAACCGCCATGGCACAGCCCGCACCTATCTAAACCTCTGGATTGTCTTTCTGCTCAGCGGCTTATGGCACGGTGCCAGCTGGAACTTCGTGCTGTGGGGAGCCTACCACGGCTGCTTTCTCGTCGTCGAGCGTCTCCTGTCGCGCCATATCCCACGCTTCGACACCCAGCGGCGGAATCCCCTCTTCGTCATTCCTACTTTCATCATCCTCCTTGTAGGCTGGGCCATCTTCCGCATCGAAGACCTCCCCTCCTGCTGGACATTTATACAACGGCTCTTCGCATTCGATTTCTCGGGCTTTGCCCTTGCCGAGCATCCGCAATACTATGTTACACTGACGGTGGCACTCCTTTTTACCTTCTTCACATTCCTACCATTCGGCAAACGCATACAACGCTTTGCCTATTACACCGACTACCGTCCCAAAGCACATATACCCGTGTGGCTCGTAGCCTCCCTGCTGTTCTTTTTCTGCCTCGGCGCACTGACTGCCACCGATTTCAGTCCCTTCATCTATTTCCGATTCTGACACCATGCGTAACACGCCCAAGATACTCTGCCTCGCGACTCTCGGTCTCCTGCTGCTAACCCTGCTGCAGGGAACCGTCCGTCTCATCCCCGTCAAACCCCTCTATGGCGTCAATATCGGCACCGACAAACCCGCCTTCACCGCCGAAGCCTTCCTCTCCGGCCAATGGCAAAAAGCCACCGACCAATACCTGAAAGAGCACCACGGATTCCGCGAACCCGCCATACGCCTCTACAACCAATACCTATGGACAGCCTATCACCGCTCCACCAACCCCGGCTCGGTAGTCATTGGCCAGCAAGACTACCTCTTTGAGCCATGGTTTGTCGACGAATACTACACCGGCTGTTTCCAACACTACTACCCCGACAGCATCCCGGACTACGAAAAGCCCTATGTCTTCGAACGCCGCATGAGCCGTTTGGCCAAATTGCAAGCCATACTCGAAGAACAGGGAGTTCACCTATTCGTCGCCCTGCTGCCTGGCAAAGAACGCATCTACCCGCAATACTTGCCTGACCGCGGAGCAAAAGCCCACAGCGACCGCCTCTGGGGTCACCACCGCGCCTATGACTACTACAGGAACTCTCTTTATGATTTCCGCCGTGTGGACATCTGCCACTGCTTCGACAGCCTGAATGGGCACACCCCCTACCTCCTCTTCACCAAGACCGGCACCCACTGGAGCAACATAGCCTGCACCTATGCCTTCGACTCGATAATGCGCTATATGCAGACCTTCGGCCCCGCCATCCGTCCCGTGACCCTCGGCCAACCCCACCGGGGCCGAACCCGCGAGCCGGACGCCGACCTCGACGACCTTCTGAACAAAACCTTCCGCATACCCGCCGAGCGCAACCAATACATAGACGTAACCCTCGCCGACCCCGCCCCGAAGAGGACCCCCTCGCTCATCGTCATCGGCGACTCCTTTTTCTGGACCATACTCTACAACTACCCCATGCAGGAACTCTTCTCCGACCTCCGCTACTGGTACTACTTCTCCACAATCTACTTCGACCCCGACCACGACAACGTGGCCGACGTAGACCTTGTGGACGAGTTGCTGGGAACCGACTATGTGATGCTCTCCTACTGCACCGTGCAACTATACAACTGCGGCAACGGATTCATCAACCGCGCCCTCCTCGAGCTATGCTATGACCCCGACGAGATACAAGCCGTGCGCGACAGCCTTGAGGCCGACACCGCGTCGCACCAAAGCGTAGAATGGCGCATGGACTGTAATCTGGAGCAATATTTCCCCGCCCTTGCCGAATCGTTCCCCACCAAACGCTGCTCCCGCCTCGCCAACCGCGACCAATAGTCCGCCACCAACCGCAAAAGCAGCGAACACCGAAACTCCGTCAATTAAAAACTTATCCCACAACAACTCCACGGTTGTATCGCAGTAACCAACTGCAATACAACGGGATAACAACTATTATTCAAACTTAGAAAAAACGGATCTACACCGCGTTGGCGGCAGAAAGGGCGCAAGGGTCAGTACTCGGTAATCTCGGAGAACTGTCTCCAGCCTACCGCCTGATGGTAGGACTCGTAGGTAGGAGCCGGGACACGCACGGGGATGTCGAGGTCGACCTGGTCGAAGGAGGATTCGTCCAAGCGGGGCGGGACGGGAGCCTGCACCACGATGTACTCGAGACGTTTACAGCCGGAGAAAGCCGACTCGCCAATATCTTTGATAGAGGGAGGGAGCGAGAGTCGGGTGATACGGTCGCAGCCGGCAAAGGCGTTGTAACGTATGGAGGTGACAGTGTAGACGGTGGTGTCGTCATCTTCAGGGTCGGCGTTGCGGCCGCGGGCGCGGTCGGGGGTGACAGTTTCGGGAATGGTGAGCTGTCCGGAAGGCTTGCGGTAGCCTTTCCAGGGCTGGTCCTCGTTGTCGGAGGGATAGGTCACCTCCACAGTGGCACCGTTCTTGCCTCCAGTGCTGGTAATATAGAAATAAAGCGTATTGCCGTTAACCTTCTTGGCAAAATCGAACTCCTGGGCACGGAGGCACAGAGGCAGCAGGAGCAATGATAGCATGATAACTTTTTTCATGCCGGTATAACGGCAATGTCGAAAAAATATTGTATCATTGCATTTCGAACTGAAAAAGAGAAAAAGCAACAAACTAACAACATAACAACAAAAACATATATGGTGGGGTCTATTTATTGGCAACTTCTAAAAATTCTCTTTTGAGAGCGCGTCCCTCCGGGACGCTGTTTCTATGTTGCTTATTATTCCCACACTACGTGAGGGGTTTCTCGAATATTTGCATCGTGAAATTATAAGGCAACCTCCAATAAAGAGTCCACTTTAATAAATCCTTTTTTATGCAAGGAGGGCATAATTATTTTTAGTATTTAAAAAAAAAAGTATATATTTGCAGGTAGAAAAATGGGTTGCATTTTTGTCATTAACATATATAATAATATGAAAAATAGTTTTTTATTAGTTTTGTTGCTCTTGGTCGGAGGTGCGGTTTCTGCACAGAGTGTAGTGTATGAGTTGTATGATGAGTTATCTGATACATCTATTGTGCGGCGGTGGATGGATGATAAGTACATAATATATTCCCACCCAAGGGGCAGCGTTTCTGGAGAATTGATTTATTGCGATGTCAGTGTAGGACATGCGACAAAAACGTTGATTCCTTCTGGAACGAAAATTAATGATATGCGTATAGCAAACGATACCTTGTATGCCTGCGGCTGGTATGGGACGGGAATGACCAAGAAAGGAATAATAGCTTGCTTAGATATTAACGACTTAAAAAATGGCGGTGGGGTTTTTCACGTCATTCAATTTCAGCAATTTGATTTGAGTAATGCCAAAGTTTGCAATACGGATTTACTGGCGGATATATTGGAAGTGAGGCGGATAGAATTGTTCAAAAGTGGTGTGCAGACGCGTGTGGCGTATATTGCAAACGATACTATCTATGATTCTGATTTGTATCCTGGGTGCCGTCGGGTAGGCTATGGCGATGTAGCGTTCGATAATTTATCCGGGTGGGATATTGGACATTTCCGTTACAACAAGGACGGAAAGAATTTGTACTGGAATATGGTGGCTACGGATAACTATTTAGCTGCAGTATCAGTAGAATGCGAGTATAGGCGTATTGAGATAGCAGTGTATTATAAGGGTGCTGACTTTGTCAATGTGTATCCGCCGATAACATGGTGGCCTTTGTATTATTTTACAGACCATGAAGTGGTAGGGAAAGTGATGACAACGGCAATAAGGAGTGACATGTTCGGAATGGCATACCATTACCGTGTTCCGGGCATGGGTGTCGGTATGGCGGTGAAGGTGTTTCAGATTGTCGGTTGTGTTCCTTCGCTGGTATACAGTATAGAACTGCCACCAATTGTTGCCAACTCGGGAGGTTGTGAAATGCGCGATGTTGTCTATAATCAGATAGACAATGTATTGTGGATATTGACAGATATGGAGAGTCCTGTAACAAGTGTGTGGAATAGTTACATTTACAGAATAGACATGGGCAGCGTGTATGCAGGTATATATGATGCGAGATTTTTGCCTGATTATCAACTATATTCCCTTGACAACTGTTTGGGTACAGGATATATTGTGTCAGGGAAGACCCTTTATGATAGATTAATAGTGAGTAGGGAATCTCATTCGTGGGATTTTCTTGGTTGTTACAATTATGAAATTGTGAGAGGAGTGGCGACGACGCCTGTGATAGAAGACTACGGTCACCACCATTGTTATTTTTTGCCACCGTTTATTTCTATAGATATGCCGTATAGAACAACTGAGATTGAAATGGATGTGCCATGTATATATATATATAAGAAAGGAGAGTAAAATGAAGAAACAGATTTTATTGATAGCATTTATGGCTGTAGCAGTGGGATGCGTGACGGCACAGCGGTATCATCTTGACACGGTGATGCGGCCGTTCATATATGTTGACTACCAGTCGAGGCTTGACTCTGGAAAGTTGGTCGATAATGATGCTTCTAGTCATATAGGAGAAATAGTTCAATATAATGGTCAAAGGATACAAATGTATGGAAACGGTGATATATTACAATACAATTACATTGAGGGGGGTGCAGATATTTATGGGATAGTGGTATGGATAAGGGGCGGATATCAGATAGATGATGTATTACGTGATTTGGTAGAATTTGTGTATCTGTATGAAGCTACGCCCGACACCTTCCAGGAGATGGCAGTAGCCCCCATCAACCTTAGGGATACGTTTTCAGTCAAGCCATGGCCAGAGACGTATGATAATACAGGTGATTATAGAATAACAGAAGAAGTACCATGTGACACACCCTATTTAGAAAAGTATATAAATTTAGAGGGTTTTTGGTGCTATTTTGACAATCCAGTGCATGTGGAGGATTCATTTTATGTGGGTTTTTCGGATTATCTTGGTATACGTTTAAACAGACATTTTAGTGAGCCAGGTAGTATATTATTATATGGTTTTGATTACCATCTCATGAGAGGAATCTATGATTCAGATTCGGAATATTGCAGATTTCCTACTATAAAGGAGAAGTTCCGTTGGATGAATCCATATATGATGCATATGGCTCCGGGACCACTGGGGGAGTGGCTGCCGGCGGAGGCGCAGCATTATTATCTTGTGTTCCCGATATTGAGGGTGGTGGACACTGTGTGGGATGAATTGTCGGAGTGTGGACCGGTAGAGTTGATATATATATCGTCCAGTAGGGGAGACACGACGGAGTTGAGGTGGACCAGGGAAATGGGTCGGGGCGAATGGCAGTTGTCGTATGGAAGGGTCGGGACGGAGCCGGATTCAGGGAGAATAGTAACATGTTATAACAATAGTTGGAAGTATGTAGACACGCTGCATAGACGAGACAGTATGGTAGCGTATGTGAGGGTGGTGTGCCGAGACTGTGACACGTTGCGTTATAGCGACTGGAGCAGGGGTGTGACCTGGGGAGGAGAGAGGACAGGGATAGATGGAGCGGGAGATGGGAATGGAGTGAGGGTGATGCCGAATCCGGCGAGGGAGGAAGTGACGGTGGAGTCGGAGTGCAGGATGGCCGGAATAGATGTGTATGGGTCGGATGGTAAACGATACCTGACGGTGCAGGGGCAGCCCCACAAGGCAGGATTTACGGTGAGGGGCTGGTCGGCAGGGATATATGTGCTTGTGATACATACCGAAGCGGGGGATGTGGTGAAGAGGTTGTCGGTGGAGTAGGTTCTCAGTGGTGCCTATTGGCTTGGGGGGGGGTGAGAGCATGCCTCTCCGAGGTAATTGTCACGGCACTGCGCCTAACGGCTTGTACCGTGTTTCTACGAGACGTTGCTACATCTCAACAAAGCTCGAACAAGTTCGGCTCTGCTCTCGACTTCCGCAACGTTATTAAAGGTCACACTTCTTCGAGGTGATTAATAGAAGACCCCCTAAAGCATATTGCCGTTAACTTTCTTGGCAAAATCGAACTTCTGGGCACGGAGGCACAGAGGCAGCAGGAGCAATGATAGCATGATAACTTTTTTCATGCCGGTATGACGGCAATGTCGGAAAAATATTGTATCTTTGCATTTTGAACTGAAAAAGAGAAAAAGCAACAAACTAACAACAAAACAGCAAAAACATATATGGATACCAAAGAGATAGAAGCACGTGTGGCGGCAGCAAGAGAACTGCACGAAAAAGGGTTGAACTGCTGCCAGTCGGTTGTGATGGCCTATGCCGACAAACTGCCCATAGACAACGAGAGCGCCATGAAGATGGCATCGGCTTTTGGAAGGGGCATTTCGGGGTTGAGAGAGACATGCGGCTGCGTGACAGGCATGGCCATGGTTTGCGGGTTGTGCGGCCAAGGCATGATGGTGAAAGGGCTGGGCAACCGTTTTAAAGAGGAGAACGGAGACTTGAACTGTTACCGGCTGTTGCAGCTGCAAGGCAAAGACCATTCTTGCAACGACTTGGTGGCATGTGCCGCCCGACTGCTGGGCGAAACCCTTTGAGCCGATAGACACTATTACATATAAACATGAACACATATACGCTTAGCAACCGCCACGGCATGAAGGTGGTTGTGACCAATTACGGCGGGAGAATTATCTCTATTATCGTTCCAGACCGCGAGGGCAAGATGCAGGATGTGGTACTGGGATTTGACACGCCCGATGAATACCTGCGAGAAAGGCACCTTAGCGATTTCGGAGCCGCGATAGGTCGCTACGCCAACCGGATAGGACAAGGCAGAATAACCGTGGGAGGCAGGACGATACAACTGCCGCAGAACAACGGACCGCACTGCCTGCACGGAGGTCCTGTGGGTTGGCAATACAGCCTGTTTGAGGTAATGGAGCAGGGTGAGGACTCGTTGGTGCTGGAGTTGACCAGCCCAGACGGCGACAACAACTTCCCAGGAACGATGAAGGTGCGTATGACCTACCGGCTGACGGGCGACAACACCTTGGTGGTGGACTACCGTGCAACGACCGACGCCCCAACGGTTATAAACATGACAAACCACAGTTACTTTAATCTCAACGGCGATGGCGACAGCCAGATATTGAACCATTTGCTGTATATAGACGCCGACCATTACCTTCCAATTGACGAGACAAGTCTTCCGATTGGACCGATGGAAGAGGTGGCGGGTTCGCCGTTCGACTTCAGGACGCCGAAAGCCATAGGCGTTGACATAGAGAAGGACGATGTGCAGCTGCGCAACGGGTCAGGGTACGACCACAACTGGGTGCTGAACCACCCGGGAGATATGTCGAAACCATGTGCCAGAGTGGAAAGTCCCGCAACGGGCATTGTGCTCGAGGTGTTCACTACCGAGCCTGGACTGCAGGTGTATACCGGGAATTTTCTGGACGGAAGTGTTGCGGGGAAGGGCGGGAAGAAGTATGGACGCCGATGCGCCGTGTGCCTTGAGACGCAGAAATATCCCGACAGTCCCAACCATGAATGGGCAGAGTCGAATGCGTTCCTGAATCCCGGAGAGGTTTACGAGAGCCAGAGCCGCTACCGTTTCTCTGTCTCTTAAGGTTTGAACTCTGGATATAAAAAAACAGGCCCGATGACTCGAGCCTGCTTTTTTAATATCTTAAACGGTTTACAATGATTCGGTGTAGGAGATGTATTTGTCGGCCTCGACATATTCAGGGCTCTCGGGGAATTTTTCCTTGATGGTGCGGAAGGCCTTGATGGCAGACTCTTTGTCGTTGAGCTGGAGGTACATCATACCAGCTTTCCAGAGAGCGGTGGGGGCGACAATAAAGTTGTCGGAGCCTTTGGCAGCCTTTTCATAATATTTGACTGCTTCGGAGGGGTTTTCCATTTCGGCATAGGCATCGCCGATGAGCATGGAAGCCTGGCTACCGGTGAAGAGATCTTTGCCCTTGTAGGATTTGAGGAGGTCGATGGCCTCGTTGTATTTGCCAAGGTTGAGCTGGCAGACACCGGCATAGTATTTGGCGAGGTTGCCGGACTTGGTGCAGCCGTATTCATCGATAATGTCGTTGAAGCCCATGAACTGCTCGTCACCATTGAGAGCTTTTTCGAAGTCGCCTTGGTTAAACCACTGCTCAGCGGCAAACATATCTTCGGCGGCACGTACTTGGCGGGGCTGAGCCACGAGACCGACATAAGCCCAGATGGCCAATGCAACTGCTACGACGGCACAAACCACGATTGTGATAGTTTTTTTGTTTCTTTCGATGTACTGTTCGGTCTTGGCGATAAAGCCTGTAACCTCAAGATTTTTCTCTTCGTTATTCTCTTTCATTATGATTAGTTTTTTTATTTTTCGAAAGTGCAAAATTAGTCATTTTTTTTCATTGGGACGAAATAAATTTTATTATCGGCGTTTTTTTTTGTGCAAGAATGATTTTTAACATTTTGCAACTTGCTATATTCCAACAGTCTAAGATTGGAGCGGTGTTTTTTTTTGAAAAAAAAAACTTTTAATTGCTTTTTTTCTTTATCTTTGCAAATTGGATTTTTATGTATTAAATACTAAAAAATAATAGGCAATGAACACGAAAACAAAATATCTCGGCATGGAGATTGGCAGCCCCATCATAGCGGGCAGCTGCGGTCTTACTGCGAACATTGAAAACCTCTGCAAACTGGAGGAGTGCGGCGCAGGAGCTGTGGTGCTGAAATCTATTTTCGAGGAGCAAATCATATACGATATAAAGCGGAATACCCATATTCACGCGCCCGTGGGAAACTACGGTGACAGTTACGAGTACATTGCACAGCATGTGGCAGCCGACTCTGTAGCGAAATATTTTTCGCTGATAAAGGAAGCCAAATCAAAACTGAAAATACCGGTAATCGGCAGCATTAACTGCTTCTCGCACGAGAACTGGATTACCTATGCAAAGCAGTTCCAAGATTCAGGCTGCGATGCCTTAGAGTTGAATATGGCCATCATGCCTTTCGACACCTCGTTGTCGACAGACGATGTAGAAAGAACCTTCAGCAATATTATACAGTCTATCAGAAAGAGTATCAACATACCCATCAGCATCAAGGTGGGTTCGTACTTCACCGACTTGGCCAAGTTCATGCAACAGCTGTCATGGTCAGGGATTCAGGGAATCACGATGTTCAACAAGTCGCTACAGGTGGACATTGATACCGAACACGAGAGTTTGTGCAACGCCGACTCTCTTTCGTATCCGGGCGAGTTGTACAATACGCTGCGCTGGACTGCCATCCTGAGCAAAAAGATGCGTTGCGACCTTTGCGCCACGACTGGTGTGAACGACGCCAACGATGTAGTGAAGTTGCTGCTGGCCGGCGCCACAAGCATACAGGTGGCATCGTCGCTGTATCGCAACGGCGTGGAGTATGTGAAGGTTCTGAACAACGGCCTTGAGGAGTGGATGAAGCAGAAAGGATATGAGAACATTGAACAATTCCGTGGGAAACTGGCACTTAAGAACAACGACAAAGCCAGTATGCTCATGCGTACACAATTCATGAATTATTTTGCAGACATTAAATAAAAAAATAGGGTTTTGCGAGCGTCGCTATGGGAGAAGAAAAAACTCGACCTACACCCAACAATAAAATAACTGATTTAATAACATAAACACTATCACACCATGGAGAACACACAAGAAAAAACAGTGAGCTTTTTCCGTTTTGAAGACCTTCGCATATATGCCAAGGCAACAGATTACAGCACTTGGATTATTAACAACATTGGTCAGCCGTCTGACGACACCCAGCGCAACCTTGTTAATTCATTCTGCCATTCATCCTACGACATCGCCCTCAACATTGCAGAAGGGTCGTCGCGCAACAAGAGCCAGTTTGAACATTATCTGAAGATTTCAAAATCCGCCATCCGCGAATGCATAGTTTACACGGCCATTGCCACGAACATCGGACTTCTGAACGAGGAGCGTTGCAACCAGTCGCGTGAATACCTCATGGAACTCACCCGTATGATTGGTGCTCTGATTATCTCGCTGCAGCGTGGCAGCTCCCGCCGTCGCGACGAGTACGACACCGAGGACGAAGATACCGTTGGCGACGACAACACCAGCGACATCGACAATATCGACACCAATTTCTAAACTAACAAACAATACTATTTGAGCTTCACCATAAGCACATTTATGTATCCATCGTTAAAACATTTACATCATACACAGACCGGCAATTACTTCCTAATTGCCGGTCCTTGTGTCATAGAGGATGAGGAATCGCCGTTCCGGATTGCCGAGAAGTTGGTTGAGATAACCGAGAAACTGGAGATTCCCTACGCATTTAAAGCCTCGTACCGCAAAGCAAACCGCTCGCGTATCGATTCGTTCACTGGTATCGGCGACCAAGCCGGACTGGAGATTTTGAAAGCCATCAAGGAACGTTTTGGCATACCCGTTGTTACCGATATCCATTCGGAAGAGGAAGCCGCGATGGCAGCCTCGTATGTCGACGTGTTGCAGATACCTGCCTTTCTCTGTCGGCAGACGTCGCTGCTGGAAGCAGCCGCCAAGACAGGCTGCTGTGTAAATGTGAAGAAAGGGCAGTTTCTCTCCCCCGAAGCAATGACGCATGCCGTTGAGAAACTGAAACACTTCGGAAATACGAATATCATGCTTACCGAACGCGGCACCACTTTCGGATACCAAGACCTGGTAGTAGATTTCAGAGGGGTGCCCATCATGCAGCAGAACAAGGTTCCTGTTGTGGTGGATATTACCCACTCGCTACAACGGCCTAACCAGACATCGGGCGTAACCGGAGGGAACCCCGAAATGATAGCAACCATCGGCCGCGCTGCTGTGGCTGTTGGATGCGACGGCATCTTTATGGAGACCCACCCCAATCCTGCCGTTGCAAAGTCTGACGGGGCGAACATGCTGCGTTTGGATCTTTCCGAGGACTTGTTGGCAACCCTAAAACGCATACATAAGGCCGCCAATGAGTTTTAGTACTGCCTTACTCTGAACCCGACACCTTTTCTTAAACAATAAAAACTCTCGACAATACTTATGTTACTGAACCTAACAAAACCTATTGTTTTTTTTGACCTTGAAACAACAGGAGTGAATGTCGGCACCGACCATATCGTTGAGATATGCCTTCTGAAAGTCAATCCCGACCAAAGTACGCAGCAGCTTGTGCACCGCATCCGCCCCGTTGGTCCTGACGGAAAAACACTCCATATACCTGAATTCACGACAGCCATCCACGGCATTAAAGACTCCGATGTGGCAGACAAGCCTTCGTTCGCCGAGTTGGCAGAGGAGATTGCCGCTTTCATCGGCGACGCCGATTTGGCCGGTTACAACTCCAACAAGTTCGATGTTCCGTTGCTGGTGGAGGAATTCCTGCGGGCACAACACCCGTTCAACCTGAAATGCCGCCGACTTATCGACGTGCAGAATATCTTCCACAAAATGGAACAAAGGACACTGAAAGCCGCCTACCGATTCTATTGCGACAAAGACCTGGACCACGCCCACTCTGCCGATGCCGACACAATGGCGACCTACGAAGTTTTAAAAGCCCAGTTGGACCGTTATCAGGATGCCGAATATACCGCCCCTGACGGCACCAAAAGCAAGCCTATAATCAACGATATTGAGCAGCTGAGCCATTTTACATCGAACAGCCAGTGGGCCGACCTCGTAGGCCATATTGGCTACGACAAACAGCACCGCGAGATTTTTAATTTCGGCAAACATAAAGGGAAGACACTTGAATCTGTTTTCGACACCGAGCCTGCATACTATGACTGGATGATGAAGGCCGAGTTCCCATTGTCGACAAAGGAGTGCATCACCGAGGTATGGAAACGGCAACGCGAAAAGAAAATACAAGACCTTAAGCTACATTTCTCCTCATAGAGGTGAATAAAGAAACAGAAAACAGGCCGTGACGATTGCCACGGCCTGTTATATTATACATAAAAAAAAGCCTCCGTTTCACAACGAAGGCTAAAACAAAAGCGTATGAAAAAAATATTCTAAATGATTGGATTATTTTTGTTTGATGAATTCCTGAACCTGATCGGAAGGCAAAACAGTCTCTTCAAAGGTATAGGCATTGGTCTTGGGAGAGCGAACCATACGGATTACTTTGGCATAGCTCTTACCAGTAGCGGTTTTAAGGGTTGCAACAACTTTCTTTGCCATAGTTATCTATCTCCTATATTTTATTTGATTTCTTTGTGAACGGTCATTTTCTTCAAGTACGGGTTGTACTTTTTCAACTCCAAACGTTCGGGAGTGTTTTTCTTGTTCTTAGTGGTGACATAACGGCTCATGCCGGGAACACCGCTATTCTTCTGCTCGGTGCATTCCAGAATAACTTGCACTCTTGCGTCTTTGTTTTTCTTTGCCATTTCTTTATACTATTGTGTTTCTCGTTTTTGAAACAACCGATATGTACGGTTCCTTTGTTTTGCTTCCAGTTCTGCACAGCGGAAAGAGCATCAACAAACCACTCTACAACCCTGAAAAAGCGACTGCAAAATTACTAATTTTTTTTGAATTATCAAGGGTTTTTCTTACAAAAAACGAATATTTACGTATAAATATATAATTATCAACAAACTAAACTGACACTTTTTTCAGACTGCCCTACAAATTCCAACTAATCTACACTGTTTTATCGTCAAGAAAACCTGTTTTTTACACATTTTTGGATGAGTTTTTACACAGAAGAGTGGAAAAACGCTGTATTATACTATAAATCTATTCGTTAGCATACGTACCAGCATATTCATCCTCTTCCTCGTCATGGTAAACCTCTTCGTGAACAGGCTGGGCATCCTGAACGCTGTCCTTCTTCATGTATTCCCACCCGCGTGGAGGGCGTTTGCAGTTGCTCACACTGCCCTGGATATAGGCAATCTCTTCTTCGGTCAAATCCTTGTCTCCTGGGATAAAATGCTCACGCCAGAATGGGAAATCCTCGACCAATTCACCCGAGTAATAGAAATCGAAGCCGATAGCCCCAAAGGTGTAGGTCTCCCCATGCACTTTAATATGGCTGCCGCCACAGACTGGATTCGGTTTGGGAACCGACTGGGCAAAGCCCACGTTGAACAGTGTGAACAAAATGTCAGGACGGTTGCTGATGTCATACCCGGCACGCTTCCATTGAATCATGGTTTGATGCAGGATACAGGCAGTATAGAGATACGAATACAGATGGTTGCGATAATCGACCAAACGGTTGTAACGCTCGTCTTCCTGGGCTTGACCTTCGACCGTATAGTCGAGCAAATGCTCATAACGGGGTCCCATATAAAACGGCGAGGTAGGGTCTTTCATGTGTTCTTCGATAGCCTTGGCAGTCGAAATCTTGATACCGTTTACGCCGTAGGAAAACTGAGACTGGACACTGAGCACTTTCACAGGGCCGAGATATTTTTTGAAGTTCTCTCGGTTGGTGTTGAATAGACGGATTTGTTCGCCAATCAGACAGCCGACGATGAGGCGAGGTTCCACACCTGTAAGGCGTCCAGCCTCGGCGATAAGAGCCTTGTCGCGCACGATAGCCTCTTTCAAAGCTGGCCACTCGGGGCCTTCCATCCACTTTATCACATTGGGCACCTGCTGCTGTGGGTAGCGGTCAATAACCTTCTCGACCTCTTGAAGCAAGTTGTTGAATTCCGTCATATCGTCGATATAGATACCCGAAGCGGCAATCATCTTGTCAACAAGCATGGGGTCATGGCCGTATTGTGCAGCGGTGGTGATAAGCTGTGCATTAACAGGATAGAACTTACTGAAAACTGCAAGCTTAAGATACTGCTTCATCCAGCGACGCTGTATCTGTTCTTGCGTGAGCTCCACATCTTTCAACGCTTCCATCTCGTTGACGGAAAGCATATAGCGCGAATTCTTATCAACGGCACCCCTGTTATTGGTAAGCCCGAGCTGATAGACAGCCCAGGCTCCAATTATTGCAAATCCGGCAAGGGCAAACAGCCAGACCACACAATCCAGGATTTTGCGGCCTGTGCTGCGCTCACGCCATTCACGGAAAGCTATGCCAAGTTTCGAAGCCATTCTACTTTCTCAAAGAGTGTGACATCCATCAACACAAAAACGATTGCACCGGCAATGTAGCCGACCAGGGCTTTGAGGGTGATGTTTTTGAGGTACCAGATAAAGTCGATTTTCTCCATGCCCATGACGGCCACACCGGCAGCAGAGCCGATGATGAGGAGGCTACCACCCGTACCGGCACAGTAGGCGAGGAACTCCCAGAAGGGATGGTTCACCTCGAAGAGTGCGCCATCGCCAAGGGGATACATGCCCATGACAGCTGCCACCAACGGCACATTGTCCACCACAGAAGAAAGAACACCGATGATAAGGTCGATGATAAAGAAGCCCACAGGTTCGTTGCCCATTTTCATGCCCAGGAAAGTGCTGTCAAGTCCCGAAGCAAGGCTGGCAAGAATGCCTGCATCCTTGAGGCATGCAACTGCCATAAGAATACCGAGGAAGAAAAGGATGGTAGGAACGTCGATATGCTCCAAGGTGGAGACTGCGGTAGGCAGTTTGTGTCCATCCTTCTCGTATTTGCGGCTGACAATCTCTGTGGTCACCCAAAGTACGCCAAGTCCGAAGAGCATGCCCAGATAGGGAGGCAGATGGGTGATGGTCTTGAAAATGGGAACAAAGATAAGTGCAGCGATACCCATGATAAGGATAAGGCGGCGGAGGTGCACCGGCACATCCACTCCGCTTTGCTCACTCTCGGGACGGGTAATGTCGCCCTTAAGGGTAGCACCCACTATGATAACAGGCACAGCCATGCACACAAGCGAGGCCACCAGTGTTTTAACCATGATATTGACAGTGGTCACCTGTCCTCCGATCCAAAGCATGATGGTGGTCACGTCGCCGATGGGGCTCCATGCACCGCCCGCATTGGCAGCCAGAATAACCATACCTGCAAAAAGCCAGCGTTCCTTCTTGTCGGCAATGAGTTTACTGAGCAGTGCGCACATAACGATGGCGGTGGTCATGTTGTCGAGCAATGCCGAGAGGAAGAAGGTGAGGATACTCAGCTCCCAGAGGAGTTTCTTCTTGTTGGTAGTGACAATCTTGTCTGTAATGATACGGAAACCTTGATAATCCTCAATAAGGGTCACGATAGTCATTGCACCCAACAGGAAGAAGACTATCTCGGCCGTCTCGCCCAGATTATCAATCAGATTGTCTGTTATGAAAAACCGCCATTGCTCAGGACCAAGGTCTGGACGGAAGATTCCATTACAGAACGAAAAAACAGCCCACAAGGCAGTGCCCAGCAGAAGAGCCGTTGCTGTTTTGTTCACCTTCAGAGGGTGTTCCAAGGCTATACAAGCATAGCCTAATATAAAAAGTGTAATTAATGCGATTACCATATCTTGAATTTTATTTAGTTTTTATTTTCTCTTCTGTTGCTGCTTCTGCATCTCTTCGGTCATGCGCTGCATCTTTTCAAGACGCTTCTCGAAACTGCTCTTTTTCTGAGGAGCATTCTTATGCTTATTGTCGTAGGCAGCCATGCGGGCTCGCACTTTCTTTTCGCTCGTGAATTTGCGAATCAGTATCATCTGGGTCATCGTTATTGCCAACGAGCAGAAATAATAGAGGTTCAATCCGGCAGCCATGCTATTGAACATGAACAGCAGCATGAACGGCATAAAGTACATCATGAACTTCATTCCCGGCATGTTGGCCTGCATCTGCTGACCTTTCATGGTATACCATGTATAGAAAAGTTGCATGGCAAACATACACAGACAGAACAACGAAACGTGGTCTCCATACAGCGGGATGTTGAATCCGAGGTCAAGAATGCTATCGTATGTCGACAGGTCGTTACACCAGAGGAACGATTTCTGCCTCAATTCTATCGAAACAGGATAGAACATGAACATAGCGGTAAGTATAGGCATCTGTATGAGCAGCGGCAGACATCCTGCCATCGGGCTGTACCCTGCCTTCTTCTGCAGTTTGCTCATTTCACGTTGTTTCTGCAACGCATCCTCTTGGTTGGGGTATTTCTTGTTGAGGGCATCCATCTCGGGTTTCAGGATACGCATAATAGCCGAACCCTGATAAGATTTGAAAGTGAGAGGGAACAGCACCAGTCGCAACAGAATGGTGAAGACGATGATGATAACACCGTAGTTCCAGTTGAATGTCTCAAGGAAGTTGAAAACCGGGATAATCAAATAACGGCTCACAAACTTTGAGAACACCCACCATCCCAACGGCAACATCTTCTCAAAACCGCGATGCATGGCGCGCAAGTCGCGATATTTTGTGGGACCAAAATAGAAATGCATTCCTACATTGCAATCACGGTCGCTCTTGTACGGCATTCCAATTGTGCTACTCATATCGCACAGATAACGGCTGTCCTTGTTGCTTTTGTCAACTGACTGGCTCATGTCGACATTCTCGAACGAACTGTCTGCCACAAGTATAGCACAGAAAAACTGCTGTTTGAAAGCCACCCACTCGACTGATGTCTTCACCTGTTTGTCAGCATCACGGCCACGGCCCACTTCATCGACATCATCGTTCAAGGCCTTGTAATATATGCTGCTGTAGAACTTCTCCGGGTCTTTGTTACGGTTCTTGCTGCCTCGGCTGCTGGCATCCACCTTCTCTTGGCGGTTCATCTTGTTGTGCCACTCAAAGTCCATATAGTCGGTTGCACGAACCACATCCTTTAGGCCATGGAAATTGATGTCAAAATCAACATCATATTCATCACCAATCACGGAATAGCGGAACTCAATATACTTGTCATGATTCAGACCGGTGCTGTCACCTACGTATGCACGGAAATAAAGAACAATCGATTCGTTGGAGGCAACCTCGTACACGCTGTCGCCAGTTATCGGAAGCAGCTGTTTGCCATTATACTCCCTAAAGGCTGTAAATACAAGATCTTTGGTATTAATAACCCTTGTATCCTCAGTAGAGAATATAAGGTTCATATTATCGTCGGCAGGAGTGATAAGCTGCAACGGCAGACTGTCATAGGTAGTGTATTTGCCAAGAATCACCTCGCGAACCTGGGCTCCAATATTGGTGAAGTTGACCGTCATCAACTCATTCTTGACAGTAACATTGACTGTATCACCAAATGCATTGGCATTGAACACGCCCATGTCTCCGCGCTTGTGTATCTGCAACTGACGCATCGCACTTGTGTCTCCCTCTGCTGCGAGGCTGTCCAGCTTGGCTTTCTCGGCCGCTACACTGTCCGCGTATGCTATGCTGTCCTGCATTGCTCTCTGCACGGAGTCATACACACGCTGACGCTCTGCTATCTCCTCCTTGCTGGGCGACACCCACACCATATAGCCAACAAAAATGGCCATAATTAACACGATTCCTATAACTGACTTTTTATTCATATCTATCTATTGTTCATTATTTTCCACTATTCCGCCACATTATTAACGGAATTGCAAAGTTACGATTATTTTCTCAATCATAACTATATAAAAAAATATTTTTCTAAAAAGTGTGAATTATTCAAAAGAATTTCGTAATTTTGTACTTTCAAATAATAGTGCAACATGAACATCAAGTATTTCCGTTACGCATTCATTTTATTGGCCGTTACGCCTATTTTATTCATCGGATGCAACCGTTCTCAGCCTACCCCTGAGCCCGTTTATGACACAATTGCTATCGAGCCCGAGCCCGAACCTGTCATCGAAGAGCCTATCGTTGAAGAACCTGTGGTTAAGAGAAACACCACTCCCGTCCAACGGCAGTCCGTACGCAAAGAACCTCAAAAAGAAGAAGTACTATACATCTCAGGCCATGGCGCCAACGGCCGTGTGTGGGGACATATCACCATGAAAGGCAACAAAGGTAGAGGCAGCGTCACCGACGAACACGAAAACGCCCTCACCGTCACCTGCACCCGTCAAGGCGAGGAGCTCATCTGCTACGACCAGAACAGCAGGCAATACATCTTCCGTCTCTGACACTTTTTATTCACACAACAATCCTCATCATCATGAAAACCATCTCCCAACTTGAAACAATCGCCACGCAAGTACGGCGCGACATACTACGTATGACCACCGCTGCCAAATCCGGCCACCCAGGCGGCTCTCTCGGTACCGCTGACTGGATGACCGCAATGCAGTTCAACATCCTCGACCACGACCCCGCCAAATTCACCATGGAAGGTACCGGTCAAGACATGCTCTTCGTTTCCCAAGGCCACATCACCCCCGTCATCTATAGCACCATGGCGCGCCGCGGATTCTTCCCCGTCGAGGAGCTTAAGACTTTCCGCCAATTCGGCACCCGTCTCCAGGGACACCCCTCCACTGAGCACGGTCTTCCGGGCATCCGCATGGCCAGCGGCTCCCTTGGACAAGGCATGAGCGTAGGCATCGGTGCCGCCCTCGGCAAAAAGATGACCGGCGACAACCACCTCGTCTACACCCTTCACGGTGACGGCGAACTCCAAGAAGGTCAAATCTGGGAAGCCGTCATGTTTGCCGGAGCCAAACATGTTGACAACCTCATTTCCACCATCGATTACAACCACCAGCAAATCGACGGCACCACCCAGCAGGTCATGGATCTCGGCGACCTCAAAGCCAAGTTCGAGTCCTTCAGGTGGACCGTCGTCGTTATCGATAACGGCAACGACATGCAGCAGGTTCTCGACGGCATGGCCAAAGCCAAATCACTTACCGGCCAAGGCAAGCCCGTCTGCGTTATCCTTACAACCGAGATGGGCTACGGCGTGGATTTCATGCAAGGCATCAACAAATACCACGGCTCCGTCCTCTCCGCCGACGACCTGCCCAAAGCCCTTGCTCAGCTCCCAGAGACTGAACTCGGCGACTACTAAGCATCCCCCTACACCCTTATCCTTGATTAGACAGGGAAAAGATACACATCGAATCACTACAGTAAATTAACGAAAAATAAACCCCGTGGGAGTCATTCTCAAAACGGAAGCTTCTACGGGGTCTGTTTATAACTTAACAACTTAACGCAGCAAAGTCACCGTGCCGAAAGTTTCCATCATGCGTGAAGGGTCGCTGTTAGCGCGATAACGCGCCAACCATACATAGGCACCCTCCATACAGGGTTTTCCATTTACCGTGCCGTCCCAGACAGGATGCGGTCCCGCAATGCGGGCAATACGGCAGCCCCAACGGCTGTAGATAACCAGTTCCTCGACAACCGCATCGTGGGTGACAAGATAAAAGAGGTTGTTGTCTATCCTGTCTGGTGTGAAGACATTGGGAGCCCAAATACTGAAATGGTCAACAGGAACCACACTTGCGACGGTATCGGTGCAAATACCGTTATAAGCTACAAGGGTCAACCGAAAGCTGCCAATAGAAAAATCTGGAGTATAGTGAATCTCAGGGCTGTCGCCTAACTCAAAGCCATCTATCCACCAATAGCGCCCTTCGGAATTGACGCTTCGGTCAACAGCCGTGAGTGAAGGATGGTTCTCATCAATACGCTCAGGCGAATAATCCATCCTTGCCTGTGGCTGGTGCAGCGGCGTGAGGGAAAAAAGTGTGTCGAACGTCCGGCAGCCATCAATATGGAGTGCGTAATCCGTAGCAACCGTAGGATAAACAACAATGCTGTCCCACGGCTGAGAGGAAAGCGTACTGTCTGTGGGCGAGGAAGTCCACCAAGATATAATATCATCAGTCCCTTCGGGAAACGTAGAACGGAGCGTGTATCCCTGATTGCGGCAATCGGGCTCAATCACAATATCAGGGACGGGCGCATTCCGCAATACCATAAGATGCATCGTGACAACTGAATCGCACCCTGCCACACTCTGCAGCGGAACAGAATAAGAACCCGAGTCGGCAAGTGCCATCCCATTCCAGAATAGGGTGTCGCCCGAACAGATACTGTCAGCAATCTGGTAGGAATAGACTGGATTGACAGTAATAAGTTCCCATACAGTATCTCCCACCGGCGTTATTACCACCGCCACTCGATGCATTCCCTCGCTGTCGAAGGAAATGCGCATTGTATCAACCCCGGAGGCAAGCAACCGGCCATCCAACAGCCAATCAACACCAAGCGTGTCGTCCTTGGCAACAGTGATGGTTACCGTGTCGCCCATGCAGAGTTCATGGCGGTCGGCGTGTACCTCATATTCTGCACTGCGGACCGCCATACCAGCAATATAGGCATAACTTTCGACATCCCCAAGACCATAAAACATGGCAAGGAAACGCCCCGTATCTGCATCAATAAGATGTTTTCCCTCATCAACTGTAAGGTAGGCATAACTATAGCCTCCCACGGTTGGAGTAAAACGGGAAGCAATACTCTGCCCGTCAAGCGTCATCAAGGAAACATAATTGGTGGCAGTAACAATATTGATGTAATGATTCGAAACCAAAGAGGTGGTGTAGACCGCCGTGACCATCCGGCTAATACCCTGTTCAACAGGCGGGACAACCACAGACGCAGGGTCACCCGGCATACCGCCATAAGCCATTCCTGAAATATAAAAACAGACCTGTGCGGGAGTAGAGGTGACAACGGGGAGTGCATCCGACTGATAAAAAGCCATCGAATCGCTCCACGGCAGAGAAGAAGACGGCCAGACACTGGGCGCATGGTTAGCCAATAGAAACGTATACGACTCGCCAGCAGACAACGTCTTCACCGGCTGCCCCTCGATAGAGACAGTGCAATTATTTTCACGAGCTGTAACCTTCACCATATCCCCGATACACCAGCCCGAATGCCCGTCCACGGTATCGGCGACACGCCCCAGTGTGGGCATTACGACAAAATGGCGCCCCCAAAAGTCTGACGGGATACACTGTTCATACAGATGGTCACAAGCAGTGATAGCTTTGGGGACAGAGGTACACCTGTGCCCTTGAAAAACCGCCACTGGTTTGGAGGAATGAAAAAGAGTGCCGGAAAAGCCCGCTGAGGGATTAGAACTGGGCAAACCGCAAAACAGCCGACACACTTGCCCACGCATCATAAACACATTGAGCGTATCTCCCGGACGATAAAGAATATTACCTTGAAAAGTGGTAACATAATCATTCATAACCACACGTAGGGAAGTGCTGTCATAAGGGGCCACAACATACACTTCCTGACCGTTGCTATGTTCACCATACGTTTGAGTCATATAATTGCACCGCAAGAGAGGCGTGGGAAGGACTGCGGTCATATCATGACTCGCCTGCTGATAATTTGAGGCATAGACAACCGCGGGCGCAGACGTAGATATATGCCAACCATCGTCGCACATGCTGTAGCCATAAACTGGTGACGGCTGGTGAGCAGGCACTTGCACACGTGCAATCCCGTCACTGAGCGTCACCACTGTATCCCATCCACGCTGAGGATTGGAGATATGTGCCGTGCATTCGTATTCCGATGCCACTATCAAATAACACGAAATGGGATGGGCACTGCCGTTGTTATACATAAACGCCACCCAAAAGTCCGTCCCCGTCAGACTGGGCACAATCTGTTGCGCCCGCAATGGAACTGTCGCAAATAGTAAACATGTGTATAATAACAAACGTCTCGTCATCCGGAAAAGATTTTATAAATAACGCAATTAACCCTATAATATTACGAACAAGAAGAAATTATTTCTACAGAACGGACTTTTTTTCGTATTTTTGCAGATATTATTACCCATAATGAAAACACTCAGATTACTCATTATATTAACGTTAATGGTTTCAGCAGCATGGCGTTTGCCAGCCCAACACACACCCAGTCAGGAAACCACCCGTGTGCTCATTATTCTCGACTGCTCGCAGAGCATGTGGGACAAATGGCAGAGCGACTCGAAAATCAAAGTCACTCAGCAAGTACTGTTGCCCTTCATGGACAGCATCGCTGCCCATACCGACATCCAAGTGGCTCTTCGTGTCTTTGGCCACCTCAACAAAGACGGCATCCCCACACAGCTCGAAGTACCCTTCGCCGCCGACAACCTCTACCAACTCAAAAGTAAAATCAAGACCCTCGTACCCAATGGTGAATGCTCTGCCACTACCGCTCTCGAACATGCCCTCAAAGACTTCCCACGTGACGACAACGCTCGCAACATCGTAGTCCTCATTACCGCAGAGACTCACAGCTCCGACGACGACCTCTGCAGCGCCATAAGCCAGCTCCAACAAAGCGGTGCCATATCCCAAACTTTCATCCTCGCATTCGGCACCCCTGACAATTCCACCGACCAATCCGAATGTGCCGGTCAATTCACCCTCATCCCCGATGAAGAGCGCTTCGACGAAACTCTCCACCAAATCTTTTTCCTCTCCGACCAAGATGCACTCCTCACACTTGCTTTGGTCGACAACAGTCACCATCTCTACGAAACCGAAATCCCCGTGTTCTTTTTCGACCACAATACGCTCGCCCTTCGCTACTCCACCGTCTATCACTACAACACACAACAACCAGCCGACACTCTCACCATCAACCCTCTCCTCACCTACGACATCACCGTTGCCACCAAACCTTCTATCAAACTCAACAACCGTCATTTCAAACCCGGCACACACAACCGCCTCGAAATCCCGGCTCCTCAAGGAAGTCTCCGCCTCCACCTTGAGAACCGACGTACCTCTTTCCAACTCCCTCAATACAATATACTTGTACGTCGCCACAACGACCCCGAACTTCTCTCCACTCAATCCCTCGGTGATAAAAAGAACTACCTATCCGGCTCTTACGACATCGACATACTATCCCTCCCTGTCCTGCATCTCTCCAACATCAAAATCCAGAGCAACTCCGACACCGACCTGCAAATTCCCCTTCCCGGGCAACTTGCACTGACCAAACCCCAAGGTCCAACCGCTGGCAGCATCTTCGTATTCCAGCCTGACGGCATCGAATGGGTCTGCAACCTCGATCCCACCAACTCCACCGAACGCATCATCCTCATGCCAGGCGACTATCAGGTCATCCTGCAACCCGTCAACGACAACAGCAACTCCTCCGTCCAAACCGCACGCTTCACCATCCGCTCCGCCCAACAAACCGGAGTAACCATCAAATAGCAATTCCTGTCCCGAACCATCACACACCATCCCACCCTCATCTATTTCGCCAACAACAATTCAGAGACCATCCAAACTACTCCTGCGAATAGTCATGTTCTCTACCCTGCACAGCATTAAGAAGATTTCTATTAATCACTCCGAATAAGGGTGAGATATGAATAACATTGCGGGAGTCGAGAGTAGAGCCGAACTTGCTCGAGCCATGCCAAGATGAAGCAACGTCTTGAATCAACACCTTACACCCTGCGTCGATTATCTGTAGCAACGGGGTGCATCACATTAGAGACGAGACACTTTAACCTTCCTTAATACAACCACAAAACAATAAAGCGCAGTGCTCATGCACCGCGCTTTATAAAATTCAGTAATAAACTTACAACTTCTTAGTCAATCGTGCAGCCTCCGAGGTGATCCCAGCTGTCTTCAAAGTGACCACGCCAGAAAACCACTTCATGAATGTGATGATGTCCGCTCCACTCACAAGGTGCAATGGGGCAGGTTTCACCTTCCATATACTCATGCTGGTGAACAACAATCGAGGTAGGATCATTTCTGTCGATGACCATGAATCTTGTAGGATCGGTGGATGAGTGGTGGGGGCACACAGCAGTAATCGTTGCGTCCTTCGGAGGAAGCAATGTGTCATGCACCACAGGAACATTCTGTGTCCCAACTTCGGACTTGTTGCAGGAAGTCATACCCGAAGTAGCGACAAATACGAAAGCTGCCACCAAAGTGAACAGAACAAATCTCTTTTTTGCCATTGTTTTAATTTTTTATTGTTTTTTCGTTTTATTTTTCTATCTACTATAAACTTGAATTAATGCACATTACAGCAATAATCGCTGCTTTGTGCAACTCAATTCTACAATGCAAAGATAAACATATTTTTCAATATAGCGAACTTTTTTTTATTTTTTTCTTCAACAGGAATCCTCCATCCTCCCTATTATTCCGAAGCAACATCAATACACATACTTCTCTCCCAATAAATTCACTTGGAAACAAAGTCCGACATTTACATATTTGAAATCCTTCACACTTGCCTGTACACGCAAATGCCTCCACAACAAAGCATCCAATCCCACCAATACCTCATTCCCTGTATACTCCACAATCGCCCTTGCCTGCGGGAAGAAGGACGGACGGAATGTCACTCCACCTACCACACCGTTCCACTTGGCATTGTATCCCCGCAAAAAATGCCTGTACGCAAGCGTAACCCCTACCTCATTACCCCCAAACTCAAAATGCTTCGTGGCTGCAACATAATAGTTAAAGAAATACAGCTGCACATCACTCCTGTTTTTGTTGAATGCCGAGGTACCGAAATCATTGCACCCGAATGCAACGGCAGGATAATACTTTCCCTCTTCCAACGGTCTTATTTTCAACGAAACCGACCTGTCCTTCCTGTGGTATCTCCACAATTCTTCATTGGCAGCACTCTTCCGCTTCGTACACACATAGCTGAACTCTATCCAACGGAATGGAGTCAACGATATATAATAGTCATACGTGTCGTATTTCTGGCCGTTAAACAGAAATCCGGTATCCGGTGTCATGGCCTTGTTCAAAAAATGCAAACCCATGAATGCATCTCCTTCATGGTTCATCTCGGCCGACGGCACATGCAACAAACCCGACAATCCAGTATACTGCTGGGCGTAACCCGTGGCAGGCACAAGCCACCACACTGCCAGCATTACATATAAAACAATTCTTTTCATTCCTCCACAATCTTTTCGTTAATAATAAAATCAGGTGCCATCGTGTGGCTTCCCCACTCCAGCAAATCGCGGTCAAACCAGCCGTCACGCTCATTTTCCTCTGGGTCTGTCCTGTACATACGGTTACCCACAGTATTTGTCATCACACTATACGCAACTCTGAAATTTGATGCCGGTCTGAAATTCACTGCCCTCCGGGTTCTGTGGTAAGGCGGAATCATCACTACTATCTTGAATCCTACATCATACTTGTAATCCTTGCTCCAATGTCCAAACAACGACACTGTGGTATGATTGAAATGACGCATAGCCTCTACTTCAACCCCTAAATCTCGATACACATACAGTCCTGCCTCGCCTCTCAACTGGGTGTTCCATTTCTGTATGTATATATCTCCGCCCACTGTGCCCACAAAACGGTCTGGAAGCGTAATCCGCCAATCTCTGTCCGTGTTGAACCAACCCACATATCCCCCCTGTGCCTCCAACGCGAACCAATCCGTCAAAGGCAGGAACAATTTCACATCCAACCCGTAACGCTTCATACTGAACAAACCTGCCGTTGTCTTGCAATACAATGACCCCATCCGCAACTGCTTGCTGATGGCCAAATTATTCACCATAAAGCCATTCCCGTCATCTCCGTACTGGTTGACCACAGGCACATACACTTGTCCGGTCAAATTCCAGTGGTTTCCCATATCCCACCGGAAACCCGGCGTTAGGTTGATTAAAAAATCATACTGACGTTGATAGTAAACATCTCTGAAATTAAGATTCACCCCGGCAAAAAGGTCAATACCGGGTTTCGACGTGTACCCTTGCGCGCTCACTCCACTGCCCCACAACGATGGCAACGTCATCGCCGCGGCCATGGCAACGCAAAGCAAAGTCTTTTTCCAATAACACATTACAAAAAAATATTTATAAATAACCGACTGCAAATATACACAAATTTCCCGACTCGCAAACCATTCTCCCCTCAAAAATCTCCCTTTCCTCTCCCCACAGCACCCCCACTTCCTATCTCCCAAAGCCTTTCCAACGCTCCCAACTCGTTCATTTCAATGCTCTTCCAATCAAAAACCATTCAACAACATGTAAATTTTGCATACATTAAAATAATTTCACAAATATTCCGTTAAATATATATCAATGTAAAAGTAAAGGTGTAAAAGCCTTTTTCTCTGTCAACACAAATGCTGAAACTAAAAAACACCGACATGACGAAGAAAATATTACTGGCAACACTCATAGCTCTCTTACTATGTGCTTGCAGCCACAACAAACAAGGACTCAGCTTTAACCCAAACAATGGCACCCAAGAGGAACTGACCATGCCCGACGGCCAAGTGATAAAATATACCGCCTACGAACATCTCTACTACGTAAAACATATCGAAGACACCGCCTACCAGTACCTGAACGTCTACGTACCAGAAGGTGCTTCCAGTTCAACCCCAATCCTCCTTCGGACATACATCGGTGGCTACATGGCCGCCAAAGCCCGCAAACCCCAAGCCGGTGATGCCACCGGCCGAGCCCTCAAAGAAGGCTATGTAGTTGTCATTCCTGGCTCCCGTGGACGCAACTCAATGCAAGACGGCACCTATAACGGACGTGCTCCCAAAGCACTCCTCGACCTTAAAGCAGCCATCCGCTTCCTGCGCCTATTCGACCGCGAAATGCCCGGCAACGCCGAACGTATCGTAATCGACGGCACCAGTGCCGGCGGAGCATTTGCCGCCTTGATAGGAGCCACCGGCAACCATCCCGCCTACGAAGAAATGCTCAAAGCAATGGGTGCCGCAAAAAAAGCCGACGATGTTTTCGCTGCTGTCTGTTTCTGCCCCATCACCGATCTCGAGCATGCCGACATGGCTTACGAATGGCTATACAACGGCACATCAAGCCGCCAACGCTCCGCACAGCTCCTGCCTATTAGCAACCAACTCAAAGAACAATTCCCAAACTACATCAACAGTCTAAACCTCAAAGACTGGAATGGGAACCCTGTCACTTCTGACAATTACTTGGACCTCCTTCGTAAAGAGCTCATACGATCCGCTCAGACTGCCAAAAATGCAGGTGCCGACATCAGCGACACATTGGGCTTTTCTTTCAACCAAGAAACCATGGGCGGAATGCCTCCTCTCAATGGCGGCAAGAAGCAGTCAAAACCCATGATGCGCCCCATCGCCCCTCAACAGGGCGAATATATCATCGGCTTAGACATCCAGCGTTATCTGAACTACGTGGCAGGAACCCAGCCATTGAAGACAGCCCCTGCATTCGATACGAAAGGTGTTTTAAACCAACCTGCTTCCGCCGAGAACGAAGTGTTTGGCGGCTCCGACGGAACAAGTGTGAACTTCACCGTCTTCAGTGCCTACAACAACGGCATCGACCTCCCCAAAGAGGTTGTAGACAACGTATACTTGATGAACCCAATGAACTTTATCGGAACCGTCGAGCCCTCAAAGGGTAAATCCAAAAAAGAAAGCAAACACAAAGTTGCTCCTTTCTGGTACATCCGACATGGCGCAAGAGACCGCGATACGGGATTCCCCATCCCTCTAAACCTCGCGCTGAAATTGCACAACTCCGGCTACAACGTGAACTTCCTCTTCGCATGGAACCGTCCCCACAGTGGCGACTACGCTTTGGACGAGCTGTTCAATTGGCTGGGCGGCATCATGTAATTGGATTAATTCTCGGATTACCATGTACAGTTACCAGACCGATAGAATAATGCTTCGCCCATGGAGGGAGAGCGATGCCGAAGCGCTGTTCAAGTACGCCTCCGACCCCGAAGTGGGGCCGCGTGCAGGATGGCCACCGCACAAGAGTGTGGAGGAAAGCCTTGTGGTCATCCGCACACTTTTCAGCGGCGAGGGGATGTTGGCAGTGGTGTGGAAAGAGACGGGTGAGGCCATCGGATGTGTCGGGTATTTGCCATCGACCTCTTCCAACCTGAAGATTGAGTCCGACCAAGCCGAGGTGGGCTACTGGATTGCCCGCCCCTATTGGGGGATGGGCATCTGCACAGAGGCACTTGCCCTTGTTATCGAACACTGCTTTAACGCGAAAGGTTTCAGCACCCTTTGGGGCACCTATTTCCCAAGCAATCCCGCCTCCGGCCGCGTGATGAAGAAATGCGGTTTCACGGACACTGGACGAGAGACGCTTTGCCCTAACCTCGAAGTCGGCTCAGACCAGCCTGTGAGGGTGATGAGAAAAGATAATGACATACTGATACAATAAAAAAATGAAGAAAGCACTTTTTTCCACGATAATACTCTGCGCTGTGGCCATGACGGCCACGGCACAAGAGCTCCCATGGTTCTGGCACGAGAACGATTATTCTCTCAAGGGTCATGTGAAGGAAGTGCGGGAATACCATATCGAGATGAGAGGTAACCCCGAATTGCAAGATACCGACTACTATTTCTACACCTACTCCCCCGAGGGACATATACTCACCGAGTACTTTAATGATGTGGACAAACTTTGTCACAACACCTACTATTGGAGCACGCACCTCGACTCTATTGTCCGGGGTGGCGACTGCCACTCCATTGAGTACTATCTCTATGAAGCCGACGGCCGTCTTGAACGGGTGATACATGGAGTCTATGGGCTCACTGATACATCGACTATCATATACGACGAACGGGGCTTCCCTGTAAAGACCTATGGGGATTTCGATAGCAAAGCAAACGAGCCCTGGTATGAATGGTATGACGACGGGCGTATCAAAGGCATTGGTTCAAAATATTGGGGCAAACGGTATGAGTATGATAGCCAGGGGCGGTTGGCCAAAGAGACTCATCAAGACAAACTTGTCGTGACATTCACATATAATGAGAACGGTGATGTTGCACAAATCCAGTATGACCCAAATGGCAATCTGTTCTACAACAAAGGCAAAGTAACGACAACAAGTTACACCTACAAATACGACAGCCACGGCAACTGGATTGAGGCATATAGGGGCAACACACTTGAAACCATTCGGACAATAATTTATTACAAATAAATAATCTATTCAACAACATGACCCACCATGAGAAATCTTCGGAACCACAATAATACAATTTTGACAAAAACAATCAGACTAGTCTGACAGGTCTGAATAGTCTGACAAGTCCGACAAACAACAAAAACAACAAACAATGCCCAATAACGAACCCAAGCCATTTTTGAAGCCCCTCGGTGGCTACCGCAAGCTGCGGGTGTACAAGGTGACAGAGATAGTCTGCGACATCACCTATCACTTTGCGCACACCTACCTTTGCAAGGGCGACCGGACCATAGACCAGATGGTGCAGGCAGCGCGGAGCGGCAAGCAGAATATTGCCGAGGGCAGTGAGGCCGCCACCACATCGCGCGAGACGGAGATAAAGTTGACCAATGTGGCCAAAGCCAGTTTGGAAGAGTTGTTGGTGGATTATGAAGACTATCTGCGGCAGCACAATCTGACACAATGGAAAAGCGGACACCCACGATACGAGCCAATGCGCGAGTACGCCCGAAGTGAGAAGATATATGCTGAGTATCCGACCCTATTGCAGAAGTTGAACGACGAGGAACTCGCCAACCTCTGCATCACACTGATTAATCAAGCAACCTACATGCTCCGCCGACTGATTGAGAAGCAACAACAGCAGTTTCTCCAAGAAGGTGGCGTAAGAGAACAAATGACCAGAGCAAGACTAAACTATCGCAATGGAAAGACAAATTAAGCAGACCCGTCCGACTAGTCAGACTAGTCAGACAAGTCCGACCAATAAAAAAGAATAATCAATAAAACAATAACAATTATGACCCACTACGAAAAACAATCAAGCAAAGAGTTGCGCGCCGGCATGGGCGAAGGCCTTGTTGAGGCTGGCCGCAAGAACGAGAATGTCGTCGCGCTGAGCGCCGACGTTAAAGGAAGCGTCAAGATGGACGGCTTCGCCAAGGAATTCCCCGAGCGCTTCATCCAGTGCGGCATTGCCGAGGCCAACATGGTCGGCATCGCCGCCGGCCTGAGCCTCTGCGGCAAGGTGCCCTTCATCGGGGGCTTCGCCGAGTTCGTCACCGGCCGCGTCTAC
>ONIP01000039.1 GCA_900317955.1 uncultured Bacteroidales bacterium
GACCGGCAGTCCAGTTGACGGTGACAGAGTTGTCTGCCACGGCGGCAGTGACGTTGGTGGGAGCGTCGCAGGTGACTCCACCGCTGAGTGTGGAGGCGGTGACGGAAGCCCAGCCTTCGCTGTACCATTCGGAGCCGCAGACTGCTCTGACGTGGAAGTCATAGAGGGTCTCGTCGGTGAGGCCGTTGACGACGTAGTTGTTTGTGGTGGAGGTGGCGGTGATGCCGGAGCCCTGCGGGAATCCGGAGAGACCGTACTCGATAATCCAGCTCTGAGCCATGGGGTTGTTGTCCCATGAAAGGGTGATGCTGTTGGCAGTGGCATAGCCTGCGGAGAGGCCGGTGACGTCTGGGCAGACAGCGGTGGTGAAGGAGACGGTGTCGCTCCATTCACCCTCGAGGAGGTTGATTCCGCAGAGAGCGCGGATGGAGGCATAGTAGGTCACGCCGGGAGCGAGGCCGCCGACGGTGGCGGGACGGGAGCTGACGCGGTAGGTGCTGTCAAGGCCGCCGGAGTACCAGACGTGGATGTCCCAGTTGGACTCGTTGCCGTTGACGTTCCAGTCGAGGTCAGCGGTGGCGTTGGTGACGGCTGTGGCGTGGAGGCTGTCGGGCGTGAGGCAGGGCAGGCTGTCGGTGACGAAGCCGCTGACGGTCCAGTCGCTATAGCCGAGGCTGTCGGCGTTGCAGTCCTGACGCACACGGAAGGTATAGGCGGTGGCAGGGAGGAGACCGGTGAAGATGAAGGAGTTGCCGGAGACGGTTACGCCGGCAGCTGGCCAGTCGGGAGCGGCACTTTCCTTGATGTTGACTTCATAGTCGTTACCGTTGCCAGTCCAAGTAACGGTGGCAGAGTGGTAAGTCTGAGCGGCGCTGACAATGTTGGGTTGAGGACAGGCAGGTGCAGAGCATGAGAGAAGCTGCATGACCACTCGCGAAGTCGCTACTCCTTTGGAGCCAGTAAATGAGGAAGGATTCGTTACGTCGGGGTTTTGGGAGTCGGAATAGTAGTGGAGCGTCTTGTTGCCCGAGCAGGGTTCGGTCTTGAAAGTGTATGAACTGCTATTGTAGTCGTTGGAGTTGTCGTCAACTATGACCATGAGGTTTCCAGTGCCATCATATTGATAGGTGGTGTCGAGATGGAAGAAGTTCCAACCTTGAGAACAGTTGAGATGTCCGGTGTAGACTTTGACTGCAGAAGAGTCGAGAGCCACTACATCGGTGGTGCCGCTGAAGGTTGTTTTGGTAGTGGGTTGGAAGTAAATGGTGCAATTGACCTTGTCTGTTGAGGGTGTTGCGTAATTGTAGTAGTAACCGATATATTCAATGTCCATTGGGCCATTGATTTCAGCACTGTCGATAATGGTTTCGCTAAGCGTGTAGCGGTAGAAGTTGTTGACGGGGTATTGATAGGCTGTGCCAGTGGAGGTTTCAGAGCCTATAATGGCAGCAGTGCTGTTGTCGCACATTGTGGTGGCCAAGGTGGTTACGTTAGACCAGCGAGAAGTGTCGCCAACAGAACAGATGGACTGGATATAGAAGTCGTAGAGGCTTAGCGTGTCGAGTCCAGTAATTGTTACAGGGTGAGTGAAAGTGGAGAGAGAAGTGCCTGCCGAAGAGCCCGGGGTGAACCCTGCAGGACCATATTCAATATTCCAGCTCATGGCAGGAGTGACATTGGTCCAATCGATAGTAAGGCTTGTGGTTGAGGTGTTGGTGGCATGTATGTTCTGAGGAGGTATGCATGTGGGCATGCGTTCGATGGTGAAGTCGTCAACGTAGGCATACCAAGAGGCTGTAGAGCGGTCGGCTTTGACGGCAATGAAGTGGCCAGAGTCGGTATAGGCACCCAGCGGAACTTCGACCAACTCCCAAGTGGTGCCAGAAGTGACGGTGACAGTGGCCATACTGACGAAAGTGGTGATGTCGGTAGGATCAGTCATGACACCCACTTGGAATACGGGAGTATAGGAGGTAGATGAAGCACGAGTCCAGAAGGAAAGCTGGAGACTGTCGATACTAATGGTATAATCAATTTCGGGGAGCACGATGCACTGGTAGTCGCCATAGGTGCCGGCGGTAGTAGTGTTGTACCAATAGAGGCCGTGTTGACCACCGGGAGTATGGTTGTAGGTGGAACCGCCTACGTAAGGATAACCGCCGTAAGAGGTTCCGTTGTTGAGGTGATGCCAGCAATTAATGAAGGGGGAATTGGTAGAGCTGGAGCCTGTAGTATAGTAGTCGAGGTTGTCGCTCCACGGTATGGATGTGATGGTGCCGCAAGCAGTGGTGAAGGAAGTCATGTCATAGTAGATAGTGTCGGAACAGGATGAGCCTACGCGTACTTGATAGTGAGTGTTGGCATTGAGGCCGGTAATGGTATAGTTTTGGGTGGTGACGCCAGTATCGGCGGTGATCCAAGTGGTGGCTCCAGTGGGGCGATATTCGATATTCCAAGATGATTCGTTGTAGCCGGGAATCCATGACAAGTAGGCAGCATTGGTTTCTACGCTGTCGATGATGACATCGGGTGCGGTGCAAGAGGCAGAGACAAGGCAGTCAAGACCGCCAGTGGTGAGACGCATGTTGGTGCGCCACATGGAGTTGTTAGCGGTCACGGTGCCGAGATCGGCGAAGGAGTAGGGGGCGTCGTTGCGGTAGACTCGGTGAGAGACGGCGTCACCAGGGGTTTCGTAGTAGAAATGGCCGTTGGACTCGGTAGCACCACTGTTGTCGACGATGGCGACAATCATGTTGCTGACACCGTCGTAGCTGAAGTTGCCACGGTTAAAGTCGAAATGGTTCCAACCGGTGTTGGTGCAGTTGAGTGGGCCTTCATAGACGAGGACGAGGTCGGCGGGGTTGGCGAATTCGGAGCAAGTGGTCAAAGACGTGTGGCACATATAAATGGTGCAGTTGGTCTTGCTTGTCATGGGGGAGGCATCCGCATATTGGAAGTCAATACCGGAGATGTAGGAGGGTCCGGTAATGTTTATTTCGGAGTGGCGGATGATGTGGTTGCAATAACTGTAGTTGTAGGAGCCGTTGACGGGCATCACATTGGTGTTGTTAGTGGTGGTTGGGTTGCCAACGACATAGGGGACCATTGGACCTGAGGAACTGGTATCCCAAACTAAGCAAGGTAGGGCACGGGTGTTGAAATTGTGCTGAAGTGCAAGACCATTGGAGGATGTGCACTGGGCCGATACAGAGATGGTATATGTAGTATCGGGTATGAGTCCGTTGAGTACGATGGAGGTGTCGGTGGTAGTGATGGTGGTGGCACCTACCAAGGAATCGGAGGCAAAGCCGTAGGAGACATTGAAGTTGGCAGGGGCAATGCCAAGTAGGCGGCTATAGCTCCAAGTTACGCGAGCGTGAGAGGCAGTGGCTTGCACTGTAAGGTTCTCGATTTCTGGACAAGATGGAGCCTCTTCCAGAGTGAAGTCGTCGACATAAGCATACCATGAGGAGACGGGACGCGTTGCGCGGAGTGCCACATACTGTCCATAGCCGGTGAAAGAGCCAAAAATGGCTGAGAATTCATTCCAGCTGGTATTGTTACCCACATGTATTGTGTCAACTGGTGTAAAGGTGGAGGCATCGAATGGGTCTGTCATAATGCCGACTTCGAAAACAGGACTATAGGAGGTGCTGCTTGAACGGCTCCAGAAACTGAGTTGCAAGGTGTTGATTGGGTAAATAGTGGTGTCGACAGGGGGAAGCACTACAATCTGGTAGTCGCCATAGGTGGTGGCGGTAATGGAGTTGTACCAATAAAGACCATGCATGCCTCCAGGAGTGTGGTTGTAAGTGGATGAGCCCACATAGGGGTAGCCAAAATAGGTGGAACCATTGTTGAGACGTTTGAGGCAAGGGGCAAAAGCAGAGCTTGTGCTGGAACCTGTTTCAGCATCCTCAAAGCCGTAGGTGTACGGTAGCGAAGTGATGCTGCCGCATTCTGTACGGAAAGTAATCATAGAACTGCCGCCAAGGCCGGTGGAACATTCTACGGTCACGGTGACGGTGTATTCAGTGTTGGTGGCCAATCCGGTGAGAGAAACGGTTGTGTCGTATACTGTTATAGTGATAGCACTGTCGGCAGGAGAGCCGGTAGGCAAGTATTCTACAGTCCATGAGGTGGCAGTTCCTGTCTCAGTCCAGCGAAGGTCAGCACTGTTTCCTGTCAGGTTGAATGCTGTCAGGTTGTCAACTGCAGGGCAGTCGGGAACCATATCTACGGTAAGGTCGTCGAGGTATGGATAGCTCGATTCGCCATTGGGGGACATGATGGCAATGTACTGGGCGGAGCCGGTGTAGTTGGAGAAGGGGATGACAAATTCTTCCCATACCGAGAGTGCGGAGGGGGAGACTGTGTCAATAGCCTGGAAAGTGGTTTCATCGTTGGGGTCGGTAATAACACCTACGAAGAGACGGTGGCTTGCTGAGGCTTTCCTTAACCAGAAATGTATCTGCAAAGAACTGAGCGGGGCTGCGAACTGGGGCAGTACCATATAACTCCAAGTTGAAGCAGTAGAGTACATGTACATGGATTTACTGCCGCCTGGGGTGTGGTTTTGGCTGGTTGAGGCGTAGGGATAGTTGGTGGAGTAATTGGTTTTCTTGTACCAGCAGGCAGGTAATGGATCGGCAGCAGTTGATGACCAAGAGTCGAAGTCCTCATAGAAAGGCAGTGCAAATGGACCGCAGGCTGTGCGAACGTTAGTGGGTACGGCCAAGGAGGTGTCGCCAGGGCCGCAGATGGCTCTTACCTCAATGTTGTATTCGGTGTTCGGGGTAAGGGACTCGAAAATATAGCTGGTGTCGTATACTTCAATGGCAAAAGAATCGAGTGAAACTAACCAACTGGTTTCATTTCCTCCAGGAGTCCATTCCAAGACAATTGTGTCGGATGTAATGCTGTTGACGCTTACATTAGGAGCGGGGCAACTATTCTGAATTATCTCAACGTTGTCGATGGCGGTGGGGGGTTGAGTACCGACGGAGCCGTCGTTGGCCCATGCAAAGACTATGTTGTATGTGCCGGGATTGTTGATGCGGAAAGTGCCGGAAGCAGTACGCCAAGTGGAACTCTGGGACAGCGTGGCAGGTGAGCTGAACTGTTCAGTCAGTTCAATCCAGTCGGATGGGCAGTTCCAGGAGGAAAAAGCATTGGTTGAACCAGCGGGATTGCTGTTCTCCTGCCATTGGTATGCACTGGGGGTGAGGAAAACACGGGTGAAGTCGTAAGTGTGACTTTCGCCCTGCCCTTTCCAGTCGTAGCTATAGGCAAACTCGCCCGAGTCGGTAATGTCGAGTGTGCGGTATGCATAGGTGTAAGAAATGCTGCTGATGTTGTAGCTATTGCTTGTGCCGCCGTTGTCGGAGATATAGAGGCTCTTGTTGCCGCCGTTGTTGGTGGCGGATCCGACGTTCCAGGCGTTGGTTTGGTTACCATTCAGCAATTGCCAGCCATTGTTTCCGTCGCCTTCGAAATCGCAAAGGTATGGCAGGCTGGCGGGAGAGGAGGCCAGTGTATTAGCCGTGATGAAACTGTTTGCGCTTGTATCGCCACCGCCGCAGTCGGCATGTACGTATATATAGTAGGTGTGGGCACTGTCGAGGTTGCTTATTGTGTGAGTTGTAGCGGTAGCATAGTCGATGTTGCCGGAGCCTGTTCCAGGTACAAAGTCAACAGTATCGTACTCCACTACCCATTGTGTGGCCGAACCTATTTCTGTCCAGGAGACAGTAACGGAGGAGAGAGAGGCATCGGTCTGAGTAAGGTCATGAATGGGAGGGCAGGTGGGAATCACATTAAGGACGACGTCGTCGACATAACCGGCGTTATAGTTGGCTCCAGCTAATGTGGCTTGCGGGAACAACAGTGTTACGTAACCGTGAGGACCCGTGTAAGAGGAGAAGTATGCCTCAAAATTTGAGTAGGTGGTAGTATTGCTTATCAAGGTGTCGATAGGAACGAAGGTGCTTGCATCTGTGGGATTGGTCATAATGCCCACGATGGCATAAGCCGTGTAGGATGTTCCGGAAGAGTACATCCTCATGTTGAAATTGACCATCAAGTTATTGACGGGGAAAAGTGTGGAGTCCGTCATCGGAAGTATGGCGTACTGCGAGGAGTCTGCTGCGGAATAGTAAGAGTAAAATCTCATGCTATTGCTTCCACTGTGCGCGGATGCGCTGGAATTGTAAACGATAGGATAGCCCTTATAGTCTGTCCGGGTGCCATGATTAAGGTAGTTCCAGCAGGGGGGAAGGTTGTTTGTCTGCATTGAGGTGGTTGTAGACCCTGGCACTCCGTCGAAATTCTGAATATAGGGCAGGGAGGTCAAGAGGTCGCAATTGGTAAGTACATCCAAGGTGCGGAAAGCACTGGTGTCGCCATTCGAGCAAAGACCGGCCACATATACTGTATATTGAGTGGCGGGATTGAGACCTGTGAAATAAACTGGGAAGGCGTATTCCACATTGTCGTAATAGACAGAGTCGTTGGAAATAAGTTGCACTATCCATGAAGTGGCTGAGGAAGTATCGGTCCAGCTGATGTCGAAACTTGTGGTACTCAGGTTGTCGACAGTAATACCCGTGGGTTTGGGGCAGAGAAGGTTGGGTGTTTGGAAACTATAGTAGCGTCCGTTGGTAGGCCATTGCCCCGAAGGAAATGTTGTAGAGGAGTAGCCTGAAGTGAAATGTGATGCCGTGTTGTTTGCATTGATAACCCAGCCGTCGGAAGAGTTGAAGCAGATGCCGGGTTGTCTTGTTACACCCGGGGCTGTTGTAGGCGTGGGACCATACACTATATCGATATTTCCGTTGGTGTACAGGTGAACCTGCCATTTGTATAATTGGTTGCGTGTGGAGCTGGTGTAGGTTCCCATGCAGAACTCTACTACAAGCATGGTGTCGTTGCTCGCGTCCACTGTGTCAAGTGCTTTGACATAGTGTGTTGACGAAACTCCATAACCGTCGCAACCAAATGCGTTGATCTTCGGATTGTTTTGGTTGCTGTTGGTCGAGGAGAAAGGTGACGAGTAATAAGAGGTGCTTGTTGCTGTTGGACCCAAGCGAAGGTTGCCGTCTGTGTTGACGGAATACTGAGTGTAGGTGTTGCCTCTAAAGGGGAAAGAGAATCCAATGTTCTGCACTGTCGAAGCCATTCCATCGCTGTTCGCGGGAGTCAGAATCTGAGTCGCAGAACTCATGTCTATCCACTTTGTTGTGTCGACGCCTGTTAAGAAAGAATAGTCTTCCAGCGTCTGTGCCTGGGTTACCCATGGGACAAATAACATTGCCGCCAAGAATAACAGTTTTTGTAATTGTTTGACCATAGTGAATTGATTTATTTATTATACTGATTTATTGCTTCTAAACTAATGGTAATGCCACTTTTGATTATCTATTATTTAACATGCAAAGATACATTATTTTTCTTGAATAACAAATATTTTTACCTTTTCGGTAGTGTGAAATGGTAATATTTATTCTATGTTTCTTTTATTTGTATGATAATAAGGGGTATAAATAATTCTTTTGTAGTTATTGTTAGGTAAATATCTGCTTAAATATTGCTATTTTCTATACAGTTGTAGCAATAAAATGGTATAATATTAAGTCAATTGGATTGTGTTATTTGTGTAATATGCTGTATATTATTAATATATATTTAGATTGAGGTTGAATGCGTGAATCATGAAAAGGAGAATGTTAGAGGAAATAAGACTGAGTGCTGTTACCAAAATATAAAAAATGTATTAGAGTCCGATAAACGTGCTGAAAGCACTTAATCCTATTACCCCCACACGAAGCGAAGTGTGGGGACAGAAGCCCTAATACTGCGTGCCGTAGGCACGCTACTTTGTTGATTGTTATGTTGTGGCGTATCTTCGACACGCATGGAAATGAGCACAGTTTCCCCACACTGCACACATACGGTGTTTAGTGCGGGGTTAATAGGATTGTGTTCCTTTGGCACACGCAAGCCTTCGTAAATCAATGTATGCTATATAATGTTGATATTATATAACTTACCAATGGTTTGATTCCTTTTTGTCGGACACCAATGATAAAAAATCATCCCGCCTTTGACAGCGGGATGCTTGTTTGATATTAAAATGGGACCTATTAAGATGGGTCCTATTAATAAGATATTGAGAGCCCTTGTTTCCGACACGCAGTGAGGTATATGCCAATAAACCCCACACTACAAGTGCGGGGTTTATTGTGAGTTTGCCCCTTTGGGGCAATTTTTATTAGTCCCTTTAATTCTAATGAATTATGCGTTGGTACGTCCGGGGTACACTTTCAATGCTTCTTCAAGGCATTTCATTGCTGCTTTGAGGTCTTCGATGCAGAGGCAGTAGGTGATGCGTACTTGGTGGCGTCCACGTTCGGGATCTTCGTAGAATCCAGTGGCGGGAGCCAACATGACAGTGGCTCCGTTGTAGGTGAAGTCCGTGAGGAGCCATTGGCAGAAGTGGTCGCTGTCATCTATGGGCAGGTCGCACACCGTGTAGAAAGCACCTTTGGGTTTAGGACAGAAGCATCCAGGAATCTTGTTGATGCCTTCAACTATGACATTACGACGTGCCACATATTCTGCTTCCACCTTGTCGAAATACTCTTGAGGCGTATCGATGGCGGCCTCGGCAAAAATCTGGCCGAAGCTCGGTGGCGACAGACGTGCCTGGGCAAGGCGCATGAGATAGGAGAAAACTTCGCTGTTGCGGGTGATGAGGCAGCCCACACGGGCACCACAAGCACTGTAGCGTTTGGATACGGAGTCGAACAGGACAACGTTGTTCTCGCATCCGGGCAGATTGAGTACGCTGAAGTGTTTCTCTCCATCGTAGCAGAATTCGCGATAGACTTCGTCGGCGAAGAGGAAAAGGTCGTATTTCTTGCAGAGCGCCCCTACTGCATAGAGGTCTTTCTCTGAATAGAGATAACCTGTAGGATTGTTGGGGTTGCAAATCATGATGGCCTTGGTGCGCGGGGTAATCACTTTTTCGAACTCCTCGACATGAGGCAGGGCAAAGCCTGACTTGATGTCGCTAGGGATGGTTACAATCTTGGCATCGCAGAGTTTTGCGAAGGTGTTGTAGTTGGTGTAATACGGTTCGGGTATGATGATTTCGTCACCAGGGTTCAGACAAACAGTAAAAGCCATCTGAAGGGCTTCGCTGCCACCCGTGGTAACGAGGATGCGCTCGGGGGTGATGTCTATGCCGTGTTTTTTATAGTACTGGCAAAGCTTTTCACGGTAACTTTGAATTCCGGCACTGGGGCTGTATTCCAGTACTTTGATTTTTGTTTCGGCAAGAGCCTTGAGTGCGCCTTGCGGGGTCTCAATGTCGGGCTGACCGATATTGAGGTGGTAGACATGAATGCCGTGTGCTTTGGTAGCATCGGCAAAAGGAACGAGTTTGCGGATGGCCGACTGCGGGAGTTCGAGGCCTTTTTTCGATATGGAAGGCATGTTTTTGGGGGGTGTTTAATGTTTAAAAAAAGCATGGCACCAGTTTTGGTTGGTGCCATGGCATTGTGGGATTGTTAATTCTTTGCAGGTTGTTCAACCGTACCGCTGATTGTCAAGGTATAGCGCGGTGTGTTGATTGCGTTCGATGTGACGGTGACAGTTTTCTTGAAATTACCGATGTTGTTGGTGTTGTAGCGTACACCAATCTCTCCGGTTTTGCCTGGCATGACGGGTTTCTGGGTGTACTTGGGGGTTGTGCAGCCGCAGCTGGCGCGCACGTTGCTGATGATGAGGGGTTCGTCGCCCATGTTGGTGAAGGTGAAGGTGCAGTTGCCATCGGCTCCTTTCTGGATGGTTCCATAGTTGTGTACCTGTTCGGCAAAGACGATTTTGGGACCGTGTTCAGGTGCGGTTTTTTCGTTTTTTTGTTCTTGTGCGTTCACTGAGCCTATCGTCAAGGCGGCGACAAGGCATACTAAAAACAGTTTCTTCATGATATTTTTGTTTTTATTGTGTTTACTAATTTAGTATCGCAACTCTCTGAAAAATTGTATTTCTTTTTCGGTGGTGTCTGCTGCAATAACTGAGTGCTTGTGTTTTTATTGTATGGATGGATTAAAAAACTTCGACGTTCTATTTTGCATTGCCTGCTTTGTCAAGCGAACTGAATATACTGTTCTGACTGATGAATTCAGGAACAATCTCTTTCATCTTGCCAACCAACTTCATCTCGTCGAATGAGGGCATGATGTCCCAAAGCTGAGCGTACTCTTCGTCTATGGTGGGCATGGGGTATTTGCGCACCTGTGCCCGGAGTATCTTGGGGTGATAGGTGGGAAGTGTGTTCTCTTTGGTGGCAAGGAGCTCTTCGTAGAGTTTCTCACCGGGACGAAGACCGATCTCTTTGATTTCGATGTCTTTGAGACCGGAAAGCTGTATCATCTTCTTGGCAAGGTCATAAATCTTGACCGGGGCACCCATGTCGAAGATGAAGATGTCGCCGCCTTTGCCCATGGCTCCTGCTTCCAAAACCAGATTGCAGGCCTCGGGAATGGTCATAAAGTAACGGATAATGTCCCGATGGGTAACCGTGAGAGGGCCTCCGGCGGCAAGCTGTTTCTTGAAGAGCGGAATGACGCTGCCGTTGGAACCCAGCACATTGCCGAAACGGGTCGTAACAAAATGGGTCTCGGTCTCGCGGCTCTGGATATAGATTTCCGCCATTCGTTTGGTGGCGCCCATCACATTGGTGGGGTTCACCGCTTTGTCGGTGGAAATCATCACGAATTTCTCTGCATGGTGCTCTACCGCAAGGTCGGCGATATTCTTGGTTCCGAATACGTTGACCAGAATGGCCTCGTAGGGGTTCTCCTCCATGAAAGGCACATGCTTGTAGGCAGCGGCGTGGTAGATTATCTGCGGGTGGTATTCATCAAAAACCTGCTGCATGCGCGGCTTATCCTTGATGTTGGCAATGACAAACACCATGCGGTCTACAAGTGCCTTGTAGGGCTCATTATTACGAAGTTCGAATTGGAGGTCGTACATGGGCGACTCTGCCTGGTCAACCATGATGATACGCTCCGGCTGGTATTGAGTCAACTGGCGGCATATCTCGCTGCCGATTGAACCTGCGGCGCCGGTTACCATCACCGTCTTCCCCGACACTTCGCGGATAATGTTGGAATTGTCCAGTTTTATGCTTTCACGTTCCAGCAGGTCCTCAATCTTGATGTCTTGAATCTGGTTGGCCGAGAAGGTGTCGTTTATCCATTTGCTGATATGTGGCACAGATTTCACGGTAAGGCCAAGGTCCAGACCCTGCGTAGTAATCTCCTGCTTAAAAGAGAGGCGAATGGAAGGTATGGCTATCAGCAGTATCGAGATGTCATTCTTCTTGATGAATTCGGGGTTCAGCACAGCTTCGCGGTTCATGATGTGGACACCGTTAAGGGCTGCATCCTTCTTTTTGGGGGAATCGTCGATATAGGCAACAATACGGTAATCGTGGTTCGGATCCTGTGCAAGGGCGTTGTATGCTATGGTTCCCGCGCTTCCGGCTCCGTAGATGACAATGTTGCATACGGGACGGTGTTTGCGGAAATAGTCGTTATAGAGGCGTTGCAGCAACAGTCTCACCGAAATCATGTTTACCACCTGTAGCGCGAAAGTCATAAGTATCTCGCTGTAGGCAGGTGTCAGTCGGTTGGATACAAAATTGTAGTTGTTATTGAAGATGTTGAATGCAACGAGGACAATACTTGCTATAGCGTTGGATATAAGTACCTTGTAAATGTCAAATAAGCCTGAATGGCGAATGATGCTGCGGTGGGTGCCAATAATCAGGTAGCACACCGTGGCAACAAAGGCAAAAATAACAAATTTCGCAACAAGCGACGGCCAGTCAATATGGGCGGCTCCCCTCAGCCGGAAAAGGTCTGTCAGTGCAAAGGCAACCAATAACGTGAACAGGTCAATGGCATAGATTGCCCAGCGGGAGGCTGTCGTATATCTGTATCTGCGTACTATTCTGAATAATAACTTTTTTATCATAGCGTTTTGTTCTTGCTTGGTTTGTGTTTTTGTTTCCAGGTCGGTGGAGTTATGATAGTTGTCAAAAAATGTATTTTTTCAGTATAAAATAACCTTTTTAAAATAATTTGCAAAGATACGACTTTTTTCTCATATTCAGCAAAAACTTTTTCTTCTTTTATAACTTATGGGAAGTTTTTCTGTGACACAACGGGTGCAGGAACTGGCTCCATCTGGAGATGGATGTTTCGCAATGTGCTGTAAAACAATATTGTGTCTACGCTTGGTAGACCTGATTAAGGATGGTGTCCAACTGTTGGTGCAGATTGTCGGCACCGGTGAAATGAATACCCCGCATTCCCACCTTTTTTGCCGCTTCTACATTGTTCGGGTTGTCGTCTATGAAAATACTTTGTTCCGCTGCGAGGTGGTAACGGTCAAGCAGCAACTGGAATATTGCAGGGTCTGGTTTCACCAGCTTTACATCGGCCGACACAACATAGTTGTCTATCATTTGTAGAATCTCAAACCGTTCCCGGGCTTCAGGAAAGGTCTCCATCGACCAATTGGTAAGACCGTACACACTCAATCTTGGGTCGTCCAGCAACTGTTGCAGCAACTCTCTCATTCCGGGCATCTCTCCCGGCAAGGTCTCTTTCCATCGCGTGATGAACATATCAAGGGCTTCGCTATATTCGGGGTACAGTTGCTTCTGGCTGTCAATGCACTGGCGTTGATTCTCCCCGGAGTCAATACGGTTTCGGAGTTCTGGGGTGCACACATGCCTCCAAAAGAACCAATATTTCGCTTCATCTCCCTGAAAATACGGTATATACACCCGTTCGGGTTCCCATCTTACCAAAACATTACCAAAGTCAAAGATGATATTCATAAAAAATTGTGCGTTTTTCTAAACAGGTGAGTTACAAATACTGCCCAATTCCCATCTCTTTCAAGTCGTTGGCCAATTTCCGGCTGAATATTTCTGAACCGGTTTTGTTGAGGTGTGTGGCATTGTATAAGTAGTTGGTATCCATGCCCAGCGAGTCTTCCTCATAGTTGAGGATGGGTATTTGGTATTGCTCAGCCAGCCGTTTATACAGCCTCCACATCTCGTCTCGCCTTTCCAGCTTTTGCGTTATTTTAATAGTCTTGCAGATTCTCTATTCCGTCGCTTCGCTTTAGCGGTTGCTGTACATGTCGTCGTAATATTTCATGTAGTCGCCGCTGGTCACGTTGTCCATCCAGTCCTGGTTGTCGAGATACCAGCGCACCGTCAGCTCTATCCCCTCTTCAAATTGCAGCGATGGCTCCCAGCCCAGTTCCCGTTGCAGCTTCCGGCTGTCTATGGCATAGCGCATATCGTGCCCCGCCCGGTCGGTGACAAAGGTGATCAGGTCGTCGTCGGCACCTTCCGCACGTCCCAGCAGACGGTCCACTGTACGTATCAGCACATGGATAATGTCTATGTTTTTCCATTCGTTGAACCCGCCTATATTGTAGGTCTCGGCAACTTTTCCGTTGTGGAAAATGGTGTCTATCGCACGGGCGTGGTCCACCACATACAGCCAATCTCTTACATTCTCCCCTTTTCCATACACCGGCAGGGGTTTTCTGTGGCGTATATTGTTGATAAATAACGGTATCAACTTCTCTGGGAACTGGTAGGGGCCGTAGTTGTTGCTGCAATTCGTCACAATGGTAGGCATGCCGTAGGTGTCGTGGAATGCCCTAACAAAATGGTCGCTCGAGGCTTTGGCTGCGCTGTATGGACTGTGGGGCTGGTATTTCAGCTCCTCGGTGAAGAATTTGTTGCCGTATGCCAGATGGTGCTTTCCGCTCGATGCCTTGGTGCTGAACGGCGGCTCTATGCCTTCGGGGTGGGTCAGCTCAAGGGCTCCGTACACCTCGTCGGTGCTTATATGGTAGAACAGCTTGCCTTCCCATTTCTCGGGCAGCGACTCCCAGTACAGCTTGGCGGCTTGCAGCATCGACAACGTCCCCATCACGTTGGTCTGCGCAAAGGTGAAGGGGTCTTTGATACTTCGGTCCACATGGCTCTCGGCTGCCAGATGGATTATCCCGTCCACATGCTCCCGCTGCATCAACTTGTACACCCCCTCAAAGTCGCAGATGTCCATTTTCACAAACTCGTAGTTCGGCTTGTTTTCCACATCCTTCAAGTTGGCAAGGTTCCCTGCGTAGGTCAGCTTGTCGAGGTTTATTATCTTATATTCGGGGTACTTGTTCACAAACAAACGCACCACATGGTTGCCTATAAATCCGGCACCGCCGGTAATAATGATTGTCCTGTTCATACTGTTTCTTTTCTGGCTTTTCTTTTCAATCTTTGTACTACAACAACGATTATCATATTTTTTTATTGTGTGTGCAGTACCTTTTTTGTCGATATTATTGCGTATCTTTGCATTCTAATCCGTCATGCCTTTTATTGTGTCGTATGTTTCTAAGTGTTTGGTAATAGTTTATTTCAATTAACCGACGGCCGTTTTCCGTAGCGTGGCGGTTCCATTTTTTTAACCTTTGTTCCCAACCAACTGAAAGAACAGAAATGAAAAAGTTGAATATCAGGAGTCCCAGACTCAATATCCCCGACCAACGCGGTTTCTGGAAACAGATTGGTATGATTATCATCGGTACTACTATCTCATTGATTTTTACCCTTGTGGCTGCCAGAATCACCGACAGCGTCCAGCGTGCCAAAGACCGCAAACTCTCGGCCATGATGGTTATGAGCAACATCGAGGCATTTGCCCGCCTAATGGATGCTTTTGGCACCGACCTGGCCCCATGCGACAGCGTTACCACATGGCTGCTTAATCGGACTTTCGAGGAACTGGAACTGCTCCCCGACGATGAACTGAACAACCTGATAAACCAGGCCACGGTTTTCCCTTTTCTCTCCTATGACAACTCGGCCGAAAAAATCTTCTCCAACAATATCGATACCTGGAAGAACGTTGGGAACGTGGCCTTCATATCCTCTGTGGGTCAGTGTTTCTCGTCCATGAACTCAATCCAGGATTATTGGAACAAGCGGGTCACTTCAGTCAACGATGCAGTGCTCCAAGTCAAGGACCACCCCAACGACTACGAGGGAAGCAGCATTCCCATCAAGATTCTTCGCTCCGACAAGATTCGCCGCATGCTCGGTAGCAGTCACTACATGAGGGCTTGGTTTAAGCATGGCGCTGCTATCTTGCGCTGCAACAACCGCAAAAACATGGAGGCCATCGGCATTCCCGAGCAGGATGTGATGGAGTTCACTAACGAACTGGCCATATTGTCTGAAAGTGCTTCCGACGTACCGGATTTCAGCGATTTTGTCCCCGACCCCATCAATCCCGACAGCCTGTACTCTTTCCGCGAACTCGACACCCGCCTCCAACAACTGTCCAGCGGCAAATAACCCCCGCACCATCAAGTCCCGCACCCTCCCTTCGTCATTTCCGCTGTCAGTTCCATAACATACAAAAGGCGGGCTCCGCTCTACGGAACCCGCCTTTAAGTATTGTTATGGGTGGCGTCAAATCATTTCGATGCTGCGTTTCACAAACTGGGTCAGCGCCTCGCCTTTCAGCAGCCCGTTGGCCAGTAGGGCCAAGTCGGTCAACTGGTGCACCAATTGCTTCTGCTTCTCGGCGTCGGTCTCTTTCAGCACCTGCTCTATCAGCGGGTGGTTCACGTTCACCACCAGGTTGTAACTCTCCGGCAACTCGCCGTAGAATCCCATGCCGCCGCCGCTCGTGGCCGCCATCTCTTTGTATCGGCGCATAAACTCGCTTTGTGTTATGACCATCGGCTGGTCGTCGCTCTCTAAGCTTTCCATCTGCACGGTATACTTCTGCTTGTCCACCTCAGCCTCGATAATAGGTTTCAACTTCTCTTGGTCTTCTTTGCTCATCTTCTCGGGAATGCTGTCCTCGTGGGCTATCAGCTTCTCCACCGTGTCGGCATCCACGCGCACAAAGCGGCTCTTCTCTTTCTTCTGTTCCAGCAGGTTCACCCAGTGCGGTGTCAGCACGCTGTCCATCAGCAGTACGTCGTATCCCTTGGCTTTGGCTTTGGCAATATAGGCGTGTTGCTCTTCGCTGTCGTTGGCATACAGGTAGCACACGTTCTTGTCCTTGTCGGTCTGAAGGGCCTTGATTTTGTCGCGGTAGTCGTCAAGACTGAAATACTGCCCCTCGGTGTTCTTCAGCAGGGCAAACTTCATGGCCCGTTCGCAGAACTTCTCGTCGGTCAGCATGCCGTACTCCACAAATATCTTTATGTCGTCCCACTTGTCCTCAAAGTCCTTGCGGTCGTTCTTGAACATCTCTTCCAGCTTGTCGGCCACCTTCTTGCTTATATGGCTTGAAATCTTCTTCACGTTGCTGTCGCTCTGTAGGTAGCTGCGGCTCACGTTCAGCGGTATGTCGGGGCTGTCCAGCACTCCGTGCAGCAGCATCAGGTAGTCGGGTACCACTCCCTCCACGCTGTCGGTCACAAACACTTGGTTGCAATACAGTTGAATCTTGTTGCGGGTGGGGTCTATCGTCTTTCTCACCTTGGGGAAGTACAGAATTCCCGTCAGGTTAAACGGGTAGTCCACATTCAGATGAATCTGGAACAACGGATCCTCGAAATTCATCGGATACAACTCGTGGTAGAACTTCTTGTAGTCCTCGTCTGTCAGATTGGCAGGACTCTTCCGCCATGCAGGCTCCGTGTTGTTGATGATGCGGGGCTGCTTCTTCTCCACGCGCTTGGGCTGCTTTTTCTTGCTGCCGTTGCCGTCGTCCACCTCGTCAAACTCCGTCTCGCTGTCCACCCACACGCTCTCTTCTCCAAACCGGATGGGTATGGGCATAAAGCGGCAGTATTTTCTCAGCAACTGCAATACCGTCTGCTCATCAAGAAACTCCTTGCAGTCGTCGGCAATGTGCAGCACTATGCTCGTGCCGCGCTCGGTGTGCTTCTTGTCCTCCTCCATGGTGAATTCGGGGTTCCCTTCGCAGCTCCAATGGATGGCGGGCTCGTCCTTGTACGACTTGGAGAAAATCTCCACCTTGTCTGCCACCATAAAGGCTGAATAAAAGCCTAAGCCAAAATGACCTATCAGGTTCTCCTGCACGTCTTTGTATTTGTCCAAAAAGTCCGTCGCACCACTGAAGGCTATCTGGTTGATGTATTTCTCCACCTCGTCGGCGGTCATGCCTATTCCGCGGTCTTTCACCGTCAAGGTCTTCTTTTTGCTGTCCACGGCAACCTCTACGGTCAGGTCGCCGGTCTCGCCCTGCAGTTCGCCTCTCGAAGCGAGGGCTTTCAGCTTCTGTGTTGCATCGATGGCGTTCGACACCAGCTCGCGCAGGAATATCTCGTGGTCTGAATAAAGGAACTTCTTAATGACCGGAAAGATGTTCTCGGTCTGTACATTCAAATTGCCTTGCATATCTATTCTATTTTTTATTTTTTTTACATTGCTGTTGCGGCGCAATGGCCCGTTTCCCCCTTCTCAAATTCTGTGCCACAGCCCCACAGTGTCATTTTGTCAGTCCTTTGCCCCTCTTTCAGCAGGCGGGCATCTCCCTTTTTTTGCCCCAACCCCTTTCTGTGTCAAGAAAAATATGTATTTTTGCAACGTGAAAAAGACACTCCTCTACGAAATCTCCATCATCCGCCCGCTGGTCATCTTCCTGCTGGTTTTCTATCACGCTCTTTGTGTGTTCACCGGTGGGTGGACAGCCCCTGCCGGGGTGCCCTCCAACGCCTTCTACTGGTGGTTGGGTCATCTGGTGAGCGGCTTTCGCATTGAGGCCATCGCCTTTGTGGGCGGCTACGTGTTCTGCTATCAGTGCGTAGAGCGCGGGCGCCGGTCCCCGCTGCCTGCCTTCATCTGGAAGAAATTCAAGCGTCTCATTATCCCCTGCTTCATCTTCGGTGCTCTCTACTATCTCCTGTTTCTCTTCCATCCCGACCGTTTCCGCTGGAATGTCTTCTTTTGGCGGCTGGCCAACGGCGTTTCCCACCTCTGGTTCCTTCCCATGCTGTTCTGGTGTTTTCTGGTCTGTTGGCTTGCCGACCGGCTCCTTTCCCTGCTCTCCGCCCGCAGTCGCGGCTGGGCTCTCGCGGTGGAGTGGTTACTTTTCGTCTTGTTTGCTGTGGCGTCCCTCTTCCGTGTCACGGGGCTGAGGATGGGCTTCACTCGCCTCAACTACTTTATGTTTTATTTCTATCTTGGCTATTGGCTGCGATTTCTCTTGCCCGCTTTGCGCCGAAAAATCCGTCCTGCGGTGCACCCTCTTGCCAGTAGTTGGCTGCTGCCCGTGCTGCTCTGGCTTTTCTATCTGGTTTTCCTCTATCTCCATTACCAGGTCACCCACTTGCGTCTGCCGGGATTCGGGTTCGACTGCCCTTCCTTCCTGCGTGGCTGGAGCCACACAGCTCTTCATCTTGTCACCCTCGGTCATACCGCCTGCGGCATCCTCGCCCTCTACACCACGGTCATGCTGTGGCTGCGCCGCCACCGCACCTCCGACGCCCAGCCCGGTCCCTGGCTCCGCCAGTGTTCTCGGCTCTGTTATGGCGTCTATGTCTTGCACATGTTCATACTGCAATACCTGCTTTACTACACGTCGTTGCCGCAGTGGTGCTGTGCCCTGCCGTCGGGCGAGTGGCTCTTGCCATGGGTGCTGTTGCTGCCCGCAGTGGCGTTGAGCGCACTCGGAACCTGGCTGCTGCTCAAAACGCGCTTCGGGCGTTTTCTCATCGGATGACCTCTGCGGCGGGATGCTCCTGATAGTGCTTCTCCTCCGTTCCTTAGTCTTTTCAATAACGCTTGTTCCAAAATTGTCTGCCACAAATAGAATGTAAAGCTACAGAGTAGCAAATGTATTCTAACTGCGAATGCAGTGTTGCAACCTTTGTCGTGCCCAAGAGGTTGTAACATCCCTATTCATTATACCCACAAATTTTGCAAAAAAGTGAGAGCGTTTTGGAATGCAAAGATAGGAATATTTTTTTTTCATTGCTGTCCGACAAAAAGGAATTAAATCAATAGTAAGTCATATAATATCAATATTATATGTCATGCATTGGTTTACGAAGGCTTGAGTGTGCCAAAGGCACACAATCCTATTAACCCCGCACTAAACACCGTAGGTGTGCAGTGTGGGGAAATAGTGCTCATCCCCATGCGTGTCGAAGATACGCCACAACATGACAATCAACAAAGTAGCGTGCCTACGGCACGCAGAATTAGGGTATCTGTCCCTGCCCCACACGGCACGCCGCTTCGTGTGGGGTTAATAGGATTAAGTGCTTTCAGCACGTTTATCGGACGCTAATAGATAGGAATACTTTTTTAGAGGGACTTCTATTAATCACCCCTTAGGGGTAGTTTGTAGTTGTTGTTTTAGATTATGTAAGCGTCCGTTTTTGGGGCGTTATTCCACAATGAGTTTTTTAGTGGCGATGCTTTTGGCGGAGTGGATGGCAACTATGTAGGAGCCTTTGGGGAGGGCGGAGAGGTCG
>ONIP01000041.1 GCA_900317955.1 uncultured Bacteroidales bacterium
CATTGCTGGGCCCCGCTGCCCCTCGACTTGCATGTGTTAAGCCTGCCGCTAGCGTTCATCCTGAGCCAGGATCAAACTCTTCATTGTAAGAATTGCTTGCTTTTTTTACCTTTGACTCGTCTCGTGTCCCGAACCCCCGGCCCAGCCGGAGCTTCCCTCGGACACACGCTATCTCATCTTCCCATTCTTTCAATGTCCTTTCACTTCCGGAAAGCGGCCCCTCTCAAGGACGCGCTCCTCTGTCGAAAGCGGGTGCAAAGATACAACCATTTTCCGAAACACCAAAATTTTTTTTCACTTTTTTTTCTTGGAATTTCTGTTTCGACTGGATGACAGCGTGTTGGAAGACAAACTTTTTTTCACCAATCCCCTCCCAAGGCCTCCGCGGCTCCCGCAAAACCGCCCACAAAATCCTTTTTCAGCGCAAAATTCGGGGTCTCCCGCTCGGCTTTCCATCGACTTTCGCTGCATGTTGCTTTGTTTCAACGATATATGTGTTATTATTGTTCGATGGCTGTTTTCCTATTCAGTTGTGTGACAGAAGTTTGGAACCAGTGTGGAACAAATGTGCCCCGGACGAAGAAAGAATCGTCCGGGGCAGAATTGAGTTATAGGATATATATAAGGTTCTATTGAAGCGAGTCGTACTGCTCGATGAGATCCTTTGCCATGTTGAAGAAGAAGGCGGCAACGTTGTTGAAGTCCATGTTGAGGTCTTTGCTGAGGCCTACCCTGTCTTTGAAGATGGCTACGTTGTACCATTGCAGGCACTGGAAGGAGCGATGGAAATAGAGCCGCTGGAGTTCGCGCGGGGTAGGTTGGTGGCCGACATAGGCTTCGAGGAGGGAGAGGGCTTTGTCGAAACCGGCGTTGCCATAGCAGGCGATGTCGTAGAAGGGGTCGTTCATGCCGGCAAACTCCCAGTCGAGCACATAAAGTTTTTCGCCGGAGACAACGAGGTTGGTGGGTTGGTAGTCGCAATGGCAGGGCACAAGCTTGATGTCGGAGAAATTTTGCCGTATCTGGTCCAGCCTGTCGCGGAGGGAGATGTATTCTTTGGGGTGAGTGAATCCCATTTCGCGGCAATAGCGTTCATAGTCGGAGAGGCGTCCGAAGGCGTTGTAGTCTTTGAAGCGGAGGTCGCTGTTGTGGATTTTTTTCAGGGCCTTGACCGACATGTCGTTGTAGCTGACCACATCTGTTTCGGAGAGGATGGTGCCTTCGACATATTCTGCAAGTTTCTCGCCCGAGATTATCTCGACATAGGAGGTTGCATTGTTGAGGCCAAGGCGGTTGATTTCTTGTATATTGTCCCATTCTTCAACCCGGTCGACGAATTTTTCAGCATATTTTCCGGGCACACGGTAGGTGTAGCGTTTGCCACGGGTCTCAACGACATAGGTGTAGTTGCTCATGCCCCCCTCAAGACGTTTGACGATGGCAGCATCTTGGGTGTGCATCAAAGCATTTACGCGGGCAACTATATAGTCTTCAACATTCATATTAATAGATACTATATTATAATGAAAGGGGGTTTATTTCATTCGGCCGAGGGCAGCGGCAGCGGGGTCGTAGCCTGCTTCGGCGGCCATTTTATACCATTTCTTGGCTTGTTTTTTGTTGGCGGGGACACCTTCGTCGCCATTTTCGAGGATAGCGCCGCAGTAGTACATGGCCAGAACGTTGCCGCCTTCGGCAGCCTTGGTATACCATTCAAGGGCTTTAGCCATGTCCTGTTCGACATGGATGCCATTAATGTAGCAGTTGGCGACGCACATACAACCACGGGTTGAACCGTGCTCGGCGGCATAGAGATAATGCTCGTAGGCCTTTTGCGAGTTGAGCACCACTCCTTGCCCTTGTTCGTAGCAGTAGCCCATGTTGCAATAGCCTTCAAGGCTACCCATAGTAACGGCTTTCTCAAAATAAAGAACGGCATTTTTGAAGTCGCCCTGAGCTTCGTAGACGTCTCCGAGGGTGTTGATGGCTTCGATTTTTTCGTTATCGGCTGCTTTTTCCAACCAAGAGATGGCGATGGCAGTGTCGGCGACACAGCCTAAACCATTGAGATAGCAAAGGCCGAGGTCGTACATGGCCAAGACGTTGCCAAGGTTGGCGGCAGTGTCGAGGTAGGATTTGCCGAGGGCTTCATCCTCGGGACAGCCGTTGCCCTGGAGGTTGGCAATACCAAGCTGGCAGTAAGCACGGCTGTCGCCAGTCTTGCGGGCGGTGTTTTCGAAAATGCGGTAGGCCGAAACAGGGTCGGGTTCATTGGTGCCAATGCCTTGTTGCAGCATGATAGCAAAGGTGATGACACCGTCAATGTTGCCGCGTTGGGCGGCGGAGAACATATATTCGAACGCTTGTTCGTAGTTGCTTTCATTAAGGAGCAGACGACCCAGGAAGTAGCTGGCATCGCCGGAGCCATTCTGATGGCCGCTAATGTAGTAAGCAAGTGCGGTATCGCCATCGGGGGTGATACCAGCGCGACCGAAGTTATAGATATCGGCCACTTTGTAGGCAGCATTGCCTACACCTTCGGCGGCAGCAGCCTTGAGGTAGGGAATGGCAGCGATGGTGTCGATTTCGACTCCACAGCCTTCGAGGTAGGAGCGGCCGACATAGTAGGTGCCCATCTCCTCGCCCGATTCGTGTGCTTGGGTGTAAAGTTCGAAAGCCTTTGCTTTGTCGAGCGGGAGGTACTGCCCAATGCGGTAGAAGTCGCCCAGATAGCACATGGCTTCACCATGACCTTGGGCTGCGGCTTTCTGGTAGTAATCAATGGCTTTTGCCGAGTCGGCTTCTAAGCCACCGTCTCCAAGTTCGTAGTAGAGACCCATCTTAAACTGACCAGAGGGTACATCATTGTCGGCCAACTGTTTGAAATAGGAGACGGCCTTGTAGTGGTCCACACTGTCGACATTGCGTCCGGTTTCGTAGCAATAGCCCATGGTGTAGATGGCGTCGATATAGCCCTGGTCGGCGGCTTTCGAAACCAGTTCCATGCCCTTGGCTATTTCTTTGTCTTTTTGTTTGCCGATTTCACCGTTGAGGTAAAGGAGGCCGAGACGGTAGAGAGCTTTGGAGGTGCCGGCTTTTTCGTAGTATTTGGCGGCTTTTTTGTTATCAACTTTGACACCATCAATACCGTATTCGTAGACAGTGCCGAGGGTTTCGGCAGCGAGGCTGCTACCTTTTTTCTCGCCCTTGACAAGGAATTCGTTGCTTTGCTTGCTGTCACCTGTGGCATCGTAGAGCATAGCCATCCAGAAGTAGCCGTCGGCCTGCCCTTTGTCAATCATTTGCTGGAAGCATTCGGCTGCACGATCGTTGTTGCCATTGTTTGCATAGAGGCGGCCGAGGTTCACGAGCGCAGTAGTATCGCCGTATTCATTGGCGAGACGATAATATTTAACGGCTTGTGGCATGTCTTTATAATCTTCGCCCTCGTAGATGCCAGCGAGGGTCATGGCACAGTCGGAACTTTGAAACTGGTCAGCACCACGTTTGAACCAATAAATGGCCGAGTCGGTGTTGGGTTCACAGCCCATGCCGTTGAATTTGACGAGACCCATCAAATAGCATGCTTCGTCCTGCAATTCATAAGGTTCTTCTTTTAATGCCACCTTACGGAAAAGAACCGTGCCTTCGGAGTACTGCTCTTGTTCGAACAGATAACGGCCGAGGCGCAACTGACAAGGCGAACTGCCAAAAGCATCGCCCTGCAGCCAATAGTGCATTGCCTTGGCACTGTCGCGCAGACCGGGGTTGGAGGGGTACATGTAGTATAGTCCTCCCAGCGACTGGGTATATCTCAGTGTGTGGTGCTCTGCCAACAGTGAGTCGAGCAAGTGCTGAGCCTTGGCCTCGTCTTCCGGCACACCCACACCGCTCCAATAAAACTCTATTGCAGCAGTGACGGCATCGGGGTCACCCCACTTCATGCCTTCGGAAACATATTTCCAAGCCTTCTTGGTATCACCTTTATATACGTAATAACGTGCCAGGCGTACGGCGGCATCGGTTTCACCCATCTTGAGGGCTTTCTCGTAATATGCCACAGCCTTTTTCATATCCTCCTTCACACCGCAAATACCATAATAGTAGTTATCGCCCAAGCTGAAATAGCCCCATGAGGAGCCTTTTTTCACAGACTCTTGATACAACTGGTTGGCCTTGGCAGTATCAAGCTTGCAGCCAATGCCGTACTCATAGCAACTACCCAGAGCGGCCAGTCCGTTGGGCAACCCTTTGTCGGCCCACTCCTTGCGGATGGCAAAATAACGCGCAGTGTCCTTGGACACAAGCGTGCCGCGCAGGTAATATTTCGATATACGAAGCCATGCCTCGCCGTCGCCAAGGTCAGCGGCTTTGCGGAACCACTGCAGGGCAAGCGTCGAGTCGTGCTGAACGCCGGCCCCGTTCTCATAACATTCGCCTAAACGCACCATGGCGGCCACATCGCCCTTATGGGCTTTATCAATCAGTTTCTTGTCGGCTTGAGCATTGGAAACCAATGGTATTAAAGCCATGAAGAGAAGGATAGAAGTGTATTTTTTCATTATGATAAATGTTTATTTCGCGATGCAAAAATACTAAAAAAAATCCAATTGCGTTATTTATGGAAATTTTTATTTTTGAAATTGGAATAAAAGAATGAAGACAGTAGAAATAGTTATAGAAAACACCCACGAACGCCGTCAGGTGATTCAAGGCACCAGTTTGGCCGAGTTGGCGCAAGAATATTTCACAGAGCTGGGGCGCATGCCCATGCAGAACCCGATACTGGGAGCATTGGTAAACAATGAGGTAGAGCACCTGCAATATAGGCTGTACAATCCCAAGACAGTGTTTTTCTATGATATACAGAATCCCCATGGATGGAGAATGTACCAGACATCGCTGACTTTCATGCTCTACAAGGCCGTGCGCGACGTGTACCCAAAAGCGACCCTGAAAGTGAAGCACTCGATGCAAGGCGGATTCTATTGTACTATTGAGGATGTGGAAGAAGATCGTCTGCAAGTGGCACAGACGGTACGCGACCGGATGATAGAGTTGCAGCACCTCGACTTGCCCTTCGAACACAAGACGATGCTGCTGACCGATGCCATCGAGCACATAAAAACCTGCAATATACCCGACACATTAAGGCTGCTGGAGTCGCTTGACCAACTATATATCACAATGCATGTGCTTGACGGCACCATGCACAAACTGGCTTCAAAACTGGTACCCAGCACGGGATGCCTCAAATCGTGGGACTTCCGCATGTATGCCGACGAGGGTTATCTGCTCCAAATGCCCGACCCGAGACATTTGGACAAGCCTCCGCTACTGCCTGAGACGCCTAAGCTGTTCAACATCTTCAAGCAACATCACCGCTGGGTGGATTTGTTGCATGTGTCGACCATTACGGATTTGAACCGCATAGTACGCGACAACAACCAGACTCATCTGATTCACATCTCCGAAGCCCTGCACGAGAAATGCTATTCGGAAATAGCAAACATGATTTTCCGCAAACGCGACCAGGTGAAGATGGTTTTGCTGGCAGGTCCCTCTTCGTCGGGGAAGACAACCTCGTGCCGCAGACTGAGTGTGCAACTCAGCGTTATGGGATACGATGTAAAACAGTTGTCGCTTGACGATTACTTTGTGTGCCGCGAGCGGACTCCCAGACTGCCCAATGGGGAGCACGACTTTGAATCGATTGATGCATTGGACATTCCGTTGCTTAACGAGCACCTGCAACGCATGTTCAATGGTGAACGGGTGGAAATTCCCACATTCGACTTCAAAAAAGGAGATCCCTACTATGACGGGAAGAGCATCCAACTGGGGAAGAACAGCATCCTCGTGGTGGAAGGCATCCATGCCCTGAATCCCAAGTTGACCGCACAGATACCTGACGAGTTGAAATTCAAGGTCTACGTTTCCACGCTGACACAGATAGCCATCGACGACTTGAACAGCATACGCAGCAGTGAGAACCGCATGCTGCGGAGGATAGTGCGAGACAACAATTTCAGAGGTTGGGACGCCTACAATACCCTGCACCGCTGGCATGAGGTGCGCCGTGGAGAGGAAATCAACATCTTTCCCTATCAAGAACAGGCCGACGTGATGTTCAACTCTGCCCTGCTGTATGAGCTGGGTGTGCTGAGACTCTATGCCGCTCCCCAGTTGAAGAAAGTTCCTGAAAACTGTCCTGAATATGCCGAGGCGCAACGGCTGCTCAACTTCCTTGAGGTCATAGAGCCGATTGAACCCACCTACATCCCCCCCACCAGCATCATGCGTGAATTCCTCGGCGGCAGCAGTTTCCTCTATTAAAACAACGCCACTCTATAACGCTCGTCCCCGTAGCAATAACATCGTTGCTGCGGGGACGAATGTTTTACACTTTCTACTGCATCGACGCGATTTCCCTAATTTGCGGAATATCCGTTGTGGACTACATGCCAATAACTTCAACGGAAACAATTTGCAACAACAACTCCCCAATTGCGATTATAATGGTTGGAGGATTATTCTACAATAATCTCGTCGCAGAAAATCCAGCTATCGCTGCCTTTGGCAAGATGCCATTCGGGCAGGGGACCGGGATTCTTGGCAACGACACGTAGGTAGCGCGTTGATACTTTCAAGTTGCGCAGCGTGTTGGTACGGATGATGCTGCCGCGTTCGCGGAAATCGGGTGCAAAGTTCTCGGTATGGGCCAGTTTCCACGAAACGCCGTCGTTGGAGGTGTATAGTTCAATGGTTTTAGGGGTCAAAATCCAATTGTCGGCATTGTGGAAGAAGCGCATGGTTACCGTTTTGACCGAAGTCACACCGCCCATGTCAAGTTCTACGTCTATATCTTTGCCCCAGTAGCCTTGCCAGTGGCCATCGTCATACGCCTCGTCGCTACCCATCACCCCGTCGGTCAGAGCGTTTGCACCGCCTCCACTGTACTTGGCTTTATAGTCGCTGTAGGTGGTGTTGGCTTTCTTCATCTTGCCTATGGCCTTGTGGAAGAGCAAGTATTGTTCGCTGTAAACAGGTTCACCCCATTTGTTGAAGGTGACTGCCTTGACAAGACAACTGCGACCGATGGTGAAAGGCCGTTTATAGAGGTTAGACCCTTGCGAGGGTTTGCGTCCATCGACGGTAAAATAGATGGGGCGGTCTTTGAAAATGGAGCATAGCGAGACATACATCTTTCCATCGCGGTAATCGTTAGTGATGAAAACCTTCTGGCGCAATTCCTGCACTTCGCGACCCAGACGGTCGAAACGTTCGCAGACTATGTCGCGGCTGTAGTCGGTGTTTTCCTCATCCCACAAGCGAAGATACTCTAACTTAAGGCTGTGCAGATGGAGGAAATACTGGCGACAAGCAGCTTGAATGTCGTTAGTCGACACCGACGATGACTCGTCTTGATTCAGAATATTATAGAGTTGTACACGCAAGCGGCTTTTTTCCACCACGCAAAGCAGACGGTGACAGGTATAGGCATAATGCGGCAGACGGCTGCTGTCGACTACGGCCAACGCCCTGTGCACAATATTCTCAACACTATCGCAACGTTGCAGCATGGCATCGCTGACATCAATGGGATTAAACTCCATCAAGGGTTGCATCAGGGCTACGGCATTGCACCAGTCGCCCACCCAACGGTTTCCGTTCAAAGCACCAACGGCATTGAGCATACGTGTTACCGAGGGGTTGCCAGTGGCATCGGGTTCAAGCTTGCGGTATTCAATCTCGAACAGGCGGTCGTAGTTCTCATTAAACATTTTTTCGCGCTCAGCCAGCTCACGTTTTGCATCCTTGGGATTGGTAGCTGTCAACGGACGCCAAGCCATTTCAGCAGCCCAGGCCATAGAATGCCAACTGTCACCGAAAAGCCCTTCGCCGCTGTCGTCCCATGCGGTGTTCATAAGTCCGCGCGCACCCGCTTGGTACCCATCACGAGCCAGAAAAGCAATATTTTCAATATAGTTGCGCACCGAGGGGGCTCCGCTGGCGTGGCTAACACTGGGAGCCACCCAAAAAGCATTGCCCTGTTCGCGGTGCAACTGTGCAAAGGGAGCTATCATGTCGGCATAGCTGTCGGAGGCGCCATAGCTCCAAACAATATACTGCATGTCCTTTGGAAGTTTGCGGAGCATGGCGGGATTCTTAGCCACAATGTCGCCCCACATCAGCACCTCCATCTTGCCTGCACCGTCGTGGGCATCGCGGTAGGCCTGTTGCACTAAATTGTATACTCGGTTGATATGCTGCACATATACCTCGTCGGCTCCCACCTGCTCTACATACTGCTTGGCACGGCCACTGCCCAGCCCTTCGGTTTCGTCGCAGTTGATGTTGAAGAAACGACTGCTATGGTATGCCTGCACGGCATTTTCTATCTGATCGCGGAGGAAAGAATAGGTCTCTTCCTTGGCAGGATTGACATTGGTGGGGCCGTCCATGATGGCTTGATAGTAGGGTATGCGCAATGTCTTCTCAAAATGGGCGAAACATTGGAGGTTGGCCATCATAAAGGGGTCGTCGGAATACTCAAAGCTGGAAAGTCCACTGTAGCCCGAAATGTCGGGATAAAGTTCATTGTAGAGGGTGTGTTCGGTGTAGTAATTGCCGAAATTTAATTTATATCGCTCCGAGAAAGAGCGCGTTATACGGCGGAATTGTTTGTTGGGGATAGGACCGCGGCTGATGTCGTCAAGCCATCCGCGAAACTCGTAGGCAGGCCAGTCGGTGATGGTCATACAGGGTATGCCATTGGGATATAACTTTTTCAGTTGGTCAAGGGTTTTGAGAGCATAGCCCCAACCCTCGTTTCCGACACAGGTAATTCTCACTCCGGTTGGCGTCACGTCAATCTGATAGGCCTGCGACTGGTTTTGTGCACCCTCAATCTGCTCAACGAAATTACGCTGTGGGGCAAAGTTCCTTGCCTGGAAGGTGCCGTCGTGCATTTCCACACGCTGGGGCGATGGGATGACTCCGATGTTGACATATTTCTTCTGGGCTGATGCAGAAAGTGCCGCAGCCACAAAAACAACGAGTAGTATTCTCTTCATATAGATGTGCGTGTTAGTTGGTTCTTCTATTCTTTGTTGGCGGCAGAAAGCCGGCCAATGGAATTGCAAAGGTACAAAAAAATATTGTAACATCGGCTTTTCATAATAAAAAAACATGCCACCATCGGCATAGAGCCCTTCACAATAAAATGCCACAGCCTGCGTTATGGGACATAACAAGTATTTCTTATTTGATGAAACGTATACTATTCGTCTGCCATGGCAACATCTGCCGCAGCGTCACGGCCGAGTTTGTCTTTCGCGACATGGCCGCCCGTGCCGGAGTGGGGCATTTATTCGAAATTGATTCCGCTGCGACAAGCCGCGAAGAAATCGGGAATCCAATCTACCCCATGGCACTCCGAACCCTTGAGGCTCACGGCATACATGGTGCAAAGCACGCTGCACGGCAGGTGACACGAGCCGACTATGACCACTTCGATTACTTGATACTCATGGATAACGAGAACCTCTACGGCATTCGACGCATTATTCCCACCGACCCTGATGGGAAAATAAGCCTGCTGTTGGACCACACCCCACCCTCCGATTCGGCACATCACCGCCGCGATGTGGCAGACCCGTGGTATACCCGCAACTTCGATGCCGCTTGGGACGACATCACCACGGGTTGCCGTGCATTGCTTAACGAACTCTGTTCCTGTAAATAATGATTTACCAACTTGATAACGATTACCCCGGTTTTCCCGACCCTGAAGAGTCCGAACCCGACGGTCTCATAGCCATTGGCGGAGACCTTTTGCCCGAGAGGCTTATCAATGCCTATTGTTGCGGCATATTCCCATGGTATGATGAAGCGGAGCCGATACTATGGTGGTCGCTTGACCCAAGGATGGTGCTTTATCCCGATGAATTCAGATACAGCAAGAGTCTGAGACGCGTGGTGCATTCAAATAAATACGAAGTGCGTATCGACACCAACTTCGAGCAGACCATGCGGAGTTGCGGCGTTGTTGACCGTACCGCTCAAGGGCAGTCTGGGACATGGATAACAGAAGAGATGGTTCAAGCCTACGTCGAACTTCATAGGTTGGGGATAGCCCACTCGTTCGAAACTTATTATGAGGGTCGCCTTGTTGGCGGCCTTTATGGGGTGAGTTTGGGTCCTTTCTTTTTCGGCGAATCGATGTTCCACACCATGACCGATGCATCGAAAGTGGCCTTTGTCCAGTTGGTAGAGTTCGCCAAGAATCACCATTTCAAACTTATCGATGCCCAGCAGGAAACGCGACACCTTGCCAGCCTCGGCGCGCGCCCCATACCCCGCAGCGAATATCTGCCAATGCTCAACCAGATTAACTCCTCCAATACTTTGTTTGGCAATTGGAGCCAGTTATAAAAAAACAAGAGTCAAGAACCGCTGCCGAGCAGACATTCCCTGACTCTTGTCTCTTTTTACCTTAGTTCAAACCACTACCAACGTTCGTAGTGAATGCGGGAGGGATTCCATTTGTCTTTGGGTTGTTCCCCTCCGGCGGGATAGCCAATAGGCACCACGCTGTAGGGAACCACGGTTTCGGGCAGACCCAAGGCCTGTTTTACTGGTACCATACGGTCAGGATAGGGATAACAAGCCGTCCAGCAGGCTCCTAAGCCATATGCCTCGACTGCAAGGAGAAGGTTCTCGGTGACGGCACCCATATCGTCGCGCCAAATGTTGTTGGGCTGCTGCACAGCCGGGGCATCGGGATTCTCGCGCGGCGGACGAACAACGGTGGTATCGGCACAAAGCACCACTACCGCAGCCGACTGCTTGTACATGGAAAGGTTGAAATTGTCGCCGAAAATCTCGTCATAACGACTTGTATCTTTCAGAACCACAAAACTCCATGGCTGGATATTCCTGCCAGAAGGGGCTGCCATGGCTGCTCGCAACAAATTCTCCATCACAGCCGACGGGATGGTGTCGCTGGTATAAGAGCGGACGCTCTTACGGCTCAGGATGTTGGCCATGACTGTTTCGGCAGGATCAGCACAATTAGGTTGAGGGTCTGTCTGGCAACAGGCGGCAAACAACGCTGCCACGGCCAGTGCAATAACCATCTTCTTCATATCGTATAATTCATTCTAAATAAAACTTCAACTAAGGCACTGCAAATAACGATGTACCGTCTCCTCAATTCCAAGATATAGTGCATCGCTTATGAGAGCATGGCCAATGGACACCTCGTCCAACCAAGGTATCTGCTGGCGGAAATAACGAAGGTTCTCAAGCGAAAGGTCGTGCCCCGCATTCAGTCCCAAGCCACACTCTCTTGCCACCGTTGCTGCCACGGTATAAGGTGCAACGGCCTTTGACGGGTCGGCGGCATAGCCACGGGCGTAAGCTTCTGTGTACAGTTCAACACGGTCAGTTCCTGTCTGGGCTGCCATTTCAATCATCTGCGGCACCGGGTCAATAAAAATACTCACCCTTATCCCGCACGACTTGAATTCGGCCACCATCTCTCGCAAGAACGTCTGGTGTTTCACTGTGTCCCAACCGGCATTGCTTGTCAGCACGTTTTCGGCATCAGGCACCAGCGTCACTTGGGCAGGCTTGATTTCTTTCACCAACTCCACAAACCGTGGCACGGGATTCCCTTCAATGTTGAATTCTGTGTTCAGCACGGGTTTCAGGTCGTACACATCCTTGTAGCGAATGTGCCGTTCGTCTGGACGGGGATGGACCGTAATGCCTTCTGCGCCGAATCGTTCACAATCCAAGGCAAATTTCACAACATCGGGGACATTGCCTCCCCGGGCATTGCGCAATGTGGCTACCTTGTTGATGTTTACACTTAACTTTGTCATAACTTCCTGTTCTTAAAATACTAAAACTAATTCACTTAATACTCAATTACAATTTTCCTCCGCTCCTCCCCCGTTTGGGGTTGCGTGGAAACCAGCCCTTCTCTACACGTCTACGTTGCTTGAAAAGTTCCAAGATTGACCACAAACTCGAGAAACCGGCCACGCCAAGCACTGCCGCCCACAACACACTACCTACAAACAAAGAGCCGACAACACACCCTATCCCTAACAGCATAAAAATCCACCAGCAGCCCACTCCCCAATAATACTCAGCCTTGATGACAATGGGATGGAACAACCCTATGCACAAGAATGTCGATAGCCCGATAATTAGTCCTGTGAAATTCATCTGATGAAAGAAACTAAGCAAAAGAAACTACTTCAAGTCGAACGCCTTACGAATAGCATCCACACTGTCTAACTTCTCCCAGGCAAAGAAATCCACGGTCTTCGAATACTCCTTACCCTGTGCGTCGTACATCTTCACCTCGCCACTGTATGGGTCGCGGCCCATGTGTCCATACGCTGCTGTGGGGGCATAGATAGGATTCTTAAGTCCGAACTTTTCTATAATGGCATAAGGACGCAAGTCGAAAATGCTGCCTATCCTGCGGGCTATTTCGCCATCGTCCATATCCACATGCGCCGTGCCATAGGTATTTACATAAAGCCCTACAGGCTCTGCCACGCCGATAGCGTAGGCCACCTGCACCAGCACTTCGTCGCACAAACCTGCTGCCACCATATTTTTGGCTATATGGCGCGTGGCGTATGCCGCTGAACGATCCACCTTAGAGGGGTCTTTACCACTGAATGCTCCGCCGCCGTGGGCGCCACGCCCACCATACGTGTCTACTATTATCTTCCGTCCGGTCAAACCTGTATCGCCGTGGGGGCCTCCTATCACAAACTTGCCCGTGGGGTTCACAAACAGTTTGTAGTCCTCTTTGGCAAACAACGCACGGTTTCCCTCGCTCAAACGCGACAACACGCGCGGAATCAAAATTTCTTTTACATCCTGTCTGATGCGATTTAACATCGCCGACTCCTCGTCGAAATCGTCATGCTGTGTCGACACCACAATGGCCTCAATACGCTGCGGATTGCCGTCATTGTCGTATTCTACCGTAATCTGGCTCTTGGCATCGGGTCTCAGATAGGTCATCACATGCCCCTCTTTGCGTATGCGGGTCAGTTCCTGCAAGAAGATATGAGCAAGCGTGATTGGCAGCGGCATAAATTCAGGGGTTTCGTTGCAGGCGTATCCAAACATCATGCCTTGGTCACCTGCGCCTTGTTCTTCGGCAGTGGTGCGTGCAACGCCCTGGTTAATGTCAGAACTCTGCCCATGGATGGTCGACAACACTCCACACGAATTGGCTTCAAACATATACTCGCCCTTCGTGTAGCCAATACGACGAATCACATCGCGCACGGTGTCTTGAATCTCGACATACCCGTCGCATGTCACCTCACCGCTCACCACCACCAAACCGGTGGTAACTAAGGTCTCGCATGCCACATGGCTGTTTGGGTCTCTGCGAAGAAACTCATCTAATAGACTGTCAGAAATCTGGTCGGCAACCTTGTCGGGGTGACCCTCGCTTACTGATTCAGAAGTGAAGAAATAACTCATAGTACTCTACTTTTTTTGATGTTGAACATAAAAAAGCAAAGGGGGGAAAAGACGTGATTGGTTGTGAAAATCATGTGTTTAGCATTATTTTTCAGTGGTTGCAATCATTACAAATCTATCCACTTTGCGGTTGCAAAGATACACATTTTTCCACATTCAGAAAGAATATTTTTGTACTTCCCAAAACATACCCAAGACAAAGATGGTGTTCTCAACTGTTTACACCATCCAGAGTGGCTCATTTCAAGGCTGTACTCTTCACCACATCTCCCTCTCTACCGCCCCCTCCCGGCAAAAACCCGCTTCATTCGGTTGCTTTGCTTATCAAAGAAAAAAATGTCGCGTCTCTGAGAAACGCGACACAATACACTGTATCTAATTCGTAAACACTACGACAATGCGAAGTCTGTTTCCTGACAATTATCTTATCATCCAGCTCACACCTGCAAGTGCATTGGCCTGTGTGTCCCCACCTATCGACCCTCTGCTGCCCGAAATGCCTGCCCGAAACGTCAATTGCAAATCGGTGCAGGCCAAATACCCCACTTCGAACTCCCCAATGGGACGACGCATACTATTCATATTACTCACTGCCACCCCCAACAACAAACGGTTGCTGACCAAATACCGAACTGCCAAAGCAAACAAAACCTCATTTTCAAAGTCGTATGCACTCAAACTATATTTGTTCCAAGAATAGCCGAGGGTATAGTCCAACAGCCAACGTTGGCCTAATCGGTTACGACACTGCAAACCCAATTCGGGATGAACCATACGATCCCACTCTCCTTGCTGTTCAAGAGGCTGCACAAATGACACGCCCACCTGTGTGAAGAAGGTTATTTGCGGTACCCATCCCATCCCTTCGGTAAGCAGCAAACGTGCTCCTACGGCAGGTCTGAGAAATAACGTATTACGGAAAATAGTTGTATCCCACATGTTATAATTCCCAACCATACTGAATGCCAACTCGGCACGGCTGCCCACTCCAAAACGTATGCCGGTAGTGGCTCCAAAACTATAACTATGAGCATCGAAACCATAAGTATTCCAAACAGAGGCATCATGCCCTTCAACACTACTGTTCCATTGTATATGCCCAGCTCCCAACACGTTGGGACCAGTGGTGGTAATCAACGGGCTGGACAATTCGGTCTGAGCTTGTACGGAGACAGTTGCAACTATTGTCATTAAACAAAAAAACAGTATTGCCACGGCTGTAGACTTAAGAGTTTTTACTTTATTCATATTCATAATCAAGTATTTTGTATATTTCATTACTAAAAAACATTTTATTTAAAAATACATTCCTCAACTATAGGAACAACGTTATGCCCGACAGGTAAATCTTCTCTCCCGACACGGGATCTTGATATGAGGGTAGCAGATTGGTGAACAGACGCACTCCGTGTGCCATGCCGATTATATCGGTACTGAGAGTGAACCCCACCTCTGCCTTCCACGGTTTCATGGCATTATATTGCGAGCGGTTGTATCCAGAATACTGCATTCCTTCTGTGGAGGGAGTTATATTTTCAATATCTATAAATTGGTTCACAGCATATCCCGCATAAACGTCAAGTGCTACTCCCAACCGGTTCTTGTGCTTACTCCATGGGTACAATTTCAACTCCACCGGAATTCCAACGTATGAACGGAAGGCATAACCTTTCTGCGTTGCAGTGGTGGCAGTTTGATTGAACTGAACACCTCCTAAAAACTCGCCTCTGGCATTACGCACTGGCTCAACAGCATAATACAAAGGTTCCCAGTTGAAATCATAACGCAAACCTGCCATTAGCATCCAATTAGGTGCTATCTCCCACCGTGCCACCAAAGGTATTTGCAGACCAAAGCCATACTTGCTGTAATATGGCGACCCTTCATTGGCCGGTGAAAAAAGGGTGGCTCCAGCCGAGAATCCAAGAACTACTTTCAAATTGGCAGTGCTGCTACTGTCATCGACACAGGTAGTACCAACATTCTGGCCACAAACTGCATTCGACATAACAAGGACAAATAGGATTGTTACTATACGTTTCATGACATCAATATATTTATATTCTATAATAATTGGAAAGCCAACATCGTACCATCCATCATACTGGGTTCGGCACTGAGGAAACTGAAGAAACTACGCCTCTCGCGTTTGGCGTCTGTGCGGGGCATGGACTGCGCCACTTGCTCCGGTTCTTTACTGGGAACTACGGGCAACACTTCTTCGACAACAGGGTCAGTCACAATGGGCTCAAGATTATCGGCTACCGTCTCTTCCTGCACATCGAATACAGGTTGAGACTCTACTACAACTACATCGGACGTATTGTCCAGCTCTTCGCACTCTGGCTCAACAAGGTCGGGCAATGTCCTGTTTAAAGTCCTGGCATGCCGCCGGGCGACATAATCACGCTTCTGCTCTACCTCTACTGCTACAGGCTCAACGTTCCTGGCCTGGCTCGCCACCGATACCTGCGAAACCTGCATATCCACCGACTGGTCGACACCAATCCAATTCCATACTGGAACCACAACAAAAAGCGTAATCATTGCGGCAACTGCCACACGCACAACCCAGAGACGAATAGTATGACTCTTTGAAGCTTCATCCTCAGACATTTGTTCAATCATTTGAGACAACTGTTGTCTTCGGCGTTGGTCGCGCCCTGCATGCTCGACCGCCTGGAGCAATTGCTCAAGAGTGGGTATATCATTATTCTCTTTCATAATCCAGAATCATTTGTTTTAGTGAACTATATGCTCGTGAGAGAATGGTATAGACATTCCCTTCATTAATATTCATAGTGTGGGCAATGGTTTGAGTGTCGGCATCGTCGAAATGGCGCAGACGCACAGCCTGAGCCTGCCTCTCGGGCAGACGGTCTATGAAACGGAGAGCCAAAACCAGACGGTCGTCGTCCTCGACTGGTTCGTCGGCCAGATTAATCACCGAATCAATATCGACAGTGGGGTGGCGGCGGCGCAACACGTCGATGCAACGCCGCTTTACCAGCATGATGCACCACGCCTCGCGGTTGGACACTTTGCGTAGCTTGCGACGGTCGTTCCAAAGTGTGACAAAACAATCCTGCACCACGTCGGCCGCTTCCTGCTCGTCGTGAAGAAGACTCTCGGCCATACGCTGCATGGCGGGCTGCAAAGGCAGATAGTCAGATTCGAATTGTTTTGTTTCTCTGTTCATGCCTTGTAGTCGCAAAAGAGTGCCAAATCTTACACTCTGTTTGAAAAAAGAGTGAGAAAAGTTTTTCCTACTCTCCCAGAAGGACTATCTCAGAGACGCAGATATCACTGTATCTGTTGCCTTTGGCCACTGCGGCGATGGCAAAATACAATTCGGTGACAGGCTTGTTGCCATAGTAGTCGGAGATGTGGATGATTTCAGCGGCATCGGTGAGTCCCTGCCAGGTGAAATCGACGGGCGCGGTAGCGCGGAGCTGCTTGGGGAGGTACTCAAAGCCTTTGAAGTAATCGGGCGAAGGGTTGTAATAGTCGCAAAAGAGCGGTGTGTGCCACCGGTCGCAGCAGCAGGTGTCATAGACCATCATGGATGCAACACGGCTGTTGGCGTGCCACGTGTCGGGGCTCTTGCAGTAGCCGTTGTAGAAGACGATGGTCTTCACCTTGGTAGGCTGTTTGAAATGGACGGTGATATGGAGCGAGTCGGCTTTGTCCGGAAGAAGCACAGCGGTGGTGCCAAGGTCCATGTCCGACAGGTTGGCGGCGGGATATTTGGGGTCGGAGCCACTCACCTCAACGGTGTAGCGGTCGGGGGAGATGCGGTGGTTGAAGAGGTCGGTGAGGCGGGCGGGTTCATTTTCAAACCAGTAGTAGAAGCTTAATGGCTCTGCCTTGGCAAGGTCGAAGTTGCGTGAGGTGTAGTGCCAACGGTCGCCCTTTATCTTGCGCATAGAGAGGCCATGGGGAACACAGCTGTTTGTGTCCTCTAAATTGCGCCCGGTGCGCACACGCGAGACATCGACCAGCACAGCGAAGGTCTCTGCCTTGCCATTGCCCCAGTAGGAGGCGGGAGAGAAGTCGTAGGCAAATCGGCAGTGTCCACGGGGCTGACTGACCTGAGCATCTTGTTGGGGCAAACTCACCGTGCAACTATTTTCAACGCGGTATTGCACCACCAGTTTGACCGCTTTGCCGGCAGGGATGTTGAGGCGGGTATAATACCAACGGCGCAAGAGGTCGCTCTCGTACTTGTAGAGGGCGTAGTTGATGCTGTCGAGGCGGGTTTCGAAGAGGTCGCCATTCTTGTCTTTGGCCGCCTCGGCGGGAGTGAGGAGGGGGCGACCTGCCTTCAGCAGGCTGTCGGCAGAGATTTGGAAGGGAAGCTGGATGCCGTTGAGGGTAAAGGCGACTTCAGTGATGTAGTCGTCACGCCAGCCTACTTCGGCCACGCTCTCGGAGTTGCCGTCGAGGGATGCCCAACGCTCGGAACCGTGACGGTAATAGTCGATGGGGAAGCCATAGGGCAAGTTGGCAAAGTCCTTCTTGCTGTTGTTGTAGAGGAGATATTCAACCCGCACCAGCGTGTAGCGGCCCTCAGGGGTGACAGTGAGGTGTTCGTATTTGAGTTGCACCTCAGGGACATGCACGCCGATTGGATTGCGTGAGAGGGTTAGTGCGCAGAACGTGGCCACAGGGTCACCATTAGCCCATAGGGTGCCTCCTGTCAGGAGTAATAGCGCAAAGAAAAAACGTCTCATTGATGTTTATCTTTTAGAAATGATTCGACAGCAAAACGGTAGCCCTCCAGTCCAAGTCCGCATATTACGCCCCTGCAGACATCGCTGAGGAGGGAATGGCGGCGGTATTCCTCACGGGCGAAGATGTTGCTGATATGCACCTCGATGACGGGAGTGGTGATGGCGGCGATGGCATCGTGGATGGCCACGCTGGTGTGGCTGTAGCCCCCGGCGTTGAGGATGATGCCCTGGGCGGAGAACCCCACCTCGTGCAGGCGGTTGATAATCTCACCCTCGACGTTGCTCTGGTAGTAGCCTATCTCTACATCCGGAAAACGCCGTCTGAGTGCGTCCACCATCTCCTCCATAGTGGTGTTTCCATAGATGGCAGGCTCACGCTTGCCGGTGAGGTTCAGATTGGGTCCGTTGATGATTTCGATATGTTTCATGGATGATGATTTTCTTTTATTAATAACGTTCAAACGCATTGAATATTGTTGTGAGGAAAACAAAATATTGAATCATGGGTTCTTAATGGCTCTACAATAAAAACGACAGAAACGCGTTACATACACAAAAACACCCATGCGGCTCAACAATCAATCCACACCCGTCAA